>NZ_LT607802.1:1912553-2638005 GCF_900090205.1 Vogesella sp. LIG4 | reverse complement strand
GCAGCGCCAGTGTGGATGCCGATGGCACCTGGCACTACACCGTCAGCGACAGCGGCACGGTCGATGCGCTGGCCGCCGGCGAGACGCTCGGCGACAGCTTCACCGTCCGCGTCAGCGACAACCATGGCGGTTTCGTCGACCAGCTGGTCAGCGTCACCATCACCGGCACCAACGACGCCCCGCTGATCGATGCGGCCAACACCACTGCCAGCGGCGGCGTCTCGGAAGGCGACGACAACAGCAGCAGGAGCACCAGCGGTGTCATCGCCTACAGCGATGTCGATGCCAGCGACAGCCACAGCTTTGCGCTGCAGGGCACTGCGGCCGCCTACGGCACCGCTTCGGTCGATGCCGACGGCACCTGGCACTACACCGTGCACGACAGCGGCGCGGTTGATGCGCTGGGCGCCGGCGAAACCCTCGGCGACAGCTTCACCGTCCGCGTCAGCGACAACCACGGCGGTTACGTCGATCAGCTGGTCAGCGTCACCATCACCGGCACCAATGACGCCGCGGTGATCACCGGTACCAGCAGTGCCAGCCTGACCGAAAGCAATGCAGCACAGAGCACCAGCGGCACGCTCAGCATCAGCGATGTCGACAGCCCCGCCAGCTTCGTGGTGCAGAACAATGCGGCCGGCAGCAATGGCTACGGCAAGTTCAGCATCGATGCTGCCGGCCACTGGAGTTACACCATGAACTCGGCCCATGACGAGTTTGTGGGCGGCACCACCTACACCGACAGCATCACCGTCAGCAGCGCCGACGGCACCACGCAGCTACTCACCGTCAGCATCCTCGGCACCAATGATGCCGCGGTAATCACCGGTACCAGCAGCGCCAGCCTGACCGAAAGCAATGTGGCGCAAAGCACCAGCGGCACGCTCAGCATCAGCGATGTCGACAGCCCCGCCAGCTTCGTGGCGCAGAACAATGTGGCCGGCAGCAACGGCTACGGCAAGTTCAGCATCGATAGTGCCGGGCACTGGAGTTACACCATGAACTCGGCCCATGACGAGTTCGTGGGCGGCACCACCTACACCGACACGCTCACCGTCAGCAGTGCCGACGGCACCACGCAGCTGCTCACCGTCAACATCCTCGGCACCAACGATGCCGCAGTGATCACTGGTACCAGCAGCACCAGCCTGACCGAAAGCAATGTGGCGCAAAGCACCAGCGGCACGCTCAGCATCAGCGATGTCGACAGCCCCGCCAGCTTCGTGGTGCAGACCAACGTGGACGGTAACCACGGCTACGGCAAGTTCAGCATCGATGCCGCCGGCCACTGGAGCTACACCATGAACTCGGCCCATGACGAGTTTGTGGGCGGCACCACCTACACCGACACGCTCACCGTCAGCAGTGCCGACGGCACCACGCAGCTGCTCACCGTCAGCATCCTCGGCACCAACGATGCCGCAGTGATCACCGGTACCAGCAGCGCCAGCCTGACCGAAAGCAATGTGGCACAGAGCACCAGCGGCACGCTCAGCATCAGCGATGTCGACAGCCCCGCCAGCTTCGTGGCGCAGAGCAATGCGGCCGGCAGCAACGGCTATGGCAAGTTCAGCATCGATGCCGCCGGCCACTGGAGTTACACCATGAACTCGGCCCATGACGAGTTTGTGGGCGGCACCACCTACACCGACAGCATCACCGTCAGCAGCGCCGACGGCACCACGCAGCTGCTCACCGTCAGCATCCTCGGCACCAACGACGCCGCGGTGATCACCGGTACCAGTACAGCAGCCCTGACCGAGAGCAATGTGGCACAGAGCACCAGCGGCACGCTCAGCATCAGTGATGTCGACAGCCCCGCCAGCTTCGTGGTGCAGAGCAATGTGGCCGGCAGCAACGGCTACGGCAAGTTCAGCATCGATGCCGCCGGGCACTGGAGCTACACCATGAACTCGGCCCACGACGAGTTTGTGGGCGGTACCACCTACACCGACAGCATCACCGTCAGCAGCGCCGATGGCACCACGCAGCTGCTCACCGTCAGCATCCTCGGCACCAATGATGCGCCAGTGCTTGACTTGAATGGCGCAAGTGCTGGTAGCGATACAACAGCAAGCTATCCCACCGGCGTGTCACAAATCTTGATCGCCCCTGCAGCGACGGTAACCGATATCGACTCCGCGAACCTGCAGTCGATGACCGTTACGCTAACCAACTCCCCTGACAGCAGTAGCGGAGCTGCCCGCGAAATACTCTCGCTGAATGCGACAGCCACGGCTGCGGCAGCCGGACTCACGGTTAGCGGTGTCTCCAGCTCGAACAACAATGTCTACACCCTGACGATTTCCGGGGCCGCGAGCGTCGCGACATACCAGTCGATTCTGGACGGCGTGCAGTACACCGACATCAAAACCGGCAACCACAACACTGCAGCACGCACGGTGAACGTGGTCGTTAGCGATGGTAGTGCCAGCAGCGTCCTTCATACCGTCACGATCAGTGTTGCCGCACCGGCTGGCGTAGCCGGTACGCCAATCAGTCTGGCCATTGCCGACCCGTCATTGGGCACGCACGATGGCGTATCAACCACGATCACTGGCGTGCCGTCAGACTGGAGCATCGACGGAGCAACAAAGAACGCCAATGGATCCTGGACCGCGTACATATCCGATCCGGGTATGCTGACCGTGACCACGCCCAGCGGCTTCGCTGGGGCCGCGGTACTGACCGTTACGCAAACCTGGGTTAACGCGGATGGCAGCGAGGGACGCGCGATCATCCTCGACAACGTGGAAGCCTACGCCCCCGGTTCGCCGATCTTCGCGCTGTCCAGCGACGACAACCTCACCGGCTCCAGCGCCGCGGATACCTTCGTGTTTGCCCAGCCCATGGGCAATAACATGATCCGCAACTTCAACCCGGCCAATGACAAAATCGACCTGATCGGCTTTGCCGGCGTGGGCAGCATTGCCAACCTGCAGCTGGCGAACGATGCCAACGGCAATGCGGTGATCAGCATCGGCAACGGGCAGAGCATCACCTTGCTGGGGGTGGATGTCAGCCTGCTGCTTGCGGCCAACTTCCTGTTCAACCAGGTGCCGGTGCTGCACAACGACGGAGTGATGACGATTGCCGACGGCGCCATCCTGCCGCTGGGTGGCGAGGTGGACAACAGTGGCAGCATCGTGCTGGCCTCCAGCGGCGGCGCTACCAGCCTGGAAGTGCTGGTGGACAGCGTGACCCTGCAGGGCGGCGGCAAGCTGCTGCTGTCCGATGACAGCCACAACAGCGTGTTCGGCGGCGCCGGCAGCGCCACCCTGGTCAACGTCGACAACACCATCAGCGGCGCCGGCCAGCTGGGCGGCGGGCAGATGACGCTGCTCAACCACGGCAGCATCGTGGCGGATGGCAGCCATGCGCTGTTGCTGGATACCGGCGGCAACAGCATCGTCAACAGCGGCCAGCTGCACGCCAGCGGCGCCGGTGGCATGGTGGTGGCCAGCAGCCTGGAAAACAGTGGCAACCTGTGGGCGGACAACAGCTCGCTGCAACTGCAGCAGGATGTCAGCGGCCAGGGCAGCGCGCTGATTTCCGGCAACGGCAGCATAGCGTTCATGGCGGCGGCAGACACTGACGTCAGCTTTGCCAATGGCAGCCATGGCGACCTGCTGCTGGATCATGCCGATGCCTTCAGTGGCCGCATTATCGGCATGGCAAGCGGCGACCACCTGGACCTGGGCGGGCTGGCGTACAACGACGGCCTGCGCCTGGACTACATCGGCGACAGCAGCGGTATTGGCGGCAAGCTCTTGATCATCAATGGCAGCGACACCACCAGCCTGGGCCTGATCGGCCACTACCAGGCCAGCGACTTCCAGCTCGCCGCCGCCGCGGATGGTCACAGTGTCGTCAACACCAGCCAAACCGACAGCAGCACCGTCATTGGCACGGCAGGTGACGACACGCTGCAAGGCAGCAGCGGCAATGACATCCTGCTGGCCGGTGCCGGCCACAACACCCTGACCGGTGGCGGTGGCAGCGATACCTACGTGCTGCTGCGCAGCGATGGCAATGCCGTGGACACCATCACCGACTTCAAGCCCGGCGACGGTGGCGACAAACTGCAGATCGGCGATTTGCTTACCGGCTACCAGCCGGATGCGGCCAACCAGTTCCTGAGCCTGCGCGAGGAGAACGGCAATACGGTGATCAGCGTCGACCGCGACGGGGCCGGCGGCAAGTACCAGATGCAGGACATGGTGGTGCTGCAAGGCGTTACCGGGCTGGATCTGACCACCCTGCTCAAGCACGTGGACACCAGCCAGATATGATCGGCCTGGCCTCAGGCACACCCCGCTTCGGCGGGGTGTTTCTTTGGTGCGCTGTCGCCCGGACACACCGCAGCGCCATCCGCTAAATCGAGAATGCGCTGTTCTGCCGCCCAGCCTCGCCAGCGCTCGCCCGGCTTGCGTACACTACGGCCATTCGAATGCCAATGCCTGCCAATGCCATGACCGAGACTTACCAGCCCCGCCGCCTGCCACGCAGCGAGCGACAGCAACTGAACGGCCACGATTACCACGTGCGGCGCTGGGGCGACCCGGCAGCGCCGGCACTGTTCATGCTGCACGGCTGGATGGATTGCGCTGCCACCTTCCAGTTCACCGTCGATGCGCTGGACGACGGCTGGCAGATCATCGCCCCGGACTGGCGCGGCTTTGGCGACAGCGCCTGGAACCAGGGCAGCTACTACTCGCCGGACTACCTGGCGGACCTGGATGCGCTGCTGGAACACTACAGCCCGCACGCTGCGGCCAACCTTGTCGGCCACAGCATGGGCTCGATGGTGGCCGGTTTGTATGCCGGCATCCGCCCGGAGCGGGTGGCGAAACTGGCGCTGGTGGAAGGCTTCGGCCTGGCGCCTTCCCGCCCGGCCGAGGCGCCGGGGCGCTACGGCAACTGGCTGAAGGAAAAGCGCCAGCCACCGGCCTTCGCCCCGTTGCAGGGGCTGGCGGAGCTGGCGCAGAAGCTGCAGGGGCGCAATGCCTGGCTCAGCCCGGCGCGCGCGCTATTCATGGCCGCCGCGCTCAGCCGCGAGCTGCACGGCACGCTGCGCTACCGCGCCGACCCGCGCCACAAGATGGTGAACCCGGTGCTGTACCGGCTGGAAGAAGCCATGGCCTGCTGGCGGCGCATCAGTGCGCCGGTACTGTGGGTGGTCGCCGCCGAAGCCGTGGAAACCCCGCTGGCGCGCGGCATTGCCACCACGCTGGACGAGCGCCGCGCCTGCTTTGCGCAGCTGCAGGAAGTCAGCATCGAACAGGCCGGGCATATGTTGCAGTGGGAGCAGCCGGAGGCGCTGGCCGCACACTTGCAGCGCTTCTTTGCTTATGAGCAATCGTCATAACCAGCACCGCCACCATCCCGTAAAGTCTTCCGCCAGAACGCTCAACCCGGCGGCGCGCCGCCCCTGTTTACGGATTGCCCCATGACCCGCTTCGCCCGTCACCTGCAGGATGTCACCATCACCAACCCGTTTCCCGGCCTGCCACGGCTGGAAGCGCTGATCGGCCGCAACATCGTCAGCCGCATCGGCTCCAATGAAAGCATGCCGCTGGCCGAACATACCGTCAGCCAGCAATGGGGCGAAGCACTGTACGAGCTGGCGCGGCTGTACCCCGACCCGTATGCCGGCGCGGTGCGCCAGCGTGCCGCCGCGCTCAATGGCGTGGCTGCGGCCAACGTGGTGGTGGATGCCGGCGCCGACAGCCTGATCGCGCTGTTCCTGCGCGCCCGTGTCAGCCCCGGCGACGTGGTGGTGTGCACCGCCGGCACCTACCCCACCTTCCGCTACTTTGCCGAAGGCGTGGGTGCGCGCATCGTCGAGGTACCGTATGCCGAAACCGAAGGCGTACTGCACAACGATCTGCCAGCGCTGGCGCGCGCCGCCAGCGAGCACGGCGCCGCCCTGCTCTACCTGGCCAACCCGGACAACCCCACCGGCACCTTCCTGCACACCGACGCCATCCGTACCCTGCGCGACCAGCTGCCGGCCGACTGCCTGCTGCTGCTGGACGAGGCCTACATCGACTTCTGCGCCGACAGCGAGCGCCAGGGCGTGCTGCCGGCCACGGCACGGCTGCGCACCCTGTCCAAGGCGCACGGCCTGGCCGGGCTGCGCGTGGGCTATGCCATCGCCCCGGAGGAATGGGTCGCCAAGGCCGACCAGATCCGCACCCAGTTCGCCGTCTCCAGCGTGGCCCAGGCGGCGGCGGTGGCAGCGCTGGACCAGCCGGCCTGCAGCCAGCGGCTGATCGCCGACACCCTGCAGCTGCGCGCAAGGTTGGCCGCAGCCCTGCAGCAGCGCGGGCTCAGCCTGCTGCCGTCGCACACCAACTTCGTGGCCATCGTCTACCCGGATGCCGACAGCGCACTGGCGCGACAGAAGGCGCTGCTGGCACAAGGCGTGGCCGTGCATCGCCCGCCGCACCCGGCCATGCAGCACGTGCTGCGCGTGACCGCGCATCCGGACGCGCTGCAGGAAGCGGTACTGGCCAGCCTGGCCGGCTAAAGAAATACCCCGCGCCGGCTGCCTGCCGACGCGGGGCATTCCCCACAGATTCCCGGCCGGATGAACCCATCCAGCAACGCGCTCAGTCGCCCTCGCCCAGCGCCGCGCGCATGTGCTCCAGCTCTTGCAGCCGCTGGTGGATATTGCCCCAGTGGCGGGTATTCACTGCGGCAATCAGCGCGTCGATCAACATCAGCAGCGGCGTGTTGGCATCCCAGCCGGCCGGGCCGGCGGTATGTGCCGCCAGGGTGAAGCGCGCGCTGCGCGACACCGGCGACAGCCACTGGTCGGTGAACAGCACCACCTGCACCTTGCGCTGCGCCGCCATCTCCGCCACGCGCTGCGCTTCCCGCCAGTAGCGGCGGATGTCGAACACCACCAGCACGTCGTGCTTGTCCATGTCCACCAGGTGGTCCGCCCAGCTGGCCGGCAGTGCACGCAGCAGCGTCACCTGTGCGCGCACCACCTTGAGGTGATGCGCGAGATAGGCCGCCAGCGGCTCGGTAAGCCGCCCGCCCAATAGCCACACCCGGCGCTTGGGGTCGCCCAGCAATTCCACCGCCCCGTCGAATTCCGCGGCACTGACGTTGGCCGCAGTCTGCTGCATCAAGTCGCTCTGGCGCCGTACGAAGTCGGCAAGGAAATCGGTGCCTTCCGCCGCCATGCCGGCCTCGCGCCGTACCAGCGGCGACTGCAGCCGCGCTTCCAGCTCGCTACGCAGCGCCGCCTGGAAGGCGGTGTAGCTATCGAAACCCAGCTTGCCCACCAGCCGCAGCACGGTGGGGCCGCTCACTTCCACCCGCGCCGCCAGCTGGGCAATGGTCTCTAGCCCGGCCACCGGGTAGTTGGCCAGCAATACGCGGGCGATCTTGCGTTCGGTAGGCGTGAGCGTGTCCATGCCCGAGCGCAGCAATTCTGCAACAGAGCGGTTTTGTCCCATCGGCACTCCTCTTTTCCGGCATTGATCCAGCATTGGCGGCACTTCTGACAGTCTGGCCGAAGCCAGCGCGGCAGGCAACGTAATTTTTATTACATTTTCTACCTTGCGATAAAAAATTCTAACGTCTAATACTATTCACAGAGGGTAGAGAAACCGCCCCGAACGTCGGCAAAGGCAAAGAGAGAGGAATACATGGAAGCGAACAAGGTAAAAACCGCAGACGATCTGCGCACGCTCATCCAGGAGCGCAATCTGAAGCAGATCAAGGTCGGTCTGTACGATATCGACGGTGTCATGGCCGGCAAGTATATGTCGCGCGACAAGTTCCTGTCCGCACTGGACGGCGGCTTCGGCTTCTGCGACGTGGTGTTCGGCTGGGACGTGGGCGACAGGCTGTACGACAACACCAAGCTCACCGGCTGGCAGCGCGGCTATGCCGATGCCCAGGTTCGCATCATTCCGGAAAGCTGCCGCGAACTGCCGCTGGAAGACAATATGATCCTGGTGCAGGGCGAGGTGGTGGGCCGGCTGGAAAGCCTGTGTCCGCGCGGCGTGCTGCGCCGGGTGCTGGAGCGTGCGGCCAACATGGGCTTTGCGCCGATGGCCGGTATCGAATACGAATTCCTGGTGGCCGACGAAAGCAACAGCGACATGCTCGCCCGCAGTTACCGCGACATCAAGCCGCTGGGGCACGGCGGCTTTGGCTACTCGGTGCTGCGCAATTCGGTGAACACCGAGTTCTACCAGGGGCTGATGCAGCTGTGCGACAGCATGAACATGCCGCTGGAAGGCTTCCACGAGGAAACCGGCCCCGGCCAGCTGGAAGCCGCGCTGACCGTGGACAAGGCACTGCAGGCTGCCGACAACGCCGCGCTGTTCAAGACCTTCACCAAGGTGCTGGCGCAGAAGCAGGGCCGCACCTGCAGCTTCATGGCCAAGTGGAACCAGGAATTCTCCGGCCAGGGCGGCCACATCCATATCTCGCTGAAGAACCGCAACGGCGACAACGCCTTCTACGACCCGAGCCAGCCCGGCAACATCAGCCGCACCATGCGCCACTTCATTGGCGGCCTGCAGCTGCTGATGCCGCAGATCACCAGCCTGGCCGCCCCCACCATCAACAGCTTCCGCCGCCTGGTGCCGGGCTACTGGGCGCCTACCTCGGCACTGTGGGGCATCGACAACCGCACCGTGTCGCTGCGCGCCATTCCGGGCAGCAACAAATCGCAGCGCGTGGAATACCGGCTGCCGGGCGCCGACAGCAACCCCTACCTGGCACTGGCCAGCGCGCTGGCCGCCGGCCTGCACGGCATCGAGCACGAGATCGAGCCGGATGCCGCCATCACCGGCAACGGCTACCTGCTGGAAGCCCCGCCGGAGCGCCGCCTGCCGCGCTCGCTGTGGGAAGCCGCGCAAACACTGAAGCATTCCGCCGTGGCACGCGACTGGCTGGGCGACGACTTCGTTGACCACTTCGCCGCCACCCGCGAGTGGGAGGAACGCGAGTTCCAGCGCCACGTGACCGATTGGGAATTGAACCGCTACTTCGAGATCATCTGACATGAGCCAGCATTTTTCCGTTGTTTCCCCGGTAGACGGCAGCGAACTGCTGCAACGCAGCTATCACGATGCCGCCAGCGTGCGCGCCACGCTGGATGCGGCCAACCTTGCCCGCCGCAGCTGGCGCCAGGTCAGCCTCACCGAACGCAAGCTGATGGTTGGCCGCGCAGTGGACGAGCTGGTGGCGCGCAAGGAGCGCATTGCCGAGGCCATCACCCGCCAGATCGGCCGCCCGATCAGCCAGTCGCCAGGTGAAGTGCGCGGCCTGGAAGAGCGCGCCCGCGTCATGATCGAGCTGGCCGAACAGGGCCTGGCCGACGTGCGCCCGACGCCCAAGGCCGGTTTCGAGCGCTTTCTGCGCCGCGAGCCGCTGGGCACCGTGCTGGTGCTGGCGCCGTGGAACTACCCCTTCCTCACCGCCATCAACACCATCGTGCCGGCGCTGGTGGCCGGCAACACCGTGATCCTGAAGCACTCCAGCCAGACCCCGCTGGTGGCCGAGCTGTTCGACGAGGCCTTCAAGGCCGCCGGGCTGCCGGCCGGCGTGTTCCAGATCCTGCACCTGGACCATGCCGCCACCCTGCAGCTGGTGGCCTGCGAGGACATCGACTTCGTGGCCTTCACCGGCTCGGTGGAAGCCGGCCGCACCGTGCAGCGCGCCGCCGCCGAGCGCTTCATCGGCCTGGGGCTGGAATTGGGTGGCAAGGACCCGGCCTATGTGCGTGCCGACGCCAACCTGCCGTCGGCCATCGAAAACCTGGTGGATGGCGCCTTCTTCAACTCCGGGCAGTCCTGCTGCGGCATCGAGCGCATCTACGTACACCAGCGCCACTACGACGATTTCGTCGCCGGCTTCGTCGAACTCACCAAGGGCTACCGCTTCGGCAACCCGCTGGATGCCAACACCAACCTCGGCCCGATGGTACGCGCCAGCGCAGCCGCCTTCGTGCGCCAGCAAACGGCCGAAGCCATCTTCCGCGGCGCACAGGCGCTGATTCCGCCCGGCCACTTCAGCGCCGACGCACTGGACACCGCCTACCTGGCGCCGCAGGTGCTGGTGAACGTGAACCACGGCATGCGGGTGATGAGCGAGGAAAGCTTCGGCCCGGTGATCGGCATCATGCCGGTGAGCGGTGACGAGGAAGCGTTGCAGCTGATGAACGACAGCCGCTACGGCCTCACCGCCTCGATCTGGACCGCCGACCGCGACGCCGCCATCCACCTGGGCGAGCGGCTGGAAACCGGCACCGTGTTCATGAACCGCTGCGACTACCTGGACCCGACCCTGGCCTGGACCGGGGTGAAGGACACCGGCCGCGGCGTGTCGCTGTCGGTGCTGGGCTACAGCCAGCTCACCCGCATCAAATCCTTCCACCTGAAAGACTGACCCCCTCCCCGGCCGGCTGCCGCCGGCCGGGCACAGCAAAGGACACACCATGCAACTGAAAGGCAACTGGAACTACCCCACCGCCATCCGTTTCGGCGCCGGCCGCGCCAGCGAACTGCCGGCCATGTGTGCCGAGCTGGGCATCAAGCGCCCGCTGCTGGTTACCGACCCGGGCCTGGCCAAGCTGCCGCTGATCCCGCGCCTGCTGGACTACCTGCACAGCGCCGGCCTTGCGGCCAACGTGTTCAGCGATCTGCGCCCCAACCCGGTGGGGCGCGATGTGGATGCCGGCGTAACTGCCTACAAGGCCGGCGGCCATGACGGCGTGATCGCCGTCGGCGGCGGCAGCGCACTGGACGTGGGCAAGGCCATCGCGCTGATGGTGGGCCAGGACCGCCCGCTGTGGGACTTCGAAGACGTGGGCGACAACTGGACCCGCGTCAACGTGGCCGGCGTGGCGCCCACCATCGCGGTGCCCACCACCGCCGGCACCGGCTCCGAAGTTGGCCGCGCCTCGCTGATCATCGACGAGAACGGCCATCGCAAGGTCATCATCTTCCACCCGTCCATGCTGCCCAAGCTGGTGCTGGCCGACCCGGAACTCACCTGCGGCCTGCCGCGCCACCTCACCGCCGCCACCGGCATTGATGCCTTCGTGCACAACCTGGAAGCGTACTGTTCGCCGTTCTACCACCCCATCGCCCAGGGCGTGGCGCTGGAAGGCATGCGCCTGGTGCACGACTGGCTGGAAGCCGCCTGCAACAACGGCAACAACGTGGAAGCGCGCTCGCACATGCTGGCCGCCTCGATCATGGGCGCCACCGCCTTCCAGAAGGGCCTGGGCGGCGTGCATGCACTGGCGCACCCGATAGGCGCCCACTTCGACACCCACCACGGCCTGGCCAACGCCATCCTGCTGCCCTATGTGCTGGTGAAGAACCGCCCGGCCATCGAGGAGCGCATCGAGGCCGCTGCCCGCTACATCGGCCTGGCCGACGCCAGCTTCAGCGGCTTCCTGAACTGGATCCTGCAGCTGCGCGCCAAGCTGGGCATTGCCCACAGCCTGGCCGAGATCGGCATCGGCAGCGAGCACGCCGCGCTGATCGGTCATGACGCCAAGCAGGACCCGAGTGACGGTGGCAACCCGCTGCCGCTGTCTGCCGATGATTATGCGGCCATCTTCCTGGCCGCCTGCGAGGGCAAAGTCCATGGCTAAACCGGTGATTGGCCTGACCACCTACCCGCCCGGCCCCGGCCACGGCCCGCACACGCCCGAGCTGTATGTGCAGGCGGTGGTGCGTGCCGGTGGCGCGCCGGTGCTGCTGCCGCATGTCGGCGCCGACATGGTGGATGCCTGGCTGGCGCGACTGGACGGCGTGGTGCTGATCGGCGGCGGCGATATCGAGCCTGCCCGCTACGACGGCGGCGACCACCCCACCATCTACAACCTCAACCCGGCGCGCGACGACACCGAGCTGGCGCTGACCCGCGCCGTGCTGGCAAGCCGGCTGCCGACGCTGGCGATCTGCCGCGGCCTGCAGCTGGTGAACACCGTGCTGGGTGGCACCCTGCACCTGCACCTGCCGGACGTGGTGGGCGAGGACACCCTGCACCGCGCCCCGCCGCGCGACCCGATACCCCACGCCATTCGCGTGGCGGCCGGCAGCTGCCTGGCCGGGCTGCTAGGCGAGCGCAGCGAGTCGGCATCCTGGCATCACCAGGCCATCGATCAGCTGGGCGAAGGTCTGGTGCCGGTGGCCTGGGCGCCGGACGGGGTGATCGAGGCGGTGGAGCTGCAGGGCAACCCGCAGCTGACCGCGGTGCAGTGGCATCCGGAAATCACCGCGGCGGACGATGCTCACCAGCAGGCGCTGTTCGACCACCTGGTGCGCATGAGCGCCGAACACATGGCGCGTTGAAGGCAACAGCAGGGTGCCTCGAAAAACCCTGATTTCTAAGTGAGACAAGGCGCGAACGGAAAATTTCTACGCAGCATATGTTTGATATGTAAGGAGAAATTTTTCGTGAGCAACGCAGTATCGCGACGAAAGCTGGCGTTTTTCGAGGCACACAGCAGAACAGGTGGCTTGCGGCCAACCTGTCGGCAGTACCGGGCGCGCCGCAGGCAATGGGCGCGCCAGTCCGGCGTCAAGCAACGGGCGGATCAGGCGGCCATGCCGCCTGATCCGATGCCGGACAGTAATCAATGCTGTGGACAAAGCCGGGCAGCAGCCCGTACCGGTACGCCTCGATGCCAGGCGTGCAGGCGGCACGACGCACACCGGGAGCCGAGTCGGCGGCAAAGAGCAGTAAAAGGGAGAAGTAGTATCAAAAAGTGCAGTCCAGTCAGTGTCAGTCAACACTAATAGAGGATGATCATGAACCCAGTTCAGCACGAAAACCCGCCAGTGAGCGAGGACGAGAAACTGTTACACAGCATGGGTTATGCGCAGGAATTGTCCCGGCGCATGAGCGGCTTTTCCAACTTTGCCATTTCCTTTTCCATCATCTGTATCCTGGCCGGCGGCATCACCGCGTTTCCCTCCGGCCTGAGCGCCGGCGGCGGCGCCGCCATCGGCATCGGCTGGCCGGTGGGCGCGCTGTTCGCCGCCATCGTGGCCGCGGCCATGGCGCAGATCGCCTCCGCCTATCCCACCGCGGGCGGCCTGTACCACTGGGCGTCCATCCTCGGCGGCAAGGGGCTGGGCTGGGTAACCGCCTGGATCAACCTGCTGGGGCTGATCTTCGTGGTGGCTTCGGTGAACTTCGGCGTGTACGACCCGTTCTTCAAGACCCTGGTCGCCCCGCTGCTGGGTATCAACCCGGACAAGCTCACCTGGACCGAGCAGACGCTGTTCATCGGCGGCATCACCCTGTCCCAGGCCTGGCTGAACCACATGGGCATCAAGATCACCAGCAAGCTGACCGACATCTCCGGCTACCTGATCTTTGCGGTATCCACCGTGCTGACCGTGTCGCTGCTGGTCTACGCCAAGGGCCCGCTGGACTTCTCCCGCCTGGTCCAGTTCACCAACTACACCGGTGCCGATGGCAGTGCCTGGCCGAAGATGGACAACAGCGTGATGGTGTTCCTCGCCGGCCTGCTGCTCACCGTGTACACGCTGACCGGCTATGACGCTTCCGCCCACACCTCGGAAGAAACCCAGCATGCCGCGCACAACGTGCCCAAGGGCATCATCCGCTCGGTACTGTGGTCGGCGCTGTTCGGCTACATCATGATCTGCACCTTCGTGCTGGTAATGCCGGACATGGCGGCCGGGGTGAAATCCGGCATGGGCTTCCTCGACCTGCTGCTGAGCACGCTGCCGGCACCGCTCAAGGCCGCGCTCGGCATCAGCATTTTCCTGTGCAACTACCTGTGCGGCCTGGCCTGCCTGACCTCCACCTCGCGCATGATGTATGCCTTCGCCCGTGATGGCGGCCTGCCGTTCTCGCACCAGCTCAAGCAGGTGCACGCGACACACCGCACCCCGGTGCTGGCCATCTGGGTATCGGCCATTCTGGCCATTGCCGCCACGCTGTACGGCGATGCCTTCCTGGTGCTGTCCACCGCCTGCGCCGTGCTGCTGTACATCTCCTATGTGCTGCCCACCGCCGCCGGTTTCTTTGCCGAAGGCCGCAGCTGGACCCACAAGGGGCCGTTCAGCCTGGGCGCCGCGTCCAAGCCCATCGCCCTGCTGGCCACGCTGGGTGGCGGCGTACTGGCCTTTGTCGGCATGCAGCCGCCCAATGAAAAGGTGCTGTACATCACCATCGCCCTGCTGGTGGTGCTGATGTTCTTCTGGTTCGTGCTGGGGGTGCGCAAGACCTTCAAGGGCCCGCCGGTCGGCGAGCGTATCGAACGCCACCAGGCACACATCAAGGAGATCGAAAGCGTGCTGAACGAGTCGTGATCCAGCCGCCGGCAGTAGGGAGGAAGCCCCAGCGGGGCGTTCCGCCACAAGCATCGAGGAGGAGCCCCCATGCGGCCAACCTTGTGCCTGACTGTCGGAACGCCCGGTTTACCGGGCTTCCGCCCTACCAGTCGGATTCACCGCCACAAAAGACAAGGGCCGCGCAAGCGGCCCTTGTTGTTCGTCAGCCAGCAGCTGATGCTCAGTGGCGCGGCGCCTCGCTGCGCATGGCGCCGATCACGTCCATGCCGAACAGCTGGTTCACGTCGTCCTCGTCGAACACGTAACGTTGGCCGCAGTACTCGCAACCTACCTCGATGGAGCCCTGCTCCAGCACCACCTCGGCCACTTCCTGGCCGCCCAGCAGCTTGAGCATCTCGCCCACGCGCTCCTCGCTGCAGTTGCAGGCGAAGCTCACCGCCTGCGGCTCGAACACGCGCACGGTTTCCTCGTGGTACAGGCGATGCAGGATGTCGTGCGCCGGCAGGCCCAGCAGCTCGTCCGGGCGCAGGGTGTCGGCCAGCACGGTCAGGTGCTGCCAGGCGTCCGGGTCGCCGTGGCCGTCCGGCAGGCGCTGCAGCAGCAGGCCGGCGGCGGTTTCGTCATTGCAGGCCAGGATCAGGCGGCTGTCCAGCTGCTCGGAGCGCTGCATATAGTGCTGCAGCATGGCGGCGATGCTGTCGCCCTCCAGCGCCACGATGCCCTGCCACGGCTCGCCGTCCTTGGGCTCCAGCGTCAGCACACAGGTGCCGCCCTCGCCCAGCAGCTCGGCCAGCGGCGCGTCGTGGATGTGGGCATCGTAGCGCGCGGTGGCGCGCACGGTGCGCTCGTTGGTGCACTCGGCCACCGCCAGGCGCAGCGCGCCCTTGCCGTGCAACTGCATGATCAGCGTGCCGTCGAACTTGAGGTTGGCCGCCAGCAGGCTGCTGGCCGCCAGCATCTGGCCCAGTACCTGGCGAATGGCCGGCGGGTAGTCGTGACGCGCCAGCACCTGCTGCCAGGCGCCGTCCATGCGCACCAGCGCGCCGCGTACCGGCGCACCGTCGAACAGGAAGCGTTGCAGATTGTCGTGTTGGCTCATGAATGCTTGTCCTTGTCGTTGGATATCGAATAAAGCGTCAGCGGCAGCGAGGAGCTGGCATCGAACTCGCAGGCGGCCTGTACCGCGCGCTCGGCGATCTGCGCTGCCGTCAGCGGGCTGTCGTACAGCACCTGCATGGCGCCCATGGCGAACTTGCGGCCGGAGCCTATCGCCCAGTAGCGGGCGAACTGGTACACCTCGCGCATCGGGAACACCCCGAAGATGCCGTGGGCGTTGGCCACCAGCACCATCATCTGGCTGGATTCGTACGGATCTTCCTCGTCCTCTTCCGGGCGCAGGAAGAAGTGATCCTTCAGCTTGGGATGGATCTTGCGAAAGGTCTCGAACAGCCCGGCACGGCTGGACAGATCGCGCGACTTCAGCCCCTTCAGCGCCGACTGCAGCACCAGGTCGTGCGCGGCGGAGCCGGCGATGGCCAGGTAGTTGTCGCCGATGCGGAAGATCTTGTCGTGGAACACATCGTAGCCGGCCAGCAGCTTGTGCTCGTCGCTGAACGTGGTCTGGGTATCGGCCGCAATGGCGACCTGGCCGTCCTTGCAGACAACGACTATGGTGGTCATGACGGGCTCCCGTAACGCGTGCAAACGCCATAGATAGGGGCTGTGGCGATAAACTGCAAGTGTCCCGCCGTCATTATCGCCCGCCCCCGCCATGCGGCCAACCTTGGCCGCGGCGGCAGTTCGTGAAAAAATGACCTGACTCGCATCCGTAACGGAATACCCCATGTGCCAGCTGCTGGGCATGAACTGCAATACGCCCACCGACATCCTGTTTTCCTTTGAAGGCTTCCACCGCCGTGGCGGCCTTACCGACCACCATGCCGACGGCTGGGGCATCGCCTTTTTCGAAGGCCGCGGCGTGCGGCTGTTCCTCGACGACAAGCCGGCCGCCGATTCGCCGGTGGCCAGCCTGGTTCGCCAGTACCCGATCAAGTCGGAAAACGTCATCGCCCATATCCGCAAGGCCACCCAGGGCGAGGTGAACCTGACCAACTGCCACCCGTTCCAGCGCGAGATCTGGGGCCAGTACTGGATCTTCGCCCACAACGGCAACCTGGTGGACTTCCACCCGGCGCCCGGCTGCTACTACCAGCCGGTGGGCAGCACCGACTCGGAACGCGCCTTCTGCCACCTGCTGGAAACCCTGCGCCAGCGCTGGTGCCAGCAGCCCACGCTGCAGGAACTGTTCACCGCAGTGGAGGCGCTGGCCGCCGAGCTGCGCGAGCACGGCGTGTGCAATTTCATGCTGTCCAATGGCGACTGGATGTTCGTGCACTGCTCCACCCGCCTGCACTACATCGTGCGCCAGGCACCGTTCCCCACCGCCCACCTGGTGGACGACGACGTGACGGTGGATTTCTCCACCGTCACCACGCCGCGCGACCGCGTGGCGATCATCGCCACCATACCGCTGACCGACAATGAATACTGGACGCCGCTGCGCGACGGCGAGCTGATGCTGTTCCAGGGCGGCCTGCCGCTGCTGCACAGCCAGGGCAGCACGCCCACCCGCCGCGTCGACACCGGCGGCTGCGACACGGATGCCGCAGCAAAAGCTGATCCAGCGCAAGACTGAGTGCTGCCGCTGCGGCCAACGTGGCCGTGGCGGCCGCGGGGCGTTTATGCTGGAAGCGTGACTCTCACGGAGTGCCAGCATGTCCCGTTTCGACTTCTCCCATCCGCCCTTCACCCACCTGAGCAATGCCGAGCAGCAAACGCTGGAAAACGCCGCCGACATCGTGTTCTTCGATGATGAGGAGCTGATCCTCGCCCCCGGCCAGCCGGTGGACGCGCTGTACGTGGTCATCAAGGGCGTGGTGCGCGAGATGGCGGACGACGAGGTGATCGCGGTGTACAAGCAGCGCGACTCCTTCGACGCCCGCTCCATGGTGTCCGGCCAGAGCGCCACCCGCTTCGTGGTGCACGAGGAGGCCCTGGTGTTCGCGCTGCCACGCGCCACCATACTGGCGCTCACCGAAAGCAACCCCGCCTTTGGCGCCTATTTCTTTGCCAGCATCTCGCAGAAATTCGGTGCCATGGCGCGTGAATCCGGCAACCGCGAGCTGCAGACCCTGCTCACCGCCACCGTGCGCGACGCCTGCTCGCGGCTGCCGGTGTTCGCCGACGGCAACGACAGCATCCTGGATGCCGCGCGGCTGATGAAGCAGCGCAAGAGCAAATCCATCCTGGTGCGCCACGGCGAACAGCTCGGCATGTTCACCACCACCGACTTCCGCGACATCATCCTCAGCGACACGCCATCCAGCACCGCGCTGCACCGGGTCTGCCACTTCAACCTGATCACCGTGGACATCGACGACTTCCTGTTCAACGCCCTGCTCACCATGACCCAGCGCAACATCCGCCGCCTGGTGGTGATGGATCACGGCGAGCCAGTGGGCATCCTGGCGCAGGTGGACATCCTGTCCTACTTCTCCAACCACTCGCACCTGATCGCCCAGCGGCTGGACCGTGCCGAAACGCTGGACGAGCTGGCCCAGATCGCCGAGCAGATCACCCGTCTGGTAAGCATCCTCTCCAGCCACGGCGTGAAGGCGCCGCAGTTGGGGCGCCTGGTGCAGGCGCTGAACGCGCGGCTGTTCGAACGCGCCTGGCAGCTGATCGCCCCGCCGGAACTGGTGGCCAACAGCTGCCTGCTGGTAATGGGCTCGGAAGGCCGCGGCGAGCAGATTCTCAAGACCGACCAGGACAACGCGCTGCTGATCCGCGATGGCTTCGAGCACCCGGACATCGCCACTGCCTGCAGCCGGTTCAGCGACACGCTGGCACGCTTCGGCTACCCGCCCTGCCCCGGCGGCATCATGCTGAGCAGCCCGCAATGGTGCCGCCACGAGCAGGCGATGCGCGACCAGCTGTACCACTGGGTCATCACCCCCGATGGCGACACGCTGATGAACCTGGCGATTTTCGTGGATGCCGAGGCGGTGGCCGGCGACCCTGCGCTGCTGCTGCAGTGCCGGCAGTACCTGGCCAGCCTGCTGTCCGACGACGAAAGCTTCTACGCCCGCTTTGCCCGCGCCATCGAACAATTCGACACCCCGCTGGGCTTCTTCGCCCAGCTGCTGACCCGCGAGAAGGATGGCGCCGCCACGCTGGACATCAAGAAAGGCGGCATCTTTCCCATCGTGCACGGCATCCGCGCACTGGCCCTGCGCCACGGCGTGAGCGCCTGCAACACCTTCGACCGCCTGCAGCAGCTGGCCGACCGTGGCGTGCTGGAACGCGAGCTGGCCAACGACGTGGGCGAGGCGCTGTCCTTCCTGCTCGGCCTGCGCCTGAGCCACGGCCTGGCGGAGCTGGCCGATGGCCGCGCCGCCAGCAACCTGCTGTACCCGGAGCGGCTGTCCACGCTGGAGCGCGATCTGCTGAAGGACGCGCTGGCACTGGTGAAACGCTTCAAGGCCTATCTGCGCCACCACTTCCGCCTGGGAGCGATGGCATGATCCCGGCGGCCATGAAACGGCAGCTGGCGCGCTGGCGGCTGAAAAACCCGGCCTTCGCCTACCTGCTGCAGGAAGACGACAGCGAGCTGGTGAGCGTGGATTGCGAAACCACCAGCCTGAACGTGAAGGAGGCCGAGCTGCTGTCGATCGGCGCGGTGAAGATTCGCGGCCAGCGCATCCTCAGCAGCGAATCGTTCTACGTGCTGGTGAAGCCGGAACGGCGCCCGGATGCCGGCAGCGTGAAGATCCACGGCCTGCGCCCGCGCGACGTGTCGGAAGGGCTGTCACCGCGCGAGGCGGTATCGCAGCTGCTGGCCTTCATCGGCGGGCGGCCGCTGGTCGGCTACTACCTGGAATACGACGTGGCGGTGCTGAACAAGTACGTGCGCGAACTCGCCGGCATCGGCCTGCCCAACCGCCAGATAGAGATCTCCGGGCGCTTCTACGACTACAAGATCCGCCAGCAGCCGGACAGCCACATCGACCTGCGCCTGGCCACGCTGGTGGATGAGCTGGGCGTGCCGGCGCTGCCGCGCCACGATGCGCTGAACGATGCCATTACCGCCGGCATGATGTACCTGGCGTTGAAGAAACGCGGTTTTGCTTAGTAGCGCATAAGGTTGGCCGCAAGGCCAGGGCCGGACAGGCATGAAAAAAGGAGGATGAAAATCCTCCTTGCAAGTAACGGCCAGCCAGTCGCGAACCGGCCGTGACACGGGCAATCAGTAGTCCATGCCCTCGTGGCGGGTGGCCACCAGTTTGCCGGCCGACAGCGACATCAGCAGCAGCGCAATGCGCTCGTGCATGATCACGGTATGGGTGTTGCCGGCGAACTGCATGAAGCGGCGCAGATCCTCGCGCACTTTGCGTGAGCCGGTGAGGTCGATGATGATGTCCACCCGCTCGCCCTGCTCCGCCAGTTCAATGAAGTTGTCGGTCACCGGCACGCCATGCTCGCGCGCCAGCGCCACCCCTGGTACGCCGAGATTGAGCTCGGCCACGCCCACCAGCTCGACAAAATCGGCTGCCAGCAACTGCTGCAACAGCGGAGTGCCGGTTTCGCCCGCCCCCACCATTGCTACACGAATCTTTTCCATTCTCGACCCCGCTCGTGTCCATGCCCAAGGCATGCGAAAGCGGCATTTTAACGATAGGGTTTTGCGGCCAACTTGCGCCAGATCAAGCGCCCATGAAGGCCTGCAATTCGCTGCGCTGCGGCATGCCGGCCTGCGCGCCCAGGCGGGTCACCGACAACGCGCCGGCTGCGGCGGCGTGGCGCATTGCCAGCTCCAGCCCCTGTGGCAGAAAGGCCGCCAGTGCACCGTTGAAGGTATCGCCGGCACCGGTGCTGTCCACCGCCGCCACGGCAAAGCCCGGCTGGTGATGCAGCGAGCCGTCGGCACGCGCATGCCAGGCGCCGTTGCTGCCATGGGTCATCACTACCTTGCCCGGCAATAGCGGCAGCAGCGTGGCCATGCCCTCGCCCGGACGGCCCAGCACGGTAGCCAGCTCGTGCTCGTTTGGGGTGATCAGCGCGCATTGCTGCAGCAGATCGGCCGGCAGTGGCTGCGCCGGCGCCGGGTTGAGGATCACCGGCACGCCGTGGCGGGCGGCGATGTCCAGCACCGCGCGCACGGTGTCCAGCGGAATCTCCAGCTGGGTCAGGATCACGTCGGCGGCCGCCAGCTCTGCCTCGGCGGCGGCGATGTCGGCCGGCAGCAGCGCATGGTTGGCGCCCGGCACCACCACGATGCTGTTCTCGCCGCCGCTGACGGTGATCATCGCCACACCGCTGGCCACTTCGCTGCGGCCAACGTGGCGGGTGTCCACGCCTTCGCGCTGCAGCACCGCCAGCAGCTGGTCGCCAAAACCATCGCGGCCCACCTTGCCCACCATGCTGACCTCGGCCCCCAGCCGGCTGGCCGCCACCGCCTGGTTGGCGCCCTTGCCGCCCGGCACGGTAACAAAGCGCTCGCCAAGTATGGTCTCGCCCGGCGCGGGAAAGCGCCCGGCCACCGCCACCAGGTCCATATTGATGCTGCCTACCACCACGACTTTGCTCATTGTTGTCCGCCCCATGAAAAGCGCGCTGTAAAAATGCGGCCTGCGATTATCCGGCCAGCCGGCAACCGGCTCAAGCTTGTGCTGCCAAGAACATGTTCACGATCTTGCAAGCCAGGGCAAGACCGTTTTTAACGCTGTATCGCCGACGCACAGCAGACCGTGAACATGCTCCAACAGCACAAGGCCGCCTTGCGGCGGCCTTGTGGGTAGCTAAAAAACGATATTCAGTGCAGCGCCTGGCGACTCAGGAAGCGCAGGTAGCCCACGCTTTCCAGCCAGTATGCGCCATCGGCCAACGGGGTGGCGTCCTCCAGGTCGGCCACGGTCAGTACCAGTTCGGCACCGTCCAGTTGCGCTTCCACCGCCACGTCGTCGTCCTCGGCGAAATCCTCGGACGCATACATGAATTCCGGCTTGATCAGCTGGTTGTTGATCTGGATGTAATCGGACTGGTTGAGCAACTGCAGGATGTTCATGATGCTTCCCTCCTTCTTGCGGCCAGTCGGATGGCCTGGGGTTCATCCAGAGCTTGCCGGCCAACTGCCGGCATGCGCTGCCTGTTCACCAACCGTTGAACACACCCTACACCCAACCGCGTTCTGCCAGCGACTCGGCGTGGGCACCTGTCACCACAAAATGATCCAGTAACCTTATATCGACCAGCTGCAATGCCTGCTTGAGCGTAGCGGTCAGCGCCCGGTCGGCAGCCGATGGCTCGGCCACACCGGACGGATGATTGTGCGCCACGATGACCGCACTTGCATTGTGCTGCAACGCCCGTCTTGCCACCTCCCGCGGGTACACCCGCGTTTCCGTTAATGTGCCCCTTGCTAGTTCTTCGACTGCCAGCAGGCAGTTTTGTGCCGTCAGGAACAGCACCAGGAAGACTTCCACCTGCTGGCTGCCTATCGCCAGCCGCAGGTAGTGGCGCACCGCCTCCGGGTTGTCCAGCGCATCATCCAGCCGCAGATCCTCGGCCAGCAGCCGCCGCGCCAGCTCCTTCACCGCGGCGAACTGCGCATACTTGGCCGGCCCCATGCCGCTGCAGCGGCCCAGCTCGTCGGCGCTGGCCGCCAGCAGCCGGCCCAGGCTGCCAAAGCGCTGCAACAGCTGCCGCGCCATGTCCACCGCCGAGCTGCCGCGCACGCCGGTGCGCAGGAAAATCGCCAGCAGTTCGGCATCCGACAATACCTGCGGGCCGCGTTGCAACAGCTTCTCCCGCGGCCGCTCGCCCTGCGGCCATTGCAGTATCGACATGGCGGACTCCCTATTCTTGGCTATAGCATGGTTTCTAACAGAATTTTAATGACGTATAACTAATCGATTATCAATCAGAACCGGACGCGCCCGGATGCATCCGTTACAATTCCGATTCGATGATTTCCGGCTGCAGCGCGAGACAGGCATGGCGCAAAAAAACATTCTTCTGGGCATTACCGGCGGCGTAGCCGCCTACAAGGCGGCGGAGCTGACCCGGCTGCTGGTGAAGGCCGGCCACCGCGTGGAAGTGGTGATGAGCGAGAACGCCACCCGTTTCGTGACGCCGCTCACCTTCCAGGCGCTGTCCGGCCACGCGGTGTACCACGATGTGTGGGACAGCCGCCCGGACAACGCCATGGCGCACATCGAGATGTCGCGCCGCGCCGATGTATTCGTGATCGTGCCGGCCAGCGCCGACTGCATCTTCAAGCTGGCGCATGGCGCCTGCGACGACCTGATCTCCACCATGGCCGCCGCGCGTACCTGCCCGCTGGTGGTGGTGCCGGCGATGAACCGCCAGATGTGGGACAACCCGCCCAATCTGCGCAACATCGCCCAGCTGCAGGCCGATGGCGTGCAGGTGTGGGGGCCGGCACATGGCGTGCAGGCCTGCGGCGAAACCGGCCCGGGGCGCATGCTGGAGCCGGAGGAAGTGTTCGAGCTGCTGCAGGGCTATTTCGATGAAAAAGTACTGGCCGGCAAGCAGGTGCTGCTCACCGCCGGCCCCACCTTCGAGCCGATCGACGCCGTGCGCGGCATCACCAACATCAGCTCCGGCAAGATGGGCTACGCACTGGCGCGCGCCTGCCGCGATGCCGGCGCCGAGGTCACCCTGGTATCCGGCCCCACCGCCCTCACCCCGCCGGTGAACGTGCGCCTGCTGCCGGTGCAGACTGCCAGCGAAATGTACCAGGCGGTGCTGGCCGAGGTTGGCCGCAGCGATGTATTCATCAGCGTGGCGGCGGTAGCCGACTACCGGGTGAAGAACCGCAGCGAGCACAAGCTGAAGAAGGGTGACGCGGTACCGGTGATCGAGCTGGAAGAAAACCCGGACATCCTCGCCACCGTGGCCGGCCTGCCGGCGGCGCCGTTCTGCGTCGGCTTCGCCGCGGAAAGCCAGAACCTGCTGGATTTTGCCGAGCAGAAGCGCAAGCGCAAGAAGGTGCCGCTACTGGTGGCCAATCTGGCACAGCAGGCGATGGGCGCCGACCATAATGAGGTGGTGTTGCTGGACGACGCCGGCCAGCATCCGCTGCCGGCACTACCCAAGGACGAGGTTGGCCGCGCCATCGTGGCCCACCTCGCCCAGTGCCTCAACCGTTAACACAGATATTTGCAAGCAATGAACAAACCCGTACTCGACATCAAGATTCTCGACTCCCGCCTGCACGACTGCCTGCCGGCCTACGCCACCAGCGGCTCCGCCGGCCTGGACCTGCGCGCCGCCATCGACAGCGACATGGTGGTGGAACCGGGCCAGACCGTGCTGGTACCCACCGGCATGGCCATCCACCTGGCCGACCCGACCCTGGCGGCGATGATCCTGCCGCGCTCCGGCCTGGGCCACAAGCACGGCATCGTGCTTGGCAACCTGGTGGGGCTGATCGATTCCGACTACCAGGGCCAGTTGATGGTATCGGTATGGAACCGTGGCCATGACAGCTTCAAGCTGTCGCCGCTGGAACGCATTGCGCAGATGATCATCGTGCCGGTGGTACAGGTAGCGCTGAACATCGTGGAAGACTTCGCCAGCAGCGAGCGCGGCGAAGGCGGCTTCGGCAGCACCGGCCGCGGCTGATCAGGCAGGAACCAGGCAATGAACCGGCGAGCCGCCAACGACAACCTGGCCAATCTGGTGCAACAGATGGCCAAGATGAGCGCGCAACGCGGCTTGCGCGAGCTGGAGCGCAGCCTGCTGGAACTGGTGGGCGTGCTGCTGCGCCAGCACAGCGTGCGCTTCTACAGCCTGCGCGGTAACGATCAGAATCTGGAAGTACGCCTGCTGCACCGGCTGGATGAAGCCGGCGGCTACCACAAGGTCAGCCCGCGGCACTGGCAGGCGCCGGACCAGCACATGCGCGATGCCATCCTGCACAGCGACGACACGCCCGGCCCCTGGCACCAGGGCGACACCACCTGGCAGGTAATCCGCCAGCGCAACCGGCGCACCGCACTGATAGTGGTGGAAAACGGCCCGCTGGACGAGCAGGAGGAAGGCTTTCTGGCCGCCATCATGCTGATCCACGAAAACTACCTGCGCCTGTTGTACGACGCCGAACGCGACATGCTTACCGGCCTGTTGAACCGCCGCAGCTTCGATACCCGGCTGTACGAGCTGATGTCGCAGCCGGGGCAGCACTATACGCTGGCCCTGCTGGACATCGACCACTTCAAGCAGGTCAACGACCGCTTCGGCCATATCGTCGGCGACGAAGTGCTGCTGCGCATCTCGCAACTGATGACCGACACGCTGGGTAGCGGCGTACAGTTCTACCGCTATGGCGGCGAAGAGTTCGCCGCGCTGCTGCGTCAGGGCCAGGACGGGCACAGCGCGCCGCAGCAGCTGGAGACTCTGCGCCATCGCATTGCCGCCACCGATTTTCCGCAGGTGGGTCAGGTAACGCTGAGTATCGGCCACGTGCAGATCGACCAGCAGCCGCTGCCGGCCAACGTGGTGGAACAGGCCGACAAGGCGCTGTATCACGCCAAGGAGCACGGCCGCAACCAGGTGGTGGACTACGCGCAATTGCTGGCCCAGGGCCTGGTGTCGCCGCAAGGTTGGCCGCAAGGCGACGTCGAGCTGTTCTAGTTCGAACTGCCCACGCAAAAAAGCCCCGCACTGGCGGGGCTTTGTTCTTGCGAAGGCGGTTCACTCTGCCGATGCGGTACGGATACGCTCGGAGCGGCCGCGCAGCCATTCCAGCGTCAGCAGCAAGGCGATGGAGAACAGGATCAGCACGGTAGCCGCGGCGGCAATCGCCGGGCTGATGTTCTCCTTGATGCCGCCGAACATCTGGCGCGGCAGCGTGGTCTGTTCCGGGCCGGCCAGGAACAGCGTCACCACCACTTCGTCGAACGAGGTGGCGAAGGCGAACAGCGCACCGGAGATCACGCCCGGCGCGATCAGCGGGAACACGATGCGACGGTAGGTGGTGATGGCATTGCCACCCAGGCTGGCGCTGGCGCGGATCAGGTTCACGTTGAAACCGCGCAGCGTGGCCGACACGGTGATCACCACGAAGGGCACACCCAGCGCGGCATGCACCAGGATCAGCGCCAGGTAGCTGTTCGACAGGCCGATAGGCGCAAAGAACAGGTAGGCGCCCACGCCCACGATCACCACCGGCACCACCATCGGCGAGATCAGGATGGTCATCAGCAGCGACTTGCCGGGGAAGTCGGTCGAGGTCAGACCGACCGCCGCCAGCGTGCCCAGCGAGGTAGCCAGCAGCGTTGCCGCCGGCGCCACGATGAAGCTGTTCTGCAGCGAATGCAGCCACACGCCGTTGCCGAAGAACTCCTGGTACCAGCGCAGCGAGAAGGAGTGGATCGGGTACAGCAGGAAAGTATCCGCCGAGAACGACAGCGGCACGATTACCAGCAGCGGCGACACCAGGAAGATCAGGATCAGCACGCACATGGTACGGAAGGTCCAGAACCAGATGCGCTCGATCGGAGAAGCGTAATTCGGCAGCATGATTTACCCCAGGCTCAGACGGTTGGCACCCACCAGCTTGCTGTACACACCGTACAGCGTCATGGTGGCGATCAGGAGCAGACTGCCCAGTGCGGCGGCCATACCCCAGTTGATGGTGACGTTGGTGTAGAACGCCACGTAGTAGCTCACCATCTGTTCTTCCGGGCTGCCCAGCAGTGCCGGGGTGATGTAGTAGCCGATACACATGATGAATACCAGCAGCGCGCCGGCGGCCACGCCTGCCACGGTCTGCGGGAAGTAGATCTTCCAGAATGCGGCAAACGGGTGGTCACCCAGCGAGATGGCGGCACGCATATAGGTCTGCGGAATGCTCTTCATCACGCTGTAGGCCGGCAGGATCACGAACGGCAGCAGGATGTGCACCATGGCGATGTAGACACCGACACGGTTGAACGCCAGCTGCAGCGGCTCGCCGATGATGCCCAGGTGCATCAGGGCACTGTTGATCAGGCCCTCGCGCTGCAGCAGCACGATCCACGATGCCACGCGCACCAGTACCGAGGTCCAGAACGGCAGCAGCACCAGGATCATCAGCAGGTTGCTCTTGCGCGCCGGCAGGTTGGCCAGCCAGTAAGCCAGCGGATAGCCCAGCAGCAGGCACCATACGGTTACCCAGAAGCTCATCCACAGCGTACGGCCGAAGATCTTGACGAAGGCGCGCTCGTCTTCCGGCGCCAGCACCGGCGCACCGGATTTGTCTTCACGCAGGTCCAGCGCGCTGTACACGTAGAACGGGGTCCACGACTTGGCGTTCTTGGCGATCACCTGCCAGGTATCGGCCTGGCCCCACTGCTCGTCTATCTGCACGAAACGGTCGTGCATGGTTTCGCCGGCAGCCAGTTCCAGCGGCATCTTGCGCGCGGTCTTCTGCAACAGGGAACGGAAACCGCTGACATCCATATTGAGGCGCTTGGCCACCTCGGACACGGTCTTGGCTTCCTTCGCCACGGTCAGGTCCTGCGCCAATGCGCGGTATACATCTTCCGACGGCACCGACTGGCGGTCCCATTTTGCAATCAGCTGACTGGTCTTGGGCAGGTAGGTGACGACTTCCGGGTTGTCCACGCTGCGCTTGAGCAGGGTGACAATGGGAATCAGGAAGGTCAGCAGCAGGAAGATCACCAACGGTGCAACCAGTGCTACGGCCTTGAGCTGCTTGTTGCGGCGCTCGCGCGCCAGCTTGAGCTTGAGCGGCTCGCCATCGGCGGCCGTCAGCGGCGCAGAGACGGAAAGGGATTCGGACATGGTATGCATCACTTCCGGTAAGTCCCGCCGACAGGATGGGCGGCAGGACAGATCAGCAAAGAGCGGGAGCTTGCCTGTGCGTGCAATCAAGAGCCGCCAACAAAACCGTGCAGAGAACCTGAGCCAGAGTGCGCCGATACAGACAAAACAACAAGCAGGCGCAACACGGAATCAGGGGTTTTGTTAGCGGCACTAGGTTGGCCGCACCGGCGGTGCGGCCAACTACAGGCTACGGCAGCCCGTCAGGTACGACTTAGCGAGCAGCCCAGGCGTTGAAGCGCTGTTCCAGGTCTTCACCATGCTCAACCCAGAAGTTCACATCCAGCGCTACGGCGTTCTTCAGGTTGGCCGGCCAGGTCGGCAGGTTGGCAGCGGACTTCGGATCCACCTTCTGCACGGCCTTCAGGTTGGTCGGACCGTAGGCGATCTTGTTGGAGTAGATAGCCTGGTTTTCCGGCTTGCTGGCGTGCTTGATGAAGGCCATGGCTTCCTTGGCATTCGGGGAACCCTTCGGTACCGCCCAGGAATCCACGTCGTATACGCTGCCGGTCCATACCACTTTCAGGTTCTTGCCTTCCTTCTGTGCGGTATCGATACGACCGTTGTAGGCCGAGCTCATCACCACGTCACCGGAAGCCAGGAACTGCGGCGGCTGGGCGCCGGCTTCCCACCACTGGATGTTCGGCTTCAGCTGGTCCAGTTTCTTGAAGGCGCGATCCACGCCGGCCTTGGTGGCCAGTACCTTGTACACGTCGGTCGGCTTCACGCCGTCAGCCATCAGTGCGAATTCCAGGGTGTACTTGGCGCCCTTGCGCAGGCCACGCTTGCCCGGGAATTTCTGTACGTTCCAGAAGTCGGCCCAGTTCTGCGGAGCGGACTTCAGCTTGTCGGCGTTGTAGGCCAGCGCGGTGGACCATACGAAAATGCCCACGCCGCACTCGGATACCGCCGGCTTCACGAAGTCGGCCTTGTTGCCCACCTGTTTCCAGTCGATCTTCTCGAACATGCCGTCTTCACAGCCGCGCAGCAGTTCCGGGGATTCCACTTCCACCACGTCCCAGGTCACTTTCTTGGCATCGACCATGGCTTTTACCTTGGCCATTTCGCCGTTGTAGTCGCCTGCAGTCACCTTGTTGCCGGAGGTTTTTTCAAAAGTCTGGTAGTAGGCTGCGGTTTGCGCATCCTTGTTGGCGCCACCGAAGGAAATCACGGTGATGTCCTTGGCCATTGCCGGTGCGGCGAAAGCCACGGCTACGCTCAGCACAGCAAGACGGGGGGCGAATTTGGTCATGAGAATGCTCCTCATAGATTGCACGTTTGCAGACGTTTGGATGACCCATGTCGGGCCTTAGTTTTGTTGCTTTGGGGTACTGCGGGTGGTTTCGCGGTCTTTCCCACGGACGTGACTGGCCGGCAGGCAGTCAACCTGCCCGGCCATACCTGGTCTTAGTGGGTAATAACAGACGAATCAAGGGCGCGGATGTCATGCGACATCCAGCCGACATTGAGGGTGTCGCCAACCTGCCAGCGGCTGTCCAGCTCGCCTACCGGCACCTTCACCATGAAGCCGTGCTGGCCGGCTACTTCCAGGCGCAGGCGTACGTGGTCGCCAAAGTAGATGAACTCGGACAGGCGGGCCGCCAGACGGTTTTCGCAGCCGTCGGCGTACTGGTTCAGGCGCACGCGCTCCGGGCGGATCGACATGGAAGTCGGCTCGCCCGCGCGGTCAACACAGATGGCAGAGGCGCGGACGGTGTCACCGGAAGCCAGGCGCACCACAGCGCTGCCCTGCTCCACTGCCACCACTTCGCCGTGCAGCGTGTTGTTTTCGCCGATGAAGTTGGCCACGAAGGAGTTGACCGGCTTTTCGTACAGCACGTCGGCCGCATCGATCTGCTGGATGATGCCGTCCTTGAACACCGCCACGCGGTCGGACATGGTCAGCGCTTCGCTCTGGTCGTGGGTCACGTACACCACGGTCACGCCCAGGGTTTCGTGGATATGCTTGATCTCCAGCTGCATGTGTTCACGCAGCTGCTTGTCCAGCGCACCCAGCGGCTCGTCCATCAGCACCAGCTGCGGTTCGAATACCAGGGCGCGCGCCAGCGCCACGCGCTGCTGCTGGCCGCCGGACATCTGGCCGGGGTAGCGGTTGGCAAGGTTGCCGAGCTTCACCATGTCCAGCGCTTTCTTCACACGGGCGGCGATGTCGCTCTTGCTCATCTTGCGGATGGTCAGCGGGTAGGCCAGGTTCTCGGCCACGGTCATGTGGGGGAACAGGGCATAGTTCTGGAACACCATGCCGATGTTGCGTTTGTGCGGGGGCACGTTGTTGAGCAGCTGGCCGCCAAGGCGGATTTCGCCGTGGGTGGGGGTCTCGAAGCCAGCCAGCATCATGAGACAGGTCGTTTTACCGGAGCCGGATGGCCCCAGCATGGTGAGGAATTCGCCGCGGCGAATATCCAGGTCCAGGCTTTTGACGATCAGGGATTCGCCATCGTAGCTCTTTTGCACGCCACGAAAGCTTACCAACACGTCCGATGCCGGTTGTTGCTCGCTCATCCTGCTTTTCTCCACACTGTTCCGCTTGGCGGAATCTCGTTTCAGTTTTATTAGGCTAATCGGCCTGCGGCGGGATGTAAAGTACCCAGGCAAATTGCCTGCCCAGGTAAGCGACCTGTCCCGTAGTGCAGCCGTCGATTAATTTAACCACCTGTTTAAGAAAACGAGCACAACAATTACACAAAAAAATCCGGGCAATTTTGCTGCACTGCGCTTTTTATAGCGCTTGGCACTATCTGCGTGCATGTTATTTACATTTATCGGCAAAATTCGATAAGTCAAACCCGGTTTTTGGCAATGTTCTGCACGGAGTCGGGCGCAACGTGCACCAAGTCGTAAAACGACCGTTTGTTGTCGGCATACAACAAAATGGCGCAAATCAGCCGAATAACCACCCGATAGCAAGATGTCATGTCGCCAATCGCCGCACCGATTGCCCATATGCCGGCTGCCGGCATGGCCAATGACGGCGACCAGAAACGCCACTGTTCTCCTCCGGCACACCGGTTCCGGCACGGCTGGCGATGCCACAGTCTGCCCCGCCCCACCCCGGCAACACCTGATCACGGACAAAAAAAAAGCCGACCCGTAGGTCGGCTTAAGGGAGTACTGCGAAACAGAAACTGAATCAGCCCAGCAGGTGGTTGTTCAGCTCGCGCATGCCGGCGGACAGCATGGCCAGGTCCAGCGCTTCGAACGATTGCAGTTCAGCAAACATCTGCTGGCAGGCTTCCACGTCGCTGGCGCGCTGGGCAAGCCAGCTGCTGACGAAGGCGCTGTCGCTGTTGGCTGCCAGCGCACGGCGGGTCAGCTCGCGATGCTGGCGATACAGGTCGTCACGCAGCGCGGAGCGGGCCAGCGACTGCCAGCGGTTGTCGCGCGGCAGCTGGGTGATGGCGCTGCGCAGCCAGTCCAGCTGCAGGCTGCGGCCCAGCTGCAGGTAGTTGGCCGCAATCGCGTCCAGCGACAGCTCGCTGTTGCCGGCGATCTCGATGATGTCCATCAGCGGCACAGCGAACTCCAGGCGGGCCAGCACGCTGGCCAGTTCGGCCGGTACGTTCGGCTGGTTCAGGCGTTTCTCCTGGCGAGCCACCTGCGGGTAGGCATCGGCGCTTACCAGCTGCGGCAGCTGCTGCAGCAACGACTGTACCTTGGCACCGTACTGCTCGATGGCGGCGCTTACCGAACCGATCGGACGACGGTTACGCAGCACCCAGCGCACGGCGCGCTCTACCAGGGTACGCACCATCACCATCATTTCCACTTGCAGATCGGCGGAAACCTGGTTGTCCAGCTGCTCGATCTGGCCCCACAGACGCTCGGCATCGAACACGCGGCTGGCGATCCAGAATGCGCGGGTGATGTCGGCAGCGGAGAACGAGGACTCTTCCTGCAGGCGGAACACGAAGGTCACGCCCATGCGGTTGATGATCTGGTTCGCCAGCTGGTTGGAGATGATCTCGCGCTTCAGGTGGTGGCGCTGCATCTGCTCGCCGAAGCGCTGCTGCAGCGGTTTCGGGAAGTAGTTCACCAGCACCGGCATGAAGTCGGCGTCATCCGGTACATCGGTAGCCAGGATGGCCTGGTCCAGCGAAATCTTGCCGTAGGCCAGCAGTACCGACACTTCCGGCGAGGCCAGGCCCTGGCGAGCCAGGCGACGCTCGTTGATCTGGGTGTCGGACGGCAGGTACTCGATCTCGCGGTTCAGCTCACCGGTTTTTTCCATGTGGCTGATCATGCGGCTGTGCGCGCTCAGCATGGAGGCGGCATGGCTGCGGTTGATCGCCAGCACCTGGGTCTGCAGGTAGTTGTTGCGCAGCACCAGGTGGCCCACTTCTTCGGTCATCTCGGCCAGCAGGTCATTACGCTGTTTCAGCGTCATGTCACCGGCCTGCATTACCGCGCCCAGCAGGATCTTGATGTTCACTTCGTGGTCGGAGCAGTCCACGCCGGCGGAGTTGTCGATGGCGTCGGTGCAGATGCGGCCACCGGTCAGCGCGTACTCGACACGACCCAGCTGGGTGCAGGTCAGGTTACCGCCTTCGGCTACCACTTTGGCTTGCAGCTGGTTGCCGTTCACGCGCACCGGGTCGTTGGCGCGATCGCGGGCATCGGCGTGGCTCTGGGTGGATGCCTTGATATAGGTACCGATACCACCGTTGTAGAACAGGTCAACCTTGGCCTTGAGCAGCTCGTGGATCAGCTCGTTCGGCGCCATGCTGTCCTTGTCGGTTTCCAGCCAGGCCTTCACTTCCGGCGACAGCGGGATGGACTTGGCGGAACGTTCGAAGATGCCGCCACCCTGCGAGATCAGCTCGCGGTTGTAGTCGGTCCAGCTGGAACGCGGCAGGTTGAACAGGCGGGCACGCTCGGCGAAGCTGTGCGCCGCATTCGGGGTCGGGTCCAGGAAGATGTGCAGGTGGTTGAACGCGGCCTTCAGGCAGATATGCTCGGACAGCAGCATGCCGTTACCGAACACGTCGCCAGCCATGTCGCCAATGCCGATCACGCTGAAATCCTGCTCCTGGGTATTCACGCCCAGGTGGCGGAAGTGGCGCTTCACCGACTCCCAGGCACCGCGGGCAGTAATGCCCATGCCTTTGTGGTCGTAACCGGCGGAACCGCCGGAGGCGAAGGCGTCGCCCAGCCAGAAGCCATAAGCCTCGGAAATGCTGTTGGCGATGTCGGAGAAGGTCGCGGTGCCCTTGTCGGCAGCCACCACCAGGTACGGATCATCCGGATCCAGGCGGCGCACATCCACCGGCGGCACGATCTGGCCGGTCACCAGGTTATCGGTTACATCCAGCAGTGCGGAGATGAAGATCTTGTAGCAGGCGATACCTTCGGCCATGAAGGCTTCGCGGTCGCTCGGGGCCGGCGATTGCTTGCACACGAAGCCGCCCTTGGAGCCCATCGGCACGATCACCGAGTTCTTCACCATCTGCGCCTTCACCAGGCCCAGCACTTCGGTACGGAAGTCTTCCATGCGGTCGGACCAGCGCAGACCGCCACGGGCTACCTTGGAACCACGCAGGTGCACACCTTCCACACGCGGGCTGTATACCCAGATTTCGAACATCGGGCGCGGTTGCGGCAGGAAGGAAATCTGGTTGGAATCCAGCTTGAAGGATGCGTAGGACTTGTACTCGCCGTCCTTGCCCTTCTGCCAGAAGTTGGTGCGGCGGGTGGCCAGAATTACTTGCAGGAAGCCGTTCAGGATGCGGTCTTCATCCAGGTTGGCAACCTTGTCCAGCTGTTCCTTCAGGGTGTCCTGCAGCTTGGCGGCGGCGGCATCGTCGAACGCGGTCGGGTGCTGGCGTGCTTCGAACAGGCGCACCAGGTTGCGGGTGATGTCCGGGTAGTGCGCCACGCAGTTTTCGATGTAGGCCTGGCTGAAAGTCAGACCGCCCTGACGCAGGTACTTGGCCAGCGCGCGCACCAGGGTGATTTCGCGCCAGTCGAGGCCGGCCACTACCGCCAGGCGGTTGAAGCCGTCGTTTTCGCAATCGCGGGCAAATACGCGGGCCAGCAGTGCCTGGAAGTTCTTCTGAACTTCATCTTCCTGCATGGCATCGGCGTGAGCCCCCAGTTCCAGACCGAAGTCGCTGATCCACACGGTTTCGCTGTTGCGCTCCACCAGGTACGGATGCTCGTCGCGCACCTGCACACCCATGTTTTCCAGGATAGGCAGGCTGGCGGACAGGCCCAGCGGCTGGCCGGCGCGGAACAGCTTCAGGTTGTAGCCGTGGCTGCGGTTGAACGCGCGGTACAGCTTCATGGTCATGCCGGACTGCTCGGCGGCATCTTCGATCAGCTGGATGTCCAGCACCGCGTTGCGGGCAGCGAATTCTTCACGGTAAGCCACCGGGAAGGCACCACGGTAGCGATTGAACAGCAGGTTGCCCTTCTCTTCGCCGTGGGTCTCGATCAGTTGCTGATGCAGCTCTTCTTCCCAGCCGCGTACCACGCGGGCGATGTCGGCTTCCAGCTCGTTCTCGCGGAACTGCGGCAGGTGGCCGCCCTGGGTGCGGATGATGTAGTGCACGCGCGCCAGGGTGCTGTCGCTGATCTGCACGCTGAATTCGGCGGATGCGCCATTGAAGGCAGCCATCAGCACTTTTTCGATCTTCAGGCGGATCTCGGTATTGAAGCTGTCGCGCGGTACGTATACCAGGCAGCTCACGTAACGGTGGTAGCGGTCGGCGCGGGTGAACAGGCGCACGCGCGGGCGCTCCTGCAGGCTGACGATGCCTTCGGCGATCGGGGTCAGCACGTCGGCCGGAATTTCGAACAGCTCGTCGCGCGGGTAGCTTTCCAGTACGAAGCCCAGGGTCTTGGCCTTGTAGCTGTTATCCACGTAGTCGCAGCTGGCCACCACGTGCGCCACTTTCTGGCGCAGCAGCGGAATGTCTTTCGGCGAATTCTGGTAGGCGCTGGAGGTGTACAGGCCCAGGAAGCGGCGCTCGCCGATTACCTCGCCCTTGCTGTTGAAGCGCTTCACGCCCACGAAGTCCATATAGGCCGGGCGATGCAGCACCGAGCGGGACTGCGACTTGTTCAGGATCAGCAGATGCGGCTGGTGCGCCAGTTCACGCAGTTCCTGCGGCAGTGCCTCGAAGCTGGCGGAGTATTCCTTGCCGCCCTGGTCCTTCAGGAAGCCCAGGCCGGAGCCCTGGACGATCTTCAGGCTGTCCTTGCCGTCGCGCTTCACCAGGTCGTAATCGCAGTAACCCATGAAAATGAAGTGGTTGGCCGCCATCCAGTCGAGGAAGGCAACCGATTCCTTGGCTTCATCGCTGCGCTTGCCGTCGATCTTGGCGACTTCGGCACGCACTGCGGCCAACGTTTCGCGCATCTGCGGCTCGTCGTCCACTACCTGGCGCAGGTAGCCCAGCACGCTGTCCAGGTCTTCCTGCAGCGCCTTCAGCACGGCAGGGTCGCTGACGCGGTCCACCTGTACGTGGATGAAGGATTCCAGCGGCAGACTGCGGTCTTCGGTACGTTTCAGTTCGGTGATTTCGTTGTTGCCATCGCGGCCAACGGACAGCACCGGGTGCACCAGCAGGTGCAGGTTCAGGTTGTGGCGGCCCAGCAGCATGGACAGCGAGTCGATCAGGAACGGCATGTCGTCGTTCACGATCTCGATCACGCTGTGGGTGCTCTGCCAGCCGTCACGTTCGAAATCGGGGTTGTAGATGCGAGCCTTGGCCTGGCCGGCGGCACGCTTTTGCGCAAACTCGAAATGCGCCATCGCCGCACCGAACAGATCCAGCGGGGAGAAACTCTTCAGGTCTTCCTGCTCGGTTTCTTCGAAATACAGGGGGATAAAGGTACCCAGGCGAGCAGCCTCGGCGGAAGAGAGTTTCTGTTCAGCCACTGCCAGAATGTCAGCGACCAGCCCAAGGGTTTCGGTCTTTTTGGTAAGCGACATGTTGCTTCTCGTAGTTGTTCTCGGGGACACAGGTGTTGTGTGGCGGCATTGTAAGAGCGCCTACCTGCAAGGCATTTCCGTATTGCGACATTGACGTACACATTCATCAAATGCACCGCACAATCATGAATCCATAAATGTTTTGCATTTGACAGCGATTACGCTTTTTGCCTTATAGCAATGCGACGGCAAATTACAAAATAAACAAGCGTGCCAATTCATTTAAACGTATAGACAAAAAGCACAACCATATGATTTTGCTTGCATTTCACAAGCAGACAAAAATTCAGTAGAATGCGCCCCCTTCGGCGCCCCCGGTCACAAGCCGGGGCGCTGCATTGTGCCTGCTGTCGTTGCGTGCCAAGATTCCGCGTCCTCCCCCGCAGGAGGATCGCAAAATAACAACATTACAAGGGAAGGCCCGCACGGGCCGGATGTGCCCGCCAGCGCCGTCGCAGCACGGCAGGCAAACAAGCCCCGTCACCCGGGGATCACATTCAGATGAGAGTTTAGAGATAGCATGAAAAAAGCACTTTTCCTGGCCACTCTGGCCCTGTCCTCCACTGCCTTCTCCGCCCAGGCCGAAACCATCCGTTTCGGCATCGATGGCAACTACCCCCCGTTTGCCAAGCAGGGTGCGGACGGCAAGCTGCAGGGCTTCGATGTGGATATCGCCTACGCGCTGTGCACCGCGATGAAGGCGACCTGTGAAATCGTGCCGCAGGACTGGGACGGCCTGATCCCGGCCCTGAACGCCAACAAGTTCGATGCCATCCTGTCCTCCATGTCGATCACCGACGAGCGCAAGAAGGCCGTGGACTTCAGCAACAAGTACTACAACACCCCCAGCCGCATGATCGCCAAGGCAGACACCAAGGTTGACCAGCACAGCTTCAAGGGCAAGAAGATCGGCGTGCTGCGCGCCTCCACCCAGGAAAAATTCGCCAAGGATTACTGGGCCAAGAACGGCGCCACCGTTGTCTCCTACGGCAAGGCGCCGGAAGGCTTCCTGGATCTGAAATCCGGCCGTATCGACGGCATGTTCGTGGATTCGGTGGTGGGCGAGAGCGACTTCCTGAAATCTTCCCAGGGCAAGGGCTTTGCCTTCGTCGGCCCGGAATACAGCGACAGCAAATACTTCGGCTACGGCGCCGGCATCGCGGTGAAAAAGGGCAACAATGCCCTGCGCGAGCGCCTGAACCAGGCCATCGCCCAGATCCGCAAGGACGGCAGCTACAAAAAAGTACAGGACAAGTACTTCAACTTTAACGTGTACGGCAACTAAGCCGGCACGCCCCACCCCGCCCGGCATGCCAGGCGGGGTTTCATAATAAAAGCCCTCTGAGACGGAGAAAATCCATGAAAAAGCCCATGCTGATGCTGGGCGCGGTTGCGCTCGCCCTGAACGTAGCCGCCCACGCCGAAACCCTGCGTTTTGCCACCGATGCCAGCTACCCGCCGTTTTCCAAGCAGGGTGCCGACGGCAAGATGACCGGCTTCGACCCCGACATCGCCCAGGCTCTGTGCCATGCAATGAAAGCCACCTGTGAAGTGGTACCGCAGGATTTCGACGGCATCATCCCGGCGCTGCAGGCCAAGAAGTTTGACGCGGTGATCGCTTCGATGAACATCACCGAAGAACGCAAGAAGGCCGTGGATTTCTCCGACAAGTACTACAACATGGCCAGCCGCCTGGTGGGCAAGACCGGCACCCAGGTGAACGACGCCTGGTTCAAGGGCAAGAAGATCGGCGTACTGCGTTCCTCGATCCAGGAAAAATACGCGCGTGACTACTTTGCCAAGCTGGGCGCACAGCTGGTGCCGTACGGCAAGGCACCGGAATCCTTCCTCGACCTGAAGGCCGGCCGCCTGGACGCCGCCTTCGTTGACGCCGCCGTGGGCGACGTGGACTTTGTCCACACTCCGAACGGCAAGGGTTTCGCCCTGATCGGCCCGGACTACAATGATCCGAAATACTTCGGCATCGGCGCTGGCGTTGCCGTGCGCAAGACCGACAAGGCCCTGCTGGCCCGCATCAACAGCGCGCTGAAGCAGATCCGCGCCGACGGCAGCTACGACAAGATCCAGAAGAAGTACTTCAGCTTCGACATCTACGGCAAGTAAGCCGTCCGTGCAGGCGGCCAGCCTACAAGGTTGGCCGCATTCCTTTCGGCCGCAAGGCAGATAGACGGAGCAACACAATGTTTCTACAGGGTTACCTGCCCAGCATCCTGGAAGGCACCGCGCTGACCGTCGAGGTGGCCATCGCCTCGCTCGCCGTCTCCGTAGTGCTGGGCCTCATCGGCGCCATGTTCAAGATGGCCCACTCCAAGCCACTGGTGTGGCTGGCCGAACTCTATTCCACCATCGTGCGCGGCGTGCCCGACCTGGTGTGGATGCTGCTGCTGTTCTTCGGCGTGCAGATGATGATCAACGACTTCTGCGCCTACATGAACTGGCCGGCCCCCGAGATCAACTCCTTCTTCGCCGGCGTGATGACCATCGGCTTCATCTTCGGCGCCTACATGACCGAAACCTTCCGCGGCGCCATCATGGCGGTGCCCAAGGGCCAGATGGAAGCCGGCCTCGCCTACGGCATGAGCCCGCTGCGCGTGTTCACCCGCATCACCTTCCCGCAGATGGTGCGCTTCGCGCTGCCCAGCTTCTCCAACAACTGGCTGGTGCTGGTCAAATCCACCGCCCTGGTGTCGGTGATCGGCCTCAACGACGTGATGTACCGCGCCGACACCGCCAAATCCATTACCCAGCAGCCGTTCACCGTCTACGCGGTAGTCGGCGGCATCTTCCTGGCCATTACCAGCGTGTCCGACCTGGCGCTCAAACGGCTGGAAAAACGCTATTCCAGCGGTGTAAGGGAGGCTGAACTGTGATCGACGTAAACCTGATGCTGGAAAAACTGCCGGCCTTCTTCGGCGGTACCGACGGCGCCCCGGTGCTGTCCACGAGCGATGGCCTGCAACTGACGCTGGAGCTGCTGTTCTGGTCGCTGCTGGCCGGCCTCGCGCTGGCGGTGCCGCTGTCGCTGCTGCGCGTGTCGAAGAACCGCCTGCTGTCGCGCGCCGTGTGGCTGTACACCTACGTGTTCCGCGGCACGCCGCTCTTGGTGCAGCTGTTCATCATCTACTACGGCCTGTCGCAGTTCGACTGGGTGCGCGAGAGCTGGGCATGGCAGTACCTGCGCGAGGCCTACGCCTGCGCCATCCTGGCCTTCACCCTGAACACCGCCGCCTACACCACCGAGATCATTGCCGGCCAGATCCGCAACACCCATCACGGCGAGATCGAAGCGGCCAAGGCGGTAGGCATGAGCAAGTGGCTGATGATGCGCCGCATCGTGGTGCCGTCGGCCCTGCGCCGCGCGCTGCCGGCGTACAGCAACGAAGTGGTGATGATGATGCAGTCCACCTCGGTAGCCGGCCTGGTGACCCTGGCCGACGTGACCGGCGTGGCGCGCCGCGTGTTCAGCGACACCTATATGCCGTTCGAGCCGTTCCTGACTGCGGCAGCCATCTACCTGGCGCTGACCTTCGGCTTCGTGTGGCTGTTCAAGCGCGCTGAGCGCCGCTGGCTGTCCTACCTTGCCCCGCGCAAACATTAAGCAGGAGTCTGGCATGCAACGTATCGACCACCCGCTCGCCAGCGGCAGCCTGGGCACCGCCCGCGGCATCAGCAGCTTTCATTTCGGCACCGCCGGCAGCGGCGAGAAAATCTATATCCAGGCCAGCCTGCATGCCGACGAACTGCCGGGCATGCTTACCGCCTGGCACCTGAAACAGCGCCTGGCCGCGCTGGAGGCGGAAGGCCGCCTGAGCGGTGAGGTCGTACTGGTGCCGGTGGCCAACCCCATCGGCCTGGACCAGAACCTGAACGGCGTGGCGCTGGGGCGTTTCGAGCTGCACACTGGCCAGAACTTCAACCGCCACTACCCGGCATTCGCCACCGAGATCTTTGCCGAGCTGCAACACCAGCTGGGCAGCGATGCTGCGGCCAACACCCGGCTCATCCGCCAGCTGCTGCTGCAGAAAGTGGCTGCCATCCAGCCGGCTTCGGAGTTGGCCGCACAGCGCAAGCAGCTGATGCTGCTGGCCTGCGATGCAGACGTGGTGCTGGACCTGCACTGCGACTGCGCCGCCGCGCTGCACCTGTACACCGGCACCCCGCTGTGGCAGCAGTGCGAGCCGCTGGCACGCTACCTGGATGCCGCCTGCACCCTGCTGGCGGAAGACTCCGGCGACAACCCGTTCGACGAAGCCTGCAGCCAGCTGTGGTGGCAACTGCGCGACCTGGCGCAGGCTGCCGGCAGCAAGGCCGCCATCGCCATGGCCTGCCTGTCGGTAACCGTGGAACTGCGCGGCCAGGCCGACGTGAACCACAACTTTGCCCGCCAGGACGCCGATGCCATCATCGCCTTCCTGACCCATCGCGGCGTGATCCGCGGCGATGCCCCTGCCCTGCCCGCGCTGCGCTACCCCGCCACGCCGCTGGCCGGCTCGGAAAACCTGCTGGCCCCCCATGCCGGCGTCGTGCATTATTATCTGAAGGCCGGTTGTATCGTGAATAGCGGCGACCATATCGCCGACGTGATCGACCCGATCAACGACCGCGTCACCGCCGTGCGCGCCAACCGTGGCGGCATGCTGTACGCCACCGAAAGCCGCCATTACGTAACAGCCGGTCAGTGGCTGGCCAAAGTCGCCAGCGCTGACGCCTTCAAAACCGGAAAGTTGCTCTCAGCATGAACCAGACCACTACTCAAAACAGCGCTGGTCAAGCCAACGCCAGCGACATCAAGCTGCAGGTGACCGACCTGCACAAGAGCTACGGCAGCCACGAAGTGCTCAAGGGCGTATCGCTCACCGCCCATGCCGGCGACGTGATCAGCATCATCGGCTCCTCCGGCTCCGGCAAAAGTACCTTCCTGCGCTGCATCAACATGCTGGAACAGCCCAATAGCGGCACCATCGCCGTCACCGGCGAACAGCTGGGCCTGGTCGCCGACAAGCGCAACAACGCGCTGAAGGCGGCTGACCCCAAGCAGCTGGCGCGCATCCGCACCAAGCTGGCCATGGTGTTCCAGCACTTCAACCTGTGGGCGCACATGACGGTGCTGGAAAACATCATCGAAGCCCCGGTGCACGTGCTGGGCGTACCGAAGGATGAAGCCATCGCCCGGGCGCGCAAATACCTGGACAAGGTTGGCCTCAAGGGCGTGGAAGACAAATACCCGTCGCACATGTCCGGCGGCCAGCAGCAGCGCGTGGCCATTGCCCGTGCGCTGGCGATGGAACCGGAAGTGATGCTGTTCGACGAGCCGACCTCGGCGCTGGACCCGGAGCTGGTGGGCGAAGTGCTGCGCGTGATGCAGGCGCTGGCCAAGGAAGGCCGCACCATGGTGGTGGTGACGCACGAAATGGGCTTTGCCCGCGAGGTGTCCAACCACGTGATCTTCCTGCACCAGGGCCGCATCGAAGAGCAGGGCAACCCGAAGGAAGTGCTGGTGACGCCAAAGAGCGAACGCCTGGCGCAGTTCCTCTCCGGCAGCCTGAAATAATTCCGGCACGCGCTTGATTTGCCGAAGCCATGCTGGCTACAACGTCAGCATGGCTTCGCCGTTTAGCGGCCGCCCACCCTGCGGCCAACCCTGGGTAGTTGCCTCGCCGTCGCAGCCGCGACACAATGCGCTGCCTTCACCATCCCGCGACATCGCTCCTAGCTACCGGATATGGTCACCACTACCACCAGCAACAAACCCGTCCGCTTCGGCTTCCTGCTGCTGCCCAATGCCTCGCTGGCCGATTTCGGCATCGCCACCGAGGTACTGACCCGCGCCAACCAGCTGGCAGAACGCCGCGTCTACGAATTCCTGCCGCTGTCGCTTACTGGCGAAATGGTTACCATGAGCAACGGCCTGAAAATGCCGGTGGACCTGCCGCTGGCGCATGCGCCCAAGCTGGACGCACTGGTGGTGCTGGCGGACGAAGTCGGCATCGACCTGGCGGCGGACGACCTGGCCAAGGCCATTGCCGGCCAGCTCACCGAGCAGACGGTACTGATAGGCATCGGCTGCGGCAGCTACTGGCTGGCGCGCGCCGGCCTGCTCTCCGGCCACCGCGCCACCATCCACTGGCAGGAAATCAACCGCCTCACCGAAGAATTTCCGGACGTGATCGTGTCGTCCAACCTGTTCGAAATGGACAGCAACCGCATGAGCGGCGCCGGTGGTGCCGCCAGCTACGATTTCATGATGGCGCTGGTTGCGGCCAACCTTGGCCACGAGTTTGCCGCCCAGCTGTCCGAGGTGTTCAGCATGGAGCGGCTGCGCCCCGGCAGCGAGCGGCAGCGCATTCCGCTGGCCACCCGCATCGGCGGCAGCCAGCCCAAGCTCACCGAGGCGGTGAGCCTGATGGAAGCCAATATCGAAGAGCCGCTCACCACCGACGACATCTCCTACTACGTGGGCGTGTCGCGCCGCCAGCTGGAGCGGCTGTTCAAGCAGTACCTGGGCACGGTGCCCTCCAAGTACTACCTGGAGCTGCGTCTGAACCGCGCGCGCCAGCTGCTGCAGCAGACCAGCAAGTCCATCGTGCAGATCGGCCTGGCCTGCGGCTTCTCCAGCGGGCCGCACTTTTCCAGCACCTATCGCAGCCATTTCGGCATCACCCCGCGCGAAGAGCGCGCCCAGCGCAGCAACCCGGGCGACAGCAAGGCAGGCTGAACGCCGCCACTCTCCAGCAAAGGGCTGCTTCAGCAGCCCTTTGTCTTTTCCGGGCCACCGCGCCTTATTCTGAAAAACTGAATATACAACTCAAAATTGCTTGATTGCCATTAGTCCTAGTCAGAACTATTCTATCTGGAACTATTTCGCTACCCGGAATCTCTATGACTCAAGCCACCCCGTTGCCGCGGACGCGCGAGCTGATCCGCGAGCTGGTGCGAGCCTACCAGGCGTTCGAGCAGCGCTCGAACAACCGCATCCGCCTGCATGGTCTGACCCATGCGCAGTTCGACGTGATCGCCACGCTGGGCAATACCCCCGGCATGAGTTGCAAGACGCTGTCGGAAAAAACCTTGATCACCAAGGGCACGCTCACCGGCGTGCTGGACCGGCTACTGGAGAAACAGCTGATTACCCGCACCGTGGATGCCAACGACCGGCGCAGCCTGTTCGTGGCGCTGACGGACGAGGGCGAAGCGCTGTTCCGCCAGTCGTTCCCCGACGTGGCGGGCCATATCAGCAGCGCCTTCGACCACCTGGACGACGGCGAGCTGGCCGCCGCCAGCGCGCTGCTGCACCGGGTAAGGCTGGCACTGGAAAACGAACAGGAAACCTGACATGCACACCAACACCCCGCGCTACAGCCCGGCGCAGATCCTGATGCACTGGCTGATGGCCGTGCTGATCATCGCCGCCTTCGCCTTTGGGCGCTACGTGGACAGCCTGCCGCTGTCACCGACCAAATTTCGCCTGATCAGCTACCACAAGTGGCTGGGCATCAGCATTCTTGCCCTGCTGGTGCTGCGCGTGCTGCTGCGCCTGGCCAAGCGCGCCCCCGCGCTGCCGGCCAGCATGGGCCCCGTAGCCCGCCTGGCTGCCCACGGCGGCCATGCCGCACTGTACCTGCTGATGCTGGTCATCCCGGTAAGCGGCTGGCTGATGAGCTCCGCCTACGGCATCCCGGTCGTGCTGTTCGGCGTGCTGCCGCTGCCGGACCTGCTTGCGGCCAACCCTGAGCTTGCCGAACAGCTGAAGGCCGTGCACGGCCTGCTGAACAATGCCCTGCTGCTCGTGGTGATCGGCCACGTACTGGCGGCCCTGAAACACCAGTTCATCGACAAGGACGGCCTGCTAGAGCGCATGCGCCCCGGCCGCTGATACACAGGAACCCACACATGAAACACACACTGCTACTGTTGGCCGCACTGTCGGTACCCGCCTTCGCTCAGCCGGTAGACCTGGGCAAGAGCCAGCTCGCCTTCACCATGAAACAGATGGGCGTACCGGTTTCCGGCAACTTCAAAAAATTTGCAGCTAACGTGAGCTTCAACCCGGCGCAACCGGATGCAGCCAAGGCCGATATCGGCATCGACATCAACAGCATCAGCCTGCCCACCGCCGATGCCAATAACGAGGCACGCAAGAAGGACTGGTTCAACGCCGCGCAGTTTCCGCAGGCCCGCTTCGTTTCCAGCAGCATCAAGCCGCTGGGCAATAACCGCTTCCAGGTAAGCGGCAAGCTCACCATCAAGGGCACCACCCGCGATGTCAGCGCGCCGTTCCAGATCACCGCGCAGGGCAAGCAGCTGACCGTGGATGGCCTGCTGCCGATCTCGCGCCTGGCATTCAAGGTAGGCGAAGGCAGCTGGAGCGATACCAGCACCGTAGCCGACAACGTGGACCTGAAGTTCCGCATCGTACTCGACAACTGACCCGCCCCTCACACTGGAGAAAACTGATGATCCGTACCGCTCTGTTTACCGCCCTGCTGGCCGCTGCCGGCGCTGCTTACGCTGCCCCGATCAACTACGACGTAGACCCGACCCACACCTTCGCCGGCTACGAAGTGAACCACCTGGGCCTGTCCCTGCAGCACGGCACCTTCACCAAGGTAAGCGGCAAGCTGGCCGTGGACGAAGCCGCCAAGAAAGGCAGCGTGGATGTGACCATCGACGCCGACTCGCTGCAGACCTTCCTGGGCGACCGTGACAAGCACCTGAAGAGCCCGGACTTCTTCAACGTGGCCAAGTACCCGACCCTGAGCTACAAATCCAGCGCCGTGATCTTCAAGGGCGACAAGCCGGCTGAAGTACAGGGCAACCTGACCATGCTGGGCGTGACCAAGCCGGTAACCCTGACCCTGACCCGCGTCAGCAAGGGCAAGAACCCGATGTCCGGCGTGGAAACCTGGGGCGTGAACGCCGTAGCCAGCATCAAGCGTAGCGAATTCGGCATGAAGACCTTCCTGCCGGCCATCGGCGACGATGTACAGCTGAACATCACCCTGGAAGCCACCCAGGCGCAGTAATTGCCGGTAGTAGCATGAAAAAAACCGCAGCCGGAACGCTGCGGTTTTGGCGTACTGACAAAGCCCCTTGCGCATCGCGCAAGGGGCTTTGTTGTGAAAAACAGAAAGGCTGCCGATTCAATCACTTCGCCGAAGCGGCCCGGCTTTGCCGGGTCCGGCAGAACCAGCACGCCGCATCTTGTCCGCAGCCTGAAACCGCAGCCGGCACGCTGCGGTTTTTTACGTTTACAGGCCTGCTCACGCCACCCGCAGCAGCTGCAGCAACTCCGGCAGCGCCATCGGCCGATAGAAGAAGTAGCCCTGCGCACTGTGGCAGCCCAGCTCGCTGAGTGTATCGGCCTGCTGCCGGGTTTCCACCCCCTCCGCCACCACCACGCAGCCCAGCGCCTGCGCCAGCCCCACCAGCCCCTGCACGATCTGGGTATCAATACCTCGATGCGGCAGATCGGTGACAAAGCTGCGGTCGATCTTGATCACCTCGGCGCGCAGCCGCTTCAGGTAGGACAGCGAGGCATAGCCCACGCCAAAATCATCCACCGCCAGGCGCACGCCCAGCGATTTCAAGGCGGCGACGCCGCGCTCCACCGCCGGTGTCAGGTTGGCCATCGAGGTTTCCGTCACCTCCACCTCGATGTTGGCCGCAAGCTGCACCTGCGTCTGCAGGGTCTGCAACAGAAAGGCCGGCACGTCGGCATCCAGGCTCTGCGCCGACAGATTGAATGACAGAATGAAATCCTGTTGCCGCTCGGCCAGCTGCCGCACCGCACCCAGTATCTGGCCGATCACCCAGCGGTCCAGCTCGCTGGCCAGCCCCATGCGCTCGGCCGCCGGCATGAAAAACCCCGGCGACAAGCCACCGATGGCCGCGCCGGGCCAGCGCAGCAGCGCCTCGGCGCCGATGATGCGGCCACTCTTCAACTCGACCCGCGGCTGGAACAGCAGCTCCAGCTCGTCGTTCTGCACCACCTGCGCCAGATTGTGCTCGGCGTAGCGCGCAGCGCGCATCGCCGCGTAGTCTCCCGGCCGGATATGCAGCAGCCGGCGCGGGTTGCCGGCGCTCTGGAAATTCAGATGCAGTGCGCAGGCCTCCAGCAGCGCCGCCGCCTCCAGCCGGTGCTGCTCGGCCTGCGGCCAGTCCAGCTGCAGGCGCAAAATACTGCAGGTGTAATTGAGGCTTATGCTGCCCAGCGCCACGCTGAAGCGCTGCTGCAACTGGTCGAAATCCGTCTCCGCCAGGTGCGGCTGCTCAACGAAAGCCCAGCAGCCATCGGACCAGGCATACACCTGCTCCTGCTCCGCCAGCGGCTGCAGGCGGCCATGCAGCGCCTGCAGCAACTGCTGCAGCTCCTGCGGCAGCAGGCGCATGGACAAGGCCAGAAAGCTGTCGAGCTTGAGCAGCGCCAGCCGCAACGGCTGCCCTTGCTGCCGCGCCCGTTCCAGTCGCGCCTGCAGCTGCTGCCGCAGCAGGAACTGGCCACCGGGCCGGCTGGGTGACTCGCCGCGGCGGCGGCGGATGCGGGCCGCCACCCGGGCCAGCAGCTGGTCCAGCTCCACCGGCTTGTCCAGGCAATCCTCCGGCGCCAGCGATGGCAGCAGCGTCGGATCGATGGGCGCCTGGCCGCTGGTGAGCACGATGAAAGGAATGCCGGCAATCTCGGCATCCGCCCCCACCGCCTCCAACAGCTCGATGCCGCTGCGCTTGGGCAGCGCAGCATCGCAGATCACCAGCTCCGGGCGCTCGCTGCGCACCAGGCTCAGGGCAGTGCGGGCATTGTCCGCCTCCAGCACGCGGTATCCGGCGGACTGCAGCTCCTCGCACAACAGCATACGAACCGTGTCGTCGCCTTCCACGCACAACACGGTCTGCAGATCAGTCATGATGTTCTCCCTGCAGCCTGCGCCGCCATGTGGCCGGCACAGCTGCAGTCGCGATCATTTTCTAGACCGCCGCCGCAAACCCGTCCAGGGCCTGCCGCGCCGCTGCGGCCAACTCGCTGCCCGCGCCGGGCAGGGCGAATGGCAAGCGCAGACGGCGGCCGGCCTGGGCCAGATCCAGGCCAAAACAATCCACCCCCAGCAGCGCCACCTCCGCCGGCGGCGCCAGGCTGGCCAGCAACGCCGCCTCGTCCGCAGCCGACAGCACCGGCAGCGTCTGCCAGTCCCCCTGCTCTACCCAGCCCATGCGGCCAAAACCACCGATAAAGCGCACGCGCCTGGGCTGCAGGCGAAAGAAATGGAAATCGCCCAGCGCCAGATAATCGCCAAATGCCGGGCAGTAGCGCAGCAGGCGCGCCTGGGTAGCAGCATCCGGCTCGGCCGCCTGCAAATCGCCCAGCAGCGTCATGCGCGAGGCGGCCAGTACCTCGTCGCTCTCCTGCTGCAACAGCAGGCTCACCCGGCCATCGGCACGCGCATTGCGGCAGTGCTCGGCCAGATCGCTCATCAGCAGCCAGGGGCAATGTGCGGCATCCAGCGCAAACGGTACGCTGGTAACAAACGGGTAGCCCGCCAGCGCCTGGGAATGGGTGGCCAGCGCGGCATTTTCCGCGCCATGCAGCAGGGTAAGACAGTCGGCAACCGCAATTTTCATGTTCAGCAGCAAGTGGTTAAAGATGTGCTTTCACGATAGGGCGACAAGGCCATGCTGGCAACATCGGCCGCGTATTTTCAAAGCCCCGCGCTGCCGCTATAATGCGTCCCGCCTCGCCGCCTGGCGGGCCGTGTGCCGGTATAGCTCAGTTGGTAGAGCAGCGCATTCGTAATGCGAAGGTCGGGGGTTCGACTCCTCTTACCGGCACCAATAGATTCAAGCGCTTAGGTCAACTCTTTGGAGTTGGCCTTTTTGCTTTCTGGTAGGCTGTAAGACCATTGTAAGAATGGCACGCAGCTCCTTGGCCTCATAATTCTTTGGGCCCGGGTTCGAGCCCAGGAGGGCCCACCAGAGGTATCAGCGGCTTACGGCGCTTTCGCTGTAGGCCGTTTTTCTTTGGCGGCGCTTATGTACTCGTTATGTACTGACTGCAGTCTGGCGTTGTTGGGCGCGGCGAGATACACAAACATACACCACCGGCAACACACAGCAATCCGTAAGCCATTGAATTTTAATGGTTTGTCTTGCATTGGTTCGGCTACTCTTACCGGCACCAAAAGAATCAAGGGCTTACCGGAATTTCCCCGGTAAGCCCTTGCTATTTGCTGCCGCAGCCGTTCAGTCTGCGTCAAGCATCACAGCCTGAAACGCGCAATCAGCCCGTGCAGGGTGTTGGCCAGGCTGTTCAGATCGTCCACCACGCGCTTGGCGCCGCTGATCGACGCTTCCCCCTGCTGCGCCATCACGCTGATGCGCTCTGCCGATCTGGCCATCTCCGCGGTGGCGTGCGACTGCTCGTTGGCCGACAGCGCGATGTCCTGGATGCGCTGCACCACCAGTTCCATCTGGCTGCGAATCTCGCCGATGCGCCCGGAGGTCACGCCGGCTAGGTCGACGCTGCCCTGCACTACCTGGTGGGTATCGTTCATGCGCCCCATGGCCTGGGTGGATTGCTGGCGCATGCTGTCTATCATGCGGCCGATTTCCACGGTGGCATTGCCGGTGCGCTCGGCCAGCTTGCGTACTTCGTCGGCCACCACGGCAAAGCCGCGGCCCTGTTCGCCGGCGCGGGCCGCTTCGATGGCGGCATTCAGCGCCAGCAGGTTGGTCTGGTCGGCAATATCGCGGATCACACCGACAATCAGGCTGATTTTCTGCGATTGCTCGTCCAGCTCCGACATCACCCCGGCCAGGCCGCCGACGAAGTCCGCGGTACGGCCGATTTCACCGGATACCTGTTCCACCGCACGGGCGCTTTCTTCCGACAGTTGCCCGGTCTGGCGGGTGAGCTGCTCCGCATCGCGGCTGTTTTGCGCCACCTGGTCGATGGATACCGTGATCTGTTCAACCGAGGCGGCGGAGGCCGCCGCCACGTCGGACTGCTCGCGCGCGGCAGCCGACAGCTGGGTAGTCATCTCCCCGATCTGCTGCACGCCCTGGATCAGGCTCACCGTTTCCTCGCGCACCGACAGGAACATCTCGCGCAACTGCGCCATGAAGGTGTTGAAGTGGCGGGCGATCTGGCCGATTTCATCCTGGCTGTCCACCTGCAGGCTCACCGTCAGGTCGCCACTGCCGGTGGTCAGCGACTGCATCATGGCCAGCAGGCGCAGCAGTGGCCGGGTGATGACGCGACTGAGCAGCCAGGAGGCAAGAATGGCCGCCAACAGCAACGGCACGCTGGTGGCCAGCGCGGCAAGCATGGCCTGGTTCACCGCCTGGTCCACCTTGTCGGCGTCCGCGTCGGCACAGGCAACGAACGGCTGACCGCCACGGCTCTTCATCGGCACCATGATGGAGCGCAGGTGGCCGTACTCCGGCGACTGGCTTTCGAGGAACTGTGCCTGCCCGCTGCGTGCTGCCTCCAGCACCGGCGGGTTCTGTGCCGGCACGTCGTTGGGCTTGAGATACATTTCGAACTTCGGGTCTTTTTCCTGCTCGGCCGAGATCGCCGCCTGGCTGTAGATGACACTGCCGTCGCGCACGATGTAGCCGTAGAGAAACTTCACGCCGAGGTATTCCGCCGCCTGGCGCAGGCGCACCGCTTCCGCATGCTTCTGCGCCAGATCGACCGCCTGCCGCGGTTGCAGGTGGTCGTGGTAGTCATCGCCAAGCGTCAGCACATAGGCGCGCGCCGCCATCTGCAACTGGGCATCGACCGTGCGCAGTGCATCACGGTGCGCATTGCTGACCATCTGCCAGGTAAAGATGGCGATGGTTAGCCCCGACACCAGCAGGAAGGCTGCCTGCAGCTTGAAGCGCAGGCCAAAACGAGAGAGAAGCGACATAGCATCCGCAAACGGTGGGTTGACGAAGGCGCGGCGGGTAAACCAAGCCGCGCCCGGCCCTGCGGCCAACCCCGGGCCGGCAAGCGCCGGCTGCACACGGAAGGTTGGCCGCATGAACCGGTCATGACTATGTGGAAATTCAACAATTGCTAACATTAGAAATATCAGATGTTCATATCGACAATTCCGAAGTGAAGGCCGGATAAGCCCAGCGCATCCGGGCGACGGTCTTTCCTGCTCGCAGGGTGGGCCAAGGCCACTGGCCGTACCCACCGGTAAGGCTTTACCCAACCTGCAACAGGCAGAACGCCCCAGCAAAACAGCAGCCAAAATCTATGCAAATTCGCTAAAACACCGGTAATGGCGGTGATTTGTATGCCTGCTTGCGGCCAACTATAGTGGTGTCGGGCAATTGGCCCCTACACCCTGGGTCGTGCAGATGGCGCACTCTTTCACCACAAAACTCGGCACCGCCGCCATGGCCGCGCTGTCTGCCACCGTCATGGCCGCGCCGGCCAATATCCAACTGACCTGGCTGCAGCTGGATACCGCGCCGCTGTCGTTCAGCAGCGGCCCGGATGCCGGCCAGGGCTATCTCGACCTGGTGCTCAAGACGCTGCATCCGGCGCTGTCCAGCCTGCCGCCGCACGTGGTGTACGGCAATGTGCCGCGCGTCGAGCACGAGCTGCAAAAACCCGGCAACAGCTGCACCCTGGGCCTGCTGCCCACGCCGGAGCGGCAGCGCTACCTGTTGTTCAGCCGGCCCTATCTGCGGATGCTGCCCATCGGGCTGATCACTCTGAAGAAACGCCTGCCGGCGTTCAGCCCCTACCAGAGCGCGCAGGGCCAGGTGGTGCTGGCGCGCCTGCTGCAGGACGGCAAGCTGCAGGCCGGCATCAACCTGTCGCGCTCCTACGGCAGCGGCATCAACAACGTGCTGGCGCCCTACCTGCAGCAGCCCGCCGCGAACATCGTGCCGTTGAGCGGGCTGACGCACTTCCACATGCTGCAGTACCAGCGCATCGACTACCTGCTGGGCTACCCGTTCGAAGAAACCTACCCCGCCGAGCATGACGGCATCGCCCGCCAGGACACCGCCTTCCTGCCGCTACAGGAAGCCGGCGGCCTGCTGCCGGCCAGCGTGGCCTGCCACAAATCCCTGTTCGGCCGCCAAATCATCGGGCAGGTGAACCAGGTGCTGGCCTCTGCTGCCCTGCGCCAGCAGCTGCGCAGTGCCTACGAGCACTGGCTCAGCCCCGCTGCCATCGCCAGCCTGCATGACCTGGAACAACGCGAAGGCGGTAAGCGCTGACTAAGCTGGCATTGCCCATGCCGTGGCAATGAAAGGGAATCACCATGCAGCTGACTTTTCTGGGGGCTGCCGGCACCGTGACCGGCAGCAAGTACCTGCTGGAGTGCGCCGGCAAGCGCATCCTGCTCGATTGCGGCCTGTTTCAGGGCTTCAAGCAGCTGCGGCTGCGCAACTGGCGCGGGCTGCCGTTCTCCCCCGCCGAGCTGGATGCCGTGGTGCTCACCCATGCCCACCTCGACCACAGCGGCTACCTGCCGGCGCTGGTGCGCGACGGCTTTCGCGGCAGCATCCACGCTACCGGGGCCAGTTGCGCGCTGGCAGGCATCCTGCTGCCGGACAGCGGCTTCCTGCAGGAAGAAGAAGCGGAATACGCCAACCGCCGCGGCTTTTCCAAACACAGCCCGGCACTGCCGCTGTACACCCAGGCCGATGCCGAGAAGGCGCTGGAATATTTCTCCCCGCTGCCCTTCCACCAGCGCAGCGAGATCCTCCCAGGCATCGAGGTGCTGCTGCGCCCGGCCGGGCACATCCTGGGCGCGGCCAGCGTGGAAATCCGCGCCGACGGCGTGACGCTGCTAGCCTCCGGCGACCTGGGCCGCCAGCACGACCCGATCATGAAACCGCCGGAACAGGTGGCCCACGCCGACTACCTGCTGCTGGAGTCCACCTACGGCAACCGCCAGCACCCGCCGGAGGACCCCGAGCAGGTGCTGTGCGAGGTGATCAACCGCACCGTGGCGCGGCGCGGCATCACCGTGATTCCGGCCTTTGCCGTGGAGCGGGCGCAGGTGCTGATGTACTTCCTGTACCGCCTCAAGCGCGCCGGCAAGCTGCCGGCACGGCTGCCGATCTACCTGAACAGCCCGATGGCCAGCGACGTCACCGGCGTGTACCAACAGTTCCGCGACAGCCACCGGTTGTCGGACGAGGAATGCGAGGGCATGTGCCAGGTGGCGCACATGGTGCGCACGGTGGAGGAATCCAAGCGCCTGAACGAGCTGCGCGAGCCGGCGGTGATCATCGCCGCCAGCGGCATGGCCACCGGCGGGCGCGTGCTGCACCACCTGAAGGCCTTCGCCCCCAACCCGCGCAACACCCTGCTGTTCACCGGCTTCCAGGCCGGCGGCACCCGTGGCGCGCTGATCGTCGGCGGCGCACCAAGTGTGCGCATCCACGGCGAAGACGTGCCGATCAACGCCGAAGTCATCGCCATGGACCACATGTCCGCCCACGCCGACAGCAACGAGATCCTGCAGTGGCTGAGCGGTTTCGAGCAGCCGCCGCGGCACAGCTTCATCGTGCATGGCGAGCCGGAAGCCGCCGATGCGCTGCGCCGGCGCATCAGCCACGAGAAACACTGGCAGGTGAGCGTGGCGGAGCAGGATCAGCACGTGACGCTGGATTGAGCAGACAAGGTTGGCCGCAAGCAATACCCAGGGCGGGTTGAGCCAGCGGTTCATACCCGCGCGTACCGTCAACAACGCGCGGGTATGGCCTGCAGCCAACCCGCCCTACAGCTGGCGATGCGGCCAACACTTGCGGCTTCTCGTTGGGAGGGCAAAGGCCGAAGGCCGTGCCCACCGGCAGGATGTCGTTGGTGGGCACGCTGCGCTTTGCCCACCCTACATGCTGAGTGTCCGTTGCAAGCGGGTAGCGATTCATTCCCGCGTATACCGCCAACGGCGTGCGGGTATGGCCTGCGGCCAACCCGCCCTACGGCTGGCGATGCGGCCAACATTTGCTGCTTCTCGTGGGCAAAGGCCGAAGGCCGTGCCCACCGGCAGGATGTCGTTGGTGGGCACGCTGCGCTTTGCCCACCCTACGAGCTGAGTGTCCGTTGCAAGGTTGAACGGGCAACAAAAAACCCTGCCCGCAATCACGGGCAGGGTTGGCCGCAAGCAGCCCGATGCAGATGCCGCCTAGTGCTGCCGCTGCGGCAGCCGCCGCCCCAGCCACTGCAGCGCATCGTCCACATAGGTGAACACCACCGGCACCACCAGCAGGCTCAGCAAGGTGGAAGTCAGCAGGCCGCCGATCACCGCAATCGCCATCGGCGCGCGGAAGCTCGGGTCCGCCCCCAGCCCCAGTGCAATCGGCAGCATGCCGGCAGCCATGGCGATGGTGGTCATCAGGATGGGCCGCGCCCGTTTGTGGCAGGCATCCAGCAGCGCCTCGAAGCGCCCCAGGCTGCGTTCGCGCCGCGCCATCACCGCGTACTCCACCAGCAGGATGGAGTTCTTGGTCACCACGCCCATCAGCATCAGCAGGCCGATGATAGACGGCATGGAGAAACTGTTGCCGGTCAGCAGCAGCGCCAGGAAGGCCCCGCCCACGCTCAGCGGCAGCGCCGCCAGGATGGTGGCCGGCTGCAGGAAGTCATGGAACAGCAGCACCAGCACCACGTAAATGCACAGCACCCCCACCGCCATGGCGCCGCCAAAGTTGCCGAACAGTTCGGCCATGCGCTCCGCGTCGCCGGAGGCGCGCTGGCTCACGCCGGCCGGCAGCGATTTCAGCGCCGGCAGCGCCGACACCTCCTGCTGCACCTCGCCCATGCTGCGCCCGCCCAGTTCCACGCCGATGGTGACCTGGCGCATGCGGTCCAGCCGGTTGATCTGGCTGGGGCCGCTGCCGATGCGGATGTCGGCCACGCTGGCCAGCGGCACCTTGCCGCCCGCCGCGGCCACCCGCAGCTGGCCAATGGCATCCAGATCCTGGCGGCTGGCATCGTCCAGCCGCACCCGCACGTCCACCTGCCGCTGCGGCAGATTGAGCTTGGCAAGGCTGCTGGAGAAGTCGCCGTAGGTGGCCATGCGCACGGTGCCGGCCAGCGCGCTGCTGGTCACGCCCAGTTCGGCGGCGCGGGCATTGTCCGGCACGATCTGGATCTCCTGCTGCTGGCGGCTGGCGTCGGAGGTTACCGAGCCCACGCCGCGCAGCGTGCGCAGCTGGCGTTCCACCGTCTGCGCGGCGCTGGTCAGCGTGGCAGCATCGTCCCCCACCAGGGTGACCTGCAGCTTCTCGCCGGTATTGCCGCCGCCCACGCCGATGCGCGCGCCCGGCAGGGTTTGCAGTGCATGACGGATGCGGCTTTCGATGGCGGGCTGCTTCTCGCTGCGCTCGCCGCGCGGCGTCAGCGTCACCGTCAGCTCGGCGCTGTTGCTGTCCTGGCTGCTGCTGGCGCCGGGGCCGCCGCCGGTGGTGGCGGTGCCGACCGAGGCGAACACATGCTGCACGCCCTGCAAGCCGGCCAGCCGCTGCTGTGCGGCCAACGCCAGCGCGCGGGTATCCTGCAGCGTGCTGCCCGGCGGCAGGCTGATGCTGACACTGCTGCGCGCCAGATCGCTGGCCGGCACAAAGCCGGTGGGCAGCAGCGGAATCAGCGCCAGCGAGGCGACGAAGAAGGCCGTGGCCGCCGCCACCGTGGTCTTGCGGCGCGCCAGGCACCAGCGCACCCAGCCCAGGTAGCGCGTCATCAGCCTGCTGTCCTCGGCCCGCTCCGGGTGTGCCTTCAGCAGGTAGGCCGCCATCATCGGCGTCAGCAGCCGCGCCACCAGCAGCGAGGCCAGCACCGCAGCAGCAGCAGTCATGCCGAACTGGCGGAAGAAACGCCCGGTGATGCCGCTCATGAAGGCGGTGGGCAGGAATACCGCCACCAGGGTGAAGGTGGTGGCGATCACCGCCAGGCCGATCTCGTCCGCCGCCTCCAGCGCCGCCTGTTTCGGTGTCTTGCCCATGCGCAGGTGGCGCACGATGTTTTCCACCTCCACGATGGCGTCGTCCACCAGAATGCCGATCACCAGCGCCAGCGCCAGCAGCGTGAGCGTGTTGAGCGTGAAGCCGGAAAAGTACATCAGCGCGAAGGTGGGCACGATGGACAGCGGCAAGGCGGTGGCAGATACCAGAGTGGCGCGCGCATCGCGCAGGAACCACCACACCACCAGCACCGCCAGCACCGCACCTTCCAGCAGCAGATGCATGGAGCCCTGGTAGTTCTCGTTGATGCTGTCCACGGTGTTGTAGGCTTCGGCGAAGCTTACCTGCGGGTAGCGCGCCTGCAGTCTGGCTACAGTGGCCGCCACCCGCTGCTGTACCGCCACCTCGCTCTCACCCTTGCTGCGCGTTACCTGGAAGCCGATCACCGGCTTGCCGTCCAGCATGGCGTAGGTGCTGCGCTCGGCATGGCTGTCGCTGACCGTGGCCAGCTGGTCCAGCCGCACGTGGCGGCCGTCGCCCAGCGGGATGCTCAGCGCGGAAATATCAGCCACGCTGCCCACCGCGCCCAGGGTGCGCAGCGACTGGTTGCCGCCGGACAGCCGCCCCTGGCCGCCGGAAGCATCCTTCTGCACCGCCTTGAGCTGATCGGCCACCGTGGCCACGCTCACGCCCATGGCGTTGAGGCGCACCGGCTCCAGCGCCACCAGCACCTCGCGGTCCACGCCGCCGACGCGGGCCACCTTGCCCACGCCGGGCGTGGCCAGCAGCGCCTTGTCCACCTCGTTGTCAACGAACCAGGACAGCGCCTCCTCGCTCATGTTGGCCGCAGACACGGTATAGGTGACGATGGCGTTGCCGCTGGTGGTCACCTTGGACACCGTGGGCGTTTCCATGTCCGCCGGCAGCTCGCCCTTGACGCTGTCCACCGCGTTGCGCACCTGGTTCAGCGCTTCCTCGCTGTTTTTCTCCAGCGCGAATTCCACGTTGATGCTCACCGTGCCGTCGGTGATGGTGGTGGTGATGTGCTCGATGCCGCCCAGGGTGGCCACCTGGTCCTCGATCTTGCGGGCCACCTCGGTTTCCAGCTGCGACGGCGCCGCGCCTTCCAGCGAGGCGCTGATGGTAATGGTGGGGAAATCCATGTCCGGAAAGTTCTGGATGCCCAGCTGCTTCAAGCCGAACAGGCCGGCCAGCGTCAGCACCACGAACAGCAGGATGGCCGGCACCGGCTTGCGTATCGCCCAGGCGGAGAAGTTCATGCGCCCTCCTTGCCGGCGACGATGCGCACATTGTCGCCGTCATTGAGGAAGCCCCCGCCGCTGGCCACCAGCCGCTCGTCCGCCTTCACCCCGCGGCTCAGCTCCACCCGCTGGCCCTGCCTGCGGCCAACCATCACCTCGCGCTGGCTCACCTGTGAGCGGGCGTTGGCCACGAACACATAGCTGTGCCCGTCGCGCACCACCACCGCGCTGGCCGGCACCGTCAGCGCCGTCGACTCGCCCAGCAGGATGCGGCCGCCGGCGTACATGCCGGCGCGCGCCGCGCTGCCCGACGGCAGGTCGACATAGGCCAGCGCGGTGCGGGTGCTGGCATCCAGCGCCGGCGCCAGCTGCCGCAGGCGGCCCTGCACCTGGCTGCCATCGCTCAGCGTCAGCAGCGCCTGCTGCCCGGCATGCAGGCTGGGCAGCTGCTGTGCCGACACCTCGGCGCGCCATTCCAGCCGCCCCTGCCGTTGCAGGGTGAACAGCTCGCTACCGCTGCTGACCACAGTGCCCAGCGTGGCGCTGCGCTTGGTGATTACGCCGTCGTCCACCGCGCGTATCTGTGTCTGCGTCAGGGTGATGCGCGCGCTGTCCAGCTTGGCGGCGGCGGATTTCACCCCCGCCTCGGCAGTCTGCACCGCCAGCGCGTATTGCTCGATCTTCTGCGCCGACAGCGCGCCGCTATCCTTCACCGCGCTGGCGCGCGCCAGGTCGGAGCGGGCGCCGGTCAGCGTGGTGCGCGCCTCGGCCAGCGCGGCCTCGGCAGTGCTTACATCGGCACGTACGCCGGCACTGAACAGCTCGGCCAGCAGCTGGCCACGCTTGACCTGGCTGCCCACGTCGGCATGCAGCGCCACGATGCGCAGGCCGCCGGTTTCGGCACTGATGCTGGCCTCCTGCCAGGCTGCCAGCGCGCCGTTGAGGCTGATGCTCTGCGGCCAACGTTCCTGCCGCGGCTGCAGCACGCTCACCGTCAGCGCCGGATGCGACTCTGCCTGTGCTGCCGCCACCGCCGGGCGCGCCGGCCACAGCAGCCAGCCGCCGCCGGCCAGCAGCAGGCTGGCGGCCACGGTCAGGGTGATGGTCTGTTTGCGGTTCATGCTGCGTCTCCCTTGCCCGCCGCCGGGCCGCCGGCCTGCCAGCCGCCCCCCAGCGCCTTGTAAAGCGAAATGCCGTACAGCACGCGGTCGCGCTGCACGGTGATCAATGATTGTTCCGCCGACAGCGCATTGCGCCGCGACTCCTCCAGGTCCAGCAGGCTGGTGCTGCCGGCCTGCCACGATTGCAGGCTGGCGGCAAAGTAGCGGCCATAGTTGGCCGCAGCGGTGGCCACGCTGGCCTCGCGCCGGCTGGCGGAGTCCAGCCGCACCAGCGCCTGCTCCACCTCCTGCACTGCGCTGCGCACCGCGCCACGGTAGCCGGCCAGCGCGCTCTGGTAGTTGGCCTGCGCGGTCTGCACCGCCGCCTTGCCGCTACCGCCATCGAAAACGGGCAGGCTCAGCGTGGGGCCGAACGACCAGCCCTGGCTGTTGCCGCTGCCGCGGGTGGCGGTGCTGCTCAGGCTGCCCAGCAGCGACAGCCGCGGGTAGCGTTCGGCCTCGGCCACGCCGATGCGGGCGCTGGCCGCCGCCAGGCTGCGTTCGGCGGAGACCAGATCCGGCCGCTGGCTCAGCAGCTGCAGCGGCACGCTGTCCACCCGCAGCGTGCCCGGCTGCGGGATGGCATCCGGCTCGCTGGCCAGCTGCGCGCGCAGCGCCGGCTCGGCCAGGCCGGTGAGCGCCACCAGCGACTTGATGCTCACCTCGCACTCCGCCTGCTGCGCCAGCAGGCTGCTGTTGGCGCTGGCCAGGCTGGCCTCCACCAGCGCGCCATCCGCCGCGGCGCTGAGTCCGGCTTGCACCGCCGCGGCGGTGGCGCCGGCGGCCTGCTGCAGCGAGCGGTGGTTGTCCTGGTAACGCGCCGCCTGCAGCTGGCAGGCGCGGTAGTTCACGTACTCGCTGGCCACCTCGGCCGCCAGCGTTACCCGCGCGTCGTGCCAGTCGGCCTGGCTGGCAGACAGTGCCGCCTGGGTGGCCTGCTGGCTGCGGCGCACGCGGCCGAACAGGTCCAGCTCCCAGCTGGCGTCCAGCAGTGCGCTGCTGCTGCGGCCAACGTTGCCGCCCTTGCTGCCGCTGTGGGTGTCGCTGGCACTGGCGCTGAGCGTGGGCAGGCCGGACAGGCCGGCCTCGTCGTCGCTGGTGCGCGCGCTGGCAATCGCAGCCAGCGCCTTGTCCAGCGTCGGGCTATCGGCCTCGGCCGCCTGCAGCAGGCTGCTCAGCACCGGGTCGTTGAAGCTCTGCCACCAGTCCAGCAGCGCCGTGGTGCTGCCGCCATGCGGCAGCGCGGCCTGCCACTGTGCGTCCATGCGCATGACGGGTGCCTGGTAATCGGGCCCCACCGTGGCACAGCCACTCAGCGCCAGGCCCAGCAGCAGGGGCAGGATGGATAATCGGAACGACATGGGCGTCTCCACAGCAACGAATCTGCGGCATGTTCGCCGAGCGGCCGGTAAAGCGCGGTTAAGCCGGTGTAAAGAAGCGTAAAGATGCGCGCGGCGGGTAAAGACGTGTAAAGCCGCCCGACAGCCCGCGGGGCAGCGGCTATCATCAGGGCGGCAAATCAGGGAAAGCAGGCAAGATGAGCAAGGTATTACTGGTAGACGACGACGAAGAGCTCAGCGCGATGCTGGCCGAATACCTGGAGCAGGAAGGCTTCAGCACGCAGCGGGTGCACGATGGCGCCAGCGGCGTGGCGGCGGCGCTGAGCGGCGACTTCGACATCGTGGTGCTGGACGTGATGATGCCGCGTCTGAACGGGGTGGAAGCGCTGCGCCTGATCCGCGCCGGCAGCCGGCTGCCGGTGCTGATGCTCACCGCGCGCGGCGACGATGTCGACCGCATTCTGGGCCTGGAAATGGGCGCCGACGACTACGTGCCCAAGCCCTGCACCCCGCGCGAGCTGGTGGCGCGGCTGCGCGCCATCCTGCGCCGCGGCCAGCCGGCGGCGGCGCAAACCAGCGAGGCGGCCGGCGGCGACGGCAGCCTGCAGATAGGCGCGCTGCAGCTGTGGCCGGCGCGGCTGGCCGCCCACTGGCAGGGCCAGCCGCTGGAGCTGACCGGCACCGAGTTCCGCCTGCTGGAAGTGCTGGCGCGCCACGCCGGGCAGATCGTCAGCAAGCCGCAGCTGTCCGAAGCCGCGCTGGGCCGCCCGCTGGCGCGCTTCGACCGCAGCATAGACGTACACATCAGCAGCATCCGCCAGAAGCTGGCAGTGCTCAGCGACGGCCGCAGCTGGATACAGACCGTGCGCGGCCAGGGCTACCAGCTGATCCGCGAACGGGAGTAAGCATGGGCCGCCTGTTCTGGAAGTGCTTCCTGATCCTGCTGCTGTTCATCACGGTAACCGTGGGCTGCATCATCGGCGCCACCTCGCTGTGGCGCTGGGCAGTACCGGAGCAGCGCAGCTTCGAAGCCGAAAAGCTGGCGCTGGTGCAGCAGGGCGTGGCTACCGCCCTGGCCTACGACGACACCCGCAGCGCCCGCCGGATGCTGCAAGGTTGGCCGCAAAGCAGCGAACTGCCCTCCCCCTACGTAGTGGACGACAACGACCGCGACCTGCTGGGCCGGCCGCTGGCCGCCACCGAACTGGCCAGCGCGCGTCGGCATGCAGCCGCCAGCGCCCCGTTCAGCCAGCTGATTCGCAGCGAGAACGGCCACCGCTACCTACTGTTCGTGCGCGGCAGCGACCTGCAGCAGATGCAGCAGAACGCCCACATCAAACCGCCGCCGCCGCTGTTGCCCATCACCACCGCCATCCTGATCAGCCTGCTGTGCAGCGCGCTGCTGGCCTGGCGCGCGGCCAAACCGATACGCCAGCTGCGCTGGGCATTCCGCCAACTGGCGAACGGCCGGCTGGAAACCCGCATCCGCGGCAGCCTGGGCCGCCGCCGCGATGAAATCAGCGAGCTGGCCGGCGAATTCGACGGCATGGCGCAGCAACTGCAACAGCTGGTGGGCGCACAGCGCCGCCTGCTGCACGACGTATCGCACGAACTGCGCTCGCCGCTGGCGCGGCTGCAAGCCGCCATCGGCCTGGCGCGGCAGCGGCCGGACCCGGCGCGGCTGGACAGCACGCTGGAGCGCATCGAGCGCGAAGTGGTACGGGTGGACACCCTGGTGGGCGAGCTGCTGACACTGGCGCGGCTGGAGGCCGGCTCCGGCAGCGTGGCGCGCGAACGGGTGGACCTGGTGGAACTGCTGGCCGCCATCGCCGACGACGCGCAGTTCGAAGCGCAGGCGCACGGGCGCGACGTGCGCTTTGCCGCCGACGGCGAGTTCGTCGCCGAAGTGGGCGCCGAGCTGCTGTACCGCGCCTTCGAGAACGTGATCCGCAACGCGGTGAAATACACCGCCGACGGCAGCAGCGTCGACATTCTCGCCCACAGCAGCGGCGACCAACTGCACATCACCGTGGCCGACCGCGGCCCCGGCGTGCCGGAAGACGCGCTGCAGGACATGTTCGAACCGTTTCTGCGCGTGGGCGAAGACGGCCAGGGCCGCAGCGGCTTCGGCCTGGGCCTGGCCATCGCCCGCCGCGCCATCGAATCGCACGGCGGCCACATCAGCGCTCACCCGCGCGACGGCGGCGGGCTGGAGGTGCGCATCAGCCTGCCGGCGCAGTAAACCGCCTTCTATCGACACACAACATTCGGCAATGTCCTACCGCATCAAGGCTTGCCGAATCAGGCCAATGACATACAATACGCGATCGTCATTACCAATCGTCGTGTATTCGCATGAACCTCCCCGACCTGCTCGCCAGCTTCGCGTCCGCCTTCAACCAGGACCAGCGCCTGCTCACCCTGCAACTGGGTGATGGCCAGCGCTGGGGCCAGGCGCTGCTGCCGCTGACACTCAGCGGCGAGGAGGCGCTGGCCGGTGACTACCGCTTCCGCGTTGAGTGTCTGTCGCCGGATGACGGCATCGAACTGAAGACGCTGCTGGGCCTGCCGGTGCGGCTCGGCATTGCCGGCGCCGATGGCAGCGAAACGATCCGCTGCGGCGTGGTTAGCGCAGCCGAGGCGCTGGGTAGCGATGGCGGCTTCGCCAGGTACGCGCTGACCGTGGAGCCGCCGTTCGCGCTGCTGCGCCTGCACCAGACCTCGCGGGTGTTCCAGGACTTGTCGGTGGAGGCCATCGTGCGGCAGATCTTTGCCGAACACGCTGCGGCCAACCCGGTGTTCGCCGCCGGCCAGGCGCTGGATTTCGTGTTGTCCGCCGCGCTGCCGGCGCGCAGCTACTGCCTGCAGTACCGCGAATCCGACCACGACTTCATCTGCCGCCTGCTGCGTGAGGAAGGGCTGTCCTGGCGCTACGAGCATCTGGACGGCGACACGCCGCAGGTCAAGCTGGTGGCTTTCGACGACCCGTACAGCCTGCCTGCGGCCAACCTCGAACGGGTGCGCTTCCACCGCAGCGATGCAACGGAAGAGGAGGACGGCCTCACCCGCTGGGACGGCGCGCGGCAGATCGTGCCCGGCAGCGTGGCGCTGGCGACGTTCGACTACCAGCCGGTGGCCACCGGCCACAGCGGTGACGAATCGGCGCTGGATCAGGGCCTGGACGGCAACCGCTTGCAGTCCAGCCTCAGCCACTACGACGCCCCCGGTGCCTACTATGCCAGCGATGCCGAGCAGCTCAGCCACTACGCGCGGCTGCGGCAGCAGGCGCACGATGCGCAGGCCAAGACGTTCAGCGGCGGCGGCGCGGTGCGCGGCTTGGTGGCCGGGCAATGGTTCCGCCTCCACGGCCACCCGGCACACGACGGTGATGGCGCCGAGCAGCGCGAATTCGTGCTCACCCGCCAGACCTTGACCGTGCGCAACAACCTGCCGGCCGAGCTGGCGCGCAGCCTGCCGGCGGCCTTGCGGCCAACGTTGGCCGCAGATGACGACGCGCCGTTCTGCAGCGAGTTCGACGCCCAGCGCCGCGGCCTGCCGCTCACCCCGCCCTACGCCGACAGCGCCCACGCCAAACCCACCGCCCGCGGCGCACAGACCGCCACCGTTGTCGGCCCCGCCAACGAGGAAGTGCACACCGACGCGCAGGGCCGTATCAAGGTGCAGTTCCATTGGCAGCGGCCAGACGAGCATCCGGAGATCGGCGCCAACCTCGATGACCGTTCCAGCTGCTGGCTGCGTGTCGCCATGCCCAGCGCCGGTGCCGCCTGGGGCCACCAGTTCATCCCGCGCATCGGCCAGGAAGTGCTGGTCGATTTCATCGAAGGCGACATCGACCGCCCGGTGATTACCGGCGTGCTGTACAACGGCAGCCACCCACCACCGGCGTTCAGTAGCGCCGGCAACCTGCCGGGCAACAAAACGCTGTCCGGCATCAAATCCAAGGAACACCACGGCGGCCAGTACAACGAGCTGCTGTTCGACGACACTCCGGGCGAGGTGCGGGCGAAACTCAGCAGCGAACACGGCCACACCCAGCTGAACCAGGGCTACCTCGCCCACCCGCGCAGCGATGGCAAGGCCACGCCGCGCGGCGACGGCTTCGAGTTGCGGACCGACCGCCACGGCGCCATCCGCGCTGCGCACGGCCTGCTGCTCAGCACCGAAGCGCAGGCCGGCGCCGGCGGCAAACAACTGGCGCGCGACGGTGCCAAAAACCAGCTCGACGCCGCGCTCAGCCTAGCCCAATCCCTGGCCGACACCGCCACGGCGCAACTGGCCGACACCCAGGAAACCGGGCCGGAAGAAATCAAGCCGGACAACAGCAAAGGGGCGAACAAAACCGACGGCCACCTGCAGCACCACGCCCAGGCACTGAAAGCCTGGGAAGCCGGCAGCAACACCGATAAAGACGGCAAGACCGCCAAGGAACAAGCCGGCCAGCAGCCGCTGCTGATCCTCAGCGCCCCGGCCGGCCTGGCCGCGACGACTGACAACGCCCTGACGTTGGCCGCAGGCAGCAATATCGACCAAGTGGCGCAGCGCGACCTTAACCAGATATCGGGCCGACGCTGGCTGCACAACGTCGGCCAGCACATCAGCCTGTTCGTGGCCGGGGTGAAGGACAAAGTCAGCCTCAAGCTGATCGCCGCCAAGGGCAAGGTACAGCTGCAGGCGCAAAGCGATGTCATGGAACTGACGGCGGATAAGGACATCACCATCACCTCTTGCAAGGACAAGATCCACATCGCCGCGGCCAAGGAAATCTTGCTCAACGTCGGCGGCGGCGCCTACATCCGCATAGCCGGCGGCAATATCGAAGTGCACTGCCCGGGCACGGTGAGCGTGAAGGGAGCGGAGCATGGCTTGAGTGGGCCGGCGAGCTTGAACTCGCCACTACCAAACCTTCCCAAAGGAAATTACACCCCGCCCAATTCTCACCCTTTCTCGGAATAAGCGAAGCACAGCATGATTATTAGCCCCCCAATTCTCAAGACATCTCAGGGCAATACAAGCGATGAACAATGGCTTGCCAGCTTGATGCCCTTTTCCTCACGAGGCGGCTTCCCTATCGCCAGCCGCATGGCTTGGCACGGTGGCCAGCACATTGAGCACACCGACACCGGCCCACATGGTGAGCCCGTTCGCGCGATAGCCGATGGCGTAGTCGTATACAAGAGAGCCCCCTCACCCGATGCCGACAAGAAACCCTTGGCTTATCAGGGAGCGACCGACAACGGTTGCGTGGTGATCAAGCACAATACCGAAATTGGCGAGGGACCGGATGGTCAGATCGAGTACTACTCCATCTACATGCATCTGAAGCAAGTCTTCGTCAAAAACAAGCAGCCAGTGAACCGTAAAGATAGCTTGGGCAGTGTCGGGAGCTGCAATGGCAAGAATGCCATGCACCTCGAAATTATCTGTGACGATGCCAACTTAAAAAAAATCGTAGGAAGAAGTACCGGCAAGCTGGATATCAGCAAGGATGGGCGGGACAATATTGTCTATGGTGACATGCATTTCTACCTGCCACCAGGCACACCTTTCTTTGCTGCTATTGCCTCACCGCAAGCCTCCACTGGCAATGGTGCAGCAGCACATACTTCCGCGGCACCTCTATTTGTAACGATGTGCTTCGAGCGCGGAAAATGTTTATTAAGCACTCGCCAAGAAGACCCTCAGCACGAAGGCTTATTCATTGAAATTGGGGCGGCGCTAGCGAATAGCGATGACAAGTATGAATACAATATTTACAGCAAAGCCACAACGTTAGGCGATGCCTTCCATGTTGCGCCCAGCTCAGCTTATGAGTTGCTCCGTTTTGGCCGGGTTATCAATACAGAGAATGAAACACGAATTGAGGAAGGAGTCGTTCCACACTGGCATAAGGTTAATTATCCAGGTGGACAAGGGTGGGTAAATCTCAATGCGACAGGAGTCAAGAAGTTCAGTGACGCTGACTTCCCCCACTGGCTTGGCTGGACATTGATAAACGATGACTCAACTCCTGACAGCCAATGCAACTCTCCGACGATTGAAAAATGGATCACAGGAAGTTCAGGCAAGGAAATATCCAAGGAAACTCTATCAGCAGCGCTTAGCGATGCAAAACTTCAATCCCGGCTTTCGCGTACAATCTGCAAATTTCCAACAGAGTGGGAAAAGGGGCAGATCGACACTCAGTATGGCTGGCTGAAAAAAAAGAGTGATGTGCTAGAAGACCCAATGACTGATGAGTCGTATGCAGAATTCAAAGCACATGTAGAAGCGCTGTCTTTTTGGGAAGAGGCTAGGATTGAAATAAACAACACTCACTGGCATTTTCATCCAAAATTATTTTTATTGCAGTTCAGAAAAAATGGTTGGTTGAGTAAGGAGGAGTTAAGAAAGATATACCCTAATCAGCTATATAACAAACAGGAAACTCCCGACCCTGAAAGCCTAAGAGAAAAATACCGAATTTGTATTAATAGAGTTGTTGCAAAATATCTAATTGATCAATCAAAAACAAGAATGACCCATTTTTATGGTCAGGGGGCTGTCGAATCTTTCTACCTTGCTAGGATGCAGGAGGCTTCTGTCACACCTTCTCGCAATCCAAGCCATCCTAGCGTTACCCCTGAAACAAATGGGTTTTACAATAACACAGATGATGCATGGTACGTAAAATACAACAATAACAAGAACCTTTCCAACGGTCCAGCTCCTGATGGAGTTAAGTATCGGGGACGAGGCATGAAGCAGCTAACCGGAAGATTGAATCACAACGGATATTGGATTTATAGAGGATGGAGAGAAGTTTCTCTTAAGATAGCTCAAACATGGCAGATACTAACATTCGAGCAAATCCCTGACATTGCTGATCCACAGCGGATTAGCATTATCCCTTTCAACTGCATTGATGCAGGTGGATTTTACTGGGAAAGAGGAGCCAGACGAGCAGGTTACAAATCAATGAACAAAATAATAAATCAAAATGACGTATCCCAACGGGCCATTACTTCAGTTTCATTTGCCTTAAATGGAGGCAACATGGGACTAGATGAAAGAATAAAGCACACTACACGAATTTCACGAGAGCTTCTTGATGAAACAAACAAATAAATTTGTCATTTTATCATTTTTACTTCCAACAATTTCCCTTGCCAATGAACAAATATGTATTGATAGTATAAATTTTTCCTACTCAGCTCATATTTGGAGTAGAAAAAAAGAAGAATTAGTAAGAAAAAACAGCAGACTTACAGAACAAAATATCATTTTAAATATTACCAACAATGAAAACCCAAACATTACCCCAATATCTGACTCGGATGCTCAAGAAGGGCTTGGAATAAAAGGAAATTGGTATTTGGGTGGTGTTGATGGCACAACTGGTCCTGCATTAATAACTAAAAAAAATGGTTTCACTTTCTACGAAGCAACAGGCACATGCAGCATAACATATAAAAACGGCATATCAGGCACTGGGCTTTGCTACAGCGCAAGGATAATAGGAAAAAGCTCAGACATAGAAATAAATGCAGGGCCAATTACTTTTGAAGAATCAAAAAAATCAACTAACATCTACAAAACGAAATCAGTAAATGAATTTAGGAAAATCATTTACTCAGCAACCACTGGTTGCAAAAAAAAATTATAAAACTTCAAAAATCACTAAGATTATGAAAATTACTTTCATGAAAACAAATCGTGATTATGTTTTCCATATTCATGCAAAAAAAATGAAACCATTTCTTCCAAAACTTCAGACCCATAGCGAGTCGCAATGAAATCATCCTTGATTTTGTTACTTCTAATATCATTCAATGCTACCGCAGAAAATAGAATATACTATTGCACTGGAATTTTTAGTTTTATCCCACCCAAAAATTTAGACATTAACTTTATAAAAAAACAATCCCAAAGTAACAATTGCAAGAGCGAACTAACCATCAAACTGAAAAATGGAAAGAAAGCAGTACGCCTTAGTTTTCCAAGTGAAAGCAATCAACTTGACGCCGCGCAACCGACAAATGAAACACTGCATAAAATAAAAGGCACAAGTGACAAATTAATTTTTCAGAGTTATTTCATAAAAGACTCTAGCGGCGACATAAAAGTAGATACTTTCATTAAAGAAAACACAGAGGCCAATATTGAGTCAATAGAAAAAGATTTTTATTTCTCCAAAAAAGACATCTACTCTATTTATGCAATTTACAAGGCAAATCCTGATGATATAGATGACACAATAATGTTAGATTCCTTGGAAAGATTATTTTTATCTTTACGAGTTGGCTGGGAATAGATTTCAGCAATATTAACAACACAAATTCTCGCAAAATAAATTAGCACATCCACTTGTTTTATCCAAAATAATTATTATGCCATATTTCAAAAAATGAAAATATGTTCCGTAGCTATTGCGGTTTTCTGGTTTACAGAATTGCACACAAATGCATTGGCCAAAGTAGTGATTACCCACCTCGGCGCTTCGATTTTAAAGATAGATAAAACTTTATACAGAACAGCTTCAGTCAATCAACATACTGACAACATTATTATCGACTTAGGACTCTACAAAGAAAGAGATGGCTACAGCGCAGACTCGATGAAAATATGCTTTAGAGAAGCTTCATGCGAAATAGCAACACGCCGCTGTTCTATGCGGTAGCCACCAAGAATCTGGGGATCGTTCAGGATCTGATTACGAAGGATACCGATGTCAATGCAAGCACCCGCACCAGTGAAATTACCGTGCTGATGGCTGCCGTACTCGACTCCAGCCCCGCCATTGCCGCCTATCTAGTTGCGCATGGCGCGTCGCTGGTGGACACCGACAAATATGGTCACAAGCCCATCGACTATGTCGGCAAGCTCCCGGCCAAGCGCCGGGCTGCAATGTATGCGGCACTGAAGAACCCTGACCGGAAGGCCGGTGGGTAATTTGAACGGTAGTAATGACAAGTACTCTGCACGCTGGCTGGCGTTTACCAGCGTCGCCCGGCTCCACCGGGCAAGCCCGGACAAGCATCAATGCAGCCTCCGCCGCCCCGATAACAGCGCCGGCAAGGCCGGGTCGCCTTACCGCTACGCCAGTGCGGGGCTACGCCCCCGCTGCAAAAGGTTGGCCGTTGCGGCCAACCTTCCCTCCCCCAACCCCATGCGAGCCAACTCATTTATTAGCGATAATATAAATTTCATAAAAATAGAAAAACCAATATTTGGTTGCATTGCCACCAATGGAAAAAAGCCACTTTCTTTTATGGCGAAAGTAGCAATGGGAAATTTATTGGCTTAGGTGGCAACCAAGGGCACACAATAAAATTTTCCTCATATAAAAACTTCAATTTTTTTCATCCCATCAACTTACAAACCAAAATATGGCAATGAAGAAAGAAAAACTCAAATATACAAAATAGCAGACCTGAATATATCTATCGACATCATGGAAAAATCAAAAAACCCGCAAACAGAAAGCACACGATAAAAAAACATTATTCGCAATAGCAATTACAAGCACTACCACTCTGTCACTAGCAACTGAATTTAAAACTGGCGATATCACTTTAGAAATAGACTATCTAACCTATAACACAAAAAAAGAAATCAACATCATTGGGCGTACATCTAAAGGAATTGAATTAAAAATAAAAGACCATATAACAAATTGCACTGAGGATAAAATTATAGAAATAATAGAGAAAAGTATAGAGCAGAGAACCATTAATAGCACCACCTATTACTTCATCGGATACAAAATAGGCTGCACCGGAGGAGTCAATCCGCTTACAGTCAAATACTTCGCATACAGCAATGGCACCAAATATTCTCTTAGAGGTGAAGAAAAAATAATTACACCAAATAGTAGTTTTGGAGGTGGGAAGCCCCCCATAGAGAGCACAAACCTAAAAAACAAGCCAGCACTAAGAGAATACATGACTCAGCACTGGAAAAAAATTCAAATCAGAAAATATGATTAACAAATCAATTCACCAATTTCACAATAAAAGCATATCAATTTACTACCGCACGACTATCAATCAGCACGCAATTTAAAATAAGCCAGTTACATCATGTCTTACTTTAACAACTAAACACCTACAGCCATAGCCGCATCCAGCATATACAAAATGCATATAAAAAGCTTCGCCATCACAAAATAACACCACATGAAAAATCATAAAACACTGACAATTCTTGCTCAAATTATATTTATTAACTCATACGCCATAGCCAACGACACAATAAATAAAAATGAATTTTTCATTATAAAACAAGAAATGTTTTCAACCACCGGTCAGTGCGAAATTAATAAACTAATAAAATCAACAAAAACCCTCAGCGTTTCTAATAAATTTACCATTGACGACAACACATTTATACTAAAAAAATCGGCAAACAAAAATATACTTTGCCTCATTTCAATGAGCTCAACCCCCAAATTTATAATAAAAAATAAAAACAGAGAAATAGAATACAGCGCCTGGACAAAATCAAACACAGAAGCACAAAAAATAACCTTCCTTTTGTCAAAGCACATTCAAGAAGCCTGCAACTCTTCACCTGTATTAATAGAATTTTACAAGAAAAATGACAAGCTAATCAGGAATATCGATATTTCAACAACAGATTTAGATTGCGCCATTGAACTAACAAAAAAATCACTAACAAAGTCAGAATAGCAACATTACAAAACCATGGAAAATACAGATCACACACAGCCAAATAAAAACATTAAAAAAACATACAAATAAATCAAAAAAATCGCCATAATATTATTAATTTTAACAACGCAAGCCCCGCATGTTTTAGCTGCAAAAAAACCATGCGCGGATTATCAGCGTCCACTCCAGCCCTTAACGGGAGTATTAAATGAAAAGTTCTACCCCGGCCCCCCTAATTTCAGCAGTATCGAGGATGGAGATGCTAGACTCTCTGCCTGGTTGTTCTATCCCGACACAAAAACCTGTGTTCTCGATTACCGCGGTATCGAAGCATCGGATGTTGACCCGATAAAAAGCGCTCAGTTAATCGTGCCAAAAAAATTGGAAAAATTGGTTGGCCGCATGACCGGCAAGCGGGTAATGATCATCGGACAGTTCGAGCCGGCTGATAATGGCAACTATCTTGCCAAGGTTGGACTGAAAGTTCGCAGAATTCACCTACTACCCTGATAATCAGGTAAATCACACCAGCAACAAAAGCAAGGAATGCCACTGAGCAGTACACAAGCGAACGTTCAACAACACCTCAGGCAGGGTGCACAACATGCTGCTCAGCTAGTACGGTCAAACCTACATCCGCATTGCCGTTGACCATATCGGAATGCACTGTCCAGTACAGCGAGTGTAGAATGGCGAGACATATGAAGGCCCCCAGATATCCTACCAACAAGCTCACCTGGGAAAAACTGCAAATCAGTTTTAGGCTATCAGCTATTCTTAGATTTAATTAAAAAGCAAGTGCACTTCCTAAAACCTGATCAACAAGACTCAAAAACAATAGTTATAAGATTAGTGAGCACCATGAAAAAACCATTAATTTTTATAGTACTAGCTGCAGTATCTGCAACAGCCAATTCAACTAACAGCATCAGCATTGAAAAATACCTGCCAATCAAAACCATTGCACCAGAGAAGATAGACGCAACCATCACCACGCCAAGTTTCATACAGTACATTCAACCCGGAAAGAGAACCCCTTCCTGCTCAATAATACTACAAGACAAAAAATATAAAGTTATATTCTTCGAACAAGATGATACCGACGACTACTCTAACTGCAACAAAATTTACCCACCAACAATAACAAAAATAAAAGGACAATTTTATGCAGCATACAAATATAGTGAAGAAGAGACTAGAGGATCATTAGTTGACAACTATGTTGTCATGAGCTTAACAAAGAATAATTTTCACATTTGCCAAAATCAAGAAAAAATAATCACATCAATGAAAAAAACAAAAAAACAAACAGCCACGTCACTAAGCTACATAATTGAACATAGCGGCTGTCTATAATTTTAAATTACACTATAGACCTAGCCTCATAGAACACCAGAAAATCAATCCAAATTTTCGGCGTGCATTCAAAATGCAAAAATAAACCTATGGCCGTCGTACAATATTTAGGTTCGGTCTTAATTCAAAATTAGGCGTAAGCCAGTTTTTATATTTCCAACAATAAACAATCAGCAGCCATTCGGCAGCAACATCCTCAATAAGTAAAAATAACCAATTATGGTTTAACTTCAACATAAAAGAAGAATGAAAAAAATTCATTTTATTCTAATACTATTACCAGCCTGTGCTTTTGCTGAGAGCTCACCATGGAAAACAGCAGCCTCTTGTGGCGATAAGAAAATTATTTACTCAGTAAATTGCAAAACTGCAACTAGCAAAGAGGAGTCGGCAAATTGTGACTCAAAGTCACAGACATTGCAGTATGCTAAAACCACAATTACCATTCCTCATTTCAGTAAGAAAGAGCTTGCACAATACAGTAAAGCGGGAACTGATGATGGGCTTTTCGTTAAGAACTGGGCATGCGTAAAATACGATAACAAATACTACCTTCGAGTTCATTTCGAATCATATGGCGGCCATAGTGAGTTCGATGAAAAGGATGATTATTTTACAGAAGAAGGGCCACTAGAGCGCACAACAATCAATTGGAAAATATTTAGTAGACTGGAACGTACCTACTTCAAAGATCAGGACGACGGGGTGTTCCAATTCAATCTTGGTGATGTCTTTGGGCGATTCAAGGGAAAGTAATAATATTTTAATTTTCGCCAAAACTAGTAAAACTCTTATAAAAAGCGAAGCAGATTACAACCCAATCTAATAGTTTCCAAAACAACTTGAAAAATTGGCAATTATCACAGAATTTTAGCCCGCACTAAAAGAACAATTTACTTATTGGATTAAGATATCGCAACCATGAAAATCAATCCTACAGCGTTAAATTACATATCTGTTTTTATATTATTGCTCACACCTGTAGCCCATACTCAAACTTTGTGTACACCAATCCCAAATGGCATTTATGTTGCTGATGACAATGCCGATGAAATAGGCAAAGAAGGAAGCCGTGATAACATCATCCGTTTATTGAAGAATACAGAAAAAAATCAGACCGCCACAACTTTCGAGTTTTCAGTTGCATTATTGAAAAATGGTGATCAGCTATCGCTTTTTCGTAATATTGGCAATGAACTTGATGAGAAATATACAAATCTGTCTGTTCGTGCAGTTGCATCCTTTCCAGCAGTTTGTGAGTCATCAGGCGCATGGTTACTGCAGACCAGTCAATATTACCCTGAGGATCTGAATTTTTTTGGCAAGCCACGTAGAAAATCAAGAAAACTACCAGAACCCGTACGTATGTTCATATGGTTAGAATCAGTAGAATTAGGGGTGTTACGCATAAATAACTGCAAAGCAGAAGTGCAGAAAAATGGCAAATGGACCCCCTTTGGAAAGTATGACTCTGTCGATCTATGTCTTAATTTAAAATCAAGTAGAATTTTCGACATACGACCTGACATACATGGGCGACAAGGCTGGCAAGGGGCGTTCTAGTATTTAGCAATTCAGGTTGCGGTCTAGATTAATCGCAAAACCGCACCCAAAATAAATTTTTTACTTTTAAGCCACAAAGAAAATGGTAAAAACTCTCAAACATAGTGTTACACGACTAAAAAAACCTAACACAACCATCAATGCCTACACCATTATATTAACATCTATTATTTTATCTACCAGTGCATTTGCTGGACCCACAGGCAACGAATATACTACACAAATTAAATGTGGCAATCTTACAGCAAAAATCACCATAGAGTGCCAAAGCGATACCGATGAATTTACTCCTGGTCACTGCAAACTGCCTGGCATACTAACTCTTACAAATGAAAAAACTTCCGATCATAAGATTTTCGCAATTCCTAACTTAGAAAAACAAGAAATTATCTCATACATAAAACACAAAACATACCATGTCCTATACCCAAGAGTCATGAGCTGCGCCACTATAAACAATGATAACTATCTAGCAATCTCCTATTATGGAAATGAAAAACAAAACCCCTGGAATGAATTAGATGAATTTTATAGCAAAAATGGAGAAAAGCTAACCGGAAAACAAGAAGATATTTTAATTAATTATTTCGCCACCAACTCCAGCAAGACCACAAGCAAATATGTAAGATTAAACAGCAACAACCAATAACAAAAGCGAATCATACAAAACAAAATTCTATAAAAAATCAGTTAATAAATCTTACCGATTCGCTATTTCATAAATCAACGAATCATAGTGCAATTCACCGTAAAATCAGTAGAAACCCACGCTTAAAATGCAAATAAAAATAGCAGAAAAATCCAAGAAATTCATTGCAGCGATGACTTTCATACTAATCACGCCCACCGCGAATTCTGGTATTAGAGAGTCCTTCTACATCTTAACCTATCCTCTAAACAAAAATTCTGAGGAGGCGTTAGAAAAGCCGCTTGATAGATTTTTCAACAAAAAGCTCAATGAAAAACTCTACCGATGCTCGGCTAAAAATGACTTCCCAGAAGAACTAGCGTTTGAACGAGTATTTACAAAACGAAAGCCGCCTTCACTAGAAAAATCAGATGTTGAGAAAGCCATTTCTGGCGAAAAAGCAAGCATCACAAAGTTACAAAACTTAATAAAATCATATCACGACGAAAAAGCTCCGCATGGCTTTGACATCTTTATTACATATGCAATAAAAAACAAAAAAGTCATGTTTTACCTTACAGCACCAGACACGAATGGATTTTCTATTATTACAACCAACAGCACAAACGAATCAGCGATCGCCAATACCCTCTGTCCTGCCATAAAAAACATAGGATTTTCGCCATATATTGAGCCATAAAATTAAGTGCTTATTACCCCGCCTGTAGTAAGGACCGGCAAACACCAATTCAACATCTCATCCAAATAATCGCGCCATACTGCACAAACATTTGGTGATCCCAAACAATCAATTTCACCAAAATATAATTTACTATTTTCACTGCAATTAAACAAAATTGCTACAAATCGAAAATCATATGACCACCAAACTCGTGCTTGCCACCACCCTACTGCTCTCGCAATATGCGCTGGCAGCTTGTGACAAAAATGACTGGCAGCAGTTGATCCGCCAAGCGACAGCCCCGGCTGTCGCCACTTATGTGCAGCAGCATCATTGTGATATCGATCAGGATCTGGACAACATTTCCAAGACCCCACTGGTTTACGCAATTGATGCCCGTAACCGCGCGGCGGTGCAGGCGCTGCTGCAAGCCGGTGCTGATCCCAACGTTGATGGTTACGATGGCAAGACGCCGCTGTTCTATGCGGTAACCGCCAAGGAACTGGGGATTGTTCAGGATTTGATTGCGAAAGGTGCCGACGTGAATGCAAGCACCCGCACCAGCGAGATTACCGTGTTGATGGCAGCCGTACTCGGCTCCAGCCCCGCCATTGCCGCCTATCTAGTCGCTCACGGAGCATCATTAGATGAACAAGACAAATATGGCCAAAAGCCTCTCAACTATGTCGGCAAGCTCCCTGCCCAACGTCGAGCCGCAATGTATGCGACATTGAAGAAGCCTTGAGCCAAAAGTTGTGGGGTAATTCAAACGGCAATACGCAGGCTGGCGTTTGCCAGCGCCCCCTGCGCCACCGGGCAAACCCGGACAAGCATTGGGGCAGCCGCAGCCGCCCCGATAACAGCGCCGGCAAGGCCGGGGAGCCTTGCTGTAGCACCAGTGCGGGGTTATGCCCCCGCTGCAAAAGGTTGGCCGTTGCGGCCAACCTTCCCTCCCTACACCGCCATGAAGCGCGCCAGCGGCGTGTCCTGCCAGTCCACGCTGTCCAGCAGGTTTTTCACCGTCAGCCCCAGTTCGGTATCGCCTTCGATGCGCAAGCGGCGGTTGAAGAACAGGGTGTCCGGGTCTTCTTCGCGCAGCATCAGGCGGGCAAAGTCGGCCAGGTTGGCCGCAAGCAGCAGGTCGTGCGGTGTGTCGGCGCGGCTGCCGACGAAGCGGCTGCCGTCGCTGGCAAAGTGCAGGCTGATGCCGGCATCCAGCACGCGGATGCAGAACTGGCGCCCGGCCAGCAGGCTGTGGTCCACCGGCAGTACGCCGCGTGCGGCCAACAGGTTGAGCATGCGCACCATGCCCCACACCGGCGGGGTGGCCGGCAGTTTGCCCAGTACGCGCGCCAGTGCGGTCGGTACTTTCAGATCAGGCACAGCCATGGGCGGCCTCCTTCAGTACGATGCCGGCCTCGCCGTGCCAGTAGCCGTTCACCAGCGGCCCCGGCGCCAGGGTGGCCAGGTCGGTTTCCGGCTGCTCGCCGGCGATGGCGTCGGCAAAAGCCTGTACCACGGCCGCCAGTTGCTGGTGCTGCGGGCTGATGCGCAGCGCGTGCACGCCGCGTGCCGGCAACTCGGCGATTTCACCCAGCAGGCTGTGGCACCCGGCGGACTGGGTCTGGATGCCGTTGATGGCCAGGAAGTCCTGCGCTTCGCGCGTGGCCAGGGTCATGCCGTCCGGGTGCTCCAGGCAGCGGAACTGGCAGTCGTCCTTGTTCAGCTGGTAGTGGCGCGCGGTGAAGCAGCGCGAGGAGAACGCCAGCGGCAGCCGGCCCCAGGCGAACACCTCGGTTTCGATGTCGGCATTGGCCTGGGCGATCAGGCGCACGGTGGCGCCCGGCATTTCCACCGGCGGTACCCAGCGCTGCGCGCCCAGGCGGCGGTACAGCCGCAGGGTGTCGCTGTTGTAGATGTTGAGGTGCGGGCCGGCAACGAACGGCAGGCCGCGCTGTTGCAACAGGTGCACCGCGCCGGCGTCGTTGGCTTCCACCAGCGCTGCGCCGTTGTCGATCAGCTTGCGCAGCCGCTTGAGGTCGGATTCGCTTTCCAGCAGCGCCTGGCTGGACAGCACCGCCTGCTTGCCGCTGGCGGCGATGTCGGCGGCCAGCGCGATCCAGTCCTGGGTGCGCAGCTGCTGACGGCGCGAGCACACCACCTCGCCCAGGTACAGCCGTTGCAGCGGCCAGCTGCTGGCCTCGGCGTAGAAGTTCATTACCTGGTCGCGCGGCCAGAAATACAGCAGCGGCCCCAGGACCAATTGCAGCGGTAGGGACATGTTAGTCATTTCCATGGTCGGTTGTAGGCGCCCAGCGTCACTTGCTGGCCCTCGGAGAGTTTGCCCAGCGTGGCCATGGCCAGCGGGTCGGCGTGGCGGCCACCCTGCGCGGCCTTGTCCAGCGCCTGGCGCAGTACGCGGGTTACCTGCGCCACGTAGGCCGGGCTGCGCTGGCGGCCTTCCACCTTGATGGCGGCCACGCCGATGCGCAGGATCTCCGGCAGCAGGGGCAGTACGTTGAGGCTGGTGGGCTCTTCCAGCGCGTAGCCGGTGCTGCCTTCCACCTCGAAGCGGCCCTTGCACAGCGTGGGGTAGCCGCTGGGTTCGTCCGGTGCGTAGCGGTCGATCAGGATGCCGTTCAGCCGCGCATCCATGCCTTGCGCACCCTCCTCCCAGCGCACGAAACGCGCCGGCGAGCACACGCCGTGGGTGTTGGGCGACTGGCCGGTGGCGTAGCTGGACAGCAGGCAACGGCCTTCCACCATCACGCACAGGCTGCCGAAGCCGAACACTTCGATCTCCACCGAGGTATGGGCGATGACCTGCTCCACCTGCGCCAGCGTCAGCACCCGCGGCAGCACCGCGCGCTGCACGCCGAACAGCTGCTGCGCCAGGTTGACCGCCTCGTAGTTGCTGGCCGAGCCCTGCACCGACAGGTGCAGGCGCAGGTTCGGGTGGCGGCGGCTGGCGTAGTCCATCAGGCCGAAGTCGGCCAGGATCACCGCATCCACGCCCAGGTCGGCGGCTTCGTCCACCGCACGCTGCCAGCGCGCGCTGTCGGCCTCCTGGGCGAAGGTGTTGATGGCCAGCAGCGTCTTCACGCCCTTGGCACGGGCGTAGCGTATGCCCTCGGCAGCGCTGTTGGCATCGAAATTCAGCCCGGCGAAGTTGCGGGCATTGGTGTCGTTCTTCAGGCCGAAGTACACGCAGTCGGCGCCATTGTCGACCGCGGCCTTGAGCGAAGGCAGGCTGCCCGCCGGGCAGACCAGTTCGGGAAGCGGCATGGTGAAAATCCTTGCAAGCAAAACGGACAGACCTTAGCCCAGCCGCCGCTGTGCGCCATTGCCGCAAATCAAGCATTTATCCGCATGCGTGCGGCCAACCGTTTACTGCAATGCAGCATAACGCCTATGATATGCAGCTGTTCACCCGCCTGCCCCATCATGATCGTCCGCCCCCGCTACCACTGGTTCAGCCTGCTATTCATCTGGCGCGGCTCTGTCGTACCGCGCATTCTCAGCCGCCTGATGCTGGTGCTGTGCATCTCGCTGTTGGCCTGCCTCACCGCGCCGTGGTGGGTGAGCCATCACGCGCAGTCGTCGCTGAACATCTACATCTTCACCCTGCTGGGGGTGTCGCTGGCCATCTTCCTGGGTTTTCGCAACTCGGCCAGCTACGACCGCTTCTGGGAAGCGCGCAAACTGTGGGGTGCGCTGCTGATCGCCGGGCGCGAGCTTACCGGCAAGAGCCTGGCGCTGGCGCCGGCCGCGCCGCAGACCGCGCAGCTGATCGACGGCCTGTGCGCCTTCATCTACGCGCTGAAGGGCCACCTGCGCCAGGATGACATCGGCCCGCACCTGCAGCGGCTGCTGCCGGAACAGGTTCGCCAGCGGGTACTGGCCGGCCGCAACAAGCCGGCGCTGGTCGCCGCCTGGCTGCAGCAGCTGCTGGCCGACATGCGTCGCGACGGCTGCATCAATGACTGGCAATGGCAGATGCTGGATCGCAATATGGACATGCTGCTGGAGGCACAAGGCGGCTGCGAGCGCATCAGCGGCACGCCGATTCCGTTCACCTACCGCGTGCTGCTGAACCGCACCGTCACCATCTACTGCATGCTGCTACCCATCGGCCTGACCACCAGCATCGGCTGGCTCACCCCGCTGATCGCGGTATTCGTCGCCTACACCTTCCTGGCGCTGGATACCCTGGGCGACGAGTTGGAAGAGCCGTTCGGCAAGGAAGGCAATGACCTGCCGCTGGCGGCCATGAGCCACAATATCGAGGCCTCGCTGCGCGAGATCCAGGGCGTGCCGCTGGAAGTGGAAGCGCCACGGCCGGAAGGCATCTACCTGCACTGAGCATCCGCTCCCGCAGCAAAGCAAAAAGGTTGGCCGCATGCGGCCAACCTTTTTGCTTTCCCGGCCCCCGCTTAGGGCTGGATCACATCCAGCGCATCGGTAAAGATGCCGTCCACCCCCCACTGCCGCAGCTCGGCGGCGCGTGCCGGGTCGTTCACGGTATAGGCCAGCACACGGTAGCCGGCGGCGCGTACCGCCGCCACCCGCTCTGTAGTCAGCAGCAGGTGGTCGCTGTGCAGCGACACCGCCTGCAGCTCGGCCAGCCGCGCCGGCCAGTCCTCCGGCCAGCGTTCTTCGATCAGCCAGCCGCGCGGCAGCTGCGGCGCGGCGTCACGCGCCGCCAGCAGCGCCTCCCAGGCAAACGACGACAGCAGCGGCGGCGCCGGGTGGCCCTGCCACAGCGCGGCGGCCAGCGTGGCCACCGCGTGGCCGGTTTCCGCCTCGCGCCCCGGGCAGGGTTTGATCTCTACATTGGCCAGCAGCCGGTGCGCGCGGCAGTAGGCGGCGATGCTGGCGAAGGTGGGCAGCGGCTCGCCAGCAAAGCGCGGCGCGAACCAGCTGCCGGCATCCAGCCGCGACAACGCGGCGATGTCGTACTGCGCGGCCAGGCCGCTGCCGTTGCTGGTGCGCTGCAGGGTGTCGTCGTGCAGCAGGAAGCTCACGCCGTCGTGGCTGAGCTTGACGTCGAACTCCACCGCGCCATAGCCGTGTTGCACGGCGGTGGCCATGCCGGCCAGGGTGTTCTCCGGTGCCAGCCGGCCGCCACCGCGGTGGGCGAACAGGTAGGGGTAAGGCCAGTCTTGCATGTTGTTCTCCAATCTTGTTCGGGCTGGCTACTTCGGCATAGCGCCGGACAAAACATCGTAGGGCAGGTTGGCCGCAAAGCCATACCCGCGCGGGTATGAAGCGCTGCTTCAACCCGCCCTGTGTCACCAGCATCAGGCCGGCTGTTTCGGTTTGCGCAGGTACAGCAGCACCACCGCCAGCGCCGACACCAGCATCAGCCCCAGGCTCACGGCGTTCAGCACCGGCGAGGCACCCTCGCGCATGCGGCCGTACATCAGGATGGTCAGCGGGCTGTCGCTGCCCACCAGCATCAGCGTGGTGTTGAAGTTCTCGAACGACAGCAGGAAGGCCACCGCGCCGCTGCCGATGATGGCCGGCTTCAGGTACGGCAGGGTGATGGTTCGCAGGATCTCCCAGCGGCTGGCACCCAGGTTCAGCGCCGCCTCCTCCAGCGAGGTGTCGAAGCGCTTCAGCCGCGCGGCGATGGTCAGCGTGGCGATGGTGATGATGTAGGACACCTGCCCCATCACCACCAGCGGCAGGCCGGGGCGCAGCCATTCCAGCTCGATATCCCAGTTGTCGGCAAAGAAATTGGCGATCTGGCTGGCGAAGGCGAGGATGGAAATGCCGAGGATAACCCCCGGAATCACCAGCGGCACCAGCATCAGCGTGGAGAACAGCCCCTTGCCGCGAAACTCGGCACGCTCCAGCAGGAAGGCGTTGCTGGTGCCCAGCAGCACCGAGATCAGGCTCACCCACACCGCCACCTTGCAGCTGTGCCAGATGCTGGCCAGCAGCTCGCCGTCGAACAGCAGGCCGGTGCGGCCGTTGCCGTGCGCCAGGAACCAGTCCAGGGTAAAGCCCTTCCACGGCGGGGTGGGAAACAGCGAGTTGTTGAAGGCGAACACCGCCACCACCGACAAGGGCAGCAGCAGGAACAGGAAGAACGCGGCCAGGTACAGGCTGCGGCCACGCAGCAGCCAGCGGTTGTCCGGCAGGCTTGGAATCATGTCAGGCTCCTCAGGTACGGCGCATGGAGTCGGCAAAACGCTGGCCGGTGAGCTTCAGCCCCAGCCATACCAGCATCGACGACAGCCCCAGCAACAGGAAGGCGAAGGCCGAGCCCTGCTCCCAGTTGAAACGGGTAATGAACTGGGTGTAGATCTGCTCGGTGAACCACATCGAGTTCTTGCCACCCAGGATCACCGGCGTCAGGTAATTGCCCAGCGTCAGCATGAACACCATGATGCAGCCGGCGGCAATGCCGGGCGCGGCATGCGGCACCACGATGCGGCGCAGGATGTCCAGCCGGTTGCCGCCCAGGTCGTAGGCGGCTTCGATCAGGCTGTCGTCCAGCGTTTCCAGCGCGTTGATCAAGGGCACCAGCATGAACAGCAGCGAGCTGTACACCAGCCCCACCAGAATGGTGGCGTCGTGGTACAGCAGTTCCACCGGCTCGGCGGTGAACCCCAGCTGGTACAGGATCTGCGGCACCACCCCGGAGCCTCGCAGCAGGATCAGCCAGCCCAGCATGCGCACCAGCTCGCTGGCCCAGAACGGCAGCAGGATGCCGGCCATCTGCAGCGCGCGCACCCGGCCGCGCGCCACCTTGGCGATACTCCACGCCACCGGAAACGCCAGCAGCAGTGCCAGCACGGTAACGATCACCGACATCAGCGCGGTGCGCACGAAGGTGTGCCAGTACAGCGGCTCGTCGAAAAAGGTCAGGTACTGCTTGAGGCTGGGGGCGAATTCGCCGGGGCCTACCCGCTCGCGGAACGACAGCAGGCCGACTTCCACATGCGGCAGCAGGATCAGCAGCGCCAGCCACAGCACGGCGGGCGCCAGCAGCAGGAACAGGCCGAAACGGCGCGGGGCCAGTACGTTCATGGCGCTCACTCCCGGAAGGCCTTGGCGTGCTCGGCGCGGATGCCGAGGAACACCGTCTCGCCCGGCTGCAGGTCGGCATGCTGGCCGGTGTGCGGCAGCGCCACGTGCAGCGGCGTGCCGTAGCGGGCATCGCGCACCTGCACCGTGGAATTGGCGCCGTCGAAGTACAGCGTTTCCACCCGGCACGGCAGGCGGTTGTCGAAGGCGGCCACATCGGCCTCATGCCGCGACAGCGCAATGGTTTCCGGGCGAATGAACAGTGCCTGGCTGCCGCTGCTGTCGCCCTGCTGTGCGGCCAACTTCAGCGGCAGGCCGCTGGCGGCCACGCCCTCGCCGGCGCCGGACAGGTTCACGTCCAGCCGGTTGCTGTTGCCGACAAAACCCGCCACGAAGGCACTGGCCGGCCGGTAGTACAGCTCCTGCGGCGTGCCCACCTGCTCGAAGCGGCCCTTGTTCATTACCGCCACCTGGTCGGACATCACCAGCGCCTCGCTCTGGTCGTGGGTGATGTAGACGAAGGTGGTGCCGATCTCGTGCTGCAGCTGCTTCAGCTCCAGCTTCATGTGTTCGCGCAGCTTGAGGTCCAGTGCGCCCAGCGGCTCGTCCAGCAGCAGCAGGGTCGGCTCCAGCACCAGGCTGCGGGCAATCGCCACGCGCTGCTTCTGGCCGCCGGAAAGCTGGTCGATGCGCTTGTTGGCGGTACCCGGCAGGCCGACGCGCTCCAGCATCGCCTCGCTCTTGCGGCGGATATCGGCCTTGGCGAGGCCGCGGCGTGACAGGCCGTAGCCCACGTTGTCGCCTACCGACATCATCGGGAACAGCGCCAGATGCTGGAACACCATGTTCACCGGGCGGCGGTTGGGCGCCACGTCGCGCATGGAGTGGCCACCGATGACGATATCGCCGTCATCCGGGGCAATGAAGCCGGCAATCATGCGCAGCAGCGTGGTCTTGCCGCAGCCGGAGGGGCCGAGAATGGAAAAGAAGCTGCCCTTGGCGACATCCAGGCTCAGCTGATCGACGGCGGTAAAGTTGGTGTAGTGTTTGCTGACGCCACGCACCGACAAGTCGATGGCGTCATGTTGCGGGGTATGCGGCATGGGGAGCCCCATTCAGACGTGCGGTGGAGAAAAGGCCGTGGTGGCGGCCATGAGCTTGCCGGCATGCCCCCGCCGCCGGGCGGCAGGAGCATGTCGAGAAAACAGGAAGGCTGCCGATGCAATCGCCGGGCAGGGCTGGCCCTGGAAGGCGATTGCAGGCAGCCTGCAGGCCGCCACAGCGGCCATGCGGGGGATGGCCGGCCACGACCGTGGCCGGCCGCAGGGTTTAGCTGGCCGCCTTCACGCGGTCCAGCACCTTGCCGTCGATCTCTTCCAGGCCAGCCGGAATCGCCGGGTACCACTTGATGTTCTTCATGGCGGCCGGCGGGAAGGAGTCAGACAGCTGCTTCTTCATCTGTGCATCCATGAAGTTCTCGGCGCCCTTCACCGCGGTGAAGCTGCCGGCGGACTTGGCCAGCTGGGCGGCAATTTCCGGGCGGGTCACGAAGTTGATCCACTTGTAGGCAGCGTCCAGGTTCTTGGACTTGGCCGGAATGGCGAAGGTATCCACCCAGCCCAGCGCGCCGGACTTGGGTGCCACGAACTTGATGTTCGGGTTTTCGCTGTTCAGCTTCCAGCCGCCGGCATCCCACATCTGCGCGGCAACCACTTCACCGCTGCGGATGTCGTTCAGCAGCTGGTCCTTGCTTTCCCAGAAGTACTTGAGGTTCTTCTTGCAGCTGATCAGCTTGTCGCCGGCTGCGGTCATGATGGCCTCGTATTCCTTCGGGTTGGCGTAGGCCTTGAACGGGTCCTTGCCCATGGAGAATGCCTGCGCGATCAGCGTCGGGCGCTTCAGGCGCACCGCGGTCTTGCCGGCGTACTGCGGGCTGCACAGGTCGCTGTAGTCGGCAGCCTTGCTCTTGGTGGCGTTCAGCACCAGGCCGTCGGTACCCCAGAACAGCGGCAGGCCGTATACCTTGCCGTTCAGGCCGGTGACTTTCTCGGTGGCGGCCAGCATGGACGGAATGAAGTTGGCGGTCTTGACCTTGGCCAGGTCGATCGGGCGGTAGATGCCGAATTCGCGCGCCGGGCCGGTGATGCGGTCCTGGCTGGGGTTCACCAGGTCAAAGCCGGCGCCGCCGGTGGCGCGCAGCTTGGAGATCATTTCCTCGTTATTGGACAGGGTCACTTCAACAGTGATGCCGGTTTCCTTCTTGAACTGGTCCACCACTGCCTGCGGTGCGTAGTCGGCCCAGGTCAGCAGGCGCAGCACGGAGTCAGCTGCATTGGCATTCAGGGCACATGCCACCAGCAATGCGCCGGCTGACAATTTCGAAACTTGCTTGAACATGGATTGCCACTCCCTAGTATTTGGAAAGTCCAGTCAACAGCCGCCGGCGGCAGCTGCGATTCCGCCAGCACCCTGATTGCAACAGGGTTTTCACTTGCGGGCCAGCACCAGAGAATATATAGGCCATGTTACGGGCATGTTTAACAAAAATTTCAATTGTTGGTTTTTTGCTCGCTTTCTGTATGTTTTCTTACAACAGTAGTCGCAGCTCAGGCTGCGTGCCCTTCGCTCGCCACCGGCTCCGGCTTCACCCGCAGCGCCCACCACACCCCGGCCACCAGCAGTGCGATGCCCAGCATGGTCAGCGGCTGCGGCATCACCCCGCGCCAGATGAAGGCATAGCCTAATGCCGCCAGTGTTTCAAATACGATCAGCTGTCCCACCAGCGCAGTGGGCAGCCGCTGGCTGGCCTCGTTCCAGCACAGCGTGCCCAGCCAGGAGGCCAGCAGGCCGATGGCCGCCATCAGCCCCAGGAAGCGCGCAGGCTGCGGCCCCAGCGGCATGGCAAAGCCGCTGCTGCCGCCGCTTTGCAGCAGCCACAGCAGGGCAAAACCCAGCAGCGCCAGCGGCAGGGTAGCCACGCCCTGGGCGGTGGCCCAGGTGCGCGGGCTGCGGCCCTGGTGGTCGCGCAGCCAGTCGGCATTGCGCAGCGGGTACCAGGTCCAGCACGCCACCGCCAGGCAGGCCAGCAGCGCACCGCTGGCGTAGCGCCCCAGGTCGGCGCCGCCGCTGCGCTGCAGTGCATCCAGCTCCACGCTGTTGACACAGCCGATGCCGATGCCGATCAGCAGCAGCGAGGGCAGCAGGCGCAGCCACGGCAGGCGGCCGTCACGCTGGTGGTCACGCAGGTTGGCGCAGATGGCAATGACTACCGGCAAGGTGCCGATCAGCATGGTGGGCAGCGGGCCGCCGGCGCGCTGGATGGCGCTGGCCAGGCACAGGTAGTACAACAGGTTGCCGATGGCGGCGAGCTTGAGCGCCTCCAGCCAGTCGCTGCGCGTCAGTTCGCGCAGCGCGGCGCGATCCAGCCAGGCCAGCGGAATGGCGATGCAGCCGAAGGCCAGATAGCGCCCTACCGACAGCATGGCCGCCGGGTACTCCGGCAGCATCTGCGGCGCCAGAAACACCAGGCCCCACATCAGACCCGCCACCAATGCATACAACACGCCTGCCAACATACGTTTCTCCCGATGATTCGGGCGCAGTGTAGGTTAGCCGCAAGGCGCGGTCTTGTACCAGATTGCGATGAACCGGCGGCTTAACGCAGGCGCAGCTGTTGCTGGTATCGCGCCGGTGTCACACCGTAGCGTTTGACGAAGGCGCGGGTGAGGTGCGACTGGTCGGTCAGCCCGGCGGCGGCGGCCACCTGCGCCGGCGGCAGGCCGGTGGCCAGCAGGCGCTTGGCCTCGAACAGCCGCAGCGCCATCAGCATCTGCTGCGGCGTAACGTGGTACTGCGCGCGGAAGCAGCGCAGCAAGTGATAAGGGCTGAGCCCGGCCACCGCGGCCAGCTGCTGCAGCGTCAGCCGCTCGGCCAGATTGGCACGCAGATAGTCCACCACCGCCGTCAGCCGCACATCGCCCTGCGGCCGGGCCGGGCGCGACACCCGCGCCAGCGGGCGGAACTCGGCCAGCAGTTCGTACAGCTGGCTGTCGAAGGCCAGTGGCTCGTCCGCCTGCCACAGCGCCGCCAGCCGCCGCCCCACGCGCTGCGCAATGGCCGGGTCGTGACGCACGGCATCGTTGAAGCACCAGCCATCCTCGCCGGTAACCCGCGCCACGACCTCCGGGTCGATATACGCCATGTTGTAGCACCAGCCCTGCTCGGTGGCCGCCTGCCCGGTGTGCAGCTCGTCCGGGTTCATCATCACCAGCGAACCGGGCGGCGCCAGGTGCTCGCTGCCGCTGTAGCGGAAGCGCTCCACGCCACTGGCAATGGCCCCCAGGCCGAAAGCCTCGTGGGTATGCGGCTCGAAGGCGTAGCGCACGATGTGGGCGCGGTACAGCTCCACCCCCGGCAGCGGCTGGCAGAATTCGGCGCGGTCCGCCGGATGCTCGAACGCCTGCGGCACACCGTCCAGCTGCACGCTGGCAGGCGGAATCGAAGTAGACGCGGCAGTAGGCATGGGCGGACAGCGGTAGCGATAAAACGGCATTGTGGCAGAAATGCGGCGCTGGTACAGGGCCTATCTCGCCGCCGCGCCGCTTGACCGCCATCAATTTCCGGCGACGAATAACCGAGTAAATTACTCAACATTACACCCCGCCCGGAGTCGTCATGTTTGGTACCCACACCCGCCACCTGCTGGCCGAAGCCCAGGCCGAAAACGCCACCCTGCGCGCGCAGCAGCAGGCTCTGCAACAGGAACTGGCCGACTGCCGCCGCCAGCTGGCCGAACAACAGGCTGCGCAAGCGCAGCTCAGCCGCCGCCACGACTGGCAGACCGGCGTGCTGGCCAACCTGCCGCGCTTTGGCGAATCGCTGGAAGGCATCCAGCAATCGTTCAGCGGCCTGAGCCGGCACCTGGAAGACGAGCTGGCCACCGCCCGCACCGCCGCCAGCGAATCCGGCGCCAATCGCGCCGCCTTCGAAAGCATTGCGGCCAACCTGCAGGCCATGACCACCCGCATCACCGCCGCCAGCGCCAGCGTGGACACCCTGGCGCGCCGGGCCGGCGAAATCGGCGGCATCGTGCAGCTGATCCGCGATATTGCCGAGCAGACCAACCTGCTGGCGCTGAACGCCGCCATCGAAGCCGCCCGTGCCGGCGAGGCCGGGCGCGGCTTTGCCGTGGTAGCCGACGAAGTGCGCAAGCTGGCCGAGCGCACCGCCACCGCCACCAGCGACATCAGCACCCTGGTCGGCGCCATCCGCGAGGACACCGACAACGCCCGCAGCATCATGACCAGCGGCGCCAGCGAGGCCGGGCAGCACCGCGACAGCAGCGAGCAGGCCATGCACAGCATGCAGCACCTGCTGGAGCTGTCGCAGCACATGCAGCACTCCATCGGCACGTCTGCCCGGCTGGCCACGGTGGAGCTGGCCAATATCGAGGAGCTGCTGCTGAAGATGGCGGTATACAAGGCAGTGCTGGGGCTGTCCGAACTGGACGAGCAGACGCTGCCGGATGAAACCGAGTGCCGGCTGGGGCAGTGGTATTTCAGCGGCGAAGGCAAGAGCAGCTTTGCCGGCCAGGCCACCTACCGCGAACTGGCCCCCCCGCACCGCGACGTGCACGAACACGCGCGCCGGGCACTGCAACGCTACCGCAGCGACGATCTGGACGGCGCACTGCGGGCGCTGGCGGACATGGAAAGCGCCAACCTGACGGTAATGGCCGGGCTGCGCCGCCTGCTGGGCGAAAGCCGCCAGGCTTGATCGACTAGCGCCGGCAGGTTTGATCGACAGGCGCCGCCGACACTATAGAAGATCAGTACGATTTGTAGCGGCAGATCAGTCGTTTACTGCCAGCCGGCCCAGTTTTCGCTAAATATTTCCGTAACAATGTGGCCGTACCATCCCCGCGATGAACTCTGAAGCTTCAGGGCATTTACTTAAGGGAGATACACATGAAAAAACTGATCCGTCTGTCTGCTGCCGCTGTTCTGTTTGCTTCCAGCCTGATGGCTGTTGCCGGCGAAGCCGAAGACCTGAAACTGGCCAGCGACGTGAAAGCTGCCATCGATAGCTCCGATACCCTGAAAGCCTTCAACCTGAAAGTAAGCGCCAAGGACGGCAACGTCACCATCGAAGGCACCGTGGACCAGGGTCTGCAGATGGCCGACGTGGGCATGGCCGCCGAGAAGGTGCCGGGCGTGAAGTTCGTGTTCAACAACATCATGCCGAAACAGCAGTAAGCTGTACCGGCCAGGGTTGGCCGCACGGCCCGCCCGCCACGAAAAAGAGACCGTCCCGGTCTCTTTTTCATTTCCACGGCCCCGCGCGCCTCAGGCCGGGTGCACCACCTTGGTCAGCGGCGTGGCCATGCCCTCCACGTGCCAGTTGCACCACAAGCGCTTGTCCGCATCCGGCTCCACCGCCAGCCAGTTGCGCGCGCCGATCAGGTAACGGCTGCGGCTGGCGATGGGCAGCATGCTGGCGGTAATGCCCTGATCCACCTGCTCCACCTTGCCGGCCAGCTGCTCCAGCACGAAACGCGCAATCGCCGGCGGCGCCGGGTGCACGATGCCGGTGGACACCAGCTGGTTGATGATGCTCTGCCCCCGCGCCGCACCCGGCTGGCGGGTGGACTCCAGCACCGACAGCGCCCCCACATGCACATCGCCGGACAGAATGGTGATGCGGCAACCCTTGGCGGCGGCATGGTCGAACAGGCGGTGGATCAGCCGCTTGCGCTCCTGCAGATGCGGCTCGCTGGACCAGTGGTCGCGCAGGTCGTCTTCCAGTTCCTGCTGCCCGGGCAGCGTGTTCAGCATCCGCTCGATGCTGCCCAGGTCGAGGTAGGCCACCGGGATGCTGGACATCAGCAACAGGTGCTTGTCACCGCCCTGCTGGCGGCCGTCCAGCCAGCCATAGATGGCTTGCCAGCCCTGCGCCGAGATGATCTGTTCCGGCTGGCCGGCATCGCCTGCCGGCTGGCGTTCCGAACGCAAGTCCGGCACCAGCAGCGCCATGCCGCCGAGCTGGCCGAAAGCCAGGTGGCAGCCCTCGCCCGCCGCCAGCGCCGCCGGGTGCGCCTCGTCCGCGGCGCACTGCAGCTGCAGCAGGCGGAAATAGCGCCGCGCCACGGCGTAGATGCCCTGGTACACCGCGCTGTAGTGCTGCTGCCTGGGGTAGGAGCCCCAGCCGTCCATGATGTCGTGGTCGTCCCACATCATCACGCTGGGCACGCCGGCCAGCACCGTGGCGATTTCCGGCCGGCTCCAGCGCTCCAGGTACATGCGGCAGAAATAGCTGTCCAGCTGTCGCGCCATGTCGCGGGTGAACGCCAGGTCGAAGCGCTTCTGCGCCGGCTGCTCCAGCCAGCCGGCCAGACTGCTTACCTGCTTCCACATCGCATCGGAGTACACCTGGTCGCCGCCCAGCAACAGCAGGTGGTAAGGGTTGGCCGCATGCAGGCCGGCCAGGTGCCGCCAGCGCTCGTTGTGGTCGGCCACCTGCTTCATCAGCTTGGGGTCGGAAAAACCGTTGCAGGAGCCATAGGCCAGCCGCGGCATGTCATCGCGCCCCGGCACCACGAAGCTGCCAGCCACCTCGGCCACACGGTAGTCGTAGCGCGCGGCGGCGGCACCCTGCGCAATGCGGAAATCCAGCCGCCACACCTTGTACGCCGGGTTCTCGAACGGAATCTCCGCCAGACAGCGCACGTTCGCCTGCTGCTGATCGCCCAGTTGCCCGGCCGGTGCCGGGTCGGCGCGATCCAGCACCACGAGCGCGCTGACACAATATGCATCGTTATTGCCGCGAAACTGCAGCACGGGGCCAAGTTGCCTTGCCATGGTCACTCCTCCTGTATGCCGGGCATGCCGTCAACACGGCAGCCCCATACATGACATGGTAATCAAGTCGGCAGAAAAGTAACGGCAAATCACATTGGCATTTCGAAGCTGGGCAAACATCGACAAGCGGCAAACCGCTTTGCACCTTGCCGGCAGTAGCGGAATTGAAATTTACAATCATCGTGAGCCGCGCTGCGGTGCTATTGTCCGGTGCTTCGCAACCGGAGAAATCAAGCACCATGCCCGCAAGCACTGTGGCCGCCTGCTACGGCCTGATCGACACCCGCTTCGGCACCGTGGCTGCCTGGCTGAACGCGGCAGGTGCGCTGCTGCGGCTGGAGTTCAATGTCGAGCGCGAACTGGAGCGTGCCCACCTGAAAGGCACACTGCGCGATGACGCGGCACTGGGCGAGGTGGCGCGCCAGCTGCAGGAATACCAGGCCGGCACGCGCCGCGAGTTCACGCTGGCGCTGGCGCCGGATGGCAGTACATTCCAGCACCAGGTATGGGCCGAGCTGTGTCGCATTCCCTATGGCAGCACCATCAGCTACGGCGAACTGGCGCGCCGCGTGGGCGACCCCGGCGCCGCGCGCGCGGTGGGCCGTGCCAATGCCACCAACCCCATCGCGCTGATCGTGCCCTGCCACCGGGTAATCGGCAGCGACGGCAAGCTCACCGGCTACGCCGGCGGCCTGCCGCTAAAGGCAGCGCTGCTGCAGTTCGAGATGAGCCACACCCCGCCGGCACTGTTCCTGTAGCCGGCCCGCCGCTTGCGGCCAACCCTGGCGCAGCAGATCGTGAACTGGCGCTCAGGCTGATGCCGGCTGCGGCGTGGCGGTGCGGATGGTGTCGATCAGCTCGCGCAGGTACACCAGGCCCTCCTCCCAGCGCTGGTGGCCGGAGGCAACGTTGATGTGGCCGGCATCGCGCAGCCAGTACAGCCGGCTCTGCCAGTGCGTGGCCATGCGCACGCTGCGCAGCGGCAGGCTGAACGGGTCGCTGTCACTGGCCACCACCAGCGCCGGAAACGGCAGCGGGCCCTGCGGCAGCGGTGCAAACGGCTGCAGCTGTGCCGGCGCGCTGGCGCGTTCCACATCCGCCGGCGCCACCAGCAGCGCCCCGGCCAGCCGCTTGCCGTGGCGGGCGGCATAATGCGCAACGGTAGCGCAGCCCAGGCTGTGGGCAATGACGATCACCGGCTTGCTCGCCGCCTCCACTGCGGCATCCAGGCCCTGCAGCCAGTCCTCCAGCCGCGGCGCATGCCATTCATGATTGGCCACGCGGCGGGCACCCAGCAGCTGCTGCCAGTGGCTTTGCCAGTGTTCCGGCAGCGAATTGTTCCAGCCGGGCTGGATGATGAAATCGAAAGCGGCAAAGTCGGGATGCATGGCATGGCTCCGGGCTGATGGTTTGCCGCTACTGTAGCGCGGACAGCATATTTCCAAAAATACTAAAAACTTGTTTTGTTATTTCTTTTTGAAATAAAACTACCCGCACAGCCAGGCCATGCGAGGATGGCAGGCAATGCGTAGGGCAGGTTGAACCAGCGGTTCATACCCGCGTGTAGCGAGCCACCTCGTGCGGGTATGGCCTGCGGCCAACCCGCCCTACCGCGAGCTTCAAACAACATCACGCTGGTTTTGTTATTCCCTTGGAAACAAAAATCCCCCACATGGCAGGCCATGGCGGAGGATGGACAGGCAATGCGTAGGGCGGGTTGAACCAGCGGTTCATACCCGCGTGTAGCGAGCCACCTCGCGCGGGTATGGCCTGCGGCCAACCCGCCCTACGGCGAGCTTCAAACAACATCACGCTGGTTCTGTTATTTCCCTTGGAAACAAAAATCCCCCGCATGGCAGACCATGGCGGGGGATGGCTGTGCATGCAATAAGCTCAGCCTTGCAGCCCGTACTTCTTCACTTTGTCGAACAGCGTGGTTTTGGGCGTGCCCAGCGCCTGGCTGGCCTGGGTCATATTGCCGCCGTGGCGGCGCAGCGCTTCCACGATCAGGCTCTTCTCGTAGGCTTCCACGCTTTCGGCCAGGCTGGAGTTCACACTCTCGCCGCCTGTAGTCTTGAACACCGGCAGGCCCAGCGCATAGCGCTCCGCCACGTTGCGCAGTTCGCGCACATTGCCCAGCCAGTCGTGCGCCATCAGCTGGCTCAGCGTCTTGCGGTCCACTTCCATGGTTTCGCGGTCGAAACGCAGTGCCGCCTGCTGCAGGAAGCAGTCGAACAGCAGCGGGATATCCTCGCGCCGCTCGCGCAGCGGCGGAATCTCCAGCGTCACCACGTTCAGGCGGTAGTAGAAGTCGGCGCGGAAGCGGCCCTGCTGCGACAGCTGGTCCAGGTCCTCCTTGGTGGCGGCAATCAGCCGGCAATCCACATCCACCGCCTGGTTGGAACCCAGCCGTTCCAGCTTGTGCTCCTGCAGCACGCGCAGCAGCTTGATCTGCAGGTTGATGGGCATGGTTTCCACTTCGTCCAGAAACAGCGTGCCCTTGTGCGCGTGCTCAATCTTGCCGATGCGGCGCTTGCCGGCACCGGTGAAGGCATTGGCCTCGTGGCCGAAGATCTCGCTTTCGAACAGGTTTTCCGGCAGCCCGCCACAGTTGATCGCCACGTAGTTGTGGCCGTGGCGGCGGCTGAAGTCGTGCAGGCAGCTGGCTACCAGCTCCTTGCCGGTACCGGTTTCGCCGTGGATCAGCACGTTGGCCGCAGTGTCGGCCACGTTCATGATCAGCTCGCGCAGCTCGCGCATGCGGCCGGAGCGGCCGATGATGCGCTGCTCCAGCGTCTGGCGGCCATCCAGCTGCCGGCGCAGGCTTTCCACTTCCAGCGTCAGCATGCGCTGCTGCAGCGCGCGGCGCGCCACGTCCACCAGCCGTTCCGGCGAGAACGGTTTTTCCACGAAATCGTAGGCGCCATCCTTCATTGCCTGCACCGCCATCGCCACGTCGCCATGGCCGGTGATCACCACTACCGGCAGCTGACGATCCAGCTGGAACAGCCGCTGCTGCAGCGCGAGGCCGTCCATGCCTGGCAGGCGCACGTCGGTAACCACGATGCCCGGTTGCAGGCCCTGTTCGATTTTCTGCAGCGCCTCCTCGGCGCTGCCGCAGCCGATTACCGGCAGGTCTTCCAGCAGCAGCGCCTGCTGGCAGCCCAGCAGCACGTGCGGGTCGTCCTCGACAAACAGGATGGGCAAGCTTTGATCAGGCATGGGTCGCGTCCTCCTCGGGACACAGTGGCAGGGTCAGGATGAATTCGGCGCCGCCCAGCGCGGAAGCGCCGGCAGTCAGCGCGCCGCCGGCGGCGGAGGCCAGGCTGGCGGACAGCGTCAGCCCCAGCCCCAGGCCGCGCTCGGCGGGCTTGGTAGTGAAAAACGGTTCGAACAGGTGCTTGAGCACGTGCTCCGGCAGGCCGCTGCCGTTGTCGCTGACGGTCAGCCGGTAGCAGCCGTCCTGGCTGTGGCCGGCCAGCACGATGCGGGCGCCCTCCTGCCCTTGCAGCGCATCCAGCGCGTTGGCCAGCAGGTTGACCAGGATCTGCTCCAGCCGGGTCTGGTCGATGGCCAGCGCTACTTCGTCCACATGCTGTACCACCGCCACCGGCTCGCGGCTCAACCGCGGGTGCAGCAGGAACAGCGCGGCATCCACCGCCGCCACCAGCCGCGCCCGGCCGCCGGCGTGCTCGGAGCGGCGCGCGAAGGAGCGCAGCGAGGCAGTGATCTTGCCCATGCGCTCCACCAGCTCGCCGATGGTAGCCAGGTTGGCCGCAGCGATGTCCTGCTGCCCGCGCTGCAGGAATTTGATGGTGTTGCCGGACAGGGTGCGCAGCGCCGCCAGCGGCTGGTTGAGTTCGTGGGCGATGCCGGTGGACATCTGGCCGATAACCGCCAGCTTGCCGGCCTGGATCAGCTCGTTCTGGGTGCGCAGCAGGCTCTGCTCGGCCTGCTCGCGCTCCTGGATCTCGGCACGCAGGCGATCGTTGCTGGACTTCAGATCAGCGGTGCGTTCGGTAATCCGACGCTCCAGCTCGCTGTTGGCCGCTTCCAGCGCTTCACGCGCCGCAAGCTTGGTGGCCAGCGCCTTGCGCCGCTCGTTCATGGCAATGATCAGCAGGGTAACGAAGGCTGCCAGCGCTGCGGCCAACAGTGCGTGCGTCAGCGCCGCGGCGCGCACCTCGCCCAGCGGGCTGAGCAGGGTCAGCGTCCAGCGCGTGTCGTTGAGGGTGCGCGACTGCACCAGATAGCGGTAGACGCGCAGCGGGTTCCTGACATCGGCCACCCCCCACTGCTCCAGCCCCGGCGCCACTTCGCCGCGCTCGGCCAGCGACAGCTCCGGCAGCAGCTCCCAGTGGTATTGCAGGCTCAGCGCCAGCTGCTGGCGCCGCTCCATGGTGATGGGCCGCATGGCGCGCAGGTGCCAGGCGGGGTTGGTGGCCAGGATGATCACGCCGTTTTCATCCGACACCAGCACATTGGAATTGGCCTTGCGCCAGCCCTGCTCCATCTGCGTCAGCCGCACTTTCACCACGGCCACGCCGATGATGCGGTCGCCCAGGCGCAGCGGGCTGGAAAGGTAGTAGCCCGGCTCGCCGGACAGGCTGTCCAGACCGTAGAACTGGCCCTGGCCGCCGTTCATGGCCTCGACGAAATACGGGCGGGTGGACAGGTCTTCGCCGACATAGCTGTCGATGCGCCGCCAGTTGCTGGCAGCCAGCACCTGGCCGCTGACATCCAGCACGTACAGCGCCAGCGTGCCGCTGCGGCTGCTCATGCCTTCCAGGTATTCGTTGACTTCGCGGCGCAGCGGGGCAACGTGGTCCACCAGGGTGCGCCGTGCCGGCAGGTCTTCCTGCAAGAGTTGCAGCGTGGGCCGATGCAGGCCGAGTACGCGCGGCAGCCAGCTGTAGCGTTCGATCTCGCTTTCCACGCCGCGGGCGTGCAGCTCCAGTTGGCGGTTGCCGTTTTCGCGCAGCGACTCCACCCCGTTGCGGTAGGACAGCCGGTAGGTCAGCAGGCTGCACAGCAATACCAGCAGAACCAGGATGGCGCCCCAGATCAAAGGTCTGCGTATGCGGGAAGTAATCATGTCGACGGTCGGCGCTGCGTGCGGGAGGCAATGCTGCGTTCTATCACAGCCGGTTGTATGGGGCCAGATGGTTGCCGAAGGCGGAATCAGGGGGCATGACAGGCATGCGGTGGATGCTTAGGCGGTTAGGCCGCTCCGCGCTGCGGAGCGGCCTACGCCGTCCGGTCTTTGCCGGACAGGTTTTGCTCGTTCCCGTGGTGTTTTTTTGGTACGCGTCGAACGGGTTTCGACTGCCCTTCTATTAGCAGTTTGCGGGCCAGCTTTTCCAAAAAATCATCACCCATAAAAATCAATAACTTAGCTAACATCACACCGGCAAATCAGCCGGATAGCCGTATTTGCCACCGGCGCCCGTTCGGAAATCCGTACGACAAAAACGCCACGCCAGCCATGACGAAGTGATAAATGGATTTTTTATGCATAAAAGCAAATAACACTTTCTAACAAATAAGTATCATAGCCACGCAAACAGGACGTCGCTGCCTACACCAGCGGCACTAGCTTGGAGTGAACGATGTTCGGCAACAGAAAAAAAATAGCAGCATTGGAAGCACAACTGAAACAGCTGGAAGGGGAGCATCAGGCGCTGCAACAGGCGCTGGATGCCAGCCGCCGCGACCTGCAGCAATGCCAGGCCGCCCGCGACGAAGAAAACCGCCTGCACACCAAGCGCGAAGTCTACCGCGCGCCGTTCGGCCAGTTCTGTGACAGCACCGCCTCTATCCGCGCTTCCTTTGCCGAACTGGCCACCATGCTGGACGACAAGTTCCTGCTGGCCAGCGAAGCGGTAAGCAGCCTGCATCAAACCCGCCAGGTGGTGGGCACCCTCACCGACAGCTTCCAGCACATTGCCGAAGCGCAGGCGCAGACGGCGGAACAGATGGATGCGCTGAGCGACAAGACCGGCCGCATCCAGCAGTTCGTCCAGCTGATCAAGGACGTGGCCGACCAGACCAACCTGCTGGCACTGAATGCCGCCATCGAAGCCGCCCGTGCCGGCGAACAGGGCCGCGGCTTTGCCGTGGTGGCCGACGAAGTGCGCAAGCTGGCCGAACGCACCGCGCAGGCCACCAGCGAGATTTCCAGCCTGGTCAGCGAGGTGGACTCCGCCTCCAGCGCCACCAAGCAGCAGGTAGCCGAAGCAGCCGCCCAGGCCCAAAGCTACCGCCACAGCGGCCAGGGCGTGGCCGAGGCCATCCACAAGCTGGTCGACGACAGCGAGGCGATGGCCAATGTCATCGCCAACGGCACCAATACCAGTTTCATGGAAGTAGTGAAGCTCGACCATATCGTGTTCAAGCTGGACGTATACAAGGCCTTCATCGGCTACCACGACCTGCAAGCGGACCAGGTGTCCAACCATCGCCACTGCCGGCTGGGCAAGTGGTACTACGAAGGCCGCGGCTACCAAGAGTGCCGTGGCACCCCGCTGTACAGCCAGCTGGAAACGCCCCATGAACGCGTACACGAGCAGGGCCGCCAGGCACTGGATGCCTTCCACGCCGGCGACTTCGGCCGTGCCTCCCAGGCCCTGCAGGAAATGGAGCGCGCCTCGGCAACGGTCATGGACCTGCTGACCGAACTGGCGCAGCAGCCCTGCCAGCACAAGGCAGGCTGAGCCCTGCCCCTGCTTGCAGGAAAAACGCCCCGCCGTTGCGGGGCGTTTTCATTTGTCAGCGCCAGTCGCAGCAGGACGGCAAGCCACCAAGTCATGAACATCGGTTAATTTCTTGACGGCTTGCGGCCAACTACAGATGTTTGTCACAAACCGTCAAAAAGGCTGCACACGACCGCTCAAGACGTTGCCAGCGGCGTGGCTAGACTACGGGCATGAACTCATCGCACAGGAGAGCAATCATGCGACTCACTACCTTCATTACCGCAGCAGCCCTGGCAACGACCGCTTCCTACGCCATGGCAGACCATCTGAACAGCGTACTGGGCGGCGCCATCGGCGGCGCAACCGGTGTCCTCGTCGGCCAAAGCGTGGGCGGACGTGATGGCGCCATCGTTGGTGGTGCCATCGGTGCAGCCACCGGCGTGATCCTGAGCAACCCGCGTGAACGCGTGGTAGTACGCGAACCGCGTCCGGAACCGGTGGTGTACGCCGTACCGGTGGAGCCGCGCCCGGTGTACGTGGTACGCCCCGAGTACCGCCGTCACGGCTGGGAAGGGCATGGCTGGCGCGAACACGGCTGGAAAGAGCATGGCCGCTGGGGTGAGCATGGCCGTGGCCACTGGGACGACGACTAAGAACCTGCTTACGCCCTGCCGCACTTCGGCGGGGCGGTGCTAAAAACGGCTGGGAATGCACATTGACGTCATGTCAACGCTGCGTCCCCAGCCGTTTTCGCCTTGTTTCGCGCTAGCCTGCGAATATGAAAAAAGCCGCTGCGTAGGCAGCGGCTTTTTTTGCTGGAAAAGCGTGACTTACGCCTTCACCACCTGGGCAATCGCCTCGGCCACGTAGCCGATGTTCTTGCTGTTCAGCGCAGCCAGGCAGATACGGCCGGTGCCTACCGCGTAGATGCCGAACTCTTCCTTCAGGCGCTCCACCTGGGCTGCGGACAGACCGGTGTAGGAGAACATGCCGCGCTGCTGGATCACGAAGCTGAAGTCCTGGGCCACGCCCTGGGCCTTGATGGCGTCAACCAGGCCGCTGCGCATGGCGCGGATGCGGTCGCGCATGCCGGCCAGTTCGTCTTCCCACATCTGGCGCAGCTCGCTGCTGCCCAGTACCGCGGCCACTACCGCGCCACCGTGGATCGGCGGGTTGGAGTAGTTGGTGCGGATCACGCGCTTCAGCTGCGACAGCACGCGCGCGGCTTCTTCCTTGCCGGCGGTAACAATGGACAGCGCGCCCACGCGCTCGCCGTACAGCGAGAAGCTCTTGGAGAAGGAGCTGGACACGAAGAACTGCAGGCCGGAAGCAGCAAATAGGTTCACGGCTACGGCGTCCGGTGCGATGCCTTCGGCAAAGCCCTGGTAGGCCATGTCGAGGAACGGCACCAGGCCGCGCTCGCGGCAGACTTCCACCACCTCGGCCCACTGCGCGTCGGACAGGTCGGCGCCGGTCGGGTTATGGCAGCAGGCGTGCAGGATGATGACGGAACCGGCGTCCAGGCCCAGCAGGAAGGACTTCATGCCGGCGAAGTTCACGCCGCGGGTGGCAGCGTCGTAGTACGGGTAGTTCTCTACCTGGAAGCCGGCGGCTTCGAACAGCGCGCGGTGGTTTTCCCACGACGGGTCGCTAATGTACACCTTGGCATTCGGGTTCAGGCGCTTGAGGAAGTCGCCACCGATCTTCAGCGCGCCGGTACCGCCCAAAGCCTGGGCAGTTACCACGCGGCCAGCGGCGGTCAGCTCGCTGTCGGTACCGAACAGCAGGTTCTGCACTGCCTGGTTGTAGGCAACCGGGCCTTCGATCGGCTGGTAGCCGCGCGGCGGCATGGCTTCCAGGCGGGCTTTCTCGGCAGCCTTCACGGCGGCCAGCAGCGGGATCTTGCCGTTATCATCGTAATAAACGCCGACACCCAGGTTCACCTTGTTGGTGCGGGCATCGGCGTTGAAGGCTTCGTTCAGACCCAGGATCGGGTCACGCGGGGCCATCTCGACGGCGGCGAAAATCGAAGAGGACATGCGGGGCTCCATAAAATGCACGGGTGGCAGGCCGCTTGCGGCCAACCTGCCAGATGATGAAAACCGGATGCGGCAAGTCTATCACGCCCCCCGCCGCCGCGCTGCGACAAGGGGCTTGACCCGAATACCTCAGGATTGCAGCCGCAGCAGCAAAGCCGGCACATCCTGCCACGTCACCTGGCTTACCTTGAGCAGCGCACCGTCTGCCATGCGCTCGTCCGGCAGTTTTGTTTCAATTCCACCGAGGCGCCGGTACACCCGCCGCGCCGGCAGGTTGCCGTCCAGCACGTGCAGCAGCAGAGCCTGCCCCGGCCAGCGCTGCTGCACCTGCGCGGCAGCCCAGGCCAGCAACAACTTGCCCAGCCCGCTGCCCTGCCATGCCGGCAGCACGTGCAGATTGTCCAGGTAGATGCCCTGCCCTGGCGCGAAATCCGGCTGCAGGCAGACAAAGCCCGCCGCCTCGCCGCCGATGCGGACAATGCAGGCAAGGTATTCGCCGGCCGGCGCGGCCATGCGCTGCTGCCATTTATCGCGCATTTCCTGCTCGCAGGGGCCATCCAGATAGCTATCCGGCAACACGCCACGGTAGGCCACGCGCCAGCTGCGCAGGTGCAGATCGGCCAGCAAGGCGGCATCTTCGGGCAGGGCAACACTCAGAATGGGGGCAGACATGGTAGGCTCCGGCAACGACAAGGGGCATGCTACCCACCTATCGATAACGAGACAAACCATGCAACTCATCCGCTTCGCTTCGCTGCAGGCCACGCCGTGGAAAAACGGCGGCGGCATCACCCGCCAACTGCTGATCCAGCCGCCTGCGGCCAACCTCGACAACTTCACGCTGCGCGTCAGCATTGCCGACGTGGACAGCGACGGCCCGTTCTCCGATTTTTCCGGCATCGACCGCAGCCTGGGCCTGCTGGCCGGCAACGGGCTGGCCCTGTTTGAAGCCGGCGCCAGCATCGCCACGCTGCAGGCCGGCGGCCCGCTGTTCGAATTCGATGGCGGCCGAGCCATCAGCAGCCAGCGCAGCGCCGGCAAGGTGCAGGATTTCAACGTGATGACCCGCCGCGGCGCCGCCAGCCACCAGACGCGGCGCCTGACGCTGCAGGGCACGCAGCCGCTGCAGACAGACGGCCCCACCCTGCTGTTGCTGGCCGCTGGCGACACGCTGCAAGTGGCCGCCGGCAATGAGCCGCAGACGCTGGGCCGCTGGGACGCGCTGTGGCTGGATGCGCCTGCCGCCTTGCAGCTGACCGCAGCACAGCCTTGCGAGCTGATCGTGGTTGCGGTGCAGTTTGCATGAGCGTGGCCTCGCCCTGCATCGGCGTGTGCGAGCTGGACGCCAGCGGCCGCTATTGCACCGGCTGCCTGCGTACCTGTGCCGAGATCGCCGGCTGGCCAGGCGCCAGCGATGCGCAAAAGCAGGTCGTGCTGGCGCGTCTGCAGGCACTGCGTTCGCCAGGTGCCCTGCGCGAGCTGGCCTGCAGCCGTTGCGGCCAGGCTTTCCACTGCGGCAGCGGCGGCAAACTGGGCGGCTGCTGGTGCGCCGACCTGCCGCCCCGCCCCATTCCGGCCGCCGGCGGCAGTAGCGACTGCCTGTGTCCGCGCTGCCTGCAACAGTTGGCCGCATCCTGAGAAATGCAAAAACCCCGGCACCTGGCCGGGGTTTTTGCTGCTGCGCCGGGTTTACTCGGCGCGTGCTGCCGCCAGCGCCTTGCGCCTGGCCAGCAGCGTGCCGGTCAGCACCACCAGCGCCGCGCCCAGCGCGCCGGCGACTTGCTGCGTCCAGCCCGGCAAGGTGCCGGTGAAGTCGGCCAGGCCCTTGTCGGTAAGCAGCATCGAGCCGCCGATCCAGCCCAGCAGGCCACCGCCAACGGTGATCACGATGGGGAAGCGATCCATCAGCTTCAACACCAGCTGGCTACCCCACACGATGATGGGGATGGAAATCACGATACCGAACACCACCAGCGCCAGGCTGCCGTGCGACGCCCCGGCCACGGCGATGACGTTGTCGAAGCTCATCACCGCATCGGCCACGATGATGGTTTTCACCGCGCCCCACAGGTGGCTGCTGCCCTGCACCTCGTGGCCGTCGTCATCCTCGCCCACCAGCAGCTTCATGCCGATCCACAGCAACAGCAGGCCGCCGGCCAGTTTGAGGAACGGTACATCCAGCACCTGCAGCGCAAAGGCAATCAGCAGCACACGCAGGCCGATGGCACCGACCACGCCCCAGAAAATGCCCTTCTTGCGCTGCTCCTCCGGCAGGCTGCGGCAGGCCAGCGCGATCACCACCGCGTTGTCGCCCCCCAGCAGGATATCGATCATCACGATCTGCAGCACCGACACCCAGAACGTGCTCTCTCCCAGCATTGCCAGCATTTGTTCTTCCTCCTTTATGCCAAACCGGACGCTTGGCAGTATTGCAGCCCAGCCTTTCAAAAAGCTGTCAGTACAGCATATCCCAGACCAGTTTGCAGATCAGTACCGTCACCAGCACCAGGAACAGCATGCGCACGAAACCGGCGCCCTTGCGCATGGCGATCCACGAACCGGTCAGCGCGCCGGCCACGTTGCAGGCCGCCATCGGCAGCGCAAAGCCGAACAGCACATTGCCGCTGGGCACGAAAAAGCACAGCGCCGCCACGTTGGTAGCCAGGTTCACCACCTTGGCGGCCGCCGAAGCATGCAGGAAGTCGAAGGCGAAGAAGCGCACGAACAGGAACATCAGGAAGCTGCCGGTGCCCGGCCCGAACAGGCCGTCGTAGAAGCCGATGCCGCCACCGATGGCCAGCCCCACCAGCATTTCGCGGCGGCCGATGGCTACCGGCTTGTGCAGCTTGCCCAGATCCTTCTTGTGCAGGGTGTAGGCCGCCATGGCGATCAGCAGCACCACCACCAGCGGGCGCATTACCTCGCGCGGAATCAGGCTCACCGCCGCCGCGCCGGCAAACGACATCACAAACGCCGCCGCCGCCGCCGGCAGTACCAGATTCCACGGCAGGCGCACGCGCCGCAGGTAGGAACGGGCGGCTGACAGCGTGCCAAACGCCGAGGACATCTTGTTGGTGCCGAACAGCGTGGCCACCGACTGCTGTGGCAGGGCGCTGAACAGCGCGGGAATCTGGATCAGGCCACCACCACCCACGGCGGCATCGATCAGGCCGGCCAGATAGGCGAACAGACACAGAAAGGCCAGTGTCAGCATGAGTATCCTTTCGGCAAAAAGCCGCCATTGTAACGGCTTTGCCAATGGCAGACAGGGCCAAGATGCGACACTTGCTCCGAAGTAGTGCCTTGCTTACGCCAGCGCTCTGGCAGAATGTTAATTTTCTTTTTCCGGCCACTGCCATGACCATGGAACAACTCGGCTACATCGCCGCCCTGCTCACCACCGGCAGTTTTCTGCCGCAGGTGCTGCACACCCTGAAAAGCCGCGACACCCGCAGCATTTCGCTGGCCATGTACCTGATGTTCGTCGCCGGTACCGTGCTGTGGCTGCTGTATGGCTGGTCCATCAACTCGCTGCCGGTGGTTGCGGCCAACTTCATCACCCTGCTGCTGTCGTCCATCATCCTGGCCATGAAACTGCGCCAGGTGTCGCGCGACCGCGGCTGAGCAGGCATCGCAGAAGGCACAAGACCCCGCGCAGCGGGGCCTTGTCATGTGTGCGGCTGGCGCTTACTTGGCACTTACTTGCCGACGCTGTGCAACAGCGGCTCCACCAACCCGCTGAAGCCTTCCCAGATGATCTGCACCCCCAGACACAGCAGGATGAAGGCGGTCAGGCGCAGGAACACCACCGCCCCGGTCTGCCCCAGGTAGCCCATCAGCCGGTCGGCGTAGAGCAGGCACCACCAGATCAGCAGGCAGGTTACCGATACCGCCGCCACCGCCGCCAGCGGCGCGAGGGTGAAACGCTCCAGCGCCTTGCCGGTACTGGTCAGCGAGGCGCCCACGGTAATGGCCACCGAAATCGACCCCGGCCCCACGGTGAGCGGGAAAGTCAGCGGGTAGAAGGCGCGCTGCTTCAGCGTTTCGCGGTTTTCCAGCTTGCTCACGCTGGGCGTGTTTTCCGCCGGGTTGTCGTTGAGCATGCGCCAGGCCGCAATCGTGATCAGCAGGCCGCCGGAAATCTGCACCACCGGCAGCGACACGCCAAAGAAGCTCAGCACGAAGCCGCCGATATACATGCTGCCCAGCAGCAGCAGGAAGCAGTAGACGGCAATGCGGCGCGCCAGGAACGCCCGCTGCGCCTGGCTGTTGTGCGAGGTCAGCGAGATGAAGAAAGGCACCAGCCCCGGCGGGTTGATGATGGGCAGCAGCGCCGCCGCCACGAACAGAAACTTGCTGACAAACAGGGACAACACGGGACTCATGCGGGGGCTCCCGCCAGGTACGCCTGCCGCGCCCTGGCTTGTTTTATTGATAATCGCGATGATTCTAGCATTGCGGCCAACGTTGGCCGCAAGGGCAAAACAAAACGCCGCACGGTGTGCGGCGTCGGGTTCAGGTCGAACAAGCGGGTTTACGCTTCCGCTGCCGGCAGCGCGATGCGGTCGTCCTTGCTGAACTGGTAGTCGTGGAACACGTGCTCGGCGCTCAACAGCTGGTAGCTGCCGTCTGCCTTGCGCACGGTGGTGTCCTTCAGACGGTAGGTGTACTGGCCGCAGGTCCAGCAGTCGAAGTTGCGCATGTGGGTGCACAGGCAGGTCTTGTCCATCACCTTCACGCGGCGCTCGTCCGGGTGGGCAGCCACTTCGCGGTTGTAGGCCTCGATGTACTGGCAGCTGCCGCTGGCATCCAGCAGGTAGCCGTAGGCTTCGCAGTTCGGGCGGATGCCGTCGCCGATGGCCGGGCACTGCTTGATCATGCGCATCGGGTAGCCGGTAGGCGACAGCTGGTTGACTTCGATGTCTTCCTCGTCGGCCTTGAAGTACTCCTGCTTGATCTTGTCCGGCAGGCCGCATTCGCGGGTCACGGTGAAGCGGGTAGCTACCTGCACGCCGCTGGCGCCCATTTCCAGGAAGCGCACCGCATCGCTGCCGGTGAAGATGCCGCCGGCGGCGATCAGCGGGATGTCGAGGTTTTCCGCCTTCATCCAGTCGCGGATTTCCACCACGATGTCGGCCAGGTTGTACTGGTCCCAGTCCATGCCGAAGCCCAGGTGGCCGCCGGCCAGCGGGCCTTCGATCACCACGTAGTCCGGCAGGCGCTTGGTACGTGCGGTCTTTTTCAGGAACAGCTGCAGCGCGCGCAGCGAGGACACGATGATGCCGAGCTTGGCTTCACGGAAGCGCGGGTGGTCTTCCAGCAGCGCAAACGAGCCCAGGTGCAGACCAGCCGCCAGGGTGATGCCGTCGATGCCGGCATCCAGCGCCGCGTGCATACGCACTTTCAGCGTCTCCTTCGGCGCGTTCATGGTCAGCTTTTCCATGCAGTTGATGAAGATCAGGCCATTGCCCTGCTTGGCATCCATCGCACTGCGCACGTGCAGGCGGGTGGCGTCGGCCAGCTCCTGCAGGTCGAACTTCACCACCGACTTGTCGGTGTTCTCGACGTTGAACTTGTACTGTTTGAGCTTGTTCTTGACGTACTTGGTATTGAAGCGGCGGTCGGCCACGGTGGGCACCATCGCATCCGAGATATGGCCGATACCACCCAGGCGGGCCACTTCCAGCGCCAGCGAGGCGGTGGAAATATCAACGCCCATGCCACCCTGCATGATCGGCACCAGCTCGTGCTCGCCCAGGCGCAGGCGGAAATCATCAACACATTTCATTTCTAACAACACTCTCCGTAAGACTGGGCGGCATTATACGGCAATCCGTCTGCCGTAGAGCTTTTGCTCATTTAAGGCCCAGCGAAACCGGCGCGCGCAGTGCGCGCCGCTCATTCGTACAAGGCGGTATCCCCGCTCACACCCGGAAAGACCACCATGCCCTGAAAGCGCATGCCCACCGCCTCCAGCACCGCGGCAGACGCGCGGTTGTCCGGGTGGATGTAGGCAACGATGGGCGACAGCTGCAATTCCTCGCGCCCGTACACCAGGCAGGCCTCGGCCGCCTCGCGGGCATAGCCGCTGCCACGGGCATGCGGCAGCAAGGCATAGCCCAGATCCACGTGCGGCATATTGTCGCGGCGGATCAGCCCGCACATGCCCAGCGCCACGCCGTCCTCCTGCCGCGCCACACACCACAGCCCGTGCCCGTAGCGGGCATAGCTGGCCAGCGGGCCATCGTGCAGGTAGGCAATGGCCTGTTCCTGGCTGCGAATGCCGCGGTCGGCAACGTAGCGGATAAAATCCGGGTCGGTCAGCACCCCCAGCACCACGTCGGTATCCTGCAGGGTGAACTCGCGCAGGATCAGGCGTGCAGTTCGAATCGGCAGCATGACATCCTCTTCCGGCCGCCCGCCGGCCAACGCCGGCATACGGCACCACGCCGGCGACAAGCCTGCCGGCAAACAGCAAGGTTTACCCCGCCCCTTTGGCGAGGGCTGGCGCACGGTAACAGGAATGGCGCCACAGGGCAAAAGCCGTTGTCATGTTTGATGTTTTCCGCGCAGCGGTGCTTGATATTCGCCACCCTGCCCCAAGTTAGGCAGCTGGCGCCTTATCGCTTGCTACCAAACGCAAGACGCAACCTTTACCACAGGAAACTTTCATGTCCATTACCGTCAACGGTGTTGAAATTACCGAAGCCATGGTGCAAGCCGAGCTGCCGAGCCACGAAGATACGCCGAATCCGCGTGACGCAGCCATCCAGCAACTGGTGCTGCATCGTCTGCTGCTGGAAAAGGCCCGTGCCAGCGGCTACGACAATGCCAACGAAGGCGAAGCCATCGGCGCGCTGCTGGACAAGGAACTGCAATTCGCACCGGTGGACGAAGCCGCCTGCGAGGCCTACTACACCGCTCACCCGGAATACTTCCGCCAGGGTGACAGCGCCGCCGCCAGCCATATCCTGTTCAAGACCGAAGGCGGCGACGAGCTGGCCAAATCGCTGACTCGCGCCAAAGCCGAAGGCGTACTGGCCGAAGTGCAGGCCAACCCGGCGCGCTTCGCCGACCTGGCCCGTGAACATTCCGCCTGCCCGTCCAGCCAGCAGGGCGGCGCCCTGGGCCAGTTCGGTCGCGGCCAGATGGTGCCGGAATTCGAACAGGCGGTATTCGGCACCGACGCCGGCAACATCACCCCGAACCTGGTGGAAACCCAGTTCGGCTACCACATCATCCAGGTAACCGGCCGCAGCGAAGGTGGCCAGATCAGCCTGGAAGAAGTGAAGCCGCGCCTGCAGCAGTACCTGAACGAAATGGCTGCCCGCCAGGCCATGCACGACTACCTGAACACCCTGGTGAAGGCTGCCGACATCCAGGGCTTCAACATGCCGGGCTAAGCTCGCCAGGCAAACAGCACAACGGCCGGGGTTCCCCCGGCCTTTTTTGTTGGCCGCATTACGCAGAAAGCATTTCAAGCTGTCATTACTTCGGACTAGACTTAGCACTACTTCTTCAAAGTCGGGACCGAACCCATGTTGATGCACCCCTTCTTCAAGCTGATGGCGGACAAGCGGGCCAGCGACCTGTTCTTTACCGCCGACATGGCGCCGCAGATCAAGATCGAAGGCACCATCATGCCGGTCAACGACAAACCGTTCACCGGCGAGCAGGTCAAGCGGCTGGCCTACAGCCTGATGAGCGAGGAAGAAATCACCGAGTTCGAAGCCAATCTGGAAATGAACTTCGGTCGCCAGGTGGAAGAGCTGGGCAACTACCGGGTGAACATCTTCCGCCAGCGCGGCGACGTGGCGCTGGTGATCCGCTTCATCGCGCCGGTGATTCCCAGCCTGGAACACCTGCACCTGCCCACCAGCCTGCAGGAGCTGGTACAGCTCAAGCGCGGTCTGGTATTCGTGGTGGGCGCCACCGGCTCCGGCAAAAGCTCCACCGTGGCCGCCATGCTCGACCACCGCAACCGCAACCAGAGCGGCCACATCCTTACCGTGGAGGACCCGATCGAATTCGTGTTCGAACACAAGAAGAGCATGGTCAACCAGCGCGAAATCGGCATCGACACCCTGAGCTACGGCAATGCGCTGAAGAACGCCATGCGCGAGGCGCCGGACGTGCTGATGATCGGCGAGATCCGCGACGCGGAAACCCTGACCTACGCCATCAACTACGCGCAATCCGGCCACCTGTGCATTTCCACCCTGCACGGCAACAACAGCTACCACACGCTGAACCGCATCATCAGCTTCTTCCCGCTGGAAAACCGCACCGCACTGCTGATGGACCTGTCGGAAACGCTGAAAGCCGTGCTGTCGCAACGCCTGGTACCCACGCTCGACGGCAAGCGCCGCCCGGCGATGGAACTGCTGATCAACACGCCGCACATTGCCGAGCTGATTCGCAACGGCGAGATCGGCAAGATCAAGGAAGCGATCGAGGCCAGCATGAGCGACGGCTCGCAGACCTTTGAGCAATCGCTGTTCCGCCTGTACAAGGCCGGCTACATCAGCCTGGATACCGCCATGCAGTACGCCGACTCGCCAACCAACCTGTACTGGCTGATCAACCACGAAAGCGCCAGCAAGACCGCCAGCCCCGGTGACAGCGACAACCAGGCCAGTTTTTCCGGCTTCACCCTGGAGCACTAGCCACTCCCCATCTCCGCTTGCGGCCACCCCTGGCCGCAGCGGCTGCCGATTGCAGCCGCCGCCATGTTTCGGGACAATGGCCGGCAGTTTCCGCCGCGGCGCCGGCCTGGCGCCCGTACCGACAGCAATAGGCACCACACACCCATGATTACCCTGTACGGCATTCCCAATTGCGACACGGTCAAGAAAGCCCGCCAGTGGCTGACCGCGCAAGACCTGGACTACACCTTCCACGACTTCAAGAAACAGGGCGTTGACGCCGCGCTGCTGCAGCGCTGGATCGCTGGCATCGGCCTGGACAAGCTGATCAACCGCGCCGGCACCACCTGGCGCGCGCTCAGCGATGCAGAAAAAGCGCAGGCCGACAGCAACGAGGGCGCCATCGCCCTGTTGCAGGCCAAGCCGTCCATCATCAAGCGCCCGGTGCTGGATAACGCCGGCAAGCTCAGCGTCGGCTTCAAGGCCGACACCTGGCAGGAGGCCTTCGGCAAATGAGCGCAACCCTGGAACTGACCCAGCAGCTGATGCAGCTCGACTCCATCACCCCGCGTGACGAGGGCTGCCAGGAGCTGATGATCGCCCGCCTGGAAGACATGGGCTTCACCATCGAGCGCATGCCGTTTGCCGACGTGAGCAACTTCTGGGCGCACCGCGGCCACAGCGGCCCGCTGCTGTGCTTTGCCGGCCACACCGACGTGGTGCCCACCGGCCCGGTGGAACAGTGGCAGAGCCACCCCTTCCACCCCACCATCCGCAACGGCCACCTGTTCGGCCGCGGCGCTGCCGACATGAAAGCCTCGCTGGCCGCCTTCATCACCGCCACCGAGCGCTTCGTTGCCGCCAAACCGGAGCACGACGGCATCATCGCCTTCCTGATCACCTCCGACGAGGAAGGCGTGGCCACCGACGGCACCGTGCGCGTGGTGGACGCGCTGGAAGCACGCGGCCAGCATATCGACTACTGCATCGTGGGCGAGCCGACTTCCGACCAGGTATTCGGCGACACCATCAAGAACGGCCGCCGCGGCTCGCTGTCCGGCCACCTGATCGTGCATGGCATCCAGGGCCACATCGCCTACCCGCAGCTGGCAAAGAACCCCATCCACCTGGCCGCGCCGGCGCTGACGGCACTGGCCGCCGAGGTATGGGACAACGGCAACGAGCACTTCCCGCCCACCAGCTGGCAGGTCTCCAACATCCACGCCGGCACCGGTGCGGTGAACGTGATTCCCGGCCACTGCGACATCAAGTTCAACTTCCGCTTCTCCACCGAGCACACCGCCGACTCGCTGAAGGATCGCGTACACCAGATCCTGGACAGCCACGGCCTGGCCTACGAGCTGCACTGGGCGCTGTCCGGCAACCCGTTCATCACCCAGCCGGGCCGCCTCACCGACGCCATCGGCAGCGCCATTCACGAAGTGGCCGGCGTGGAGACCCAGCTGTCCACCACCGGCGGCACCTCGGACGGCCGCTTCATCAAGCGCATCGCCCGCGAGCTGGTGGAATTCGGCCCGATCAACGCCAGCATTCACAAGCTGAATGAGTGCGTGAGCGTGGACGACCTCGAACCGCTGGCGCAGGTGTACGAGAAGACGCTGCACAAGCTGCTGGGTTGAGCGCAGGCACTCCAATGCATCCCGCCAAGGTTGTCCGCCACCGCGTCGCCTGCCTTACCGACTTGCCCAATATCGGGCCGGCCGGCGCCGCGGATCTTCGCCTGCTGGGAATCAACAAGCCGGAAGACCTGATAGGACAGGATGCGTTGGCGCTATTTGAGCGCCTGTGCGCCATCACCGCCAGCAAGCACGACCCCTGCGTGCTGGACGTGCTGATGTCGGTAGTCGACTTCATGGCAGGCGGAGAACCCAAACCGTGGTGGCAGTACACGGCACAACGCAAGCGTCTGCTCTCGGAAAGCCGGTAGCGCAGGTAGCGGCCGCAAGGTGGGCAAAGGCCATGCAGCGTGCAGTTGCGCGCAACAAACAAAAAAACCGCACGGAAACGTGCGGTTTTTTCTGGCAAACGGCATGCGGCCAACGTTGGCCGCATCAGTCCAGGCTGCGTCGTTCATACATCGCCTGCGCCAGCGTACCCGGGTCGACATGTTCCAGTTCGCCGCCCACCGGCATGCCGCGCGCGATGCGCGTCACCCGCAGGCCCTGCGCCTTGAGCATCTCGCCGATCAGGTGTGCAGTCACCTCGCCTTCGGCGGTGAAGTTGGTGGCAATCACCACCTCCTGCACCTTGCCGTCGCTGGCGCGTGCCACCAGCTTGTCCAGTTCAAGATCCTGCGGGCCGACGCCATCCATCGGCGACAGCCGCCCCATCAGCACGAAGTACAGCCCGTCGTAGCTGCGCGACTGCTCCAGCATCAGCAGGTCAGCCGGCATTTCCACTACGCACAACAGCTCCTGGCGACGCTCCTCGTCGGCGCAGACATTGCACAGCGGCACTTCGCTGAAGGTATTGCAACGCTCGCAGTGACGCAGATTGAGCAGTGCGCTGTCCAGCGCGCGCGCCAGCCGGTCGGCACCTGTTCTGTCCTTCTGCAGCAGGTGAAAGGCCATGCGCTGCGCGGACTTGGGGCCGACACCGGGCAGCACCTTGAGCGCGGCAATCAGCTGATCTAGCGAGGGAGGGTTTTTCATACACGGATATCCAGACCGTAACGGCGGGCCAAGCGGCGATGACGCCAGACAAAGATCAAATACACCAGCCGCCGTGACAGCGGCAACAGACCGCGCCAGCGCGGCACAAATGCCACCCGGTCGACCAGTTCGCAGCTGCTGGCATCCAGCGGAACGACACGGCGGCGATGCCACCACCGGCGCTGTGACAGCATGCTGGAGCGCTCGTCAAACGACAGCATGCGCAAACGCTGCAGCCCCAGGCGATCGCACTCCACCGGCAGACAGCCGAACAGCCACAGCCAGCAGCGGCCCAGCTGCAGATTGTCCGCCTCGGCCGGCAACACGCCGGCAGGCAGGCTCATCCTGAGCCAGGGAAACATCTCGTCGCGGATGCCGGAAACGGAAATGGCCCGTTGCCACACTTCGTGCGCCGGTGCCTTCAGGCGCAGGCGCAAGGTAAAGTGGGCAAAACGGGCCATGGCCGCGCCGTCTGGCGATCAGAACGGGAACTTCATCCCGGCCGGCAGGTTCATGCCGGCGCTGAAGCCCGCCATGCGCTGCTGGGTGGTTTCGTCGACCTTGCGCGCGGCGTCGTTGAACGCGGCGGCGATCAGGTCTTCCAGCATATCCTTGTCTTCCTTGGCGTCTTCCAGCAGGCCATCGCTGATGGCAACGCGGCGTACCACGTGCGCGCAGCTCATGGTGACTTTCACCAGACCGTTGCCGGCCTGGCCTTCCACGTCAACATTGGCCAGCTCTTCCTGTGCCTTTTTCATGTTGTCCTGCATTTGTTGAGCCTGCTTCATCAGGCCCGCGATACCGGCTTTGCCAAACATCGTGTGCTACTCCTGAACGGGTTGTATGGTTTCGGCCAACAGCATGGCGCCCATGTCGCGCACCAGCTGTTGTACCAGGGGATCGTTTTCCATGTACTGCCGGGCGGCGGCCTGCTGTTCGCGCCGCGCACGCGCATCGCGCATCGCCGGGGTTTCCATGTCCAGCGTTTCGACGCTGACACGCAGCTGCACCTCGCGGCCGAGGTGGGCGGACAACACCGCCTTCAGCTTGTTCTGATAATCGGGGCCGGCCAGGTTACGGAAGGCCTCCGGCACCGCCAGTTCAAATATCTGCTCATTCCAGGACTTAAGAACCGCATTCTGCGCCAGCATGCGCGCGGTGCCCATCCTGGCGCTGAGCGTGCCGATCAGCGCAGCCCAGTCACCATCGAAACGCGGCGTATCGTACCCGCTGGCGGCGGCAGCGTCACCCTGGGCGTAGGCGGCCAGTTCGGCGTCCTCGTCCATCAGGTAGCTGGGCAGCGTCTCTTCCGGCTCCGGCTCGCGCTCGTCGTCCCCGGCCTCCTCCTGCTGCGGCGCGGCAGGCGCAACGGCGGGCGGCGTGGCCGCAACCGGGCGCTCCGGCGCACGCACCGGCTGCGCAACCGGTGCGGCCACCGGCTGCTCTTCCCACGGCGGCGGGGCTTCCGGCGGCGCTGCCTGCGTTACGGTGGCAGCGCGCGGAGCGGGTGACGGCGGCGGTGGCGGCGCTACCGGTCGCGCCACCTCGGCGGCGGGCGCTGCCGCCGGCCGCGCGGGCTCGGGTTCGGGTTCGGCTGCCGGCGCCTTGTCGGCGGACGGCACGCTGCGCTCGCTCTTGCCACTCATCTGTGCCAGCAGCGCCTTCACCGGCGAGGCGCCGGCCGACGGTGCGGCCACACTGGGGGCGGCTTGCGGCGCCGGGGCGCTGCCCTGCGGGCGGGCGCTCGGCAATGGTCGCGCGGCGCTTTCACCAGCGTGCAGCGGGTGGAAGGCCAGCATGCGCAGCATGGTCATGGAGAAGCCGGCATGTTCGTCCGGCGCCAGCGCCAGGTCGCGGCGGCCATGCAGCGCAATCTGGTAGTACAGCTGGATGTCCTCGGCGCCGATGCGCTGCGCCAGCGCGAACAGCACATCGCGCTCCGGTTCGTCGGAGGCGATGGCATCCGGCACGGTCTGCGCCAGCGCCAGCTGGTGCAGCAGGCTGGCCAGCTCGGCCAGCGCGTTGTCGAAGCCGATGCCGCGTGCGGCCAACGTTTCCACCTCGGCCATCAGCTGTGCGCCGTCGCCATCGGCCAGCGCGTCCAGCAGTACAAACAGGTAACGCTTGTCCACCGCGCCCAGCATGGCACGCACGCCGTCTTCGCGCACTTCGCCCACGCCGTAGGCAATGGCCTGGTCCAGCAGCGACAGTGCATCGCGCATGGAGCCGGCGGCGGCGCGGCCCAGCAGTGCCAGCGCCGGCGTTTCGTACACCACGCCCTCGGCATCCAGCACGTGCGCCAGGTGGCCGGCCACCTGCTGCGGCGTCATGTTGCGCAGGCTGAACTGCAGGCAGCGCGACAGCACCGTGACCGGCACTTTCTGCGGGTCGGTGGTGGCGAGGATGAATTTGACGTGCGCCGGCGGCTCTTCCAGCGTCTTGAGCATGGCGTTGAAGGCGCTCTTCGACAGCATGTGCACTTCGTCGATGATGTACACCTTGAAGCGGCCCATGGTCGGCGCGTACTGCGCGTTCTCCAGCACCTCGCGGATATTGTCGATGCCGGTGTTGGAAGCGGCGTCGATCTCCAGCAGGTCGACATAGCGGCCGCTGTCGATCTGGCGGCAGGCCTGGCACTCGCCGCAGGGCTCGGCGCCGGTGCCGGTTTCGCAGTTCAGACTCTTGGCCAGGATGCGGGCGATGGTGGTCTTGCCCACGCCGCGGGTACCGGTGAGCAGGTAGGCATGGTGCAGGCGCGACTCACGCAGCGCGTTGGACAGCGCGCGTACCACGTGCTCCTGGCCGACCAGGTCGGCAAAGCGCTTGGGGCGCCACTTGCGGGCGAGAACTTGATAAGTCATAGCTGACAATTCTAGCAGTTTTTAAACCAGGGCCGACACCGGCTGCTACGCCAGTCGCGCCCCCTTATCAGTTGACTGCCGGGGCGGAGGCGTCCTGGTTGGCCACGGCCGGCACCGGGGCGTAGCGCACCGCCAGGTAGCGGTTGCGGATCTCCTGCGCCAGCTCTTGCGCCACCATCGCGTACAGAGTGCTCTTGTTGTAGCGGGTGATGGTGTAGAAATTGTTAAGGCCCAGCCAGTAGCGCGTGTCGCCCGGCGCCACCTCCAGCGGCACCAGCACCGCCAGCGCCTCGTCACGCACCGGCGCGCGCGGCACGATGCCCTTGGCCTTCAGCTCAGCCACGGTGTAGTGCAGGTTGAACTTGTCGGCCACCAGCTCGTCGATGGCCGCGCCCGGCGTCACGTCGACCGGCACCACCACGTCGTCCCCCACCAGCCAGCCATGCTGCTGGAAATAGTTGCCCACGCTGCCAATGGCATCGGCCGGGTTGTTCCAGATGTCGCGATGGCCGTCGCCATCGAAATCCACTGCCCATTTGCGGAAGCTGGACGGCATGAACTGCGGCATGCCGATGGCGCCGGCGTAGCTGCCTTTCAGACTCAGCGCGTTGACGTTCTCGCTGTGCGCCAGGCGGAAGAACTCGGCCAGCTCACCGCGGAAGAATTCGGCGCGGCGCGGGTAATCGAAGGCCAGCGTGCTCAGCACATCGGCCAGGCGGAAGCTGCCGGTAACGCGGCCGTAGCGGGTTTCGATGCCCAGGATGGCCACGATCATCTCCGGCGCCACGCCGAACTGCTGCTGCGCGCGCTGCAGCGTTGCCTCGTTCTTCTGCCAGAAGGCCACGCCTTCCTGCAGCAGCTTCTCGTTATAGAAATTGGGGCGGAACTGGTACCACGGCCGCGCGGTGGACGGCTTGTCCATGATGGTGATCACATTGGGCTTGGCGTCGACATTGGCGAACACCGTCTCCAGCTCGGCACGACTCACCTCGCCACTGGCCACCTGTTCATCGATAAAGCGCTGTACATCGGGGCGCATCAGCAGCCCCACGTCCGCCTGGGCGGCGGAAACGGAGGCCAGCATGGCCGCCAGGGCCAAACGGCGCAAGGCACGCATGGAAAGACTCCTGTTAGGTTGGCCGCAAGCCGCTCGGGCCTGCCGCCCGCTCACATTGCCGCGCATTGGCGGGCAATCGTGAGCCGGCGCTTGGAGCCTGTTTACGATCTCAGACTCTTACGGCTGATCATTGAAATTCAGTACGCTGGACACCAGGCGCGCGGTGATATCGACGATGGGAATCACGCGCTCGTAATCCATGCGCGTCGGCCCCACTACGCCCAGCGTGCCCACCACCTGACCATTGAGCCGGTATGGGGCGGTGACCACGCTGCAGTCGTCCAGCGGCACTACGCCGGACTCCTCGCCGATGAACAGGCTCACGCCGGAGGCGCGCCGGCTCTGCTCCAGCAGCTGCAGCAGCTCGGTCTTGCGCTGGAAGGTGTCGAACAGCTCGCGCAGGCGCGACAGGTCGCTGGAAAAGTCGCTGACCGCCAGCAGGCGGCCCTCGCCGCGGATCACGATGTCATCGCCGCCCGGCAGCGCCTGGCGGCCGAACTGGATCGCCGCCGCCATCAGCTCGGAAATATTGCCCTGCAGCTGGCGCAGCTCGGTTTCCACGCGGCTGGCCACGCTGTCCAGCTGCTGGCCGGCGTAATGCTGGTTGAGGAAGTTGGCCGCCTCCACCAGTTCGCCCGGCGTGTAATCGCGGCCGGTATGAAACAGGTGGTTCTGCACGTCGCCATCCAGCGTCACCAGGATCAGCAGGATGCGGCGCTCGGACAGGCGCAGGAACTCCACCTGGCGAAAGGCGGCATCGGCGCGCTGCGGCGTCATCACCACCCCGGCGAACTGGGTCAGTTCCGACAGCATCTGCGAGGCAGCCTGCACCACGCGCTGCGGGCTGTCCGGCTGGATGCCGCTCTTGAGCTCGGCCAGCGTCGGCGGTGCCAGCTGCTGCACGGTGAGCAGCCGGTCGACAAACAGCCGGTAACCTCGCGGCGTGGGAATGCGCCCGGCCGAGGTGTGCGGCGAGGCGATCAGGCCCATGTCTTCCAGCTCGGCCAGCATGTTGCGGATGGATGCCGACGACAGCTCCAGCCCGGAAACCGCGGCCAGGGTCTTGGATGCCACCGGTTGCCCGTCGGCGATATAGCGCTCGACCAGTACCTTGAGCAGATGTTGCGTGCGTTCGTTCAGCATGATCGCATTCTGTCACAGCTGCCGCCCATCTCAAAAGCCCCCGCCATCCCGGCCAGCCAGGGGCGACACCGGCTTGGCCGCATGATGATTTGTGCGATAATCCGCCGCCTGGTTCCCTGTCTGCCGCCACCGGGTGTGGCGCGCATACATCGTTGATTGCGTTTTTATTTGGCACGCCGAATGAAAACGTACATAATCAAAAAAACCTTCCCGATATGCCGTTTTGAACGAATGGAGTAAGCATGGCAGCCGAAGACAAGAGCAAAGCCCTGGCCGCAGCGCTGGCACAGATCGAAAAGCAGTTTGGCAAAGGCTCGATCATGCGCATGAGCGACAACCAGATCACCGAGAACCTGCAGGTGATCAGCACCGGTTCGCTCGGCCTGGACCTGGCACTGGGCGTCGGCGGCCTGCCGCGTGGCCGTGTAGTGGAAATCTACGGCCCGGAATCCTCCGGCAAGACCACGCTGTGTCTGCAGGTAGTAGCCGAGGCACAGAAACTGGGCGGCACCTGCGCCTACATCGACGCGGAAAACGCGCTGGACCCGCAATACGCGCAGAAACTGGGCGTTTCGGTGGAACAGCTGCTGATCTCGCAGCCGGATACCGGTGAACAGGCGCTGGAAATCGCCGACATGCTGGTACGCTCCGGCGGTGTGGACGTGATCGTGGTGGACTCGGTAGCCGCACTGGTGCCGAAGGCGGAAATCGAAGGCGAAATGGGCGACAACCACGTCGGCCTGCACGCCCGCCTGATGAGCCAGGCACTGCGCAAGCTCACCGGCAACATCAAGCGCACCAACACCCTGGTGATCTTCATCAACCAGATCCGCATGAAGATCGGCGTGATGTTCGGCAGCCCGGAAACCACCACCGGCGGTAACGCGCTGAAGTTCTACGCCTCGGTGCGCATGGACATCCGCCGCATCGGCGGCATCAAGAAGGGCGAGGAGATCATCGGCAACGAGACCCGCGTCAAAGTGGTGAAGAACAAGGTTTCCCCGCCGTTCAAGCAGGCCAACTTCGACATCCTGTACGGAGAGGGCATCAGCCGTGAAGGCGAGATCGTCGAACTGGGCGTGGAGCACGAGCTGATCGAGAAATCCGGCGCCTGGTACAGCTACAACGGCCAGAAGATCGGCCAGGGCAAGGACAACACCCGCCTGTGGCTGAAGGACAACCCGGAAATCGCCCGCGAGATCGAACGCAAGGTCCGCGAATCGGTAGGCGTGAACGTGCAGATTACCGAAGGCCAGCCGGATGAAGACGAACTGGTTGACGACACCTTCGACGCCTGATGACCGGCAGCGGTAAAAGCCTCAGGGCGCGAGCCGTCGATCTTCTGTCCCGCCGCGAGTATTCGCGGCTGGAGCTGAAGCGGCGGCTCGCGCCTTTTGCCGAATCGGCAGAAGAGCTGGACGCCCTGCTCGACGAGTTGGCCGCACGCCACTGGCAGTCGGACAGCCGCTTTGCCGAGCAGTTTGCAGCCAGCCGCGCCAGCAAGTACGGCAGCCGCCGCATCGCCATGGAAATGCGCGAGCGCGGCATTGACCGCGACACCATCCGCGAGGCGCTGACCGAGCAGGACGACCTGGCCACCGCGCGCGCGCTGTGGCGCAGGAAATTCGGCCAGCCGCCGGCCGATGCCGCCGAGCGCGCCAGGCAGATGCGCTTTCTCGCCAGCCGCGGTTTCGGCATGGACATCATCCGCAAGGTGATCGCCGGCTGCGACGACTTTCCGGACAGCGAATAACGCATTGCAACAAAGTCGCGCGCCGCGACCCTGCATCAACCCTTGCCAGCACTGGCAAGGGTTGCCACAATCGAGCCGATACCTTCGCGGCGCTCGCCCCGCGAAGCCAACGATAGCGGAATCAACACACAAACCATGAAAACCTCAGAAATTCGCCAGAAGTTTCTCGGCTTCTTTGCCTCCAAGGGCCACCAGGTAGTGGCTTCCAGCAGCCTGATCCCCGGCAACGACCCGACGCTGATGTTCACCGTCGCCGGCATGGTGCAGTTCAAGGATGTGTTCCTGGGCTTCGAGAAGCGCGACTACACCCGCGCCACCACCAGCCAGAAATGCCTGCGCGCCGGCGGCAAGCACAACGACCTGGAAAACGTTGGCTACACCGCGCGCCACCACACTTTCTTCGAAATGCTGGGCAACTTCAGCTTCGGCGACTACTTCAAGCGCGATGCCATCACCTTCGCCTGGGAGTTCCTCACCGGCAAGGACTGGCTGAACCTGCCGCAGGACAAGCTGATGGTCACCGTGTACGCCAGCGATGACGAGGCTTACGACATCTGGCACAAGACCGTCGGCCTGCCGGCGGAAAAGATCGTGCGCATCGGCGACAACAAGGGCGCGCCGTACGCCTCCGACAACTTCTGGACCATGGGTGACACCGGCCCGTGCGGCCCGTGTACCGAGATCTTCTTCGACCACGGCCCGTCCGTGGCCGGCGGCCCTCCGGGCAGCCCGGATGAAGACGGCGACCGCTTCATGGAGATCTGGAACAACGTATTCATGCAGTTCAACCGCGACGAGACCGGCACCCTGCACCCGCTGCCGAAGCCGTCCGTGGATACCGGCATGGGCCTGGAGCGCCTGTCCACCGTGCTGCAGGGCGTGCACTCCAACTACGAAACCGACGGTCTGGCCTGCCTGGTACGCGCCGCCGCACGCGAAACCGGCCTGCCGTACAGCCAGGACGTGCCGTCGCTGAAAGTGATCGCCGACCACATCCGCGCCTGCTCCTTCATGATCGCCGACGGCATCCTGCCGTCCAGCGACGGCCGCGGCTACGTGCTGCGCCGCATCGCCCGCCGCGCCATCCGCCACGGCTACAAGCTGGGCCAGAAAGGCCTGTTCTTCCATAAGATCGTTGCCGACCTGGTAACGGAAATGGGCGATGCCTACCCGGAGCTGCGCCAGAAGCAGGCGGTGATCGAGGACGCGCTGCGCCAGGAAGAAATCAAGTTTGCCGAGACCCTGGACACCGGCATGGCGCTGGTGGATGCCGCGCTGGAAGGCGGCAAGACCGCCATGGACGGCGACACCGTATTCAAGCTGTATGACACCTACGGCTTCCCGGTGGACCTCACCGCCGACATCTGCCGCGAACGCAATATCGAAGTGGATCTGGAAGGCTTCGAGCGCGCCATGGAAGAACAGCGCGCCCGCGCCCGTGCCGCCTCCGCCTTCAAGGTTACCGGCAACGTCAGCTACGACGGCGCCGACACCACCTTCCTCGGCTACGGCAGCAGCAGCGTGGATGCCAAGGTGATTGCCCTGTACAAGGGCACCGAGCCGGTGCAGTCGCTGGCTGAAGGCGACGACGGCATCGTGGTGCTGGACAACACCGCCTTCTACGCCGAAGGCGGCGGTCAGGTGGGCGACGTGGGAGAAATCTCCACCGCCGGTGGCGTGGGCGCCCTGTTCGACGTGGCCGACACCCAGAAGATCAAGTCCGCGGTATTCGGCCACACCGGCCGCCTGGCACGCGGCAGCCTGAGCGTGGGCGACACCGTGCAGGCCACCATCGACCTGCACAAGCGCCAGTCCACCGCGCGCAACCACTCCGCCACCCACCTGCTGCACGCAGCGCTGCGCAAGGTACTGGGCGGCCATGTGGCACAGAAGGGTTCGCTGGTAAACGCCGAGCGCACCCGCTTCGACTTCGCCCACGGCCAGCCGGTATCGGCCGAGGAAATCGCCGAGATCGAACGCGTGGTGAACCACGTGATTGCGGCCAACTATGAAGTCAGCGCCCGCGTAATGGCTTTCGACGACGCGGTACGCGCCGGCGCCATGGCGCTGTTCGGCGAAAAATACGGCGACGAAGTGCGCGTGCTGACCATGGGCGACTTCTCCGCTGAACTGTGCGGCGGTACCCACGTCAACCGTACCGGCGACATCGGCTTCTTCAAGATCGTGTCCGAAGGCGGCGTGGCCGCTGGCGTACGCCGTATCGAAGCCGTGACCGGCGAAGGCGCAGTAGCCCACGTACAGGCGCAGGACAGCCTGCTGAAAGCCGCTGCGGCCAACCTCAAGGCGCAGAGCAGCGACGAAGTGCTGACCAAGATCGGCAACCTGCAGAGCGACATGAAGGCGCTGGAGAAAGAGCTGGCCTCCCTGAAGGCCAAGCTGGCGGCCTCTGCCGGCGACAGCCTGGCCGAGCAGGTACTGGAAGTGAACGGCGTGAAGCTGCTGGCCGCCGAACTGGAAGGCGCCGACAACGCCACCCTGCGCGACACGCTGGACAAGCTGAAGGACAAGCTGGGCTCGGCGCTGATCGTGCTGGGCAGCAAGGCCGACGGCAAGGTAGCGCTGATTGCCGGCGTCACCAAGGACCTCACCGGCCGCTTCAAGGCCGGCGAACTGGTGAACCACGTTGCCCTGCAGGTGGGCGGCAAGGGCGGTGGCCGTCCGGACATGGCCCAGGCCGGCGGCACCCAGCCGGAAAACCTGGCTGCCGCACTGGCCAGCACCCGTGACTGGGTTGCCGGCAAGTAAGCCTCGCCGCGCAATGCAAAACGGCCACCCTCGGGTGGCCGTTTTTGTTGTTGCCGCACTCAACAACCGCAATATGAAGCGCCACTCACACAGGCGCTTGCCCTGTAAGCATGGTCCTTGCCAACAACCCTGCTGCCATCGGGCTTGCCAGCAGCCAAGCATGAGCCACACTGAAAGCAGCCCGGCAACCACCCCACCGAGGTGTCGCATGCGCTCACTGTTCCTGCTTGGCTGTCTGCTGTTCGGTACGCTGTGCCACGCCATGGCGCTGCAGACCGTCACCGAGGACTGGCCACCCTACAACACCCTGCAGAATGCCCAGCAGGCCGATGGCGCCTATGCCCGCGTGGTGCGCACCGCGCTGCAGCGCAGCGGGCTGCCCAGCGACATCCAGGTCTACCCGTGGGCACGCAGCATGGCGCAGACCAGCCTGCGGCCGGATACCCTGCTGTTTGCGCTGGCGCGCATTGCCAGCCGCGAGGATCAGTTCATATGGATAGGCAAGCTGGATGAGCTCAGCGTCTACCTGTGGCGCAGAGCAGGCCAGCAGGCCGGCCAGCACACGCTGCAGCAGATACGCGACTGCTGCAGCATCTGCACCATCCGGCGCGATGCCAGCGAGGAAATCCTGCGGCAACGCGGCTTCGACAATCAGCGGCTGATTGTGGCCAACAGCCACGCCGACTGCCTGCGCCTGGTGCGCAGCGGCACGGTGGACTACCTCGCCCTGCCCTACCCGCCGCTACAGATGCTGCTGCGCCAGCAGGGCCAGACGGTGGACAGCCTGCAGCGCGGCCCGCTGCTGCAGCACTACAGCGTCTACCTTGCCGCCAGCCGTGGCACCCGCCCGCGCGTGATCCAGTCGTTGCGCGACGAGCTGGCCCGTATGGCGCGCAGCGGCGAGAGCCGGAAAATCATTACCGGCACCCTGCTGCAAGCCGGCATCCAGCCCTGATGCCTGGATAGGCGCGGCTTACTGGCGGTGCCACCACCAGCTGGTATCCGGCAGCGGGTCACCGGCCGGCAGCAGCGGATTGGACAGCATGAACACCCGCCGCGGATGGGCACGCAATTCCGCGATCTCCGCCGCATGGTAGCTTTCGAACAGGCGGCGGAAGGAGCCATCGGCCAGTGCCAGCTTCAGGCCGTGTTCGATGCTGTGCGCCAGCGCCAGATTGTCCTTGCGCACCCAGAAATACACCGGGTAAGGAAAGAACAGCGCCACCTTTGGCGCCAGCATCAGCTGCGGGTATTGCAGCCGTCGCTGCAGCAATTCCCGCCTTGCCTCGTTCAGGCCGCGCGGAAACGCATCGAAGCGCCCTGCGGCCAACATGGTGAACAGATTTTCGTAACCTGAAGCCTTCTCCACCTCCAGGCCATTGGCCTGCATTACCGGCACGTCCGCCCAGCTTTCATTCAGGCCGAACCGCAGATGATGCAGGCTATCCAGCGTCAGGTTCTGAAAACGCCCCTGCTCCGCATTACGGATGATCAACACCCGGAAGCCCACCATGCCGCGCATGATGTCCACCTTCACCGGCAGCATGTGCGCCTCGCGCTCGGCATTGGTGCCCAGTGCCAGCACATCGATGGCCGCACCGGCCTGCAGCATGGACATCGCCCGGTCCTGGGACAGCTCTTCGCCATACGGCTGCAGCTGCGGCGCCTCGCCCGGCTGGGCGTGCGCCAGCGCCAGCTCCAGCAGCTTCCAGCGGTACTCGTAGATCGGCCCTACCGGGAAATAATGCAGCGGAGCCGCCTGACACGGCAGCAGGGCGCACAGCAAGGCAAGCCCCGCCAGGAGGGGGCCAAACGAGAACGAAAGAAGGCGGCGCATCGTGATAAGCATCGTGGCCCTGCGGATGGATGATTGACGGCCCTGGCTGGCGGGCCACCGACTCTGCCCGTCAGAAATTCAGCATAGATAAATACAAGCTGCCCGGCGAGCGTAGCCATTACGGATATGAAAAAACCCACGGCATATACCGTGGGTTTTGTCTTTGGCTCCCCGAGCTGGGCTCGAACCAGCGACCTGCGGATTAACAGTCCGTCGCTCTACCAACTGAGCTATCAGGGAACACAACTTGCTGAAACACTGGCAAGCCAGCACTTCGAATTTTTTGGCTCCCCGAGCTGGGCTCGAACCAGCGACCTGCGGATTAACAGTCCGTCGCTCTACCAACTGAGCTATCAGGGAACACAACTTGCTGAAACACTGGCGAGCCAGTACTTCTAAATTTTTTGGCTCCCCGAGCTGGGCTCGAACCAGCGACCTGCGGATTAACAGTCCGTCGCTCTACCAACTGAGCTATCAGGGAACAATACTTGGATTTGCAGCAGCGCCGGCAAACCGGCGTTTCGAATTTGTGGCTCCCCGAGCTGGGCTCGAACCAGCGACCTGCGGATTAACAGTCCGTCGCTCTACCAACTGAGCTATCAGGGAACACATGCACTGCGGGTTTCTTGAAACTGGCTCCCCGAGCTGGGCTCGAACCAGCGACCTGCGGATTAACAGTCCGTCGCTCTACCAACTGAGCTATCAGGGAATCGCTTCAAGAGGTGCGCATTGTAGGCAGCGTCTGGCTTTTCGTCAAGCCTGAAAGTGGAAACTTTTCAGGCCTGACGGTACTTTCAGCGCTTAACCCTCGTGGCGGGTCTGGACCTGAACCAGCTCAACCGGCGCAGTTTCAGCCTCATCACGCACTACCTCGCGGCGGCGCTTGCCCTTGGGTTCTTCTGCTGCTTCAACAGCTTGCGGCAGTTCGCTGGCAGCGCGGGTGGTCACCATTACCAGGCCACCCAGGTCCGCCGGCGCGGCAGCTACCGGCTCAGCCACCACCGGCTTGATTTCGGCAACCGGCGCAGCAACAACGGCTGCAGGCGCTTCAACCACAACCTCGGGCTCAACAGCAGCGACCTGCTCCACCGCGGCGGCTTCCACCACCTCGGCCTGCGGTGCTTCCTGCGACACGACGGCAGCCAGTTCCACCGCTTCGGCAGCCACTACCTGCGGCTCGACCACGGCCACGGCCTGCTCCTCTGCCGGAGCGGCCTCGGCTTGCGGCTGGGCAGCTACCGGCTCGGCAACCGGAGCCGGCTCGATGGCAGCCTGTTCCTGCACCAGAGCAGCCACCTCGGCGGCGGCCACGGCGGCCACTACCGGCGCAACAACATCGGCAGCTACCGATTCGCTCGCGGCAGGCGCTACGTTGGCCGCAGCAGCTTCCGCTGCCTCGGCAACTTCAGCACCAGCCTCGCCGGACTCGGCCACGGCGTCGTCATCACGACGATCGCGGCGCGAACGGCGGCGACGGCGCTCACGCGGCTCGCGCTGCTGCTCGCCTGCTTCGCTGGCCTGCGGCTGCTCGCCGGCAGCTACCTGCTCGGCGGCCTGCTCGCTGGCAGCCTCGGCAACGGCTTCCTGCACCGCTTCGGCGCTGGCTGCTGCTACCTGGGCGTCCTTGTTGGCATCGCGGTTGCGTTCGCGGCGACGCTCGTTGCGCGGCTCACGACCCTCGCGTTGCGGCTGGGTTTCACCTTCCACCAGCTCGTTGCGTACGGCGTTCTCGCGCGGTTCACGCGGCTCGCGGGCTTCGCGCGGTTCACGTTCGCGACGCGGCTCGCGGGCCTCGCGCGGTTCACGTTCGCGGCGCGGCTGCTGCTCGTCACGGGCGGCGGCATCCTGCTGCGGCTGGGCGCGGCGGCGCTCTTCCTGCTGGCGCGGCTGACGCTCTTCGCGATTGCCGTCGCGGTTGCCACGCTGCTCGTCGCGTTCGCGGCGTTGCTGGCCATTGCCATTGCTACGGCGCTCGTTACGCTGGCGCGGGTTGCGCTGCTCGCGGGCGGCCGGCTTCTTGGCCTCCACCTTCGGCTCTGCAGCGGCGGCGGCAGGCGCCTCGCCCAGCAGGCTCTTGAACCAGCCAACAATGCGGCCAACCAGGCTGTTCTCGGCCACGGCGATCGGGGCCGCTGCGGCAGGCGCTGCCGGCTGTTCGGCCACGGTCGGTGCCGGCTGGGCCGGGGTGATGCCCTTGACGGCGGCTTCCTGGCGCTCCGGCTTGGCCTTGTCCTGGCCAAACGGCAGCACGTCTTCCTGCTCCGGCATTTCCACGCGGCGGTAGCTCGGCGCATCGCCGATCTCGGCCAGGTCGTCATGGCGTACGCGCACGATCTGGTAATGCGGGGTTTCCAGGTGCAGGTTGGGGATCAGCACCACGGACACGTCCAGACGCGCCTCGATGGAGTAGATTTCGGCACGCTTCTCGTTGAGCAGGAAGGTAGCAACGTCTACCGGCACCTGCGCATGTACCGCGCCGGTGTTTTCCTTCATTGCCTCTTCCTGGATGATGCGCAGGATGTGCAGGGCGGAGGATTCGATACCGCGGATAAAGCCGATGCCATGGCAGCGCGGGCACGGCACGTGGCTGGTTTCACCCAGCGACGGCTGCAGGCGCTGACGGGAGAGTTCCAGCAGGCCGAAGCGCGACAGCTTGCCCATCTGTACGCGGGCGCGGTCGTGCTTCAGAACGTCGCGCAGGCGGTTTTCCACGTCGCGCTGGTTCTTGGTGTTCTCCATGTCGATGAAGTCGATGACGATGAGGCCACCCAGGTCGCGCAGACGCAGCTGGCGGGCGATCTCTTCCGCGGCTTCCAGGTTGGTGCGGAAGGCGGTGTCTTCGATGTCGGCGCCCTTGGTGGCGCGGGCGGAGTTCACGTCCACCGAAACCAGGGCTTCGGTGTGGTCGATCACGATGGCGCCGCCGGACGGCAGGGTTACGCTGCGCGAGAAGGCGGTTTCGATCTGGTGTTCGATCTGGAAACGGGAGAACAGCGGTACCGGGTCCTTGTACAGCTTCACGCGGCCAACGTTGTTGGGCATCACGTGGCTCATGAACTGGCGTGCCTGTTCGTAGATCTCTTCGGTGTCGATGAGGATCTCGCCGATATCCGGCTGGAAGTAGTCGCGGATGGCGCGGATAACCAGGCTGCCTTCTTGCAGGATCAGGAACGGCGCGGACTGGGCACCGGCGGCGCTGTCAACGGCGCGCCACAGCTGCAGCAGGTAGTTGAGGTCCCACTGCAGTTCTTCCAGGTTGCGGCCGATACCGGCAGTGCGGGCGATCAGGCTCATGCCACCCGGCACTTCCAGCTGGGCCAGCAGGTCTTTCAGCTCCTGACGCTCTTCACCCTCGATGCGGCGCGAAACGCCACCACCACGCGGGTTGTTCGGCATCAGCACCACGTAACGGCCAGCCAGGCTGATGTAGGTGGTCAGTGCGGCGCCTTTGTTGCCGCGCTCGTCCTTCTCCACCTGCACCACCACTTCCATGCCTTCGCGCAGTACGTCCTGGATGCGCGGACGGCCACCGTCGTAGTTCTGGAAATAGGAGCGGGCAACTTCCTTGAACGGCAGGAAACCATGGCGTTCGGTGCCATAGTCGACAAAGCAGGCTTCCAGCGAAGGTTCGATGCGAGTGATCGTGCCCTTGTAGATATTACCCTTGCGTTGTTCCTTACCTACGGTCTCGATGTCGAGATCGATGAGCTTCTGCCCATCCACAATAGCGACGCGGAGTTCTTCCGCCTGCGTCGCATTGAAGAGCATGCGTTTCATTAAAAATATTCCCTGTGCGCACACTCACGCAGGGGGTACAGCAAGTATTTGACGGCCCAATGTCTGAGATGGGCGCATTCCGAAAGAAGTGTTTTGTAAAGAGCGCAATACAACGATGTACCAAGAGCCTGTTCACGATTCCGCGCCAAGGCAAGACGGGGCGAAAATGCGGAGAAAGCGGCATTTGCACGCGGCAAATGCGCATTCCCGAACGTACTTAACGCCATCTCGCCGAAACGAAGCAGATCACATAAAGACTCTAAGCCGACTTCCTGTCTTAATCACGTGGCCCCCGGCAGCCTTGTTCAGGCTGTCCGGCATCTGGGTTGTTCCCTCCAGATGACTTCATGCTGGCGGGAACGAATGGGGTGCGGCAGGCCACGCCGGGTCAAACTTTGCTGCAAACCCCGGAACTGGCTTGTCGTTCCGGAATGGAAACTGGCGTGAGTGCGTCATGCATGTAAATGCATTAACATCGCTACTTTGGGGTGAGCGAGACAACCTTGGCTGCGTCCGGGAAACCGGCGTCAGGTCTGGCTTCAAGCCAGCCGGCCAGTCGGTGTTGCGCAGCAGCGCCGCAGACAAGTTGTCCGCAGCCCTTTACCGGTGAGCTTTTCGCGCGTAAGGCTGGCGAAAAGCCCACGAAGTATAAGCATTATGACTGACATTCGCAAAGATTCTGTAACCCTGCACCGCGTGGACGAAAACGGCGCCGAGCAAAGACTGGACAACTATCTGGTCAAACTGCTGCGTGGCGTACCCAAAAGCCATATCTACCGCATCATCCGTTCCGGAGAAATCCGCGTGAACAAGGGCCGCGCCAAGGCCGAAACCAAGCTGGCCGCCGGCGACGAGCTGCGCATTCCGCCGATTCGCGTGGCGGAGCGCCCGGCGCAGGACGCTGTGCCCGGCTGCGAGTTTCCCGTGGTGTACGAGGACGACGCGCTCTTGGTGATCAACAAGCCCGCCGGCGTGGCGGTGCACGGCGGCAGCGGCGTGTCCTTCGGCGTGATCGAACAACTGCGCCGCGCACGCCCCGAGGCCCGCTACCTGGAGCTGGTACATCGCCTGGACCGCGAGACTTCCGGCCTGCTGATGATCGCCAAGAAGCGCCCGGCGCTGGTGAAGCTGCACGAGATGATCCGCAACGATGTGCCGCAGAAGCGCTACTTCGCGCTGGGCCTGGGCAACTGGCCGGCCGACGTGCGCCACGTCAAGCTGCCGCTACACCGCTTCCACACCCCCACCGGCGAGCGCATGGTGCGGGTGGATGCCGACCAGGGCATCTACGCGCATACCATTTTTACCGTGCAACAGCGCTACCGGGGATTTACGCTGGTAGAAGCCCTGCTGCGCACCGGGCGGACGCACCAGATCCGCGTGCACATGCAGGCCAGCGGCTGCCCGATCGCCGGTGACGAGAAATACGGCGATTTCGCCGCCAACCGCGAGCTGCAAAAGCGTGGCCTCAAGCGCATGTTCCTGCATGCGGCCAACCTGTCGCTGCCCCACCCGCTTACCGGCGAGCCGCTGCAACTGCATGCGCCGCTGCCGGCGGAGCTGACCCGCTTTCTGGATACCCTGACTCATGAAGCATGAACTAGATCTGGTCGTGTTTGACTGGGACGGCACGCTGATGGACTCCACCGCCCACATCGTGCACTCCATCCAGGCCGCCTGCCACGACCTGGGCCTGCCCACCCCGCCGCGCGAGCGCGCCAGCCACGTCATCGGCCTGGGGCTGGTGGACGCCATGCGCCACGTCTGCCCCGGCCTGCCGGAAAGCCGCTACCAGGACATGGTGATGGCCTACCGCCACCACTACCTGTCCGGCGACGAAACCATCGAACTTTTCGAAGGCGTGGCCGAAGGGTTGGCCGCACTGGAAGACGCCGGCTACCTGCTGGCAGTGGCCACCGGCAAGAGCCGCGTCGGGCTGGACCGCGTGCTGGCCGCCACCGGCCTTGGCAAGCACTTCCTCACCACCCGCACCGCGGACGAGTGCCAGTCCAAGCCGCACCCGGAGATGCTGCTGCAGATCACCGACCAGCTGGGCATGCTGCCGGCGCGCACCCTGATGGTAGGCGACACCACCCACGACCTGCTGATGGCGCGCAACGCCGGCACCATGGCGGTGGGCATGAGCTACGGCGCCCACCCGCTGGAGGACCTGGAAGACTGCGAGCCGCGCGCCATTTTCCACAGCTTTGCCGAGCTGCAGGCATGGTTGCTGTCCGGCAACTGATCGCCCGCAGCGACGAGCTGCAGGCATGGTTGCTGTCCGGCAACTGATCGCCCGCAGCGACGAGCTGCAGGATGGCGGCATGGGCGTGCGCTTCGAAGTGCAGCTGCCGGGCGAAACCGCGCCGGCCTTCGCCGTCCGCCATGGCGGCCAGGTGCATGCCTACCTCAACCGCTGTCGTCATGTACCCACCGAGCTGGACTGGCAGGACGGCCGCTTCTTCGACTTCAGCGGCGACTACCTGATCTGCAGCCTGCACGGCGCGCTGTACCTGCCGCACAGCGGCCAGTGCGTGGCCGGCCCCTGCAGCGGCCTGAGCCTGTTCAAGCTGCGCACAGAGGAATGTGACGGCCGGGTATACTGTCTGCAAGAAACCGACATCTGACATAAGGACCGCTGTGGAGCACGAACCGCACTGGGAACGCCAACTGATCGAGAAGCTGGCCAGCGCCGGCCTGATCGAACAACGCCGCGCCCGCCGCTGGAAAATCTTTTTCGGCCTGATGTGGCTGGGCATCGTCATTAGCATACTGTTCCTGCTGTTCAGCACGCCGGATCTGGAACGCCACGGCCCGCATACTGCGGTGGTCAACCTCGGCGGCGTGATCGACGGCGACAGCCAGAGCAGCGGCAAGCTGCTGCAGGGCCTGCAGGACGCCTACGACGACAGCAACACCCGCGGCATCATCATCCGCGCCAACAGCCCCGGCGGCAGCCCGGCGCTGTCCGGCATCGCCAATGACGAGATCCGCCGCCTGAAGGCGCTGCACCCCAAGGTGCCGCTGTACGTGGTGGTGGAAGAAGTCTGCGCCTCCGGCTGCTACTACATCGCCGCCGCCGCCGACCGCATCTACGTGGACAAGGCCAGCCTGGTGGGTTCCATCGGCGTGATCTCGGAAGGCTTCGGCTTCAACAAGGCCATGGACAAGATCGGCGTCGAGCGCCGCCTGGCCACCGCCGGCAGCAACAAGGGCATGGGCGACCCGTTCTCGCCGCAGAACCCGCACCAGGAAGCCATCCGCCAGTCGCTGCTGGACGAAATCCACCGCCAGTTCATTACCGTGGTGAAACAGGGCCGCGGCCAACGTCTGAAGAACGACCCGGAGCTGTTCAGCGGCCGGGTATGGCTGGGCAGCAGCGCCGTGCCGCTGGGCCTGGCCGATGGCCTGGGCTCGGTGCGCTCGGTAGCGCGCGACGTGATCAAGGCCGAGACCCTGGTGGACTTCACGCCGGACGAAGACCTGGCCAGCCGCGTGGCGCGCCAGATCGGCGTGACCTTCCGCGGCAGCATGCAGACGCTGTTTGATACCCGCTGGCGCTAAGCGCCACAGGAGACCCCCTCATGGCCCGACGCCGCAGGAAAGACGACGAACACGAAAACCACGAACGCTGGCTGGTTTCCTACGCCGACTTCATCACCCTGCTGTTCGCCTTTTTCGTGGTGATGTACTCGATCTCGCAGATCAACGAAGGCAAGTACCGCGTGCTGTCCAGCGCCATCGTGGACGCCTTCCGCAGCGGCAACCTGCCGGCGCCCAGCACGCCCGGCAGCGGCAATGCCAACACCATGATACAGCTGCCGCATACCAAGCCCATCGCCACCGCGGTCAAGGGCGAGGCCCGCATGCGCGAGCGCCAGAAGCTGGAAACCCTGACCGGCGGCCTGTCCAAGACGCTGTCGCCGCTGATCCAGGGCGGCCAGCTGTCGATGCGCCAGGACGACGAAGGCATCCACATCGAGATTCGCGATACCGCGCTGTTCCCCACCGGGCAGGCTTCGCCGCTGGGCAGCTCGCCGCAGCTGCTGGCCACCGTGGCCCGCCAGTTGGCCGCAGTGGACAACCAGATCCGCGTGGAAGGCTTTACCGACAACACCCCGATCCGCAACGCGATGTACCCGTCCAACTGGGAGTTGTCCGCCGCACGCGCCGGCAGCATCGTGCGCCTGTTCATGGAAAACGGCATCGCGCCGGACCGGCTGGTGGCCGTAGGCCGCGCCGAAACCAAGCCCACCGCCGACAACGACTCCATGGAGGGCCGCGCCAAGAACCGCCGCGTGGCCATTACCGTCATCTCCAACACTGCCCTGCAGCAGAGCGACGTGCCTGCGGCAGGCGGCACATCATCCAACTGACCCTTACGCCGAGGAAGCACTCATGACCACGCACATCACACCGGCCGCCCTGGCGCAACTGTTCACCGATGCCCGCACCCACACCCACTGGCAGGAGCGCAAGGTCAGCGAAGCCACCCTGCGCGAACTGTTCGACCTGCTGAAAATGGCGCCGACCAGCGCCAACTGCTCGCCGGCGCGCTTCGTGTTCGTGCAGTCGCCACAGGCCAAGGCCCGCCTGAAACCCAGCCTGGCGGAAGGCAACGTCGAAAAGACCATGCTGGCGCCGGTTACCGTGATCGTCGGCATGGACCTGGAGTTCTACGAACAGCTGGGCAAGCTGTTCCCGCACAGCCCGGATGCACGCAGCTGGTTCGCCGGCAACGATGCGGCGATCCAGGCCACGGCCTTCCGCAACAGCTCGCTGCAGGGCGCCTACCTGATCATGGCCGCACGAGCACTGGGCCTGGACTGCGGCCCGATGTCGGGCTTCGACGCCGCCAAGGTGGAAGCCGAGTTTTTCCCGCAGGGTACGATCAAGGCCAACTTCCTGATCAACCTGGGCTATGGCGAAGCCAGCAAGCTGCACGGTCGCTCGCCACGCTTTGCATTCGAAGAAGCCTGCCAGATTCTGTAAACGCCCAGCATGTCCCCGCCCGGTTATAATGCCGGGCGTTTTCATTTACCGGAGCCAGCATGCTTTACCCCCTGATACGCCCCTTGCTGTTCAAGACCGACGCCGAAAAAGCGCATGAAATGACGCTGAAGATGCTGGACCTCTCGCACCAGCTGCAGCTGTCCGGTCTGGTAGCCGGCAAGGTTGGCCGCAACCCGGTAAAAGCCATGGGGCTCACCTTCCCCAACCCGGTAGGGCTGGCCGCTGGTCTGGACAAGAACGGCGACCATATCGATGCCCTGGCGGCGCTGGGCTTCGGTTTCATCGAAATCGGCACCATCACCCCGCGCCCGCAGGACGGCAACCCCAAGCCGCGCCTGTTCCGCGTACCGGAGCACCGCGGCATCATCAATCGCATGGGCTTCAACAACAAGGGGGTGGATGCACTGCTGCAGAACGTGCGCCAGAGCCGCTTCCAGGGCATTCTGGGCATCAATATCGGCAAGAACGCCACCACGCCGATCGAGCAGGCCAAGGACGACTACCTGATCTGCCTGGACAAGGTATACGAGTGCGCCAGCTACGTCACCGTGAACATCTCCTCGCCCAACACCAAGAACCTGCGCCAGCTGCAACAGGCCGATGAACTATCCGAGCTGTTGCTGGCACTGAAGAACCGCCAGTCGCGTCTGGCCGACCAGTACGGCCGCTACGTGCCGCTGGCGGTGAAGATAGCCCCGGACCTGGACGACGAACAGATCGAGGATATCGGCCGCCTACTGACACAGCACCAGCTGGATGCGGTAATCGCCACCAACACCACGCTGTCGCGCAGCGAAATCGCCGGCCACCCGCTGGAAAACGAGGCCGGCGGCCTGTCCGGCGCACCGGTGCGCGAGCGCTCCACCCAGTTGATCCGCAAGCTGGCACGCACGCTGGACGGCGCGCTGCCCATCATCGGCGTGGGCGGCATTCTGTGCGGCGAGGACGCCAAGGAAAAGATCGATGCCGGCGCCACACTGGTACAGCTGTACTCCGGCCTGATCTACCGCGGCCCGGAGCTGATTGCCGAGTGCGCGCAGGCGCTGCAGCGCCGCTAAGGCTACCCGTCAGCAAACAACATGCCCACCAACGCGGTGGGCATTTTTCATGCGGCCAACCTTCACTGCCCGCTGTCGCCCGGCGGAAACGGCACCCAGCGCCCGTTGTAGAGTTTTTCCAGCGGCTGGAAGCGCTGTTTGTAGACCATCTTCGGCGACTCGCCGATCCAGTAGCCCAGGTAGACGTAAGGCAGCCCCTGGCTGCGCGCCAGCTCCACCTGCCACAACACGCCGTATACCCCGTAGCAGGCACCGGGGATATCCGGGTCGAAAAAGGTGTATACCGCGGACAGCCCATCCTCCAGGCGGTCTATCAGGCTCACCATGCGCAGCACGCCCTCCTCGCGGAACTCCACCAGGAAGCTGGCCACGCGGCTCTTGAGGATGAATTCGGCGTACTGCGCCGGATCGTCGTCCGACATGCCGCCGCCCTCATGGCGCGATTTCTGGTAGCGGCAGTACAGCTGATAGTGCTCCTCCAGGAACACCAGCGGCTGGATGCTGCAGCTGAGGTTGCCATGCTGACGCCACGCCCGGCGCTGGCTGCGGTTGGCGTGAAACTGCGCGGCGGGGATGCGCACCGGAATGCAGGCCTGGCAGTCATCGCAGTAGGGGCGGTAGGTAAAGTTGCCGCTGCGACGAAAACCCAGGCTCACCAGCCGGGAATACACGCCGTTGTCGATGGCATCGGCCGGAATCGCCACCTGCGAACGCGCCTGCCTGCCCTCCAGATAGCTGCAGGCATAGGGTGCGGTGGCATAGAAATGAATGATCGCTACTGCGTCGTCACGATGGCTCATTGCAGAACTCGGTGGCCCACAGGGCGGTAGGCGCAAGCTGTTGGGTGTACGTTTCGAGTCTAGCAATAAATTCGGCGCGCGAAACAAGGTGTGCACCCAGGCTTTCCAGATGCGGGGTGAACAGCTGGCAATCGATCATGCCGAAGCCGTGCGCAAACAGTACGTTGGCCAGCTGCACCAGCGCAATCTTGGAGGCATCGGTGGCGCGATGGAACATCGATTCGCCAAAGAACATGCGGCCAACCGCCACGCCGTACAGCCCGCCCACCAGCTGCCCCTGCTGCCACACCTCGGCGGAATGGGCATGGCCTTCGGCATGCAGCCTGCAGTAGGCGGCAATCATGTCCTCGCTGATCCAGGTGCCGGCCTGGCCGTCGCGCGGCGCGGCACAGCCGCGCATCACCTGCTCGAAGGCGCTATCGAAACGGAAGCTGTACTGCTTGTTGCGCAATGATTTGGCCAGCGAGCGCGTGATGCGCAGCTGCCCCGGCTCCAGCACCATGCGCTGCGACGGAGACCACCACAGAATGGGATCGCCCGGGGAAAACCAGGGAAAGATGCCGCGCTGATAGCCGGCCAGCAGGCGGCCGCTGGCCAGGTCGCCACCCACGGCCAGCAGGCCATCCGGGTCGCTCAGTGCACGGGAAAGCGGAGGAAAAACGTAAGCGTCGCCCAGCAGCGGGATCATCGCTTGAAGGGTTTGTGCTCGCTGGCGGCGCAGTCGCTGCACTCGCCGTACAGGTACAGGGAGTGTTCCTGGATGGTGAAGCCATGCTCGGCGGCGATGCGGTTCTGCAGCTCCTCGATCTGCGGATCGAAGAACTCGGTGACCTTGCCGCAGCGGTAGCACACCATGTGGTCGTGGTGGCCGCCCTCGTTCAGCTCGTACACCGCCTTGCCGGATTCGAAGTGGTGACGCACCAGGATACCGGCCTGCTCGAACTGGGTCAGCACGCGGTAGATGGTCGCCAGCCCGATATCGGCATCCTCGGACAGCAGTTTCTTGTACACGTCCTCGGCGGACATGTGTCGGTCGCTGCTGGTTTCGAACAGGTCGAGAATGCGCAGACGCGGCCCGGTGGCCTTCAGACCGATGCCTTTGAGGTGGCTGGCTTTGTTCATGAGTTTTGCGGTGTGTATCGTGGTTGGCGGTCTTCCAGTATGATAAAGCCTTTCAGCAGATTCCCCAAATGTGAAGGTGCTCATGGCCAAACTGCTCAAGCCCGCGCTCGTGTGTTCTGCCCTGCTGTTGGCAGGCTGCAGCAGCATCAATCCGACCAACTGGTTTGCGGCACACCGCATGGATATCCAGCAAGGCAATTATGTGACCGAAGATTCGGTCGCCCGCGTCAAGCCGGGCATGAACCGCTCGCAGGTACGTTTCCTGCTGGGCACGCCGCTGCTGACCGATATTTTCCACGCCAATCGCTGGGACTACCTGTACCGCATCGAACGCCCTGGCCAGCCGGTGGAAGAAAAGAGCCTGGTGGTGTACTTCAGCGCCAATGACCAGGTTGAACGCGTCGATGGCCAGGCCTTCCCTGCCATTCGTCCGCAACTGGATGCCAGCAACGCAATTGGACAAGCAAAACAATGAGCAGTCTTAACATCGTCATCGTCGGCGCTGGCGGCCGCATGGGCCGCACGCTGATCGAATCGGTACTCGACACCCCGGCAGCCCGCCTGCACGCCGCGCTGGAGCGCGACGGTTCCCCGTTCATCGGCCAGGATGCCGGCCTGTTCATGGGCCGCGACACCGGCGTGAAGATCAGCAGCGACTTCAACGCCGCGCTGGCTGGCGCCGACGTGGTGATCGACTTCACCCGCCCGGAAGGCACGCTGGCGCACCTGGCCGCCTGCGTGGAACAGAACGTGCAGATGATCATCGGCACCACCGGCTTCGACGATGCCGGCAAGGCCGCCATCCAGGCTGCCGCCGAGAAGATCGGCATCGTGTTTGCGGCCAACTTCAGCGTGGGCGTGAACCTCACCTTCAAGCTGCTGGACATGGCGGCCCGCGTGCTGGACGAAGGCTACGATATCGAAATCACCGAGGCGCACCACCGCTTCAAGGTGGATGCACCGTCCGGCACCGCGCTGCGCATGGGCGAGGTTGTCGCCAACGCGCTGGGCCGCGACCTGAAGCAATGCGCGGTATACGGCCGCGAAGGCGTCACCGGCGAGCGCGACCCGAACACCATCGGCTTTGCCACCGTGCGCGCCGGCGACGTGGTGGGCGACCACACCGTGCTGTTCGCCGCACTGGGCGAGCGCGTGGAAATCACCCACAAGGCCTCCAGCCGCGCCACCTTCGCCAACGGCGCAGTGCGTGCCGCCAAGTGGCTGTCCGCCAAGCCACACGGCCTGTTCGACATGCAGGACGTACTGGGCCTGCGCTAAGCGTAGATTCACGATCTCGCACGCTCGCGCGAGACAAGGCAAAAACGGCTAAGGAAGCGGAGTTTACAAGTGGTAAATGAGCATTCCGAAGCCGTTTTTAACGCCGTATCGCCGACGCGCAGCAGATCGTGAGCAATATCTGATGACCACCCGTCTGTGGTTTCTTCTACTGGCCAGCCTGCTCGGGCTGGCCAGTGTCGTTTCGCTGCTGGCCGGCCACACGGCCGACGCCAGTCTCGCCGCCCTGCTGCAACTACCCGGCCACGACCCGCTGCTGCACACCCTGCTGCTGCAATTGCGCCTGCCGCGCCTGATCAGCGCCGCCGCCGCCGGCGCGCTGCTGGGCTGCGCAGGACTCGCGATCCAGGCGCGCTTTCACAATGACCTGGCCGAGCCGGGGCTGATCGGCATCTCCGCCGGTGGCGCCCTGGCCGCCGCGCTGGCACTTGCCGCCGCGCTGCCGACACAGCTGGTATCGCTGGCGGCGTTTGTCGGCTCGACACTGGCACTGCTGGCGATACAGCTGCTGGCACACGGCCGCTCCGCCGCCAAGCTGCTGCTGGCCGGCGTCGCAATGAACGCGCTCTGCGGCAGCCTGCTCACCCTGCTGATCAGCACCCTGCCCGACGGCGTGCTGCGCAGCGTCACCTTCTGGCTGATGGGCAGTTTTTCCGGCGCCAGCCCGGCGCAGGCGCTGCTGCTGGCGGTGGCCGCCGTGCTGATCGGCCTGCTGCTGTGGCGCCAGGCGGCATTCCTGCAGGCTCTGCAGCTGGGCGACCGGGCCGCGTTTTACAGCGGCTTCAACGTTGGCCGCGAGGGAGCCTGCACCGTGCTGCTGGCCACGCTGGCCTGCGGCCTGGTGGTGGCGCAATGCGGCATGGTGGGCTTCATCGGCCTGATGGCACCGCACATCCTGCGCCGGCTGATCGGCCTGCAGCTGCGCCCGCTGCTGCTGCTTACCCCGCTGGCCGGCGCACTGCTGGCAGTGGTGGCCGACCTGATCGCCAGCCAGGCGCTGTATCCGGCCGAGCTGCCCATCGGGGTGATCACCAGCCTGGCCGGTGCACCGTTCTTCCTCTACCTGCTGGCCAGACAGCGAGGCGAGCATGCTTGAAGCCCGCCAGCTCGGCCTGCAGCGCCCGGTGCGCCTCGACGACATCAGCGTCACCCTGCCGGCAGGCGGGCTCAGCGTGATCCTGGGGCCCAACGGCGCCGGCAAGAGCACCCTGCTGCACCTGCTGGGCGGCGCGCTGCGCCCGACCGGCGGCAGCATCACCCTGGACGGGCAGGAAGTCAGCCGGCTGCCCCCTGCCCGCCTGGCCACCCTGCGCGCGATGGTGGAACAGCAACCGCTGCGCCCGGCCGGCATGGCGGTAGCCACCCTGCTGGACATCGGCCACGGCCTGCCGGACGCCAGCGCACGCCGGCAGGCAATGGACGCCACCTGCATTCATGATCTGCTATCCCGCGACTGCGCCACGCTGTCCGGCGGCGAAATCGCCCGCGTGCACCTGGCGCGCGCGCTGCACCAGCTGTTCGCCAGCCGCGAGCGCTGCCGCTACCTGCTGCTGGACGAACCCACCGCCGCGCTGGACATCGGTGCCGCCCAGCTGCAGCTGGCCAGCCTGCGCCAGCTGGCGCGCGAGCACGGCATCGGCGTGGTGGCGGTACTGCACGACGTGAACCTGGCGGCGCAGCACGCCGACCACGTGCTACTGCTGAAAGCCGGCCGCGCCATGGCCAGCGGCGCTGCCAGCGATGTGCTGCAGCTGCCGCTGCTGCAGGAACTGTACGACTCGCCGCTACGCGAGCTGCGCGATGCCGAGGGGCGCCGCGCTTTTCTGGCCGTATAAGCAGCCGGAGCAGGAAACAACAAGGCCGGGCGGAGCCCGGCCTTGCGTCTGCCATGCGGCCAACCTTTACGCCATTGCCGGCACCTCCGGCTTCACTTCGAAGCGCTGCTGCACCGTGCCGTCGGCATCCACGCTTTCCAGCCGCACATCGAAGCCCCACAGCCGCGCCACGTGCTTGAGCACTTCCTGCGCGCTGTTGTCCTCCAGCGGCTTGCGGTTGTGGCGGCTGTGGCGCAGCGTCAGGCTGCGATCGCCGCGCACGTTCACCGACCACACCTGGATGTTGGGTTCACGGGTACCCAGGTTGTACTGCTCGGACAGCATCTGGCGGATGCGGCGGTAGCCGGCTTCGTCGTGGATGGCAGCCACTTCCAGCTTGTCGTCCTGGTCGTCATCGCGAATGGCGAAGAAGCGGAAGTCGCGGATCAGCTTGGGCGACAGGTACTGCGAGATGAAGCTCTCGTCCTTGAAGTTCTTCATGGCGAACTCCAGCACCGGGCGCCACGGCTGGCCGGCGATGTCCGGGAACCACTCGTAGTCCTCTTCGGTGGGGTGCTCGCAGATGCGTCTGATGTCCTGGTACATGTTGAAACCCAGCGCATACGGGTTGATGCCGTTGTACCAGCGCGCGGTCACCGGTGGCTGGTACACCACATTGGTGTGGCTCTGCAGGAACTCCATCATGAAGCCGTCGGTCACCAGCTGCTTCTCGTACAGGCGGTTGAGGATGGTGTAGTGCCAGAAGGTGGCCCAGCCTTCGTTCATCACCTGGGTCTGGCGCTGCGGGTAGAAGTATTGCGCCACCTTGCGCACGATGCGCACGATCTCGCGCTGCCACGGCTCCAGCAGCGGCGCCGATTTTTCGATGAAGTACAGCAGGTTTTCCTGCGGCTCCGGCGGAAAGCGCGGCGGTGCCTTGCTGCTGTCCTCGCGCTCGCGGCGTGGGATGGTGCGCCACAGGTCGTTCACCTGCATCTGCAGGTACTGCTCGCGCTCGTGCAGCCGTGCCTGTTCCTCGGCCAGCGACAGGCGCTGCGGCCGCTTGTAGCGATCCACACCGTAGTTCATCAGCGCATGGCAGGAATCCAGCAGGTCTTCCACCGCCTCGATACCATAGCGCTCCTCGCAGCGGCTGATGTACTGCTTGGCAAATACCAGGTAGTCGATGATGGCCGAGGCGTCGGTCCAGGTGCGGAACAGGTAGTTGCCCTTGAAGAAGCTGTTGTGACCGTAGGCGGCGTGCGCAATCACCAGCGCCTGCATGGTCATGGAGTTTTCCTCCATCAGGTAGGCGATGCAGGGGTTGGAGTTGATCACGATCTCGTAGGCGAGGCCCATCTGGCCGCGCTTGTAGCTCTTCTCGGTGGAGACGAAGTGCTTGCCATAGCTCCAGTGGTGGTAGTTCACCGGCATGCCTACCGAGGAGTAGGCATCCATCATCTGCTCGGCAGTGATGATTTCCAGCTGGTTGGGATAGCAGTCCAGCTGGAACTCGTCGATGGCAATCGTGCGGATCGCCTTGTCGTACTCATTGATCAGGTCGAAGGTCCATTCGGACCCGGTAGAGATGGGTTTCATGCGATCTCCCTCCCCCTCTGGCATGCGGCCACCCCTAACGGGTAGCCGGCTGCCGCTTGAACAGTTCGCGGAACACCGGGTAGATGTCGCCGGGTGTGCGGATTTTCTGCATGGCGAAGTGTTTGCACTGCTCCGCTACCTTCATGTACTCGTACCACAGGTTCTGTGGCTCGCCCTCGGTAATTTCGATATAGGCGAAATACTGGCACCACGGCAGTAGCTGTTCCTGCAGGATGCGGCTGCAGTTGGCCGAATCGCTGTCCCAGTTATCACCGTCCGATGCCTGCGCGGCGTAGATGTTCCACTCGCTGTTGGCGTAGCGCTTTTTCACCACGTCCGCCATCAGGTTGAGCGCCGAGGACACCACCGTGCCGCCGGATTCGCGCGAGTGGAAGAAGTCGTGCTCGTTCACCTCCACCGCACTGGTGTGGTGGCGGATGAACACCACCTCGATCTTCTCGTAATTGCGCTGCAGAAACAGGTACAGCAGGATGAAGAAGCGCTTGGCCATGTCCTTCTTGCCTTCATCCATCGAGCCGGACACGTCCATCAGGCAGAACATCACCGCCTTGCTGGTGGGTTTGGGCTGCTTGACGCGGTTGTTGTAGCGCAGGTCGAACGGGTCGATGAAGGGGATGCGGTTCACCTTCTCGCGCAGCGAGTGGATATGGCGGCGCCGCTCGCGCACTTCCAGCGCGTTGTCCTCGTCCGATTCCAGCAGCGTGTCCAGATCCTCCTCCGCCTCGCGCAGTTGCCGCAGCGTCGGGGCGGCCATGGCCACCCGTCGCGCCAGCGCACCACGCAGGCTGCGCACGATGCTGATGTTGGCCGGCGTGCCATCGTTGGTGTAGCCGGCGCGCACCGGCTTCAGCTCCTCGATGCCCACCAGCTGGGTCTTGATCAGGTTGGGCAGCGCCAGATCCTCGAAGAACACATTCATGAATTCTTCGCGCGACAGCTGGAACACGAAGTCGTCCTCGCCCTCGCCTTCGTTGCTGGCCTTGCCGCCGCCACCGCCGCCGCCACCACCCTGCGGCCGGTTCAGGCGGTCACCCTCGATGAATTCCTCGTTGCCCGGATGGATATGATCGGCCATGCCGCCACGGCCATGGTGGAACACCGGCTCGGAAATATCCTTTACCGGAATGGATACATTTTCACCGTTTTCTATATCGGTGATGCTGCGCCCCTTGATAGCCTTGCCCACCGCCTCCTTGATCTGCGCCTTGAAACGGCGCAGGAAGCGCTCGCGGTTGACGGCCGACTTGTTCTTACCGTTCAGTCTTCTATCGATAATGTGCGACATGCTTGTCTCCTAAAGCCTGTCGTTGGCCTGTCGCCTGGCTGACACGGCGGCAGGATGGGCACGGCGGGCGCCTGGTGGCAGGCCAGGCACCCGCCGGCAGGGTTGGCCGCATGCGGCCAACGGCTGCCAGTGCAATACTTTTACAGGTTCTGCCGGGCCCGGCACCGCCGGGCCGCTCCTGTCCGGTGTTGAATCGGCAGCCTTTCCATTTTTACACCCAAGCCCTTGCGCTCAGCGAAGTGGCTTGCCCCCAATCCTCCCCGTTAACTACGAGGATTTGCGCACCCGCAGGTACCATTCGCACAGCAGCCGCACCTGCTTGGGCGTGTAGCCCTTGGTTACCATGCGGTTGACGAAGTCTTCGTGTTTCTTGGCTTCGTCGGTGCTGGCCTTGGCATTGAAGCTGATCACCGGCAGCAGCTCTTCCGTGTTGGAGAACATTTTCTTCTCGATCACGGTGCGCAGCTTTTCATAGCTGGTCCACAGCGGGTTCTTGCCGGCGTTGTTGGCGCGCGCGCGCAGTACGAAGTTGACGATCTCGTTGCGGAAGTCCTTCGGGTTCGAGATGCCGGCCGGTTTCTCGATCTTCTCCAGCTCGGCATTCAGCGCCGTGCGGTCGAAGCTCTCGCCAGTGTCCGGGTCGCGGTACTCCTGATCCTGAATCCAGAAGTCGGCGAAGGTCACGTAGCGATCGAAGATGTTCTGCCCGTACTCGCTGTAGCTTTCCAGGTAGGCGGTCTGAATCTCCTTGCCGATGAACTCCACATACTTGGGTGCCAGGTACTCCTTGATGAAGGTCAGGTACTTCTGTTCCTGCTCGGCCGGGAACTGCTCGCGCTCCACCTGCTGCTCCAGTACGTACAGCAGGTGCACCGGGTTGGCGGCCACTTCGGTGTGGTCGAAGTTGAACACCTTGGACAGGATCTTGTAGGCGAAGCGGGTGGAAAGCCCGTTCATGCCCTCATCCACGCCGGCAAAGTCGCGGTATTCCTGCAGCGACTTGGCTTTCGGGTCGGTGTCCTTCAGGTTCTCGCCGTCGTACACCTGCATCTTGCTGTACAGGCTGGAGTTTTCCGGGTCTTTCAGCCGCGACAGCACCGCGAACTGCCCCATCATCTTCAGCGTGCCTGGGGCGCATGGCGAGCCGGACAGCGAGGAGTTGCGCAGCAGCTTGTCGTAGATCTTGATCTCTTCCGTCACCCGCAGGCAGTACGGCACCTTGACGATGTAGATACGGTCGAGGAAGGCTTCATTGTTCTTGTTGTTGCGGAACTGCTTCCATTCACTCTCGTTGGAGTGCGCCAGGATGATGCCGTCAAAGGGAATCGCGCCGAAGCCTTCCGTGCCCTTGAAGTTGCCTTCCTGGGTGGCGGTCAGCAGCGGGTGCAGCACCTTGATCGGCGCCTTGAACATCTCCACGAATTCCAGCAGGCCCTGGTTGGCCAGGCACAGGCCGCCGGAGTAGCTGTAGGCGTCCGGGTCGTCCTGGGCGTAGCTTTCCAGTTTGCGGATGTCCACCTTGCCTACCAGCGAGCTGATGTCCTGGTTGTTCTCGTCGCCCGGCTCGGTCTTGGATACCGCGATCTGCTTGAGCACCGACGGGTAGCGCTTCACCACGCGGAACTGGCTGATGTCGCCATTGAACTCGTGCAGGCGCTTCACCGCCCACGGGCTGGGGATGGCGCGCAGGTAGCGGCGCGGAATGCCGTACTGGTCTTCCAGCAGCGCGCCGTCCTCGTCGTAATTGAACAGCCCCAGCGGCGACTCGTTTACCGGGCTGCCCTTGATGCAATAGAACGGCACCCGTTCCATCAACTCCTTCAGTTTTTCGGCAATCGACGACTTGCCGCCACCCACCGGGCCCAGCAGGTAGAGGATCTGCTTCTTCTCTTCCAGGCCCTGCGCGGCGTGGCGGAAGTAGGCCACCACCTGTTCAATGGCTTCTTCCATGCCGAAGAAGTCGCGGAAGGCCGGGTAGACGCGGATCATCTTGTTGCTGAAGATGCGCGACAGGCGGGAATCATGGCGGGTGTCGATCATCTCCGGCTCGCCAATGGCCATCAGCATGCGTTCGGCGGGCGAGGCGTAGGTCATCGGGTCGCGCTTGCACAACTCGAGGAACTCCTGAATGGTGTATTCCTCTTCGCGGGTGCGGTCGTAACGGGAAGCGTAGTGACTGAAGATGTCTGGGGTCATGGCGTCACCCTCCTGGTGGAGGCAAACGAGACCCTGGCAGAAGCGTGATTGCCGTGCCAGATCCCCCTTGCCAAGTTGTCAGCTGTCGCGGGAAAGCTGTTCTTTGTTTGGGTATAGCACAGCAAAAAAAGTGCAAGTAAGAAAAAGCCGTCATTAAGACGGCTTTTTTAATATGCATTTATCAATTCCACTACTAAGCGCGGCGCTGCAGGATGCGCACGCCGATCTCGTACAGCTTGCCGCGCTCCACTTCGTTGCAGCGTCGCACCTCTACCGTGGCCTCCAGCGGGCGCATCGGCACACTGCCGACACCGGGCACGATCACCACCACTTCCAGTTTTTCGCCATGCTGCGGCACGTAGGAGCAGCGTATCGCCATGCCATCCACCGACAAGTCCACGCACTCGCCATAGTGCGTCTCGCCGGTGTGCAGCGACTTGAACTTGGTGCGGCAGCCCATGCGCATGCGCCGGCCGACACGGCGATCCTGGTAGTGGCTGTCAAACGGTTTCACCAGCGAGCTTCCCCTGTTGCCATGCGGCCAACCAGTGCAGGCCGACAATGGTCTTGCTGTCCGCGATCTCCCCGCTCAGCGCCATCTGCTGCACATCCGCCACCGGCAGCAGCTGCACTTCCAGGAACTCGCCCTCGTCCAGCTGGCGCGCCTGCAGCCGCAGGCCGGTGGCCAGGTAGTAGTGGATCACTTCGTCGGCATAGCCGATGCACGGCCAGGCCTTGCCAAGATAATGCCATTGTTGTGCAGCATAGCCGGTTTCTTCCAGCAGCTCGCGCCGGGCGGTGTCGTGCGGATGCTCCGCCGGGTCCAGCTTGCCAGCCGGAATCTCCAGGAACTCGCGCCCGGCCGGGTAGCGGTACTGCCGCTCCATCACCAGCTGGCCATCGTCGGTCAGCGCCAGCACCGCGGCGGCGCCGGGGTGGCGGATGAACTCGCGAAATGCCGTACTGCCATCCGGCAGGCTCACCTGGTCGCGGCTCACCTGGATGAAGCCGCCCTGAAATACCTGTTCGCTACTGAGAGTTTTTTCTGTGAGATCCACGCTGAGTCTTTCGCTGTTGCCAATGGTGACGTACCACAAGACGCCAGCCGAGCATGACCGCGCCGTAGCCCAGAGCCGCCAGTATCAGCCCCAGTACCGGCACGCCCAGCAACAGCGGGGTACCGTACTCGCGCAGCCAGTGCAGCAGCTGCGGCCCCCACAGGGCGAGGTCATGCCAGGCGCCTTCCGGCATCTGCGGCATTGTAGCCGGCACCGCCTGCCCAAGTAAGCGCTCCCCTAGCCGAAAAGCCAGGAAGTACAGCGGCAGATAGGTGAACGGATTGGTGTACAGCGTGCAGATCAGCGCCACCGGCAGGTTGATGCGGAAAAGCAACGCCAGCAGCCCGGCGGTAAGCATCTGCGTCGGCCCGGGCATCAGCCCGGAAAACATGCCCACCGCCACCGCGCGCGCCACATTGCGGCGCTGCACGCTCCATAGCCGCGGCTGGTCGAGATAAGGGCGCACAAAGCGCAGCGCCGGCGTCTGCAGCCAACCGTGGGCAATGCCCATCTTGCCGCGCACCCAGCGTTTCAACCGTGCCATGCCATCTCCTGTGACTTGCGTTCAGAAAAGAGAGTTGCCAAATCGCACAGAATAATTTAAACAGTCGTTTGATTTAAATCTGCCCGACGAGCAGAGTAGAGGGCCGCCCACCCGGCCAACACGAGGAAACCCGACCCGGCCATACGCCGGGCCGCGCACCAACAACGGAGACCATGATGCCTGCTTACCAAGCACCGCTGCGCGATTTTGATTTTGTCCTCAACGAGCTGATCAAAGTTCAGGAAGTACTGCCCTCGCTGCCGGGTTACGAAGAGGCCAGCCAGGACATCTTCACTTCCTACCTGGAAGCCGCCGCCCAGTTCTGCCAGCAAGAACTGGCACCGCTGAACCGCCAGGCCGACGAAGAAGGCTGCCAGTTCGACCCGGCCACCAAATCGGTAACCACACCGACCGGCTTCAAGCAGGCCTACCAGCAGTATTGCGAGCTGGGCTTCCCGGCGCTGGACTGCGACCCGGCCTACGGCGGCCAGGGCATGCCCAAATCGCTGGCCTTCCCGGTGATGGAAATGCAGTGTGCGGCCAACGTGGCGTGGTCGATGTACCCGGGGCTGTCGCACGGCGCCTACTCCGCCATCCACGCTCACGGCAGCGATGAGCAGAAGGCCACCTACCTGCCGCGCCTGGTGGACGGCAGCTGGACCGGCACCATGTGCCTGACCGAGCCGCACTGCGGCACCGATCTGGGTCTGCTGAAGACCCGCGCCGAACCGAACGCGGACGGCAGCTACAATATCACCGGCACCAAGATCTTCATCTCCGCCGGCGAGCACGACATGTCCGACAACATCATCCACCTGGTGCTGGCGCGCCTGCCGGATGCGCCCAGGGACGTAAAAGGCATCTCGCTGTTCATCGTGCCCAAGTTCCACCAGGACGGTAGCCGCAACAGCGTGTACTGCGGCAGCCTGGAACACAAGATGGGCATCAAGGCCAACGCCACCGCGGTGATCAACCTCGACGGCGCCCAGGGCTGGCTGATCGGCGAGGCGAACAAGGGCCTGGCCTGCATGTTCACCATGATGAACGCCGCGCGCCTGGGCTGCGGCATGCAGGGCCTGGGCATTGGCGAGGCGTCCTACCAGGGCGCGCTGGCCTACGCCCGCGAACGCCTGCAGATGCGCGCGCTGGCCGGGGCGAAGTTCCCGGAAAAACCGGCCGACCCCATCATCGTGCACCCGGACGTGCGCCGCATGCTGCTGACGCAGAAGGCCTACACCGAGGCCGGCCGCGCGCTGTCGGCGATGCTGGCGCTGCAGCTGGATATCGAAGACAAGCACCCGGATGCCGAGGCACGGCAGGATGCCGCCGACCTGGTGGCGCTGCTTACCCCGGTGGCCAAGGCCTTCATGACCGACAACGGCTACACTGCGGCCAACCTTGGCATGCAGGTATTCGGCGGCCACGGCTTCATCCGCGAATGGGGCATGGAGCAGCTGGTGCGCGACTGCCGCATCTCGCAGATCTACGAAGGCACCAACGGCATCCAGGCCATCGACCTCCTGGGCCGCAAGGTGCTGCTGGACCAGGGCGCCAAGCTGCGCAAGTTCAGCAAGCAGATCCACAAGTTCTGCCAGGCCAACGAGGGCAACGCGCAGTTGGCCGAGTTCGTCGGCCCGCTGGCCAAGCTGCTGAAGGAAGTGGGCGACATCACCATGGGCGTGGGCATGGCCTCGATGCAGGATCGCGATGCCGCCGGCGCCGCTGCCACCGACTATCTGCGCCTGGTCGGTCACCTGACCTATGCCTGGCTGTGGGCGCGCATGGCGGAAGTGGCCTACGCCAGGCTGGAAACCGGCGGTGATGCTTTCTACCAGGCCAAGATCACCACCGCCCGCTTCTACTACGCCAAGCTGCTGCCGGAAGTGGAAGCACTGAAGGTGAGCATCAAGTCCGGCGCGCAGCCGCTGATGGCGCTGGAGGACGAGCACTTCGCGTTCTGAGCGATGCCGGCTCCAGCCGGCTGGTAAGGGGAAACGGCGCCTGACGGCGCCGTTTTTCGTGTCCGGCCACTTGCTTGCGCGGGTATGGCCTGCATCCAACCCGCCCTAGCCCTGGCTATCGTCTTCATCGCCACGCAGCCGGCGCAGCACCGACTTCAGCTGCGCCTCGGCGGTGCCCTCCGGCTGTTCCAGCCGCATCAACCGCAGGTGCAGCAACATGTTCTCCAGCACCAGCCGCGCGGTGGACAGCATATAGATAAGCTGGCACTCCTCCGGGCTGGCCTCGGCCTGCAGTTGCTCGTCGCGCTGCAGCAGGTCGGCCATCACCAGCCGGCGCAGTTCATCCTCGTCCATCGGCAGGTCGGCGAAATCCAGCGGATCGCCGCGCTCCACCTCCTGCAGCAGCTGCAGCATTTCCTCCAGCCCCAGCCTCATGATGCTTCTCCCGGTTACGTTCTGAGTGTAGCCGGCAAAAACAAACCCCGTGCCAGGGCACGGGGTTTGTGACCATGGACAAGCCAGAAGGGCTTGTCATGAAAACAGCAGGGCTGCGGATGCCATCACCTTTCTGGCGCGGCTCGGCTTTGCCGGGTCCGGTAGCAGCGGAGCGAAGTACCTCGCTGCAGCCACACACGGGGTTTGTGACTGGGTTGGCCGCAAGCGGCCACCGCTCAGTTACGGCCGTGGCAGGCCTTGTACTTCTTGCCGCTGCCGCACGGGCACGGGTCGTTGCGGCCAACCTTGTCGCCGTCGCGGCGCACGGTTACCGGTGCCTGCTCCTTGGCGCGCCAGTAGTTGTACACCGCCAGCAGCGCATCCTCGAACTCGCCCTTGAAGCCGTTGATTTCGGCCTCGCCGAACTGCAGCAGAGCAGCCTCGCCGTCTTCGCCATCGAACATGCCACCCAGCGCCATCACCGGCATCAGCAGGTCTTCGAAACCCTCGTCGTCGGCAGCCTCGAACCAGTCGGTGGGCACCACGTCCAGCGCGTACATGAAGGCATTGCACCACGGGCGGAAGTCGGCTTCCTCGCCTTCTTCCTCTTCATACAGCACCAGCTCCGGCAGCTCGCCGTCAGCCAGCGCGTCGGCGGTGGCGTTGTAGAACTTCTGCAGCAGGCTGCGCACTTCGGCTTCGTGCTCCGGGTTGTCGAAGGCCGGGGCGTCACCCAGCACTTCCGGCAGCCAGGTGTCGATGTCCAGCTTGTCCGGGCCGCATGCCAGCGCAGCGAAGAAGCCCTGCGCTTCGTCCGGGCGCATGGTGGTACCTGCCTGCGACAGCGGGGTCAGCAGCATTTCCAGGCGGGTGAGGTCGGCCTCGTCGAATCGGGTCATGATCTATCTCCATCAAGAATGGCGCGCATTGTAGCCCATCAGCCAAGTTTAGTCGGCAAGCGGCAACTTACCCGTGGCATGTGACAGGAAAAAGCCCCGCATCGGCGGGGCTGACTGGCATCAACGACAGCTCAGGCCGTCTTGTCCTCCTCCAGCCCCAGCTTCTGCTTCATCTGCTGCCGCATCATGAATTTCTGGATCTTGCCGGTGATGGTCATCGGGAAGCTGTCGACGAATTCGATGTAGCGCGGAATCTTGTAGTGCGCGATCTGGCCGCTGCAGAAGGCGCGGATTTCGTCCGCGGTGCAAGTCTCGCCGTCACGCAGCCGTATCCAGGCGCACAGTTCCTCGCCGTACTTGGCGTCCGGCACGCCCACCACCTGCACGTCCTGTACCTTGGGGTGGCGGTAGAGGAATTCCTCGATCTCGCGCGGGTAGATGTTCTCGCCGCCGCGGATCACCATATCCTTCACCCGGCCGACGATATTGCAGTAACCGTCCGCGTCCAGCACCGCCAGGTCGCCGGTGTGCATCCAGCCGGCAGCGTCTATCGCCTCGCGGGTTTTCTCCTCGTCGCCCCAGTAACCCAGCATTACCGAGTAACCGCGGGTGAGCAGTTCGCCGGTTTCCCCGCGCGGCACGATGCGGCCCTGCGGGTCGACGATCTTCACTTCCACGTGCGGGTGGATGCGGCCAACGGTGGACACTTTCTTTTCCAGCGGGGTGTCGGTGTAGCTCTGGAAGCTCACCGGGCTGGTCTCGGTCATGCCGTAGGCAATGGTGACCTCGGCCATGTGCATCTGAGCCACCACCCGCTTCATCACTTCGATAGGGCACGGGCTGCCGGCCATGATGCCGGTGCGCAGGCTGGAGAGGTCAAACTCGGCAAAGCGCGGGTGATCCAGCACCGCGATGAACATGGTGGGCACGCCATGCAGCGCGGTGCATTTTTCCGCCGCCACGGTTTCCAGCACCGCCAGCGGCTCGAAGGCTTCCGACGGGAAAATGATGGTGCTGCCGTGGGTGAGGCAGGCCAGCACGCCCAGCACCATGCCGAAGCAGTGGTACAGCGGCACCGGGATGCACAGCCGGTCGTGCTCGCTGAGGCGCATCGCCTCGCCGACGAAAAAGCCGTTGTTGAGGATGTTGTGGTGGGTAAGCGTGGCGCCCTTGGGGCTGCCGGTGGTGCCGGAGGTGAACTGGATGTTGATCGGGTCATCGAACTGCAGCGTCTGCCCTACTTCCTGCAGCGCCTGGCGCTCGGCATCACTCGGCTCTGCCAGCAGGCTGTCGAAGTTCAGCATGCCCGGCGTGGCTTCACTACCCAGGCGGATCACCCAGCGCAGTTCCGGCAGGCTGGCGGCCTGCAACCCGCCCGGCTGGCTTGCGGCCAACTCCGGCACCACGTCGCCCAGGATCGCCAGGTAGTCGCTGCTCTTGAAGCTGGGCGACAGCACCAGCGCGCGGCAACCCACCTTGCCCAGCGCGTATTCCAGCTCGCTGCGGCGGTAGGCCGGGTTGATGTTCACCAGCACCAGCCCGGCCTTGGCGGTGGCGAACTGCATCAGCACCCACTCCACATTGTTCTGCGACCAGATGCCGACGCGCTCGCCCGGCTGCAGGCCCAGCCGGCGCAGGCCGCAGGCCAGCCGCGTGACCTGCTCGCCGAATTCGGCGTAGCTCCAACGCACGCCCTGCTGGCGCACGATCAGGCCGTCGCGCGCGGCATGGCGCTGGCAGGCGGCATCGAAGAACTGGCCGATGGTCTGGCCGATCAGCGGCTGCTCGCTGCCGCCGTGAACGTAACTCGGGTGAAGGCTCATGTTGTGGTCTCTCCGCAGGCGATGCTGTTGTCTTTTGAGCGGTAACTTACTATTACGTTAACGTAAGCTCAAGCACAAGCCGGGCAGCTGCGACAAAAAACGCTACAATCGCCGCAACACATCAGGAAGCACCATGAGCGAAGAACGCCTTTTCACCATTTCCGACCTCGCGCGCGATTTCGACATCACGTTGCGCACCATCCGCTTCTACGAGGAACAGGGCCTGATCGAGCCGCAACGCGAAGGCCGCCAGCGGCTGTTCACCCACCGCGACCGCGCGCGGCTGCGGCTGATCCTGCGCGGCAAGCGCATTGGTCTGGCACTGTCGGAGATCCGCGAGATCCTGGACCTGTACGAACTGGCGCGCGACGAGGCCAGCCAGTCGCTGAAGCTGCTGCAGCTGCTGTCCGACCGCAAGAAGCAGCTGGAAGAGCAGCGCCTGGACATCGACGCCGTGCTGGCCGAAATCGACACGCTGGAAGAACACTGCCGCCAGGTAATCGACACCATGACCGGCAAGGAAGCCACAAGCTAGGCCAGCGCATGCCATCCGCGCGGATGGTTTGCCATTACGTATTGACGTTAACGTAAGCGTAAGTCAACATAACAGCATCATCGGTGCAAAAAGCATCTATCAAGAAGCCATATGCCGCGCCCCGCCGGGCACAGAGGAGAGAGACATGTACAGCAGCCTGCGCTTTGACTTTGGTGAAACCTACGACATGCTGCGCGAATCGGTGCGCGACTTCGCCCAGAGCGAGATCGCCCCGCGCGCTGCCGACATCGACCGCGACAACCTGTTCCCGGCCGACCTGTGGCAGAAGTTCGGCGACCTGGGCCTCCTGGGCATCACCGTCAGCGAGGAATACGGTGGCGCCAATATGGGCTACCTGGCGCACATGATCGCCATGGAAGAGATCAGCCGCGCCAGCGCCTCGGTGGCCCTCTCCTACGGTGCGCACTCCAACCTGTGCGTGAACCAGATCTACAAGAACGGCAACGCGGCACAAAAGCAGAAATACCTGCCCAAGCTGATCTCCGGCGAGCACATCGGCGCGCTGGCCATGTCCGAGCCCAACGCCGGCTCCGACGTGGTGAGCATGAAGCTGCGCGCCGACAAGGTGGCCGGCGGCTACAAGCTCAACGGCAGCAAGATGTGGATCACCAATGGCGGCGACGCCGACACCCTGGTGGTATACGCCAAGACCGACATCAACGCCGGGCCGAAAGGCATTACTGCCTTCATCATCGAAAAGGGCTACGCCGGCTTCAGCCACGGCAGCAAGCTGGACAAGCTGGGCATGCGCGGCTCCAACACCTACCCCATCTTCTTTGACGACTGCTTCGTGCCGGAAGAAAACGTGCTGGGCGGCGAAGGCAATGGCGTGAAAGTGCTGATGAGCGGCCTGGACTTCGAACGCGCGGTGCTGTCCGCCGGTCCGCTGGGCATCATGCAGGGCTGCATGGACGTGGTAGTGCCCTACCTGAACGACCGCAAGCAGTTCGGCCAGAGCATCGGCGACTTCCAGCTGATGCAGGGCAAGCTGGCCGACATGTACGTGAAGCTGTCCGCCAGCCGCGCCTACGTCTACGCCGTAGGCCAGGCGCTGGACCGCGGCGAATCCGGCCGCCAGACCCGCAAGGACGCCGCCGGCGCCATCCTCTACGCCGCCGAGAACGCCACCCAGATGGCGCTGGACGCCATCCAGTGCCTGGGCGGCAACGGCTATATCAATGAATACAGCACCGGCCGCCTGCTGCGCGATGCCAAGCTGTACGAGATCGGCGCCGGCACCAGCGAGATCCGCCGCTGGCTGATCGGCCGCGAGCTGATGGCCGAAACCCGGTAAGCATGGTGGCTAAATCGCCCGATACTGCGTTGCGCCGCCTGGCCGTACGATTTGTACTGTCTGCGGCAGCGCGCCTTGTCTCGGGCGATGTTTCCAGCCATGCCCTGGCCATACCAAGGAAAACCAGAACATGACCGCCGCCGAACGCATCGTTCAGGCCCAACTGGATGCCTACAACGCCCATGACCTGGCCGCCTTCACCGCCTGCTACGCCGACGATGTGAAGGTCTACCGCCTGCCGTCGATGGCGCTGAGCCTGGATGGCAAGGCCGCGCTGGCCGAGCACTACGCGCGCCACCGCTTCACCCTGCCGCTGCTGCATGCGGCACTGCTGGCGCGCATCGTGCACGGCAACCGCGTGATCGACCACGAAGACGTAACGCTGGACGAAGCGCGCCGCATGCGCGCGGTGGCAATCTACGACGTCAATGCCGACGGTCTGATCGGCGCCGTCTGGTTCGTCGATAGCGAATGACAAGGTAAACGACATGCCCATCATCGAATCCAAGCTCTCCCCCCGCGCCGCCGACTTTGCGGCCAACGCCGACAAGATGCGTGCCGTGGTGGCCGACCTGAAGGACAAGGTTGCCCGTGCCGCGCAGGGCGGCGGCGACAAGGCGCGCGCCAAGCACGTGGCGCGCGGCAAACTGCTGCCGCGCGAGCGCATCGACCTGCTGCTGGATGCCGGCTCGCCGTTCCTGGAGCTGTCGCAGTTGGCCGCATACGGCATGTATGGCGACGACGCGCCGGGCGCCGGGGTGATTACCGGCATCGGCCGCATTGGCGGCATCGAATGCCTGATCGTGGCTAACGACGCCACCGTCAAGGGCGGCACCTACTACCCGATGACGGTAAAAAAGCACCTGCGCGCGCAGGAAATCGCCCGCGAAAACCGTATTCCTTGCATCTATCTTGTTGACTCTGGCGGCGCCTTCCTGCCGCTGCAGGATGAAGTGTTCCCCGACCGCGAGCACTTCGGCCGCATCTTCTACAACCAGGCCAACCTGTCCGCCGCCGGCATTCCGCAGATCGCGGTGGTGATGGGCAGCTGCACCGCCGGCGGCGCCTACGTGCCGGCGATGAGCGACGAGACGGTGATCGTCAAGGAACAGGGCACCATCTTCCTGGGCGGCCCGCCGCTGGTGAAGGCCGCCACCGGCGAAGTGGTGTCGGCAGAAGAACTGGGCGGCGGTGACGTGCACACCCGCGTGTCCGGCGTGGCCGACCACCTGGCGCAGAACGATGCCCACGCGCTGTCCATCGCCCGCCGCATCGTGTCCGACCTCAACTGGAAGAAACAGGGCGAGCTGGACCGCGCTGCGCCGAAGCCGCCGCGCTACGCCGCGGAAGAAATCTACGGCGTGATTCCGGCCGACCCGAAAAAACCGTTCGACGTGCGCGAGATCATCGCCCGCCTGGTGGACGACTCGGACTTCGACGAATTCAAGCAGAACTACGGCACCACTTTGGTCACCGGCTTTGCCCGCCTTAACGGTTACCGCGTCGGCATCATCGCCAACAACGGCATCCTGTTCAGCGAGTCCGCGCTCAAGGGCGCGCACTTCGTGGAGCTGTGCTGCCAGCGCGGCATTCCGCTGATCTTCCTGCAGAACATCACCGGCTTCATGGTGGGCAAGAAGTACGAAAACGGCGGCATCGCCAAGGACGGCGCCAAGCTGGTGACCGCCGTGGCCTGCGCCAGCGTACCCAAGTTCACCGTGCTGATCGGCGGCAGCTTCGGCGCCGGCAACTACGGCATGTGCGGCCGCGCCTACTCGCCACGCTTCCTGTGGATGTGGCCGAACAGCCGCATCTCGGTAATGGGCGGCGAACAGGCTGCCGGCGTGCTGGCCCAGGTGAAGAAGGAACAGCTGGGCGACACCTTCACGCCGGAGCAGGAAGAAGCACTGAAGGCGCCGGTGCGCGAGCAGTACGAACGCCAGGGCCACCCCTACTACGCCAGCGCCCGGCTGTGGGACGACGGCGTGATCGACCCGGCGCAGACCCGCGAGGTGCTGAGCCTGGCGCTGGAAGCCAGCCTGTCGGCGCCGGTGGAACAGACACGTTTCGGCGTGTTCCGGATGTGAGGCCGTGATGGGCGCCGATCCGCTGACTGTCATGCTGGAGTCACAGACCGCCGGCCATGCCGCCGAGCTGTTCCCACTACTGGCAGACCCGGCGCTCTACGCCTATATCGACCAGGCACCGCCCGCCAGCCTGGACGCCTTCACGGCGCGGCTGCGCAGGCTGGAAAACCGCTGCTCGCCAGATGGCTGCGAGCAGTGGCTCAACTGGGCGATACGCTTGCCGGAACAGGGGCTGGCCGGCTACGTGCAGGCCACGGTTTATGCCGATGCCAGCGCCGACATTGCCTATGTCGTGGGTAGCCGATTCCAGCGTCGCGGCATCGCCAGCGAGGCCTGCCGTCAGATGTTGAACCGCTTGCGCGCCGAGCATGGCGTCAAGCGCTGCTATGCCACGGTGGATCGCCGCAACCAGGCATCCGCCGCGCTATTGCACAAATTGGGTTTCCGCGAGGCAAGCAGCCATCCCCATTACGCCATCGAGGCGGGTGATGCGCTCTACTTACTGGAGGTGCAGACATGAGCTACACAACACTACAGATCGAACGTGCCGGCCAGGTGGCCACGGTGTGGATGAACCGCCCGGAGCTGCACAATGCGATGAACGAGCACCTGATCGGTGACCTCACCGCAGTGTTCCGCGACCTGAACCACGACGACAGCGTGCGCGTGATCGTGCTGGCCGGGCGCGGCAAGAGCTTTTCCGCCGGCGCCGACCTGGACTGGATGCGCCGCGCCGCCGGCTACAGCGAAGCACAGAACCTGGAAGATGCCGGCAAGCTGGCGGCCATGCTCAAGGGCATCTACCGCAGCAAGAAGCCGGTGATCGCCCGCATCCACGGCGCCGCCATGGCCGGCGGCACCGGGCTTACCGCGGTGTGCGACATCGCCATTGCCACCGAAGCCGCCAAGTTTGCGCTCACCGAAGTGCGCCTGGGGCTGATCCCGGCCACCATCGGCCCCTATGTGGCGGATGCCATCGGCTGGCGCCAGGCGCGCCGCTATTTCCTCACCGCCGAGCGCATCGATGCTGCCACCGCCGAACGCATCGGCCTGGTGCACGAGGTGGTGGACGAAGCCGCGCTGGACGAGCGCGTGGCCGAAGTGGCCGCCGAACTGTGCCGTGGCGGCCCGCACGCGCTGTCCGCCGCCAAAGAGCTGCTGGGCGCGCTGCGCCACAGCTCGCCGTTTGCCGACGAGCTGCTGTCCGACACCGCGCACCGCATCGCCGCCATTCGCATCACCGAGGAAGCGCGCGAAGGCCTGACCGCCTTCTTCGACAAGCGCCCGCCGCGCTGGGTAAAGGACTAAGTGCTGCCCTTGCGGCCAACGTTGGCCGCAAGGCATGAACACGAGTACAGGGTGGGCAAACATAGCTTGCCTGCCAGCAATACCAGATTGGTAGGCACGGCCTGATGGCCCCAGCCCACCCTGCGGTAAAGCGCCGCCACACAGCAGGGTGGGCAAAGCGCAGCGTGCCCGCCATCAGTGGTACCGACAAGAAAAGGGATCACCCCGATATGTTCACCAAGATTCTGATTGCCAACCGCGGAGAGATAGCTTGCCGCGTGATCAAGACCGCCCGCGCCATGGGCATCCGCACCGTGGCGGTGTATTCCGATGCCGATGCCGGCGCCCGCTTCGTCAAGCTGGCGGATGAAGCCTACCGGCTGGGGCCGGCGCCGGCGGCCGAGTCCTACCTCAAGGCCGACCTCATCCTCGACATCGCCCGCAGCAGCGGCGCGCAGGCAGTGCATCCGGGCTACGGCTTCCTGTCGGAGAACGAAGACTTCGCCGCCGCCTGCGAGGCTGCCGGCATCGCCTTCATCGGCCCGCCGGCCAGCGCCATTGCCGCCATGGGCAGCAAGTCCGCCGCCAAGGCGCTGATGGAACGCGCCAACGTGCCGCTGGTGCCGGGCTACCACGGCGACAACCAGGATGAGCAACTGCTGAAAACCCAGGCCGACGCCATCGGCTACCCGGTGCTGATCAAGGCCAGCGCCGGCGGTGGCGGCAAGGGCATGCGCATCGTGGAGCGCGGCGACGACTTCCTGGCCGCGCTGGCCAGCTGCCAGCGCGAGGCGCGCGCCAGCTTCGGCGACGACAAGGTGCTGGTGGAGAAATACCTGACCCGCCCGCGCCACGTGGAAATCCAGGTGTTCGCCGACAGCCTGGGCGGCTGCGTCTACCTGTTCGAGCGCGACTGCTCGGTGCAGCGCCGCCACCAGAAAGTGCTGGAAGAAGCCCCTGCCCCGCACCTGCCGGCGGAAACCCGCCAGGCCATGGGCGAAGCAGCAGTGGCTGCCGCCCGCGCCGTGGGCTATGTCGGTGCCGGCACGGTGGAATTCATCATGGACGTGGACAGCGGCAAGTTCTACTTCATGGAAATGAACACCCGCCTGCAGGTGGAACACCCGGTAACCGAGATGATCACCGGCCAGGACCTGGTAGCCTGGCAGCTGAAAGTGGCCAGCGGCCAGCCGCTGCCGCTGCAGCAGCATGAGCTTGCTATCCACGGCCACAGCATCGAGGCGCGCATCTACGCCGAAGACCCGGACAAGGGCTTCCTGCCGGCCACCGGCACCCTGCTGCACCTGGTGCCGCCAGTGGAAAACGCCCACGTGCGGGTGGATACCGGCGTACTGCAGGGCGATACCATTTCGCCGTTCTACGACCCGATGATCGCCAAGCTGATCGTGTGGGGCGAAACGCGCGAAGCGGCGCTGCAGCAGCTGGACGCCGCGCTGGCTGCCTACCAGGTGGTGGGCGTTACCACCAATATCCGCTTCCTGCGCCGCATTGCCGCCAACCCGGCCTTTGCCAGTGGCGATGTGGACACCGGCCTGATCGCCCGCTACCACGACAGCCTGCTGCCCGCCCCCGCGGCACCGGGCAGCGAACAGCTGGCGCTGCTGGCACTGGGCGAGGTGCTGGCCGGCGCTGGTCACGACAATCACGCCTTCGGCGCGCTGCAGGGCTGGCGCCTGAACGGCGCGCAGCAGCGCCGCATCGGCTTTGCCCACGGCGAGCAGCGCTGCGAAGTGCTGCTGCAGCATGACGGCAAGGGCTTCGTGCTCGATATCGGCGGCGAGACTTTCCATGCTAGCGCCAGCCTGCTCGGCAGCCGGCTTGCGGCCAACCTTGGCGGCAAGCAGCTGCAGGCCACCCTGGTGCGCCACGGCCTGCAGCGCGTGCTGTTTGCCGACGGCGAGCGCATTGCCGTGGACTACATCGACCCTTACGCCTATGAAGAAGCAGGCGTGCACGGCGAGACCCACCTCAAGGCGCCGATGCCGGGCCGCGTGGTGGCCTTGCTGGCCGAAAGCGGCCAGACCGTGGCCAAGGGCGAGCCGCTGCTGATCCTGGAAGCGATGAAGATGGAACACACCATCGCCGCCCCGGCGGACGGCAAGGTGCTGGCCTTCTACTTTGCCGCCGGCGAGCAGGTGAACGACGGCGACGAGCTGGTGGATTTCGAAGCGGATTAAGCGTGGAGCAGCATCACGATGCGGCGTTATCAGCCACTGGAAGGCAATAACAGGAGCACCAAACGGACCGCGTGGCTGATCGTGGTGGCCGGGCTACTGTTTGCAGCCGTCCATTGCTATGACCTGTATTACAGCATCGCGGCCCGCCTACCCCTTGCTGGGTGGGAAAATTTCTATGAATGGTTGGCCCAGTCACCGCAGAACTTGAAAATGCCGGTCAGATACAGCGGCGTACTACATGCCTTGGAGCCCCTGCTTCCGATCGGCATCACGTCCACGCTACTGACTGTGTTCCAGATAGGCATCGGCTTGGCAATCACTCGCCTTGGCCTTTGGCTGCGCCACTATTGATGGCCAGTCGCCGGGTGAACAATTTGCGAGATACAACATGACTCACGTCAAGATCGTCGAAGTCGGCCCGCGTGACGGGCTGCAGAACGAAAAGCACAGCGTCAGCCTGGCTACCAAGCTGGAGCTGATCCGCCGCCTGGCCGACAGCGGCCTGACCTGCATCGAGGCCGGCGCCTTCGTGTCGCCCAAATGGGTGCCGCAGATGGCCGACAGCCTGGCCGTGCTGCAGGCGCTGGACATGAATGCCGGCATCGACTACCCGGTGCTGGTGCCCAACGACAAGGGCCTGGATGCGGCGCTGGAAGCCGGCGTGCGCGAGATCGCGGTGTTCGGCGCCGCCAGCGAGGCGTTCAGCCAGAAGAACATCAACGCCAGCATCGCCGAGAGCCTGCAGCGCTTCGAATCGGTGATGAAGCGCGCGCTGGCCGAAGGCATCAAGGTGCGCGGCTATGTGTCCTGCGTGGTGGGCTGCCCGTACGAGGGCGAAGTGGCGCCGTACAAGGTGGCCGAAGTGGCGCGCGCGCTGTACGGCATGGGCTGCTACGAGATTTCGCTGGGCGACACCATAGGCGTGGGTACGCCGAACAAGGTGACGGCGATGCTGGATGCGGTGAGCGAGGTGGTGCCGGTGGCAAAACTGGCCGGCCACTTCCACGACACCTACGGCATGGCCATCGCCAACATCCACACTGCGCTGCAGGCCGGGCTGCGCACTTTCGACAGCTCGGTATCCGGCCTGGGCGGCTGCCCGTATGCCAAGGGCGCCTCCGGCAACGTGGCCACCGAGGACGTGGTGTACCTGCTGCACGGCCTGGGTTACCACACCGGGGTGGACCTGGACAAACTGGCCGCTACCTCGTGGTACATCGCCGAGGCACTGGTGCGCGACCCTGGTTCACGCTATGCCAAGGCGCGCGGTTACAAGCCGGCATGAACCAGGCATGAACGCAGCTTCAGCGGGGATGATCCGGCGGCGCGCTTGCCAGCGCCGCCAGCACCATCTCGTCGTTGACCTCGTCGAAATGGCGGTAGAACTGGCCGACGGCGGAAAAGTCCGCCGATACCCGCAGACATACCACTTCGTCAGCAACGGCCTGCACCCGTTGCAGGGTGTCGGGCGGTGCCACCGGCACCGCGCACACCAGCCGGGCCGGCCGCAGCCGGCGCAGCGCATGCAATGCGGCCAACATGGTGGCGCCGGTGGCCAGGCCATCATCGACCACGATCACCAGCCGGCCGGCCACGGGAATCGCCGGCCGTACCGGGGTGTAGCTGGCGCGGCGGCGGCGTATCACCGCCATCTGGCGCGCGGTTTCCTGCGCCACGTAGTCCGCGGCGATGCTGTCGGCCAGGGCGTCCAGCAGCAGTACGCCGCTTTCGCCCACCGCGCCGATGGCCAGCTCAGGCGACCACGGCGCCCCCAGCTTGCGCACCAGCACCACGTCCAGCTCGCCGCCCAGGCTGTCGGCAATCAGCCGCGCCATCGGCACGCCGCCGCGCGGTATGCCCAGCACCAGCGGCCGCTTGCCGCTGTAGGCTGCCAGCGCCTCGGCCAGTTCGCGGGCCGCGTGCTCCCTGTCGATAAACATCCACTACCTCCCGCTTTGCGCGCTCCGTTGTTTCGTTATACCCGCTGCGGCCAACCTTGGCCTGCTCTAGCCACGGTAACCCAGCAGGGTGGAGACCCTGGCCGCGCAGTCGCGCAGCTGGCACGCCAGCTCGCCGTGCCAGTCGGGGTCGAACTCCGCCGCCGGGCCCAGGGTGGTGATCACCAGCGCCAGTTGCCCGCCGTTGTCGAATACCGGAGCCGACAGCGCATTGATGCCGGCCAGCGGGTAGCCCACCGCGCGCGCCATGCCGTGCTCGCGCACTTCGGCCAGCATGGCCGCCACGTCCGGGCGCTGCGCCGCCGGCTTGTGCGCCAGCTCCTGTTGCAGCAGTTCGGCACTGAGGTGCGCCGGCAGGTAGGCGGCAAACACGCGGCCGGTGGCGGAATCCAGCAGCGACATCACGCTGCCGGTGCGCATATTGATGTGCACGATGCGGTTGCATTCCTGGATGCGCACCACGGTGGGCCCGTGGTTGCCCCACACCGCCAGCGCCACGTTCTGCTGGCTCGCCAGCGCCAGTACCGCCGCCTGGTCGCTGGCTACCTTGATGGCGTCCAGCTCGTGCAGCGCGGTCAGCCCCATCTGCAGCGCGAAGCTGCCCAGCTTGTACAGGCCGGTAACGCTGTCCTGCTCGATCAGCCCCAGCTTGCCGAAGCTCACCAGGTAGGGATGCGCCTTGGCCGGCGGCATGCCGGCCTCGCGCGCCAGGTCTTTCAGCATCATCGGCGTGCCGAAGCGCACCAGGGCTTGCAACAGCGTGCCGCCCACTTCGATGGACTGGATGCCGCGGCGAGTGTCTTTTTCGAGTTCCATGATCTGCAGTCGTATGGCGGATTCGCGAGCAAGTGTAGCAGCCCTGTGACGGTTACGTTATTCGTTAATAGCAAATCAATTGATCATTATCTAATCTTCACGTATGGTTCCACCCGCAGCCAGCCCAGCAGGCCAGGCTGCATGCCCCCGGAGACAACACCATGCTGATCAGCAAAATTCACCACGTGGCCTATCGCTGCAAGGATGCGAAGGAAACCGTGGAGTGGTACGTAAAACACCTGGACATGAAATTCGTGCTGGCCATCGCCGAGAACGAAGTGCCGTCCACCAAGGCGCCGGACCCGTACATGCACGTGTTCCTGGACGCAGGCCAGGGTAATATCCTGGCCTTCTTCGAGCTGCCCACCCGCCCCGATATGGGCCGCGACCCGAACACCCCGACCTGGGTGCAGCACCTGGCGCTGGAGGTGGACAGCATGGACACGCTGCTGGCCACCAAGGCGCGGCTGCAGGCGGCCGGCATCGACGTGATCGGCCCCACCGACCACACCATTTTCCAGTCGATCTATTTCTTCGACCCCAACGGTCACCGCCTGGAGCTGGCCTGCAACACCGCCTCCCCGAAAATGATGCAGATGCTCGATGACGTGAAATGGGACATGCTTAACGAATGGGCAGTCACCAAGAAAGCGCCGCAGCACGCGCGCTGGATGCACGACGGCAGCTACAAGGAGCAAAACTGAGATGAAACTCGCCACCCTGAACCACGGCGGCCGCGACGGCACGCTGGTTGTTGTCAACCGCGCCCTGACCCGCTACTGCAATGCGGGCCATATCGCCGCCACCCTGCAGGCAGCGCTGGACAACTGGCATGACTGTGCGCCGCAACTGGCCGCGGTATACGAACAGCTCAACGCCGGCACGGCGGCCAATATGCAGCCCTTTGACCAGCACCTGTGCGCCAGCCCGCTGCCGCGTGCCTACCAGTGGGCGGACGGCTCGGCCTACATCAACCACGTGGAGCTGGTGCGCAAGGCGCGCGGCGCCGAACTGCCGGCCAGCTTCCACACCGACCCGCTGATGTACCAGGGCGGCTCCGACCGCTTCATCGGCCCGCGTGACGAAGTCGTCGCCGCCGAAAGCTGGGGCATCGATTTCGAGGCCGAGGTGGCGGTAGTCACCGGTGACGTGGCGCTGGGCGCCAGCGTGGAAGACTGCGCCCAGGCCATTCGCCTGGTGATGCTGGTGAACGACGTGAGCCTGCGCAACCTGATTCCGAACGAGCTGGCCAAGGGCTTCGGCTTCTTCCAGAGCAAGCCGGCGTCGGCGTTCTCGCCGGTGGCGGTAACGCCGGACGAGCTGGGCAGTGCCTGGCACGACAACAAGCTGCACCTGCCGCTGGTGGTGGCGCTGAACGGCACCGTGTTCGGCCAGCCCAATGCCGGCGTGGACATGACCTTCAACTTCGCGCAGCTGGTGGCACACGTGGCCAAGACCCGCGAACTGGGCGCCGGCTCCATCATCGGCAGCGGCACGGTGTCCAACAAGCAGGGCGACCTGTGGGGCTCCAGCGTGGAAAACGGCGGCGTGGGCTACTGCTGCCTGGCCGAAGTGCGCATGTACGAGACCATCGAGCAGGGCCAGCCGCGTACCTCGTTCATGAAACACGGCGACCGCGTGCACATCGAGATGTTCGATGCCGCCGGCCACAGCATCTTTGGCGCCATCGACAACACCGTGCGCGCCATTCCCGGCTGAGCCTGCACACGATCTGCTGCGCGTCGTGAAACGTCATACGGTAAGTACGCCTTGTCTCGCTCTAGCTCGCCAGATCGTGTAACGGTTCCGGATAACCCGCCTGCGGCCAACGTTGGCCGCAGGCTGCAGTACACTGCCCCATCACAACACACCTGCCCTATCCAGAGGAGAACGCACATGCAGGCACCGGATACCCCGCTGTGGCAACCCCGCGCGTCGCGCATCGCCGCCAGCCACCTGGCCGCCTTCGGCAAGCTGGCCGCCCTGGCCGACAATAGCGACTACCCGGACTACGCCAGCCTGTGGCAGGCCAGCGTCACCCAGCCCGGCCGCTTCTGGAACCACGTGTGGGACTACTGCGGCGTGGTGGGCGACAAGGGCGGCGTGGCGCTGCAACCGGGCAGCACCATGCGCGAGTCGCGCTTCTTCCCCGAGGCCACGCTGAACTACGCCGAGAACATGCTGGTGCGCCGCGACGACACGCTGGCGGTGGTGTTCTGGGGCGAGGACCAGGTCAAGCGCGAGCTGAGCTGGTGGGAGCTGAACGACCTGGTATCGCGGCTGCAGCAGGCGATGCGCGCGCACGGCATCCAGCCGGGCGACCGCGTGGCCGGCTACATGCCCAATATGCCGGAAACCCTGGCCGCCATGCTGGCCGCCGCCAGCCTGGGCGCGGTGTGGACCAGCTGCTCGCCGGACTTCGGCACCGACGGCGCCATCGACCGCTTCGGCCAGACCGAGCCGCGGCTGCTGTTCTGCCCGGACGGCTACTTCTACAACGGCAAGCGCATCGACATCACCGACAAGCTGCAGGTGATCATGGCCGGCCTGCCGACGGTGGAAAAACTCATCGTGGTGCCCTACACCGGCGACAGCGACGCCCTGGCCGCCAGCCTGCCGCGCGCCGTGACGCTGGACGGCTTCGTGGCCGGCCTGGTGGGCAGCAGCGTGCGCTTCACCCGTGTGGCGTTCAACCACCCGCTGTTCATCCTGTATTCCAGCGGCACCACCGGCAAGCCCAAGTGCATCGTGCACGGCCACGGCGGCACCCTGCTGCAGCACCTGAAGGAACACCAGCTGCACGCCGACATCCACAACGGCGACCGGCTGTTCTACTTCACCACCTGCGGCTGGATGATGTGGAACTGGCTGGTATCCGGCCTGGCCAGCGGCGCCACGCTGATGCTGTTCGACGGCTCGCCGTTTGCCAAGGGCGGCCGCATCCTGTGGGAATACGCCCAGGCCTACCGCTGCAGCCACTTCGGCACCTCGGCCAAATACATCGACGGCCTGAAGAAGATCGACCTGCAGCCGGGCCGCGACTACGACCTGAGCTGCCTGCGCGCGGTGTTCTCCACCGGCTCGCCGCTGGTGGCGGAAAGCTTCGACTGGGTGTACCAGGCGATCAAGGCCGACCTCAACCTGGCCTCCATCTCCGGCGGCACCGATATCGTGTCCTGCTTCGCGCTGGGCTGCGCCACGCTGCCGGTATACCGCGGCGAGCTGCAATGCCGCGGCCTGGGCATGGCGGTGGAAATCTGGAACGACGCCGGCAAGCCGGTGCGCGGCGAGAAGGGCGAGCTGGTATGCACCCAGCCCTTCCCGTCGATGCCGGTGGGCTTCTGGGGCGACACCAGCGGCGAGAAGTACCGCAAGGCCTATTTCGAGCGCTACCCCGCCACCTGGTGCCACGGCGACTACGCCGAGCTTACCGAACACGACGGCATGGTCATCTACGGCCGTTCCGACGCGGTGCTGAACCCGGGCGGCGTGCGCATCGGCACCGCCGAGATCTACCGCCAGGTGGAAACCTTCGACGCGGTGCTGGAAAGCATCGTGGTAGGCCAGCGCTGGCTGGACGACGAGCGCGTGGTGCTGTTCGTGAAGCTGCGCGACGGCAGCGAACTGGACGCAGAGCTGGTGGCGCGCATCAAGGACAAGATCAAGAACGGCGCCAGCCCGCGCCACGTGCCGGCCAAGATCATCGCCGTGGCCGATATTCCCAAGACCATCAGCGGCAAGATCGTGGAACTGGCAGTAAAGAACGTGATCCACAACGAGCCGGTGAACAACCTCACCGCGCTGGCCAACCCGGACGCGCTGCAGCTATACGCCAACCTGCCGGAGCTGCAGTTCTAAGCGTCGCTCACGATCTGATACCGCGTTAACACCGGCTGTGGAATGCGCATTTACCCTGTGTAAACGCCGCTTCCCCAGCCGGTTTTGCCTTGTCTCACCCTGGCCCGCCAGATCGTGAACAGGCGCTGAGCCATCTCCAGCCACGGCAATGACGCCGCCCCGCCCGGCACCGCAGCGTGCTTGAGCCGGGGTGGCCGTTCCGCTATACCGGAGCTTATGAGGCGCCGGACAGGCGTCGCCGCCCTGCGAACATCACTCATGCGATTACGTCCCCTTGCGGCCCTGGTGCTTGCCTGCAGCCTGCCCACCCTCGCCCAGCCGGAAGTCCGGCTGGCGTCCGACGACTGGTGCCCTTTCATCTGCGCCAGCAGCCAGCAGCTGGTCGGCGGCTACCTGGTCGATGCCAGCCGCGAAATTCTGGAGAACGCCGGCTACCGGCAGGTGCCGGTGTTCCTGCCGCTGAACCGCGCCATGTTGATGACGGAACAGGGCGCCATCCACGGCGTGTTTGCCCCCTCGCTGGATAAGCGGCTGAAAACCAGCCAGCCCCTGGCCACCTCCCGCGCCTGCTTCTACACCCTGGCGGACAACAACTGGCAGTACCGCTCCAGGGATTCGCTGAAAGACATCTCCCTGAGCGTGATCGATAGCTACGGCTACGATGGCGGCAGTTTTGACCAGTTTCTGGCCGAGGCCAGGATGCACCCGCGTGCGGGCATCCAGTTCCGCACCGGGGACAAGGCCGGCGAATCCAGCGTGCGGATGCTGCTGGCAAGACGCCTGCCGGTGGTGCTGGAACACGAAGCGGTGATGAGCTACCTGCTCAAGGCCATCGGCCCGGACTCCGGCAAGCGGGTACGCAATGCCGGCTGCCTGGACAACGCCCTGCCGCTGGTGATCGGCATCGGCAAGAGCATCCCCGACGCCGATACGCTGCTGAATGTCATCAATAGCGGCATCGCCCGTTTGCACAAGAGTGGCCGGCAGCGCCAGCTGATGCAGCAATACGGCCTGCTGCCCTGAGCCCGCCTGCTAGACGGTGATCACCCGGTTGCGCCCCTGCGACTTGGCCTGGTACAGCGCGTTGTCCACCCGCTTGATCAGGCTTTCCACCGTTTCGTCGCCGTGGTGCTGCGCCACGCCGATGCTGACTGTGACCTGGGGCAGCCCGGGCTGCTGCAGCTGCTCTACCGTGGTACGCAGGTTTTCCGCCACCAGCTCCGCGCTTTCCAGCCGCGTGTGCGGCAGCAGGATCACGAACTCCTCGCCGCCCCAGCGGTAGACGGAATCGGTTCCGCGCACCCGTGCCTCGAAGGTTCTGGCCAGTTGCACCAGCACTTCGTCGCCGCAGAAATGCCCGTGACGGTCATTGATGTCCTTGAAGTGGTCGGCATCCAGCAGCAGCAGGCTGTAATCCTGATCGAGCAGGCGCTTTTGCAGCCGCGCGTGCTCCAGCTGCCGCAACAGGTGGCGGCGGTTCCACAGCCCGGTCAGCGGGTCGCGCAGCGCGGCCTGCTCCAGCTCGGTTTTCAGGCGCTGCTGCTCGGTGATGTCGTGGATCACGCACAGCATCAGCCGCCTGCCGTTCAGCACGATGGGGCCGGCATAGGTCTGCACATCGCGCAGGCTGCCATCCGCCAGCCGGTGCACGAAATTCAGCGGCTTGTGGCCGCCGGGCAGCTTGGCCACCTCGTGCATCACCGGCAGCACATCACGCCCCAGCGAGTTGATCTCCCAGGTGTGCTTGCAGCTGAATTCCTCGCGACTGTAGCCGTAGAAGCGGCGTGCCGATTCGTTGGCATCGACGATGCGCCCGTCGTTGGCCGGGTCGATCAGCAGCATGGGGGCGGTATTGGTGCCGAACAGGATGTCGTGGAAGTTGCGCTCCATTTGTGGCGCGGCGGCATCCGCCACGGTCGCCGGCGCGGACATCACGCCTTCCACCAGCACGGCATCCGGCTGCCCTTCCCGGCTCAGCGCCGACAGTCGGCACGACAGCGGCGCCGGTGCGCCCTGCTGCTGCACTGTCCAGATTTCCACCACCTGCTCGCGGGCCAGTACCTGGGGCGTGTAGGCCGCCAACTGGTCGTGGGTGCGGGCAGAAAGCCGGCCATGGCGCATCTCGGCAATGCTCGACTCGCCGGACAGGGCCTGCGCCGCGCGGTTGGCAAACAGCGTCTCCTCGACGTCCGGCTGGACTATCCATACTGGTGTGCCAAGCGCATGCAGTATTTCGAACGACGTCATGGAAGTCGGGCCGGGCGGCCCCCGCTGGGAAAGGTTTACATTTGACATACTAATTGCCGCCCACGCGCTATTCAATAAATGCCGCCGTAATTCGCCCGCCCGGCCAGGCTCGCCGCAGCACGTTGGCCGCATATTGCAATTAAGCTTGTCGTCACTTATTTTGTGTTTCCCAGCTCGTTCCCACCGGCAATCGGCAGGTAAACACAGATGCTCGACGATCGCTTGACGTACACCGAGGCCGGAGAGCTGGTCACCAGCCTGGGCACCAGCGGCTTTCCCGGCAGCATGTGGTCCTGGCTACGGCGCAGTATCGACCCGGACTGTTACCACTCGGTGGCACTGCGCTACCGCCGCGCTGCCGGCAGCCGGCATATCGAAAACGTCGACGTGATTTTCCATGCCGGCAACCTCGACCCGGCCACCACCCGACTGGCGCTGGAGCTGTATGCCGACAAGGGGGAATGGAAGTCCGACTCGCTGCGGCCGCATATCGAACGCGTCATCGAGCCGCAGCTGGTCAACATCACCAGCCTGCCGCTGGCATCCAGCGAATACACCCAGCTGATCGACAAGGCCATGCTGGGCGAATCGTGCACGCTGCTGGGCTGCGATCCTTTCCATGTCTACGAGTTCAGCATCTTCCGCCACCGCCATGCCTGCCGCTATTCGCTGGCGGAATTGAGCCGCCTGCGCCGCATGTGCGACTTCCTGATGCCGATGCTGATCCAGCACAGCCGCCTGGCCGCGCCGGCTTCCGCCCAGGCCGCCGCGCCGATCCAGCAGAAGTTCGAGCGCAAGCTGATCAGCCACGCCATTGCGCTATCCAAGCGCGAGCGCGACGTGTGCATCGCCATCCTGCAGAACCAGTCCATTGCCGACATCGCCAGCCACATGGCGCTGGGCCAGTGCAGCATCCGCACCTACCTGAACCGCGCGCTGGAAAAAATCGGCGTCTGCGGCAAGAGCGCGCTGTTTGCCTGGAGCGTGGCCGACAACTAGCGCCGCGCATGCGGCCAACCTTTGCCGCCGTGCCGTCTGGCACGCGAAATCCCCCGCCATCCCCACCCTGCCCGCCACGCGTCTTGTCATCAGAATGAGGACAGACACCGCCTGATGGCGGCTCTTAGTATTTCTCCACCCCGGCCAGCGCGCGCACCACGGCGCCTGCCGGCAATACATAACAGCAAGAAGGATGGAGAGATCATGACTGCAAGCGCAGACACCATTTACCTGAACGGTGCCATCTTCGTTGGCGACCGCCACCGCAGCTTTGCCGATGCCATGGCCATTGGCGGCGGCAAGGTGCTGGCCATCGGCAGCCCGTCGCAGGTCATGCCGCACCGGGCAAAGCACACCGAGGTCGTCGACCTGGCCGGCAAGCTGCTGCTGCCGGGCTTCATCGACGGCCACGTGCACCCGCTGGAAGGCCACCAGATCGTGGGCGAGTTCGATGCCTCCGGCCTGCACACGGCGGATGCCATCCTGGCGCGGGTGGCCGAATGCGCCCGCGCGCAGCCGGACGAGCAGTGGGTGTACCTGGGCGGCGCCAACCTGTCGCTGTTCGGCGCCTACCCCACGCGCGACATGCTGGACCGCATCGAATCGCAGCGCCCGCTACTGCTGGTGGGCCACGACGTGCACAGCGGCTGCCTGAACAGCAAGGGGCTGGCGCTGGCCGGCATCAGCGCCGCCACGCCGGACCCGAGCGGCGGCGTGATCGAGCGCGACGCTACCGGCGAGCCGAGCGGCGTCATCCACGAAGCCGCCTTCTACCGCGTGTGCGCGCTGATTCCGCAACTCAGCCCGGTCGGCTACCCGCAATCGCTGCAGCGTGCACACGAGATGGCGCACCGGCTGGGCATTACCGGCTGGTTCGATGCCCGCGTGGACGAGCCGGTGCTGAAGGCCTACTCCGCCGCCCGCAAGGCCGGCACGCTGAAGACCTATGTCAGCCTGGGCTTGCTGGCCACGCCCCGGCACGATGCGGCGGCACAGGTGGCGCGCTTCGTCGACTGGCGCGGCCAGCATCAGCACGACAATCTGCGCGTCAACACGGTGAAGATCTTCATCGACGGCGTGACCGAATCGAAAACCGCCGCCCTGCTGCAGCCGTATGAAGGCAGCAACGATTGCGGCCTGGCGCTGTGGGAACAGGATGCGCTGAACGAGATTGCCTGCCTGGCGGATGCCGCCGGTTTCGATCTGCACTTCCACACCCTGGCCGACCGTGCGGTGCGCATGGCGCTGGATGCGCTGGAATACGTGCAGCAGCAGAACGGCAAGCGCGACCGCCGCGCCCAGCTGGCCCACCTGCAGCTGGTAGACCCGGCCGACATGCCGCGCTTTGCGCCGCTGGGCGCCATTGCCAGCATGCAGGCGCTGTGGTGCGCCGCCACCCCGGCGCTGCAGCAGCTGTACCGCGAACTGCTGGGCGACGAGCGCAACGCGCGCAACTACCCGTTTCGCAGCCTGCGCAATGCCGGCGCCATGCTGGCCGGCGGCTCGGACTGGTGCGTATCCACCATGAACCCGCTGCCCATCATCCAGACCGGGGTAAGCCATGTACCGGTCGAACATCCGGACAATGCACCGTGGAACCCGGACGAGCGCCTGGACCTGCTGACCATGGTGGAAGCCCACACCATCAACGCCGCCTACGCGCTGCGCCTGGACGACTGCACCGGCTCGCTGGAAGCCGGCAAGGACGCCAGCTTCGCCATTCTCGATCGCAACATTTTTGCCGGCGCCATCCAGGACATCCACCGGGCCCGCGTCACGGAAACCTTCTTCCGCGGCGAGCGCACCTTCGCTGCCGCCAGCGCCAACTGAAGCCAAGCTCAAGGAGAACACCATGAAAGCCACCAGCAAAACCCTGGCCCTTGCCACGGCATGCGCGCTGTCTTCCCTCGCCGCCCACGCCGAGCCGGGCTATGTGAACGTCTACAACTGGGGCAACAGCATCGCCAAGGACACCAATGCCAACTTCAGCAAGGCTACCGGCATCAAGGTCCGCTACTCGGAGTTCGACAGCAACGACACCCTGCAGGCCAAGCTGCTGGCCGGCAACTCCGGCTACGACGTGGTGGTGCCGTCCGATGCCTACTTCAGCCGCCAGATCCAGTCCGGGCTGTTCCGCAAGCTCGACAAGAGCAAGATTCCCAACATCGCCAAACTCGACCCGCACCTGATGAGCATTCTGGCCGGCGCCGACCCCGGCAACCTGTACGGCATTCCGCTGAACTGGGGCACCGACGGCATCGGCATCAACGAGCAGAAAGTGCAGGCGGCACTGGGCAAGAACGCGCCGCTGGATTCCTGGGATCTGCTGTTCAAGCCGGAGTACGTATCCAAACTGAGCAAGTGCGGCGTCAGCGTGCTGGATTCGCCGCTGGACGCCTTCGGCACCGCACTGTTCTACCTGAAGAAGAACCCGATGAGCAGCAATCCGGCCGACTACCAGCAGGCGTTCGAACTGCTCAAGAAAATCCGCCCCTACATCACCCAGTTCAACTCCAGCACCTATATCAACGACCTGGCCGGTGGCGATGTCTGTATGGCCTTCGGCTGGTCGGGAGATGTCAACACCGCGCGCCTCTCTGCACTGGCCGCCAAAAAGCCCTACAGCATCAAGTACCTCATCCCGAAGGAAGGCACGGCCATCTGGTTCGATGTGATGGCGGTACCCAAAAACGCTCCCAACCCGGATGCGGCGATGAAGTGGATCAACCATGCCATCTCCGAGAAGGAAGCGGCCGCGCTGAGTAACGAAACCTTCTACCCCAGCGCGGTGCCCGCCGCCCGGAAGCTGCTGCAGCCGGAGGTGCTTGCCGACACCGCGGTGTACCCGGATGCCGCCATCCTCAACCGCACCTTCTCGGTGAAGTCGCTGCCGGTGGAGATCATGCACCTGGAAACCCGGCTGTGGCAGCAGCTGAAAACCCTGAAATGAGCCAACGCTGGCGCTGACAGCGAAGCGCCAGCGCCAGGTCACCCTGCCTGCCGGCCGCCACTGCCGGCAGCGCTCCCCCACTCCCCGTCTGTTGCGGCAGCTGCCGCCGCGCGCAGAACTTGCTACGCTTGGCCTGGTCGCCGTATCACGGCGGCCGGCAATGTGATCGGCAACGGAAAGGGAGTAGCGGCACCATGGAGCGTCCCGGCTTCAACGAAGACACCTACCAGGCGGTACTGCGCTATCACCAGGCGTGGAAGAGCCGCAAGCTGGACGCCATTCTCGCGCTGTACCACCCGGACATCGCCTACCACGACCACCTGCAGAACCGGGTTTTCCGCCACGACGGGCTGCGCGATTACGTGCAGGCATCGCTGCCGGCCAGCCCAGGCGACCGCCTGGAGCACTGCGACCGCATCCGCGTGGATGGCGATACCGCCTTCATCCAGTACCAGCTGTCGCTGGACGACGGCCGCGTACTGTTCCACAGCAGCGAAGCCATCCGGGTGAAGGACGGCCTGGTATGGCGCATCGACGAGTACGCCACCCTGCAGCGCGCCGCCACCGCCGCAGGCGGGACGGCCGGCCGCAGCCCACTGCAGCGGCTGGGGCTGTCGGCGCGGCAGCTGGGCAGGTTGGCCGCAGAGCTGCACAACTACTTCCAGCAGCAGCGCCCCTACCTGGACCCGGCGTGCACGCTGCAGACCGTGGCCGCCGCCACCGGCTACAGCCGCAACCAGCTTTCCTACCTGCTCAACCAGGTGCTGGGCAGCAGCTTCTACCAGTACGTCAACGCGGCACGGGTGCGCCACCTGCTGGCAGAGCTGCCCCGCCAGCCGCTGCCGCTGCGGGTGGACGAGCTGGCCTTTGCCGCCGGCTTCAACTCGCTGTCGTCGTTCTACCGCGCCTTCCGTGACGAAACCGGCATGACCCCCAGCGCCTATCTGCGCCAGATTCCCTGCGTGCCCGCCGGGACGACAACGCCCCCGGCCGACGGTTAAGGTCCAGCCAGCAACCTAAGGGGAGAACCGCATGCCGCAATCGAGTGACATCAGCCTGTGGATGGACCAACTGCCGCCGCAACAACGGCAGCCGGGGCCGCCGCTGTCCGGCGACAGCCGTGCCGACGTGGTCATTGTCGGCGCCGGCTATACCGGGCTGTGGACCGCCTACTATCTGAAGCAACTGGCGCCGGAGCTGGACATTGCCATCGTCGAGGCCGAGCTGGCCGGCTATGGCGCCTCCGGCCGCAACGGCGGCTGGGTGATCGGCGAGCTGTCCGGCGAGGAGCGCCTGCTTGCCGGGCTGGACGACGCCGCCCGCGATGCCTGCCTGGCCATCCTGCGCGACATCCCCGACGAGGTTGGCCGCATCGTGGCCCGCGAGTCGCTGGACTGCGACTTCCGCAAGGGCGGCGTGCTGTACTGCGCCGCGCGCTACCCGGAACAGGAGGCGCGGCTGCGGCGACAGCTGGCGCACTGGCACCAGCACGGCCACGGCGAGGCGGACTTCCGCTGGCTGGAGGTGGCCGAGCTGAACCGCCAGCTGCGCATTGCCCGCCCGTTCGGCGCGGTGTTCTCGCCGCATGTTGCCACCGTGCAGCCGGCGCGGCTGGTGCGCGAACTGGCCCGCTGCGTAACGCAGCTTGGCGTGCGCCTGTACGAACAGACACCGGCCACCGCCATCCGCCCGCATGAGGTGAGCACCCGCCACGGCACCCTGCGCGCTGACTGGGTGGTGCCGGCGGTGGAGGCCTACTCGCGGACGCTACCCGGCATCCGCGGCCACCAGATTCCGGTGCAGAGCATGATCATCGCCACCGAACCGCTGCCGCAGACGCTGTGGGACGAAATCGGCCTGGAGCACGGCCAGGCGTTCAGCGAATTCAGCCGCCTGGTGAGCTACGGCCAGCGCACGCGGGACAACCGGCTGGTATTCGGCGCGCGCGGCGGTTACCGCTTCGGCGGCAAGATCCGCCGCCAGTTCGCGCTGACGCCGGCGGAAGTCGCCATGCGCCGCAATATGATGCTGGAGCTGTTCCCGATGCTGGACAAGGTGGCGATCACCCATGGCTGGGGCGGCAACCTGGGCGTGGCGCGCGGCTTCCAGCCGCGGATCGTCGTCGATGGCGACAACAAGATGGTGTTTGCCGGCGGCTACGGTGGCGAAGGCGTGGGTGCCAGCAACCTGGCAGGGCGCAGCCTCGCCGCGCTGATTACCGGCACGCAACCGCAGCTGCGGCAGATTCCCTGGTTCACCACCCCGGCGCAGGTGCGCCACTGGGAACCGGAGCCGCTACGCTGGCTGGGTTACAACGGCATCATCCGCAGTTTCGACTGGGAAGACCGGGTGCTGAACCAGCACACGGCCGCCGCCGGCTGGCGGCGTGCGCTGGCGCAGAGGTTGGCCGCATGCATGGAAGGGTTGATGCAGTAAATCACTCCGTACCCGGCTGCTCTGCCAGCAGCCGGGTACGCACGAAATCGATATGCCCGCGCAGGTCGTACAGCAGGTCGCCAAATGCCGCCGGCACCACGATGCGGCTGACGGCGGCATCGATATGCGCCAGCCGGTGCAGCAGTTCCTGGCACTTGGCCGGCTCGCCGCGGTGGCTCACCGCCTCGCGCTCGATGTCGAACAGCACGCGGTACCAGCGGTTGATGCCGGACTGGATGCGCCAGCGGTACAGCACCGGCACCACCCGCAGCGCCGGAATCAGCAACAACGCCAGCGGCAGGATCACCGCCAGACCCCGCGCCACCAGCCCGGCCAGCCAGAACGGGAAGGTACGGTACAGGAAGCTTTTGCCGGAGGCGTAGTAGCGCTGGGCATCAGGGCTGGTGTGGATTTCATGGCTGGCCAGCGCAGGGAATTCGCCGGCCTTCTTGAAGATGCCCGCCTTGCCGTGCACCTCGCGCGCGGCGTCCAGCAGCAGGTCGGACAGCGCCGGGTGCAGCCCGTCGCGCGCCACCAGCTCCACCGCGGGCGCCACCAGGTTGATGGTTTCCGCCGGAATATCCTTGCCGAAGTCGAGCACGCCGCGCGGCATCTCCAGCTTGTTGAGGTAGCTGAGGCGGCGCGCGTAGCCGTCGGCCTGGGCAAAGCTGAACAGGTGGATGTCCGGATTGTGCAGCAGCTCGCGCAGATGGTCGGTGGAGGTGGAGTCACCCATCACGAACAGCGCATCGATACGCCCGGCCAGCAGCGCCTTCACCGCGTCGCCGTGCAGCGACGACAGCAGCGTGGTGTCGCCACCCGGCGCGATGCCGTTGAGCTTGAGCAGCGCCAGTGCCAGGGTGCGGGTGCCGCTGCCCTCCTCGCCGATGTCCAGCCGCTGGCCCTTGAAGTCGGACAGCAACGCCCTTGGCGCGCCGCGGTAGAACACCAGCAGCGGCTGGTAGGAAATGCTGCCCAGCGACATCAGCCGGCTGGTGTCGGCATTGCCGCTCTCGCCGGTGAGCACGAAGCCGACATCCACCTTCTGCCGCGCATCGAGCAGCAGGCGCAGATTGTCCTGCGCACCGGCCGAGGGCAGCACCTTCACCGTGACGCCTTCACGCGCCAACAGCTGGCGATAGCGTTCGGCGTTGCGCTGGAAGCTGCTGCCCGGCGGCCCGCTGGCGATGGTCAGCGTGGTGGGCGCGGCCACATTGCTCAACAGCAGCGACAGCACGGCGATGGCAATGCCCAGCAGCAGCACGATCGACATGGTCAACACCAGCCCGCGGCCGAACAGAGCCGTCAGGCGGTTGCCCAGGCGGGCGAAAAAGGCGTTCAGCGACATGGCAGCTTCCGGTTTGGCGGCACGCCCCGCGGGCGGGGGCGCTGCCGCAATCTATCACTCAGGCATTACAGCAGCGAGCGCTGCGGCCAACCTTGGGCATGACATCAAGACCTGGCGTGGCAGGCGTTCAGCCCTGCTTCTGCAGCAGCACGAACTGCTCGTTCTTGTCGCGGCCGCGGCTGCCCTGCCAGCGCACATCCCAGCCGGCCGGCAGCTTGCGCTCGCGCGGGTCGCGCACCAGCAGCCACAGACGGCAGGGCATGCTCTGCCCCGGCACGAAGGCACGCAGCTGCAGGCCGGCAAAGTAGCGCCAGCTGACGCGCGCCAGTCTTTCCGGCGCTTCCACCGCCACGCACTGGTCGCCCGTCGGCATGGAGCGCATCATGTTGGCCACCACCGGCTGGTAGCTCTTGGCGGCATCCAGGAACGGCAGCCACAGCGTAAGCAGCAGCCCCCAGAACAGGGTAAGCCCGGCGGCCCAGTTGGTTACCGCCTGGCGGCCACGCAGGTGGCGCCGCGTCACCGCCCACAACCACAGTACGGTGGCCACCAGCGCCAGCGCCACCGCCAGGCCGGACACCTGCGGCGTGTAGTAGGGGCTGAAGTATTCCGCCCGCCGCGCCAGCCGCTCCGGCCAGCCGAAATTCATTGCCGCCCAGCCCGCCCACACCAGCAGCGCAAAGAAGCCGAACGCCATCAGGCCGAACCAGTTGAGGAAGGACGCCGCGCCACGGCGCAGGCTGTCCAGCTCCACCGCGCCCAGCAGCGACAGCGGCAGCAGCAGCACTATCGCGTCCTCGCTCTGGCTGCGGCTGGAGAAGGTCAGCAGCAGCAGCACCACGGCGAAGCACAGCAGCGGCAGCTGCAGCATGGGAAGTTCGTAGCGGCGGTTCTTCCACAGCGCCCATGCGGCCAACGGCCACGCTGGCCAGGCGTACCACAGCACCAGTTTGGGGTAGTAGCCGAACTCGTGGAACAGGCCCAGCCGCCCGAAGCCCTGCAGCGGCCCCAGCGCATAGTGCTGCCACCACAAGTCGAAAACCTGCGGGTAGTTCTTGTGCAGCGCCAGCGGCCACACCAGCAGCAGCGGCAGCGCGAACAGCAGCGCCATGCTCAGGGTGATGGCGTAGTTCTTGTTGCGCCAGGAGGTGAACGCCGGCAGTGTCAGCGCCACGCTGATGATCAGCAGCAGCTGCAACAGGTTGGTACTGAGAAACACCATCACCAGCGCCGCGCCCAGCAGCGCACCGGCCATGGCCGGCGCCCGGCGCGTCAGCACCATGGCGTACAGCGCGCCGGCGAAACCGGCGAAGCCGGCCACCACCGGCGTCATCTCGTGGCCGGTGACGATCAGCCCCAGGCTGCCGATCAGGATCAGCACCACGCTGCGGCCATGGCGGCGGCCGATCAGCTCGCGGCCGATACCGCCGGCAAAGGTCAGCGCCAGCCCCATGAACAGCGGTGTGGCCAGCCGGGCGGCATCGTGCAGCGGCAGCAGCCACGGCGACAGCAGCTTGGCCAGCATCGCCGCCAGCCAGTAGTACAGCGGCGCGTATTCGACATAGGGCTGGCCGGCCACGGTAGGCAGCATCCAGTGGCCGCCGGCCACGAACTGCTGTACCACGTCGGTAACGTAAGGCTCGTTCGGCTTCCACGGCGTGTGGCCGATGATGCCCGGCCACAGCCATACAAAAGCCAGCAATAGCAGCAGCCACGGTTTTTCGGTGGCCACCGGCAGGCGGCTGGAATGATTGGGGCTATAAGTCAGCATGTGACAGGCGGATAAGGGTTAGCGGGTAGTGATGGCAAGCCACGCGCATGGTGCCGCGACTCGGTGCCGCAGGCAATAAAAAAGGCAGCCAAAGCTGCCTTCAGGCTGCGGGCCAAGCGCTCTGTTCAGATTCTACCGGACCCGGCAATGCCGGGCCGCTTCTGCAGCAGGATAGACCGGTTTACACAACAAAGCCCTTGCGTGTTGCGCAAGGGCTTTGTCATTAACAGCAAAGGCAGCCCGGGCTGCCTTTGCTCAGCATCCTGCAAGCTCTGCTTAGCGCTTGAAGAAGTTGCCGAACTTCTGGTTGAAGCGATCAACGCGACCAGCAGTGTCAACGATCTTCTGCTTACCGGTGTAGAACGGGTGGCACTGGGAGCAAACTTCGATATGGAAGCTGTCTTTGCTCATGGTGGACTTGGTTACGAACTGGTTACCGCAGGAGCAGGTAACCTGAACTTCTTTGTAGTTCGGCTGGATAGCGGCTTGCATGATTTTTCCTTGTAAACACGGGTGCAGGGGTTTTGCCTGCACTTCTTGGGACCAAACATTATCCCGGCATTAGCCGGGTTTGACAAGGGCAAGCTGTCAAATCGGCAGCTTGCCCTGTTTGCAGTCAACTCAAGGGGCTCAGGCGCGGCGCCAGGTGGTGCCGGCGGCGCTGTCCTCCAGCACGATGCCGGCCGCGGTCAGCTCGTCGCGGATGCGGTCGGACTCGGCCCAGTTCTTGGCAGTACGCGCATCCTTGCGTGCCTGGATCAGCGCTTCCACCTGTTCGGCACTCAGGCCGTCGCCGCCGGCCTCGCCCTGCAGGAAGGCTTCCGGGTCGCGCTGCAGCAGGCCGAGCACGCCGCCCAGGTCCTTCAGCAGGCGCGCCTGCGCCAGGTCACGGCTCTTGTTCACTTCGCCGGCCAGGTCGAACAGCACCGCCACCGCTTCCGAGGTGCCGAAGTCGTCGTCCATCGCCGCCTTGAAGCGCGCCGCGTACGGGTTGCTCCAGTCGATGCCGGTGGCCGCCGGCAGCGCCAGGCCGCGCAGTGCGGTGTACAGCCGGGTCAGGCCCTGCTTGGCGTCATTGAGAATGCCGTCGGTAAAGTTCACCGGGCTGCGGTAGTGGCTGCGCACGATGAAGAAGCGGATCACTTCGCCATCGAAATGGCCCAGCACGTCGCGGATGGTGAAGAAGTTGCCCAGGCTCTTGGACATTTTCTCGCCATCGACATTGATGAAGCCGTTGTGCATCCAGTAGTTCACGTACTGCTGCTCGTTGGCGCCTTCGCTCTGGGCAATCTCGTTCTCGTGGTGCGGGAACTGCAGATCTTCGCCGCCGCCGTGAATGTCGAAATGCTCGCCCAGGTGATGACAGCTCATCGCCGAGCACTCGATATGCCAGCCCGGACGGCCGGCACCCCACGGGCTTTGCCACTGCGGTTCGCCCGGCTTGGCGGCCTTCCACAGCACGAAGTCGTGCGCGTCGCGCTTGTTCGGGTCCACCTCGATGCGCTCGCCGGCGCGCAACGCATCCAGCGTCTTGCCGGACAGCTTGCCGTAGCCGGGGAACTCGCGCACCGCGTAGTACACGTCACCGTTGGCCGCAGGGTAAGCCTTGCCACGGGCGATCAGCTTGCTGATGATGTCCTGCATGCCGCCGATGTGCTGGGTGGCGCGCGGCTCGAAAGTGGGCAGCAGCAGGCCCAGCGCGCCGGTGTCGGCGTGCATGTCGGCGATGGTTTCTTCCACCAGCGCTTCCGGGCTGATGCCGCGCTCGGCGGAGCGCTTGATGATCTTGTCATCGATATCGGTGATATTGCGCACGTAGGTCACGTCGTAGCCGGAGGCAGTGAACCAGCGGTAGATCACGTCGAAGGCTGTCAGCATGCGTGCATGGCCGATGTGACAGAGGTCGTAAACGGTCATGCCACACACGTACATCTTTACCTTGCCGGGTGCTATGGGTTTGAATACTTCTTTTTGGCGGGTCAGTGTGTTGTAGAGATTGAGCATGGCAGGGTTCTGGCCGTTCGTGGTCGACAAAGCGCCATTGTAGCAAACCCGTCAAGCCCGCCACAGCCGGCAACGGAACAGTTTGCGCCGGCGGCACTCAATGCAGCTTGCCGCCGGCGAACAATAAGGAGAAATGATGGATTGGAATCACGAGCTGCTGGGCAGTGTCTTCTGGCTGGGCAAGGCGATGGCGATCACGCTGCCGTCCTCTGTGCTGGCGCTGTGGCTGGTGGTGCGCTTCACCACCTGGGGGCGGCAGTTCTGGCGCCTGGCCGGCGAATTCTTCCTGCCGGCCAAGAGCGGCTGGCGGCCCATTCTGGTCATTCTGCTGATCCTGCTGATCACCCTTACCGGCGTGCGCATCAACGTACTGTTCTCCAACTGGTACAACGGCATGTACACCGCCTTGCAGAAGTGGGACGAAAAGGCGTTCTGGCTGTCGATGCTGGTGTTCACCATACTGGCCACCGCGCACGTGGCCCGCGCGCTGTTTTCCTACTTCATCCAGCAGACTTTCCTGATCCGCTGGCGGGAATGGCTGAACGAAAGCCTGCTGCAGCGCTGGCTGAACCAGCAGGCCTACTATCGCAGCTCGCACCTGGCCAACCCCAGCGATAACCCGGATCAGCGTATCCAGCAGGACGTTGCCAGCTTCGTGTCCAATTCGCTGGCGCTATCCATGGGCGTGATCGACGCGCTGGTGTCCACCTTCGAGTTCACTATGATCCTGTGGGGGCTGTCCGGGGTGCTCAACCTGTTCGGCGTGGAAATCCCGCGCGCCATGGTGTTCATCGCCTACATCTACGTGATCGTGGCCACCGTGCTGGCGTTCCATATCAGCCGCCCGCTGATCCGCTTGAACTTCCTTAACGAAAAACTGAACGCCGACTACCGTTACGCGCTGATCCGCATGCGCGAATACGGCGAGAGCGTGGCGTTCTACCGCGGCGAAGAAGTGGAAGGCCACACCCTGCGCCACCGCTTCGTCAACGTGATCGACAATATGTGGGCCATCGTGTACCGAACGCTGAAATTCAGCGGTTTCAACCTGGTGGTCAGCCAGACCGCGGTGGTGTTCCCGTTCCTGATCCAGGCCAAGCGCTTCTTTGCCAAGCAGATTTCGCTGGGTGACATGGTGCAGACCGCGCAGGCTTTCGGCCAGCTGCAGGACAACCTGTCCTTCTTCCGTAACGCCTTCGACAGCTTTGCCGAGTACAAGGCGGTGCTGGATCGTCTTACCGGCTTCCTGGACTCGGTGGAAGCCGCCGCACAGCTGCCGCAGCCCACCCACACCCTGCGCGAGGGCGGGCTGATCCTGCACGACCTGAACGTGCGCCGCCCGGACCAGGAGCCGCTGCTGAGCAAGCTGGATCTGACGCTGGAGCCGGGCCACGCGCTGCTGATCCGCGGCCCGTCCGGCAGCGGCAAGACCACGCTGCTGCGTGCCATCGCCGGCTTGTGGCCGTACTGCGACGGCAAGATGCAGCACCCGGCGCCGGAGCACCTGCTGTTCCTGTCGCAGCGCCCCTACCTGCCGCTGGGCACGCTGCGCGATGCGCTGTACTACCCCAAGCCGGCCGCACAGGACGATGCCGCCGCTGTGGCCGCGCTGAAGGCGGTACACCTGGGCCAACTGGCCAGCAAGCTGGATGTGGAGGCCGACTGGAGCCACACCCTGTCGCTGGGCGAACAGCAGCGGCTGGCGTTTGGCCGCCTGCTGTTGGCCGCACCGCACGTCGCCTTCCTGGACGAAGCCACCTCGGCGATGGACGAAGGGCTGGAGGATGCGCTGTACCGGCTGCTGCGCCAGCGGCTGCCACACACTACCCTGGTCAGCGTTGGCCACCGCAGCTCGCTGCTGGTGCACCACGATCTGCAGCTGCAGCTGCACGGCGCCGGCAACTGGCAATTGCAGGCCAGCTGATCGCCAGCTGCCGCGGCCGTTCTCTCTTGGGAGCGGCCGCCTTGCCTGCCTGATCCGACCTGCCTGATACGGAAGCAGACACCATGCACCGCAACGCCCATCTCGATATCCACCTGGAAGTAGCCGCCGCGCTGGCCGCCGGCCAGCCGGTGGTGGCGCTGGAATCCACCATCATCTCGCACGGCATGCCCTACCCGCAGAACGTGGACACCGCACTGCGCGTGGAAGCCGAGGTGCGCGCCCACGGCGCGGTGCCGGCCACCATCGCCATCATCGATGGCCGGCTGAAGGCCGGCCTCAGCCACGCCGAGATCGAGCACCTGGGCAAGGTTGGCCGCACAGTGGCAAAAGTCAGCCGCCGCGACCTACCCTTCATCGTGGCGGGCAAACGCACCGGCGCCACCACCGTGGCCTCCACCATGATCATCGCCGCCATGGCCGGCATCCGCGTGTTCGCCACCGGCGGCATCGGCGGCGTGCACCGTGGCGCGGAAAGCAGCTTCGACATCTCTGCCGACCTGCAGGAGCTGGCACAGACGCCGGTGGCGGTGGTATGCGCCGGCGCCAAGTCCATCCTCGACCTGGGGCTGACGCTGGAATACCTGGAAACCCACGGCGTGCCGGTCATCGGCTACCGCACCGCGCGCCTGCCGGCGTTCTTTACCCGCGACAGCGAGTTCAACGTCGATTACCGGCTGGACGAAGCCACCGATATCGCTGCGGTCATGCAGGCCAAGTGGCAGCTGGGCCTCAAGGGCGGCCTGGTGATCGCCAACCCGATTCCCGAGCAGTACGCGATGCCGCGCGACCAGATCGACGCCGCCATCGCACAGGCGCTGCAGGAGGCCGCCGCGCAGCAAATCGGCGGCAAGGAATCCACCCCCTTCCTGCTGGCGCGCGTGTGCGAGCTGACCGGTGGCGACAGCCTTGCGGCCAACATCCAGCTGGTGCTGAACAACGCCAGGCTGGCCGCAGCCATCGCCGGCGCCTACTGCCGCATGGCGTAAGCCCGCCTGGTCAGGCATGCCTGGCGGTTGGCAGCACATTGGCAATCCGGTAGCATCCGGTGTTCGCATTCAGTTGAAACAGAATGAATGCCAGCCAGTTATACCCCGCGCATTGCCAAGGCAACTGGCAATCGCCAATTGGCTGCCCCTATAGTGAACCACTTGCCTTGCAAAGCCGGGAGACAGCAGGCTCATGAACGTAGCTATCGGTTACGCCCTTTCGCTGGTGTGCATCTTCGGTGCCTACATCCTTCACGAAGGCAATATGATGGTGATCCTCCACGCATTGCCTACCGAACTGCTGGCCATTTTCGGCGGTTCGCTGGGGGCTTTCGTGGTGACCAACCAGGGCAAGACCCTCAAGGCGGTGAAATCCGCCCTACCCACGCTGTTCAAGGGTTCGCGCTATAGCAAAGAGCGCTATATGGACCTGCTGGGCATGCTGTTCGAGATCCTGGTCAAGATCCGCAAGGAAGGCCTGATGTCGGTGGAAAAGGACGTGGACGACCCGCACAGCAGCCCGGTGTTCTCCAAGTACGAGAAGATTTCCAGCGACCACCACATCATGGACTTCATCACCGACTACCTGCGCATCATGGTATCCGGCAACCTCAACGCGATGGAAATCGAGAACCTGATGGACATCGAGATCGAGACCCACCACCACGAGGGCCATGCCCCGGCGGCGGCGCTGTCCCGCCTGGGCGATGCGCTGCCGGCCTTCGGTATCGTGGCCGCGGTACTGGGCGTGGTGAACACCATGGGTTCGGTGGGCCAGCCGCCGGCGGTGCTGGGCGGCATGATCGGCTCGGCGCTGGTGGGTACCTTCCTGGGTATTCTGCTGGCCTACGCCTTCGTCGGCCCGCTGGGCCCGCTGCTGGAACAGAAACTGGACGAAAGCACCAAGGAATTCCAGTGCATCAAGACCGTGCTGCTGGCCAGCATGCAGGGTTACGCTCCGCAGACCGCGGTGGAATTCGGCCGCAAGGTGCTGTACTCCACCGAGCGCCCGGGCTTTGCCGAACTGGAAGAAAGCATCAAGGGCAAGAAGTAAGCCGCCACAATATTGCCGCCACAAGGCGCCCCATGAGGGCGCCTTTGCTTTTGTCGGCCGCTACATTGACAGCCTGCGCCACGCCCCATTTAATGGGTTCCCCTTTTCGCCCGGAGCATATATGACTCCCCTGCTTGCCAGCTGGCAGCCGCGCCTGGCTGCCCTTGCCCACCGGCACGCCGGCGACGACGGCGCCCACGACCTCAACCACCTGCAGCGCGTGTGGCGTACCGCGCAGCAGCTGCTCGCGCACTACCCGCAAGCCGACGCGCTGGTGGTGATGGCCGCCTGCTACCTGCACGACCTGGTCAACCTGCCGAAGAACCACCCCGAGCGCCAGCTGGCCTCGCGCCGGGCGGCGGTACTGGCCAGCCGCGAGCTGGCCGCGCAGGGCTTCCCCGCCGACAAGCTGGCCGCCACCGCGCACGCCATCGAGGCGCACAGCTTTTCCGCCAACATCGCACCGCAGACGCTGGAAGCGCAGATCGTGCAGGATGCCGACCGCCTGGACGCGCTGGGCGCAGTGGGGTTGGCACGGCTGTTCTACACCGCCGGGCGCATGAACAGCCAGCTCGCCCACCCGCACGACGCCCTGGGCGCCAACCGCGCACTGGACGACCGCGAATACGCGCTCGACCACATCGCCGTCAAACTCGCTACCCTGCCCGCCAGCATGCAGACCAACGCCGGCAGAGCGCTGGGCGAGGCGCGTCTGGCCTGGCTGTACCGCTTCCGCGACGACTTCATCGCGGAATGGGGAGATTAGCGGCCGCTTGCGGCCAACCCTGGCCGCCACGGCGCACAAGCCACACAGAGGGCAGCCGCGGCGGTGTTCAGACACACAACACCTGACAGAGCAATATGGACATCCAGACCCTGATCGACAGCATCGCGCATGATGTCGCCCCCTACCTCGCCCAGGCGCAGCCGGCGGACTACATCCCGGCACTGGCGATGGAAAGCCCGCAACAGTTCGCCATGGCGGTGGCCACGCTGGATGGCGGCCTGTACGCCACCGGCCTCGCCGACAAGCGCTTTTCCATCCAGAGCATCTCCAAGGCCTTCATGCTGGCGCACACGCTGCAAAGCCACGGCGAGGCGCTGTGGCAGCGCGTGGGCAAGGAGCCGTCCGGCAACCCGTTCAACTCGCTGGTACAGCTGGAATACGAGCACGGCATTCCGCGCAACCCGTTCATCAATGCCGGCGCGCTGGTGGTTACCGACATTGCCATCGGCGAATTTGGCGACAGCAGCAGTGCGCTGCGCAGCCTGCTGCGCGAGGAGGCCGGCGAGCCGGCCATCGACTTCGACTACGTGATTGCCGCCTCCGAAGCCGAGCACGGCCACCGCAATGCCGCGCTGGGCCACTTCATGAAAAGCTGTAACAACATCAGCGGCGGCGTCGATCAGCTGCTGGCGCACTACTTCCGCGCCTGCAGCATTCGCATGAACGTGCGCGAACTGGCGCGCGCCGGCCTGTTCCTGGCCAACCACGGCGCCTCGCCGGTAAGCGGCCGGCAGCGCCTGAGCCGCAGCCAGGCCAAGCAGATCAACGCCATCATGCTCACCTGTGGCACTTACGACGCCGCCGGCGAGTTCGCCTACCGCGTCGGCCTGCCGTGCAAGAGCGGCGTGGGCGGCGGCATCCTCGCCATCCTGCCCGGCAAGATGAGTATCGCCGTGTGGAGCCCGGGGCTGGACGCGCGCGGCAACTCGCTGGCCGGGCTGGAGGCGCTGGATCGCTTCACCACCCGCAGCGGCGAGTCGGTGTTCTAGGCACTGCGCCAGGCCTCAAGGTTGGCCGCATGCGGCCAACCCTGGAGCCAAATACAAAAAAGCCTGCATCACGCGATGCAGGCTTTTTGTTTGACCGGGCAGGAAATGACGATCAGTCGTCCAGTACCGCGGAGGTGTACACCTCCTGCACGTCGTCCAGATCTTCCAGTGCGTCCAGCAGCTTCTGCATGCGCACGGCGTCGTCGCCGGTCAGTTCGGTTTCATTCTGCGGGCGCATGGTTACTTCGCCGCCTTCGGCCTTGAAGCCGGCCTTTTCCAGCGCCGCCTTGATCAGCGGGAACTCGTACGGCGGGGTAAGTACTTCCAGCGAGCCGTCATCGTTGGTAACCACGTCGTCGGCACCGGCTTCCAGCGCCGCTTCCATCAGCGCGTCCTCGTCCACACCCGGTGCGAACAGCAGCGAGCCGCAGTGGGTGAACTGGAACGCCACGCAGCCGTCGGTGCCCATATTGCCGCCGTACTTGGAGAAGGCATGGCGCACGTCGGCCACGGTACGGGTCTTGTTGTCGGTCAGACAATCCACCATCACCGCCGCGCCGCCGATGCCGTAGCCCTCGTAGCGGCATTCCAGGTAGTCCACGCCTTCCAGGGTGCCGGCGCCGCGGTCGATGGCGCGCTGGACGTTGTCCTTGGGCATGTTGGCATCCCAGGCCTTGTCCACTGCCAGACGCAGGCGCGGGTTGGTGTCGATGTCCGCGCCGCCCATCTTGGCGGCAACGGTGATTTCCTTGATCAGGCGGGTAAAGATCTTGCCGCGCTTGGCGTCGGCGCGTTCTTTCTTGTGCTTAATGTTCGCCCATTTGCTGTGGCCAGCCATAAAAGCCTCGGTATATCTGTGGTTTGCAGCCTGCCGGGCGGCAAGCCAGAAATAAATGACGCGACATTCTAGCAAAAAGCTAGGGCGCCTTCAGCAGCGTGGCAACAAAGTCGAACGCTTCGCGGTAAAGCTGGCTGATTGCCGGCTCCAGCAGCGGCAGACTCAGGTACATCGCGATGAAGCCGATGATCAGCGTCAGCGGAAAACCAAAGGAGAAAATATTGAACTGCGGCGCCGCCCGCGTCATCACGCCGATGGCCAGGTTGACCACCAGCAGGCAGCCCACCACCGGCAGCGACAGCCACACTCCCCAGGCAAACAGTTTGCCGCCCCAGATTGCCACCTCGCGCAGGCTGGACGGCGGCAGCGTGGTGCCAATGGGAAAGCTCTGGAAGCTGTCGGCCAGGGCGGACAGCAGTACCTGGTGACCGTCAAAACTCAAGAACACCAGGGTGGCAAAGATGGACAGCACCCGCGACACCGCCGGCACCTGTGCCGAATGCTGCGGGTCGAAGAACATGGCAAAGCCCAGGCCCATCTGGGTGCCCATCAGGAAGCCAGCCATTTCCACCCCGGTAAGCACGATGCGCATCGCGCTACCGATGATGATGCCGATCAGCAGCTGCTGCACCACCAGCAGCGTGCCCGGCGCCGACAACACCGGAATGGCCGGCAACGGCGGCAGGATGGGCGCCAGCAGCAGGGTGAGCAGCAACGCGAAGCCGGCCTTGAAGCGGCGCGGAATGCTGCGCGAGGACAGCAGCGGGTCGGCCAGCATCAGGCCGACAATACGTGCGAACGGCCACAGGAAGTAGGCCAGAAATGCGCTGATCTGGGTATCGCTGAACGTCAGCATGCGTTGGCAGCGGTCAGCCGATGACGCTGGGGATGCTCTGGAACAGCCGCGTCATGTAGTCCAGCAGGGTAGTCAGCATCCACGGCCCGGCCAGCACCAGTACCAGGAACATGGCCAGCAGCTTGGGGATGAAGGTCAGCGTCATTTCGTTGATCTGGGTGGCCGCCTGCAGGATGCTCACCAGCAGGCCCACCAGCAACGATGCGGCCAACGGTGGCGCAGCCACCAGGATCAGCACGTACAGTGCGTTCTGCACCAGGTTGATGACGGTTTCCGGCGTCATGTCGTTTCCTTCAATGCGTGCCGAAGCTCTGCACCAGCGAGCCCATCAGCAAGGTCCAGCCATCCACCAGCACGAACAGCATCATCTTGAACGGCAGCGAGATCATCACCGGAGACACCATCATCATGCCCATCGCCATCAGAATGCTGGCCACCACCAGGTCGATGATCAGGAAGGGGATGAAGATCATGAAGCCGATCTGGAACGCGGTTTTCAGCTCGCTGATCGCAAACGCCGGCACCAGGGTCTTCAACGACACATCGGCCTTGGTGGCCGGCGGCGGCGACTTGGAAATCTCGATGAAGAACGCCAGATCCTTCTCGCGCGTCTGCGTCAGCATGAAGGCCTTCATCGGCTTGGCGGCTTCATCCGCCGCCTGCTGGAAGGATATCTTGTCCTCGGACAGCGGCACCCAGGCCTTGGTGTACACCTCGTCCAGCGTCGGCGCCATCACGAACACGGTCAGGAACAGCGCCAGTCCTATCATCACCTGGTTGGGTGGCGACTGCACGGTACCCAGCGCCTGGCGCAGCAGCGACAGCACGATGATGATGCGGGTGAACGCCGTCATCATCAGCACCATGGCCGGGATGAAGCTCAGGCCGGTCATCAGCAGCAGCATCTGCAGGCTGAGCGAATAGTTCTGCCCGCCCCCCGCTGCCGGGGTACTGGTCATCATCGGCAGGCCAGCAGCCCACACCGCGGCCGGCAATAGCGACAGCAGCAGGCCGAAACTCAACTTCCATTTCATTTGTCGCCGTCCCCCTGGCGCTTGCGGGCCTTGTCCATGGCCGTGGCCAGCCACTGCGCGAACGGCGGGTTGGCCGCAGGCTGGCCGGCATCGCTGCCTTCCGGTTTGGGCATGGTTTTCAGCAGGTTGACGTTGCGCGAGGTCACCCCCAGCACCAGCCACTCCTCGGCCAGCTCCACGATCACCACCCGCTCGTGCGGGCCGACCATCACCCCGCTGACCACCCGCGCCGGCTGGATGCGGCCCAGCATGGCGCCCATGGAAAAGCGGCGGAAGAACCAGGCAATGCCGACAATGGCAGCCAGTACCAGCAGCAGGCCGAAGATGACCTGCAACATGCCCCATAACGGCGACGGCCCCTCTGCGGGAGGGGCCGCGAACGCGGGCGCAGCAAGCAGCAAACAGAACAGAATGCGTAACATGATTATTTTTGCAGCCGGCGCAGGCGCTCCGCCGGGGTAATGATATCGGTCAGGCGGATACCGAACTTGTCGTTCACCACCACCACTTCGCCCTGGGCGATCAGACAGCCGTTCACCAGCACGTCCATCGGCTCGCCGGCCAGGCCATCCAGCTCCACCACCGAGCCCTGCGCCAGTTGCAGCAGGTTGCGGATGGCGATCTTGGTGCGCCCCAGCTCCACGGTCAGCTGTACCGGGATATCCAGGATCATGTCCAGGTTCTGCGGCACCGACTGCGCACCGGCGGCAGCGGAAAAATCCTGGAACAGCGAGGTGGCCGGCTTCACTTCTGCGGCAGTGCTGTCAGCCTGTTCCTGCTCCGCCATGGCGGCGGCCCAGTCATCCATGACATCGTCGCCGCCGCCTTCCATGCCGGCGACGGAATCCGGGTCAAAGCCTTGTTCTTCAGCCATTTTCGTTTTCTCCATTGGGCATGTCGGCCAGGTCGTGCGCGCCGGCCAGAATTTCTTCCACCTTCAACGCGTAGTTGCCCGAAACCGTGCCATAGGTGCAGGACAATACCGGGATTCCCGATACATCCGCCACGATCTTTTCCGGAACGTCCACCATCACGACGTCCCCTTCCTTCAGGTTCAGTATCTGCCCCAGGGTAATCTTGGCCTGGGCCAGCGTTGCCACCAGTTCCACCTCCGCCGCCTGTACCTGGCGCTGCATCAGGTTGACCCAGCGGTTGTCCACCTCGGTACGGTCGGCCTGCATGGTACTGGCCAGCAGGTCGCGCAGCGGCTCCACCATCGAGTACGGCAGGCAGACGTGGAAGTCGCCACCGCCGGCGCCCAGTTCGATGTGGAAAGTCACCGCTACCACCACTTCGGTGGGCGTGGCGATGTTGGCGAACTGGGTGTTCATCTCGGAGCGGATATAGCCGAACTCGATCGGGTACACCGGCTCCCACGCTTTCTGGTACTCGGTGAACACCACTTCCAGCAGTTTCTGGATGATGCGCTGCTCGGTAGGCGTGAAGTCGCGGCCTTCCACCCGCACGTGGAAGCGGCCATCGCTGCCAAACAGGTTGTCCACCACCAGGAACACCAGGTCCGGGTCGAAAATCAGCAGGCCGGTGCCACGCAGCGGCTTGATATGTACCAGGTTGAGGTTGGTGGGCACCACCAGGTTGCGGATGAACTCGCTGTACTTCTGCACCCGCACCGGCCCTACCGAAATTTCGGCATTGCGGCGGATGAAGTTGAAGAAACCGATGCGCAGGTTACGGGCAAAACGCTCGTTGATGATTTCCAGCGTCGGCATGCGGCCACGGACGATACGCTCCTGCCGACCGATGTCGTAGGAGCGTATCGTGCTTCCGTCGCCGGAATCGCCATCATCTTCCTCTTCCCCGGTAACACCGCGCAGTAGCGCGTCTACCTCTTCCTGGGACAGGATCTCGTCGGCCATAGCTCGCTTGCCGTGTTACTGCTGCTGAATGATGAAGGAAGTGAACATCACCCCTTCCACCGGCTCGGTATCGGCGGCGTCCATCGCCTCGTTCATGATGCGCTTGATCTGGGCACGCAGCTTGACCTTGCCATCCGGTGTGGACAGCTCCTGCTCACTCTTGGAAGACAGCAACAGGATGACTGCGCTGCGAATCTTGGGCGTGTAGGCCTTGAAATTGTTCTTGGCCTCTTCGTTGGACAGTTCCGCCTGCATCTCTACCTGCAGCATAGGCGCGGTGGGCCCACCCGTCAGGTTGACGACAAAGGAATCCAGCTTTTCGAAAATCGGCGGACCTTCCTTTTTCTCTTTCTTCGGCTTGGCCTCTTCGGCATGCGCAGCGCTGGCAGATGCAGGAGCATGCGACTGCCCCAGGATCAGATAGGTCGCCAGCCCGCCAATGGCTGCCAGCAGCACCACCAGCAGCACGATGACAATGATCATCAGCTTCTTGTTGCCACCTGCCGGCGCAGCGGCCACGGGGGCCTTGGTTTCTTCCTTCTTTTCAGCCATTTTCTGGTCAACTCGCTAGCGGGAAATCGTTACGTACTATTTTCTCCATTTCCACGCCGGTTGAACAGAGCTGCCTGCGAAAAGCACTTTATATCAGGCGCGAATACTCAGCTGATCCGATGTGCCCACCGCCGCCGCGGCATCCACTGCCCCGGCGCCGGCCAGCATATCGTCCGCCTGCGGGGTGTAGCCATCGCGCTGCTGCTGGCGCTGGCGCCCCTGTTGCTGGCCTTGCCACTGCTGATCCTGCTGGCGGGCAAACTGCTGCTGCGAGCTGACCTCCACGTTGCCCAGCTGGATGCCGGACTGCTCCAGCATCTTGCCCAGCTGCGGCAAGCCGCTGGCCACGATCTCGCGCGCGGCATGGTTGGCCGCAACCACGCTGATCTGCGCCTTGTTTTGCGAATCGAAGCTGATCGAGATATCCAGTGGGCCGAGATGTTCAGGCGTGACTTTAATGCTGGCGGAATCCAGCTTCAGCTGCACCATATTGCTGACCTTGTCGGCAAATGCCTGCCGCCAGGCGCTGCTGTCGCGGGTCATCGGCTGGCTGATTTCCTGCGTGGCCGGGTTGGTCTGCACCGGCTGCGACGCGCTGCCGGCGGCCAGTGCCCCGGCCTGGCCGGCCAGCAGCTTGCCATCCAGAGGCTGGGTGTCGTCGCGCTCCAGGCGGCCTTCGGCGCGGAACATCAGCCGCACATCGTCCGGCAGCACTTCCTTGCCCTTGGCTGCCGCCAGGCCGGAAGACGCTGCCGGTGTGGCGGCCGGCGCACCGGACTGCGCAGCCTGCAAACTGTCGGCCAGTTGCTTCAGCGCCTGCTGCAGCCCCGATGCTCCCGACACAGTGGTCTGTTCGGTAGCCGCCGGTTTCACATCCGCGTGCAGCAGATTGCCCGCCTGGCCGCTCTGCTGCATGGTCAACGGCAATGACTCCAGTTGAGCGGCAATTCCTGCCGCTGCTGGCAATTGCTGCCGTCCGGCATCCTCGGCCGCCGTTGCCGGCTGCGCCGCCGCCATCATGCTCTGCAGCATCTGGGCAAGCGAAGCGGCATCCACCGTGCCCTGGCCGTCACCCGACAGTGTGCTGCTCAGCAGCAGCTTGTCGGCCGCAGCGCCAGACTTGCCATCCGCCAGCAGGCTGTCCAGCTGTGGCAGGCTGCTGCCGTTGGCTGTCATCAGCGGCTGCAGCTGGGTCAGCAGCTGGGAGAACACGCTGTTGTCGTTCGGCTGTGCGCCAGCACCGGCGGCATTACCCGTGGCGGCACTGGCGGCCTGCAGGGTTACGGCAAGACCTTTAGCGGAAGTGATTGCATGGGCCATGGCAGCTCGCCCTCATTGACTGGATGCGCGGATAAAGCAGATTGCGTGCCAGGGCGTTCAGGACTTCTTGATGCGCGCGGCAAACTCGTCCAGCGTCTTTTGCTCGCGACGCTTCTGCCCCAGGGCGGCCCGCTGCTCCTCGCGCTTTTGCAGCACCTCGAAGGATTTGAGCTTGCGCCGCTCCTGCAGCCAGGCCTGCTTTTCCACCATGAAACGTTGCGCGCTCAATTCCACCTGGCCCAGCTGCTGCTCGCGGGCGTCGTCCAGCTTCTGCATGAACAGGCGGTAATCCTGCCACTGCGCTATCGACATGCCGGCCTGCCCGCTCTGCAACATGCGTTGCTGGTAATCGGCAATGAAGCCTTCCAGCTGCTGCAGCATCTGCTGCGCCTGCAGCTGTGCCTGCTGCGCCTTGCGCATGCGCTCGGCCGCCGCGTCCAGGCGGTCGTTGGCAAGGCGTAGCAGCAGGGCGAACTTGCTCATGGCCGATGCTCGTCAGCTCAGCCGGCCAGGGTCTCGCCCAGCAGGTTGCTGCAGGCGGAAAAATCGACATTCTCGTGCATGGACTGGGTCAGGAACGACACCATCTGGCTGTGGCGGCGAATCGCCTCGTCCAGCATCGGGTCCGAGCCCGGCACATAAGCCCCCACGCTGATCAGGTCGCGGCTGCGCTGATAGCGCGAGAACAGTTGCTTGAAGCGCCGCGCCGAATCCATATGCGAGCGGCTGACCACGTCCACCATCACCCGCGAGATGGACTGCTCGATATCGATGGCCGGGTAGTGGCCTGACTCTGCCAGCTCACGCGACAGCACGAAGTGACCATCCAGAATCGCCCGCGCCGAGTCGGCGATCGGATCCTGCTGGTCATCCCCCTCCGACAGCACGGTATAGAAGGCGGTAATCGAACCGCCACCATCCTCGCCGTTGCCGGCGCGTTCGATCAGCTGCGGCAGCTTGGCGAACACCGAAGGCGGGTACCCCTTGCTCACCGGCGGCTCGCCGATGGCCAGTGCGATCTCGCGCTGCGCCATGGCATAACGGGTTACCGAATCCATCAGCAGCAGCACGTCCAGCCCCTGGGCGCGGAAGTATTCCGCCAGCGCGGTGGCGTAGGCAGAGCCATGCAGGCGCATCAGCGGCGGCATGTCGGCCGGCGCCGCCACCACCACCGAGCGCGCCAGCCCTTCCTCACCCAGGATGTTTTCGATGAAGTCCTTCACCTCGCGGCCGCGTTCGCCGATCAGCCCCACCACCACCACGTCGGCGCGGGTGAAGCGCGCCATCATGCCCAGCAGTACCGACTTGCCGACGCCGGAGCCGGCAAACAGGCCCAGACGTTGGCCGCGGCCAACGGTGAGCAGGCCGTTGATGGCCTTGACGCCCACGTCCAGCACGTCGTGCACCGGGGTACGGTGCAAGGGGTTCAGCGGCTGGCTGTACAGCGGAAAATAGGCATCCGGGTACACCGGGCCCTTGCCGTCCAGCGGCCGCCCCAGCGAATCCAGCACCCGCCCCAGCAGGCTGGTGCCTACCGGCACCTGCCGCCCCAGCGGGCCATTGACCTCGGGCTTGACGCCGCTTTGCTGGTAGTCGGGCGGCTGGAACGATACCACCGGCTTCACCGGTGTGCCGGGCAGCAGGCCCTGGATATTGGTCAGCGGCATCAGGAACAAGCGGTCTTCGGCAAAGCCGACCACTTCGGCTTCCACCTGGTGCCCCGGCGCCACCTCCACCGTGCAGGCACTGCCCACCGGCAGGCGCAGGCCGATCGCCTCCATCACCAGGCCGGTGACACGCACCAGCTGGCCCTGCACCTGCCACAGCGGCACCTGGGCCGCCGCCTCGCGGCAGGACTGCAAAAAGCGGCGCTGATCGAGCAGCAGCTCACTCATCCTGCACTCCCAGCGCCCGCCGCAGCAGCTGCAGGCGTTGCGGCAGGCCAAGGTCGATCTTGCGCTGTGGGGTGTCGATCACGCAGCCGCCACGCTCCACAGCCTCGTCCGGCAGCCACTGCCAGCTCACCCCGGGGTAGGCGTTGGCCGCAAAGGCTTCGATAACCTCGATATCGGCCGGATTGGCCCGGATGCGTGCCTGTTGCAGCCCCTGCCCGATCTCCTCCAGCGCCTGCTGCAGCAATGGCAGCATCTGCTCCGGGTCCACCTCAATGCGCGTGGCCACAATGCGCTCGGCCAGCTCCACCGCCAGCACCAGCACATCCGCCGACAGCTCCTCGCCCAGCAGCTGCAGCTGTTGCTCGAACGATTGCTGCATCGCTGCGAGCGGCTGCCAATGCTCGGCAAAACGGGCATTGGCCTCGTTCTGCGCGCTGGTTTCACCAACCGCACGCCCCTGCTGCAAGCCTTCCTGCTGCCCGGCATCGAAGCCGGCCTGCCACGCCTCCTGGTGGATAGCCTCCAGCTCGGCCGCCGTCGGGTAAGCCAGCGGCGCTTCTTCCAGCTCGGCCTCCTCCGCCGGCGCCGCTTCACCCTCTGCAGGCTCCAATGCAGAAACCCCCTGTGCAGGGGGTTCGCTGGTTTCCGGGTCGCTTTCCGGCTGCGGCTGCGCTGCGGCGGGCTGTTCGCCCAACTCGCCAAACTGCCAGGACTTCCACTGCCCCAGCGACTCGGCCGGAATCACATTGTTATTCGACAAGGCCCTCGTCTCCACCCTTGCTTGCTAGCACGATCTGGCCTTCGTCGGCCAGCCTGCGCACGATCTTGAGAATTTCCTTCTGCTCGGCTTCCACTTCCGACAGCTTGACCGGCCCCTTGGATTCCAGGTCGTCGCGCAGCATCTCCGCCGCCCGGCTCGACATATTGCGGAAGATCTTGTCCTTGAGTTCCTGGCTGGTGCCCTTGAGCGCCACCACCAGCGAATCGGACTGCACTTCGCGCAGAATGGTCTGGATGGAACGGTCGTCGATCTCCAGCAGGTTGTCGAACACGAACATCTTGTCCTGGATGCGCTGCGCCAGCTCCGGGTCGTACTCGCGGATATAGGACAGCGCCGAGGCTTCCACGTTGGAGCCCAGGAAGTTGAGGATTTCCGCCGTCATGCCCACGCCGCCGGCCGCGCTCTTCTTGATGCGGTCGGAACCGGACAGCAGCTGGGTCAGCACGTCGTTCAATTCGCGCAATGCCTGCGGCTGCACGCCTTCCAGCGTGGCGGTACGAATCAGCACCTCGTTGCGCAGCCGCTCCGGGAAGTAGGCCAGGATGGCGCTGGACAGGTCCGGGTCCAGGTGCACCATGATGGTGGCGATGATCTGCGGGTGCTCGTTGCGGATCAGGTCGGCGGCGGAGGACGGGTCCATCCACTTCAGGCTTTCGATACCGCTGTGATCGTTGCCCTGCAGGATCTTGTCCAGCAGGTTGGCCGCCTTGTCCGGCCCCAGCGCTTCGATCAGCACGTTGCGCAGGTATTCGTCGGTGGCGCCGAAGTTGGCGCGCGCCGCGTATTCTTCCTCGAACTGGCCAACGACCTTTTCCACTTCCTCGTGGCTGAGGTTGCTGAGCCCCGACATGGCCAGGCTCAGCTTCTGCACCTCTTTCGGCCCCAGGTACTTGAAGACCTCGATGGCCTCGGCCTGCCCCAGGCTGAACAGCAGCACGGAGCTGCGGCGAATACCGGCATCACTCATCGGAAGCAATCCATTCCTTGATGATCTGGGCGGCCATGCGCGGATCGGTTCTTACCAGCTCGCGCGCAGACTGCAGCTTGATATCGTACTGTCGGCGCGACTGGTCTTTCTCTTCGCCGTTGGCGCCACGCTCACCCTCGCCCTCCTCGCCGGCCACCGCCAGCAGGCGGCCACCGGTAGCCGCCATCTCGCCCTCGACCCCTTCCGGCACCACCGGCGCAGGCTTCATCACATCGCGCATGATCGGTCGCACCACGCCAAACAGCAGGTACAGCACGGCAATGCCCAGCAGACCGTACTTGATCAGGTTGGCCGCATTGTCCGACGCATACTCAATCAGCTTGTCCTTGGTGGTGACCGTGGGCACGGTTTCGGCAAAGCTGGCGTTGACCACGTTGACCGAGTCGCCGCGATCCTGATTATAGCCAACCGCTTCCTTAACCAGATTGGTTATCTGCTGGTATTCCTTGGCAGACATCGGCGTCGGCTTGGCTTCGCCGTTGTTGTCCGGCACCATCTTGTAGTTCACCACCACTGCCGCGGTCAGGCGCTTGATATTGCCCTGCGGCAGCTTGGTGTGCTGAATGGTCTTGTCGACTTCGTAGTTGGTGGTGATCTCGCGATGCACCCCGCCGGAAGCATTGTTCATCGGCAGGCCGGACAGGGTGGCGGTACCCGGTGCCGCGCCCGGCGGCAGGGTCAGCGGCGCCGAGGCGGCGCCGGGCGGCTGGTTGCTCATGGCGCCCGGCACGCCGGACGGCAGGCCGGCATCCTTGCCCAGGGTTTCCAGAATCTGCTGGCTGCGGGTAGCGGACGGGTTCGGCGTGGAGTTGGGCCGATAGGTTTCCGAGGTCTGCTCCACCTCGGAGAAATCCACCGTGGCGGTAACCTGCGCCCGGGCATTGCCGTGGCCGAAGATCGGCTCCAGGATGGCCTCGATTCGCTTGGCGTAGTCGCCTTCGATCTGGCGCACGAAAGTCAGCTGGCGGCGGTCCATGCCGGCATTGCCGCCATCCTGCACCGTAGACAGCAGGTTGCCGTCCTGGTCGACCACCGACACATTGCTTACCGGCAGGTTGGGCACCGCACTGGAGACAAGGTGCACGATGCCGGCGATCTGCCCGGCATCCAGAATGCGGCCACCGCGCAGCGTCAGCATCACCGAGGCGGTGGGCAGCTGCTGGTCACGTACGAACACGCTTTGCTTGGGAATGGCCAGGTGCACGCGGGCGCTATCCACCGCGGCGATGGATTCGATGGTGCGCGCCAGCTCGCCCTCGATGGAGCGCTGGTAGTTCACCTGCTCGGCAAACTGGCTGATGCCGAATTTCTGCTTGTCCATCAGCTCGAAACCGACACCGCCGGCCTTGGGCAGACCTTGCGACGCCAGGCGCAGGCGCACGTCGTACACCTTGTCGCTAGGCACCGAGATCAGGCCGCCCTCGCCAAGCTGGTAGGGCACGTTCATCTGCTGCAGCGCAGCCGTGATCTGGCCGCCGTCGGCATCGGCCAGGCCGGTGAACAGTATCTTGTATGCGGGGTCGCGGTTGAATGCCGCCAGGGCAATGGCAATGGACAACACCGCGGCAACCGCGGCGAAGAGCAGGATTTTGCGATTATTGGGAAGTGCATTGAAGCGCGCCGTCATTTCATTGAGGCGCACTCTCCAGGCAGGCGTAGCGTTGTCTACCAGATCAGCCATACAGTGGTGGTTTCGTTATAGGTTTACCGCTGCTGGCAAGCCATCCAGCGGGGCTACACTTGCGTATTCATGATTTCCTGGTAGGCCGAAACCAGTTTGTTTCTAGCCTGCACCATGGTCTGGAAGCTCAGGCTGGCTTTCTGCATGGTCACCATCACGTCCTGGATGTTGACCCCTTGTTCCCCCAGCTCGAAGCGCTTTTGCAGTTCCTGGGAGGTTTGCTGCACCTGGTTGACCTGCTCCAGCGTTGACTGCAGCACCGAAGAAAAGTCCACTTCCGGTGCCGCCGCCGGCGCATCCGCCTGCTTGCCGGCGGCCAGCGCCGACATCGCCTTCAGATCACCCAGCAACTGGTTAATGCCTTGCGTAGACATGTTGGTCTCTACCTGTCTGTTGCCACCTGAATATCAGATGACGTCACCATCTTCTTCCCGGTAGCGCTGCAGCTTGTAGCGCAATGTGCGCTCGCTGATGCCCAGGCGTTCTGCGGCCAACTTCTTGACCCCGCCCACGGCTTCCAGCGCTTCCAGAATATGTCTTTTTTCGATGGACCGCATGTCCATCGCCTGATCCACCGCGCCTGGCTGCTCCAGGGGTTCGGGCAAGGCAGACAACTGCTCCGGCAAGACAGACTGCAGCATGAGGTCAGCGGCAAAAACCGCCGTCCCGGCGGCAAGAATTGCCGCCCGCTGCATCACATTATCTAGCTCGCGGATGTTACCTTCCCAACTATAGGCAGTCAATTCTCGTTCGGCATCCTTGCCAAGTGTCAAATTGGACTTGCCTACCGCGTCGGCATGTTTTTTGAGCAATTTCCGTGCCAGAGGCAGAATATCCTCTGGCCTTCCGGCCAGGCCCGGCAGTTGCAAGGGGAACACATTCAGCCGGAAGTACAGGTCTTCGCGGAAGCGCCCGGCGGCCACCTCGGCCTGGATGTCGCGGTTGCTGGTCGCCAGCACGCGGATATCCAGCTTGATGGTGCGAGTTGCGCCCACCCGCTCCACTTCACGCTCCTGCAGCACACGCAGCAGCTTGGCCTGCAGCGGTAGCGGCATCTCGGTAATCTCGTCCAAGAGGATGGTGCCGCCCTGCGCCTGCTCGAACTTGCCGGGCAGGCTGGCAGTGGCGCCGGTAAAGGCGCCCTTCTCATGGCCGAACAGCGTGGATTCCAGCAGGTTGTCCGGTATCGCTGCGCAGTTCACCGCGATGAAGGGGCCGTCCTGACGCCGCGAGTGCTGATGCATGAAGCGCGCCAGCACCTCCTTGCCGGCGCCGCTGGGGCCGCTGATCAGCACGCTGGCATCACTGGGTGCCACCCGGCTGGCAATGGACAGCAGCTTGCGCATGGCCGGCGATTCCGCCACCAGTGTGTCGGCACTGACTTCCGGCGCATCCAGCACGAAGCGCCCCACCTCGGCGATCAGCTGCTGCGGCTCGAACGGCTTGAGCAGGTAGTGGCTGGCGCCGGCGCGCAGCAGTTCGATGGCGCGCTCGATCACACCGTAGGCGGTCATCAGAATGAAAGGCAGCCCCGGGTAGCGATCCTTGATCTGGAAGAACAGGCTGTAGCCGTCCATCGGCTGCATCTGTGCATCGGAGATCACCAGCCCCACCGGCTCGTGCTGCAGTACCTCCAGCGCCGCCCCGCCATCGGCCGCTTCCACTACCTGGAAGCCGGCCAGCATCAGGGTATCGACCAGCGCCTCGCGCAGATCCAGATCGTCTTCCACCACCAAAACAGGCAAGCGTTTCATTTATTGTTGTATTCCATTTTCGTTACGGCAGCCGTCAGCGGCCGCCGCACAGGGCAATCAGCCGGCTGGCGATGTTCTGCAGCGGCAGCACCTCGTGCACCCCGCCGCTGGCAATGGCCTCCTTGGGCATGCCGAACACCACGCAGCTGGCTTCGTCCTGGGCGATGTTGATGGCACCGGCCTCGCGCAATTCCAGCATGCCGGCGGCACCGTCGCGGCCCATGCCGGTGAGGATCACGCCGATGCAGTGCTTGCCGGCCACGTTGGCCGCAGAGCGGAACAGCACGTCCACCGACGGCTTGTGGCGGTTCACCGGCGGCCCCGGGTGCAGGCAGGCGGCATAGCCGATGCCATTGGTGGATTTGACCAGCAGATGCGAATGGCCGGGCGCGATGTATACCGTGCCGGGGTGCAGCCGCTCGCCGTCCTCCGCCTCCTTGACCCTCAGCCGGCACAGCGAATCCAGCCGGGTGGCGAACGACTTGGTGAACATCTCCGGCATGTGCTGGGTTACCACGATGGGCGGCATGTCCAGCGGCAAGCCGCTCAGCAGCACGCGCAGCGCTTCGGTGCCGCCGGTGGAGGAACCGATGGCGATCAGCGGCAGCTTGCCTACCGAGGCACGCACCGGCTGACGATGCAGGATGACATCCGCCGTATGGCTGGGCGCTACCGTCAGTGGTTGCGCATCATGTTTTTTTGGGGCGTTGTTCATACTGTTTCCGTATCGGCACCCGACCGCTCAGCCGCGCAGGTGCTGCTGCCAGCGTCGGCACCAGGCATCGCAGGCGGCCTCCACCAGGTCCAGCACGTCTTCAAAACCCTGCGGGCCGCCATAGTACGGGTCCGGCACCTCGGCGTCAGCTTCCAGTATCGACAACAGCAGCTGCGGTTCCACTCCCTGCCCGCGGCGCAGCCGTTGCAGATTGGCCAGGTTGTCGCGGTCGGCCGCCAGCACGAAATCGAAGGCGCTGAAATCCGCCGCCTGCACCTGCCGCGCCCGCAACGCGGACAGATCATAGCCGCGCTGGGCGGCGGCGGCCACGCTGCGCGGGTCTGGCGCGCGGCCGATGTGGTAGTCGTGGGTGCCGGCGGAATCCACCTCGATGCGATCCTGCAGACCGTATGCGGCCAACCTGGCGCGCAACACGCCTTCCATGGTTGGCGAACGGCAGATATTGCCCATGCACACCATCAATATTCGCAGCTTGCCTTGCATGTTTCCCCCTTGGCCGGCCTTACAGGTCGCTCAGCCAGGCTTGTTCCTTGAGTACCTTCAGCTCGTCGCGCAGTTTGGCGGCCTGCTCGAACTCCAGGTTGCGCGCTGCTTCCAGCATGGCTTTTTCCAGCCGCTTGATTTCCTTGGCCAGCGCCTTTTCGTCCATCATCGCCACGCGCGCGGTTTCGGTCAGCTTCTGCCGCTCCTGCGCCTTGTCGTGGTAGACGCCGTCGATGATGTCCTTGATCTTCTTGCTCACGCCCTGCGGCACGATGCCGTGCTCGGCGTTGAACGCCAGCTGCTTGGCGCGACGGCGCTCGGTTTCGTCGATGGCGCGCTGCATGGAGTTGGTCACCCGGTCGGCATACAGCAGCGCCTTGCCATTGAGGTTGCGCGCCGCGCGGCCTATGGTCTGGATCAGGCTGCGCTCGCTGCGCAGGAAGCCTTCCTTGTCGGCATCCAGGATCGCCACCAGGCTCACCTCCGGAATGTCCAGGCCCTCGCGCAACAGGTTGATGCCGATCAGCACGTCGAACATGCCCAGGCGCAGGTCGCGGATGATTTCCACCCGCTCCACGGTATCGATATCGGAGTGCAGGTAGCGCACCTTCACGCCGTGTTCGGTGTAGTAGTCGGCCAGCTGCTCCGCCATGCGCTTGGTCAGCGTGGTCACCAATATCCGCTCGCCCTGGCCGATGCGCAGCTGGATCTCGGACAGCAGGTCGTCCACCTGGGTGGATACCGGGCGGATCTCGATCACCGGGTCCACCAGGCCGGTTGGCCGCACCACCTGCTCCACCACCTGGCCAGCGTGCTGGTGCTCGTAGTCGGATGGCGTGGCGGACACGAACACCGCCTGCGGCATCAGTCTTTCGAATTCATGGAATTTCAGTGGCCGGTTGTCCACCGCCGACGGCAGGCGGAAGCCGTAATCCACCAGGTTCTGCTTGCGCGCCGCGTCGCCCTTGTACATGGCGCCCACCTGCGGCACGGTGACGTGGCTCTCGTCGATGAACATCAGCGCGTTCTTGGGCAGGTAGTCGATCAGCGTCGGCGGCGCCTCGCCCGGCGCGCGGCCGGAAAAGTGCCGCGAGTAGTTCTCGATGCCCTTGCAGAAGCCCATCTCGTACAGCATTTCCAGGTCGAAACGGGTGCGCTGTTCAATGCGCTGCGCCTCCACCAGCTTGCCTTCCTTGTGGTACCACTCGATGCGCTCGCGCAGCTCGTCCTTGATCTTGTCGCAGGCGCGCAGCACGGTGTCGCGCGGCGTCACGTAGTGGCTGCCCGGGTACACGGTGAAGCGGCCCACCCGCTGCTTGGTGACGCCGGTGAGCGGGTCGAACAGGGTGAGCGTTTCCACCTCGTCGTCGAACAGGCTGACGCGCAGCGCGGTGTCGTTGCTTTCCGCCGGGAAGATGTCGATCACGTCGCCGCGCACGCGGAAGGTGCCGCGGGCGAAGTCCATGTCGTTGCGGTCGTACTGCATCGCCGTCAGCCGGCTGATGATCTCGCGCTGCGGCGTGGTCTCGCCTTCCTTCAGGTGCAGGATCATCTGATGGTATTCGGACGGGTCGCCGATACCGTAGATGGCGGACACGGTGGCCACGATCACGCAGTCGGGCCGCTCCAGAATGCTCTTGGTGGCCGACAGCCGCATCTGCTCGATGTGCTCGTTGATGCTGGAATCCTTTTCGATGAAAAGATCCCGGCTCGGCACATAGGCTTCCGGCTGGTAATAATCGTAGTAGGAGACGAAATACTCGACGGCATTCTCGGGAAAGAACTCGCGCATCTCGCTGTACAGCTGTGCGGCCAACGTTTTGTTGTGCGCCATGATGATGGCCGGCCGACCAGTCTGCGCGATGACATTGGCCATGGTATACGTCTTGCCGGAACCGGTAACGCCCAGCAAGGTCTGGTAGCTCAGTCCATCGGACAAGCCTTCGACCAGACCGGCGATGGCGGTGGGCTGATCGCCGGCGGGCGGAAAAGGCTGGTGCAGCCGGAACGGGCTGCCGGGATAAGTCACTACCATGGTTTCTCACTCGTATGTCACGCGGATTGTAGCTGAAAACCGCGCCAGTCATGGCCGGCGGAACAATTTCTCCCGCACAACTGCTTTATTTCAATTTAAAATTGGAATATCGAATCACAAACAAGCACGCATCTGGAGCCCTATCATGATGCTAAGAACTTTGGCCATGCTGATTTGCCTGGCCGGCGCACCGCTGGTGGCTGACGCCTCGCAAAAAGTCAGCCTTGCGGCCACGACCTCCGGCCCTCGCCTGAGCTCGCACTCGGTAGCCGTGGTTGACGCCGAATCCGGCCAACTGGTTTACGAAAAAAACGCCAACCAGATACAGCCGTTTGCCTCCATCACCAAGCTGATGACCGCCATGGTGACGCTGGATGCCAACCTGCCGCTGGATGACAGCATCACCATCAGCGACGACGAGGTTGACCGCATCAAGCGTACCACTTCTCGCCTGGCCGTCGGCTCCACGCTGAGCCGCCATGAAATGCTGCTGCTGGCACTGATGTCGTCGGAAAACCGTGCCGCCGCCTCGCTGGCTCGCACCTACCCGGGTGGCAAGGCAGCCTTCATCGCCCAGATGAACCGCAAGGCCAAGTCTCTGGGCATGCACAATACCGAATTCCATGACGCCACCGGCCTGGACGTGCGCAACACTTCCACCGCCATGGACCTGGTACGCATGGTGAAAGCGGCCTACAACTACCCGCTGATCCGCCAGTTCACCACCACCGCGGAATACGATGCCCACCCGCGCGGCAACCGCGTGCTGCACTACAAGAACAGCAACCCGCTGGTGCGCGAGGGCGTATGGGACATCGCCCTGTCCAAGACCGGCTACATCGAAGAAGCCGGCCGCTGCCTGGTAATGCAGACCATGGTGGGCAGCCAGCGCATGATCATGGTACTGCTGGACGCCAACGGCTCCGCCGCCCGCGTGAACGACGCCAAGTCGATCAAGACCTGGCTGGAAGCGCACCCCAATACCTGGCTGTCCGGCTAAGCATAGTTGGCCGCATGCAAATGGCCGCCCTCGGGCGGCCATTTTGTTTGGCTGACGAGCGTCAATTGGGGCGCAAGGGGAAACGCACCCAATCGCCCACCTGCACCTTCTGGCTGCTGCTGCGCAGCCGGGCCATGGCCAGCCGTGGCTGCACCTGCTCCACTTCCAGATCGCCCACTACCTGCTCCGGCACCCCCAGCACACTGCCATCCAGCCGCTTCACCTCGCTGTTGGGGCGCGGCTTGTACAGCAGCAGGCGATCGCGCACCGCCAGGCCATCCAGTGCGCCGGCCGACAGGTAGATGCGGTCGCCTTCCACCCGCACCACGCGGCTGCTGAACGGCAGGCACTGCATGGTGTCGTGCAGCTTGCCGGCAATCGCCGTCAGCGTCTGGTCCAGCAGCCGGCCGTAGTCCGATTTGGCCAGCGTGCCGGTATCGAACAGGTGCATGGAATCCACAGCGACATTGCCGCGCGCCTCGCGCGTCACCTGCTCGCGCAGCAGCACGCCGCCGCTTAGCGCATCGTACAGCCAGTATTCCACTACCAGCCGCCGCTCCACCGGTACCTGCTTGATGGAGAAGCCCAGCAGGCCGGACATCGGCCCGGTGTAGTACATGCCCTGCTCGGCCTCGTTGGTGTGATCGAACAGGATGGGCCGCGGCTCGCGGCGGGTGACGCTGGTATCCAGAATGCGCCCGGCCAGCACGAACTGCACGCCTTCACGGTTGCCGATGTCGCGCACGGTATCGGCCGCCTGCATCGGCTCCTGAACCTTGCCGTCCGGGAACAGCGACATATTGCCGGCATCCAGCGCCTGCACGTCGCGCTGCTGGTTCAGCCGGCGCACCAGCTCGGCAGGGAACCAGCTGGCCATGCTGCCCAGGTCACCGGCCTGCATCGGCTGCTGCAGCGGGAAGTAGCTGGCCAGCAGGCGCCGCGCCAGGAAGCGCCCCGGCGGCAGCGCCGCGCGCTGGCACGATGCCGCCGCCACACCGCCCTCGTTCGGCGCCGGCGCCGCCGTATTGCCCGGCGGGTCGGTATCGTGTTCCACGGTGACGATCAGCATGCCGGCACGCTGGGTTTCGCTGATCACCCGCGTCTTGCCCGGCAGGCTTACCGGGCCCACCATCAGGCTTTCCGCCGTTACCGCGCCGTTGTTCACCTCGCTGCTGCCCTGCAGCGCCCCCTGGTGGGTGATGGCGATCTGGCGCAGCGCGTCCTCGATGGCTGCCTGGCGCGCGGCCACGCGGCCAACCTCCAGCGAAGCCATGCCCTCGGCACGGTAGATTTCCGCCATCGCAGGCAGTGCCAGCAAAACAAACGCCGCCCCGAAGGCGGCGCGTAACAGACTGGATGTTTGCATCATTTCTCAGTGCGAAACGTAGAAGTCTCCACCGTAGACGCAGCCGCTCTCGGTACAGCCGAGCTTGCTGCCATCGTTGGCCGGCAGCACGCGGGCGGCGGTGGCTACGTTGCCGGTGGTCGCCAGAGCCGTACGGTAAGCCTTGAAGAAGCCTTCGTCCAGCACCACTTCGGCAATGCTCTCGCTGCTGCCGTCCGGCTTGAAGTCGGTGGACAGCAGGCGCACCCCGCGCAGGTAGGCATCCACGTACACGCGGAAGCTGTCATTGGTGGCCACCAGGTTGCCCACCGCGCTATTGCCGGACAGTTTGAAGCCCTGCACCTGTTCCGCCATCGCACGGTAGGCGTCCAGCTGGGCAGCACGCATGGCCAGCAGGCGGCGCTGCACCAGCGACAGATCCTTGCCTACCGGTGGCGCGCCATGGCCCACCACGCGCACGCGCAGCGCATTGTATTGCTCCGGCTTGGGGCTGCCGGACTCGGCCAGCGGGCCGGCATAGCCGCCGCCCAGCATGATGCCGTTCTGGGTCATGGTCGGCTGGCGGGCAATACCCGCCTGCTCGCTGCTGCCGGCGGCAACCGGCGTTTCGTCCACACTGGCCGGCGGGTTGGCCGCAGGCGCCGAAGCCACAACCATCCATTGCTGGCCGGCCGGGGTGTCTGACGTGGCAGCGCAGGCGCTCAGCGCCGCAACGGCCAGCAGGCCGGGAATCAGTCGGGTAAGGTTCATGGTATTGCTCCGCTTCTATTCATATCCTTGTACAGCGTGTCAGCTTTATCGGCTATCCGGCTTAAAGCTTGAGGATATTTACAAGCTGGCACTTCAAGACCGGCCCGGCCGCCGCACAGGCCGCGCTGCCGGCAAACGGCGGCCATGCTACACTGCCGGCCGTCATTTCCCACACGGAACGCGAGCATGAAAAAACTGCTGTCTTCCCTGCTGCTGATGCTGCCGCTGGCGGCACTGGCCGCCCCGAGCGTCGAACTGAGCACCAACAAGGGCCCGATCACCATCGAACTGGACCCGGCGCATGCTCCCAAGACGGTGGAGAACTTCATTGCCTACGTGAAAGCCGGCCACTATAACGGAACGCTGTTCCATCGCGTGATCGACGGCTTCATGATCCAGGGCGGCGGCTTCACCGCGCAGAACAGCAGCCTGGTGGAAAAAGCCACCCGCGCGCCGATCGCCAACGAGGCCGACAACGGCCTGAAGAACGTGATTGGCACCATTGCCATGGCACGTACCTTCAACCCCAATTCGGCCACCGCGCAGTTCTACATCAACGTGGCCAACAACGACTTCCTCAACTTCCGCAGCAAGACACCGGAAGGCTGGGGCTACGCCGTGTTCGGCAAGGTTAGCGCCGGCATGGATGTGGTGAACCGCATCGCCAAGGTACGCACCGGCTTTGTCTCCGGCATGCCGGATGTACCGCTGGAGCCGGTGATCATCACCAAGGCCACCTATAAACCCTGAGCAAAACCAAGGATTACCCCATGATCAAGCTGACGACCAATTTCGGTGACATCGTTCTGGAAATGTTTGCCGACAAGGCCCCGAAAACCGTGGCCAACTTCGAGCAGTACGTGCTGGACGGCCACTACAACGGCACCATCTTCCACCGCGTCATCAACGGTTTCATGATCCAGGGCGGCGGCTTTACCGCCGACATGGAACAGAAGGACACCCGCGACACCATCAAGAACGAAGCCAACAACGGTGTGTCCAACAAGACTTACACCATCGCCATGGCCCGCACCCCGGACCCGCACTCCGCCAGCGCGCAGTTCTTCATCAACGTTGCCGACAACGACTTCCTGGACTTCCGCACCGAGAGCATGCAGGGCTGGGGCTACTGCGTATTCGGCCAGGTAGTACAAGGCCAGGACGTGGTTGACCGCATCAAGACCGTGGCCACCGGCCGTGCCGGCGGCCACCAGGACGTGCCGCTGGATGCGGTGGTGATCGAGAAGGCCGAGATCATCCAGGGCTGATCCCTGCCTGCCGAACCCGGGCCGCCTTGTGCGGCCCTTTTTGAATCCGAAGCGATCATGGCCATCCATTTCATTTCCGACCTGCATCTGCACGACGAGGCCAGCTGGCTGGGCGAATTGTTCACCCGCACCCTGGCCGACTGGCGCGGCAGGATCGATGCGCTCTACATCCTGGGCGATCTGTTCGAATACTGGGTGGGCGACGACGACAGCACCCCGTTCAGCGCAGCCATGCTGGCGGCGATGCGCGACTTCGCCGCCGTGACGCCGCTGTACGTGATGCGCGGCAACCGCGACTTCCTGCTGGGACCGGGCTTTGCCGCCGCCAGCGGCGCCACGCTGCTGGACGAGCCGCACCTGCTGCAGGTGCACGGCCGCAGCTACCTGCTGGTGCATGGCGATGGCGAATGCGCCGACGATGCCGCCTACCAGCAATTCCGCGCCATGGTGCGCCAGCCGGCCTGGCAGCAGGCCTTCCTGCAGAAGCCGCTGGCCGAACGCCACATCATTGCCCGCCAGGTGCGCGGCATGAGCGAGCACAAGAAGCAGACCCAGGGCATGACCGAGATCAGCGACGTCACCCCGGCCGCCATCGAGACACTGCTGGCCGCCTACCCCGGCGCCACGCTGATCCACGGCCACACCCACCGCCCGGCGCGCCACGAACACCTGGTGAACGGCGAGGTGCGCGAACGCTGGGTCATCGCCGACTGGCACGGCGGCCACGGCGGCTACCTGCGGCTGGACAGCGTGGGCCTCAGCGCCCACCCGCTGACGCTGCATCACCACTAGGCTATCGCGACACCAGCGCAACAAGGCCCGGCCATGCCGGGCCTTGTGCTTTTCCCGCCCCGCACTTTGCCGGCCATGCGGCCAACGTTGGCCGCATGCACCCCGCAGGCAAGGGTTTTCCCGCAAGGGGCAGCCCCAACAGACAGTGCCTTGTTCTGTCGCTACAGTCCGCCCCATGCGCGGTAAAACCCGCTTGCCAGCAAGGACAAGCAGCCGCGGCATCCGACACAACAAGGAGAGAAACGCATGTGGTCACACGTTTATGACCCGTTGGGCAACCCGTGGCTGTCCACGCTGGCGGCAGGCATTCCCGTCATCGTGCTGCTGGGCGCGCTGGGTATTTTCCACGTCAAGGCACACAAGGCCGCGCTGCTCGGCCTGGCCACCTCGCTGCTGGTGGCGGTGGGCATCTTCGGCATGCCGGTCAGCATGGCGGCCAGCGCCACGCTGCTGGGTGCGGCCAACGGCCTGATGCCCATCGGCTGGATCATCCTCAACGTCATCTTTCTGTACCAGCTCACCGAGCGCAAAGGCCAGTTCGCCATCCTGCGCGAATCGATTTCCGGCATCACCACCGACCGTCGCCTGCAGCTGCTGCTGATCGCCTTCTGCTTCGGCGCCTTCTTTGAAGGTGCCGGCGGCTTCGGCACCCCGGTAGCGGTAACCGGCGCCATGCTGATCGGCCTGGGCTTCTCGCCGCTGGCCGCCTCCGGCCTGTCGCTGATCGCCAATACCGCCCCGGTAGCCTACGGCGCGCTGGGCACCCCGATCACCACCCTGGCCAAGGTAACCGGCCTGGATGTGCTGCAGGTGTCGTCCATGGTGGGCCGCCAGATGACGCTGTTCGCCATCCTGGTGCCGTTCTGGCTGCTGATCGCCTTCTGCGGCTGGCGCAACACCATGCGCATCTGGCCGGCGGTACTGGTGGCAGGTCTCTCGTTCGCCATTCCGCAGCTGATCGTGTCCAACACCATGGGGCCGGAGCTGGTGGCCGTGATCGCCTCGGTATGCTCCATTGCCGCGCTGGTGGCCTTCCTGAAAGTGTGGCACCCCAAGGAGATCTACACCTCCACCGCCGGCACCATGGGTGGTGAAGCGGCCAACGGCGCCAAGGCCATCGTGGCCGACAAGCACCACGGCTACAGCACCGGCGAGGTGATCCGCGCCTGGCTGCCGTGGCTGATCCTGTCGGTATCGGTATTCGCCTTCGGTTCGCCGTCGGTGAAGAAAGTGCTGGACGGCATCTTCGCACCGGAAATCAAGTGGCCCGGCCTGCATAACCTGATCTACAAAATGCCGCCGGTAGTGACCGCCCCGCACCTGGAAGCCGCGCTGTACAAGCTGAACCTGCTGTCCGCCACCGGCACCGGCATCCTGCTGGCCGCGCTGATCTCGGCGCTGATCATGGGCTACCGTCCGCTGCAGATGCTGAAGGTGTACAAGGAAACCTTCTGGTCGCTGCGCTACTCGCTGATCACCATCGTGGCCATGCTGGCACTGGGTTACGTTACCCGCTTCTCCGGCGTGGACATCACCCTGGGCCTTGCGTTCTCGCACACCGGCGCGCTGTACCCGTTCTTCGGCACCCTGCTGGGCTGGCTGGGCGTGGCGCTCACCGGCTCCGACACTGCGGCCAACGTGCTGTTCGGCGGCCTGCAGAAAGCCTCGGCGCAGCAGCTGGGCCTGTCGCCGGTGCTGATGACCGCGGCCAACTCCGCCGGCGGCGTGATGGGCAAGATGATCGATGCGCAGTCCATCGTGGTGGCGTCCACCGCCACCCAGTACTACGGCAAGGAAGGCGTGATCCTGCGCTTTGTGTTCCTGCACTCGCTGGCGCTGGCCTGCCTGGTGGGCCTGGTGGTAACCGCCATGGCCTATCTGCCGCCGTTCACCGCGCTGGTAATCCACCCGTAAGCTACCCGCTTTCCGCTTCGACGCCCCGGCATGCACCGGGGCGTTTTTGCGTCCGCGGCCAGGGTTGGCCGCATGCGCCGGTTGCAGCCAAGGTGGCGGCCCGTCGTTCGAACAGCTTCAAATCTGCGGCAAATTTGCCGATACTAGCGACATTATTCATCCACAATCCATAACAAGGGGGGCTATACCATGTCCATCATCAAGGAATTCCGTGAGTTCGCCATGCGCGGCAACGTCATCGACCTGGCCGTCGGTGTGGTGATCGGTGGCGCCTTCGGCGCCATCGTCAAGTCGCTGGTGGACGACGTGATCATGCCGCCGATCGGCCTGCTGATCGGCAATGTCGATTTCGCCAACCTGTTCTTCGTGCTGAAGGAAGGCACCAAGACCGCCGGGCCGTACGCCTCGGTGGCGGCCGCCAAGGCCGCCGGCGCGGTGACGCTGAACATCGGCCTGTTCATCAACGCGCTGGTGAGCTTCATCATCGTGGCCTTCGCCATCTTCATGCTGGTGAAGGTGATCAACCGCCTGAAGCGCGAAGAGAAGGAAGAAGCTCCAGCCGCGGTCACCACCAAGGAATGCCGCTACTGCCTGTCCAGCATTCCGCTGCAGGCCAGCCGCTGCCCGTGCTGCACCTCGCAGCTGGACTGAGCTGCCCGCCGCTGCATGCACAAGGCCGCCCACGGGCGGCCTTGTTTGTTGGTGGCTGCACATTGCCCCCCGGCTCAGCTGGCACCCTCGCCCAGCTGTGACTGCTGGTAGTTGGCAAGACCGGTCAGCTCGATCAGATGCAGCTGCTGCTCCAGCCAGTGCGCGTGGTCGTTTTCGGTTTCCTCCAGCAGCACCATCAGCCCGTCGCGCGTCACGTAGTCGTGCGCCTTCTCGCAGGCGGCAATCACGCTTTTCAGCTGTTTGGCCACGCGATATTCCACGTCCAGATCGTTGCGCAGCATGGCCGGCACGTCTTCACCCACGGCGATCGGCACCCGGCGCGCCACATTGGGCTTGCCGCCCAGGAACAGGATGCGGGCGATCAGCCGCCGGGCGTGTTCCAGCTCGTCCTGCCGCTCGTGGTCGATGCGCGCGAACAGCCGCTGCAAACCCCAGTCGCGGTACATCTCGGCATGAATGAAATACTGATCCGCCGCCGACAGCTCCTCGGCCAGTAAATCGTTGAGCAGATCAAGGATCTTTGGATCGCCTTGCATATATCCTCCCGGGTTGCAGCGCAGTGGCATCACTTCCGGATTCTAGAACAAGCGCAGCAGCTTGCCCGCCGTTTACGGCCAGGCAGCGGGCCCCGCGGTGGCGTGCCCCCGGCACAGCCAGTACAATCGGGCGATCAAGGCATTCTTTAAGAGCAGACGATGACAATCAAATCGGACAAATGGATTCGCCGCATGGCGGAAGAGCACAAGATGATCGAGCCGTTCGTCTACGATCAGGTCAAGAATGTCGAAGGCCAGAAAGTGATTTCCTTCGGCACTTCCAGCTACGGTTACGATATCCGCTGTGCCGATGAATTCAAGGTGTTCACCAACATCAACAGCACCATCGTCGACCCCAAGAATTTCGATCCGGATTCCTTCGTGGAAGTCTCCGGCAAGGGCTACTGCATCATTCCGCCCAACAGCTTCGCGCTGGCACGCACCGTGGAATACTTCCGCATTCCGCGCTCGGTGCTTACCGTGTGCCTGGGCAAATCCACCTACGCGCGCTGCGGCATCATCGTCAACGTCACCCCGTTCGAGCCGGAATGGGAAGGCTACGTGACGCTGGAGTTCTCCAACACCACCCCGCTGCCGGCCAAGATCTACGCCAACGAAGGCGTGGCACAGGTGCTGTTCTTCGAATCGGACGAAGTCTGCGACGTGTCCTACAAGGACCGCGCCGGCAAGTACATGGGTCAGGTTGGCGTTACCCTGCCACGCCCGTAAGCGCACGCTTTCAACAGCCACGCGGCCCGATGGCCGCGTTTTTTATTACTTACGATTTCGTACTCGCAATTTGGGTAGCCTGTTCTAGGATGAAATTCAGAGTCGGCCAGTATTGGCCGGTTTGGGCACAGCAAGCCGTTTCTTCCTGAGCGTTGTGGTTCCCCCTTGCCGCATCGCTCTTTTTTTGCCGAATCGGCAAGAACACAATTCAATTGCGTGCAATTTTCCCCCTGCCCGCCACAACGCAATCAACACCCATGAACATCTACCAATACCGCGTTCACGGCCTGGATGGCCGCGATGTCCCGCTGGCCAGCTACCAGGGCCAGGTGCTGCTGCTGGTGAATACCGCCAGCGCCTGCGGCTTCACGCCGCAGTACGCCGGGCTGGAGCAGCTGCACCGCGATTTTGCCGCCGACGGCCTGGTGGTGATCGGCTTTCCCTGCAACCAGTTCGGCCAGCAGGAGCCGGGCAGCGCCAGCGAGATCGGCGCCTTCTGCCAGAAGAATTACGGCGTGAGCTTTCTGATGAGTGACAAGATCGATGTCAACGGTGCGAATGCCGACCCGCTGTGGCAGTTCCTCAAACACCAGAAGGCCGGCGTACTGGGCAGCCGCCGCATCAAGTGGAATTTCACCAAGTTCCTGGTGGATCGCCAGGGCCGCGTGGTGGCGCGCTACGGCTCGCTGACCAAGCCTGCGGCCATGGCCGAGCACATCAAGGCCCTGCTATGAAACCGCAGCTGCGGCTGGATGCCCAACTGTGCTTTGCACTGTATGCCGCCAGCCGCGCCATGACCCAGGCCTACCAGCCGCTGCTGGCGCCACTGGGGCTGACCTACCCGCAGTACCTGGCAATGCTGGTGCTGTGGGAGTGCGACGGCATCAGCGTCAAGGCCATGGGAGAGCGCCTGCAACTGGATTCCGGCACCCTCACCCCGCTGCTGAAACGGCTGGAAGCCGCCGGCCTGCTGCAGCGCCGCCGCAGTAGCGAGGACGAACGCAGTGTGCTGCTGCACCTCACCGCCGCCGGCGCAGCACTGGAAGAGTTGGCCGCAAGCATCCCGGCCACCCTGCTCTGCCGCCATGGCGGCAGTGACGACGGCGACCAGCGCGCCCAGTTGCGGGACACCCTGCAGCTGCTGACCCGCCGGCTGCAACGCCCTCCCGGCAGCTGAAATGCAAATGGCGCCCATACGGGGCGCCATCGTCAGCTATCCGGCTATCCGTCAGTAGTCAGATTTTCTCGCTGGCCCGTTCGCACGGGCTATCCAGCAACTTGTTGGCCATGATGGCCAACTGGTCCAGATCGTCATCCAGATGCGCCTGCATATGGCGCAGGGCGCCGCGCAGTATCGCGCCAGCCAACAGGGCCTCATCGCACTGGAACACTTCCGCCATCGCCCGCAGTTCGCCGCAGCACTCGTGGCACAGCGGCACGGACAGGTGACGCACGGCGGGGGCATGCAGCAGCGGCGCCAGTTCCTTGCCATCGGCACGGTGGGCTTCCAACTGCTTTACAAACTCGTAGAGAACATCGGTCATGACCATACCTCCTGGGGGGAGATACCAGCATGGCACATCACCCCAGGAAGCCAAGGCGCAATTCGCCCCGGCTTGACCGGCGGCAATCAGCTCTCGCTCACCTCGCCGTCCAGGTAGCGCCAGGCACCATCCTCGCGTACGAAGCGGCTGTTCTCCTGCAACCGGAACGCGCGGCCACCCACTTTGTAGCGGGCGACAAAGCGCACGGTGCCGTTGTCGTCGCCGGCCTGCCCGGCCTCGTGGCCCAGCACGGTCAGGCCCAGCCACTTCACGCCGTCATCGGCGGACAGCTCCAGCGCCGGCGGGCGGGTGGCGCTGGCCCAGGTGGCCAGCAAATAGGGTTCGTTGCGCAGCACATAGGCACTGTAGCGCGAGCGCATCAGCTGCTCGGCAGTCTGCGGCAATTCCCCCTGGTGGTAACGGCCACAGCAGTGTTCATAGGAAAAAGCTTGGCCGCAGGGGCAGCCTGCGGCCTGGGTGGACTGACGGGATTTGCTCATTTAAGTGGCGGCAGGTTGTAAACCTTGAACATGAACTGGGTGAAGGCGGGGTTGGCCGGCTTGTTCTGCAGCCCCGGCCAGCGGCGCTGCCAGTAGCGCAGGCGGTCTTCCATCTGCTTGCGCGCAGCATCGCCGTCTATCTTGCCGGCATCGCGCAACTGGGCAATCTGGTAGTACAGCCGGTAGACATCGTCATCCATAAAGTTGCGGCCAACCAGCCTGATACGTGTCTCGCCCAGCTTCTCTGCTGCCTGTACACGGGTCAGCTCGCCTTTGCCCACCCTGTCGGCCAGGCGGTCTGCCTCGGCCAGCAGCGTGTCCGCCGCATTGCTGCTGCGCGGCTGCTGGTTATGGGAATTCGGGAACCACTGCGGCATCTCGGCGCAGCCGCTCAGCGCACCAAGTAAAAAAACGGTCATGAATAGCTTGTTCATGACCGTCATTTTAGCTTGATTCCGGGTTTTGTCAGGCCAGATGCTCGAACAGCGGCGTGGACAGGTAGCGCTCACCGAAGGACGGAATCACCACCACGATCAGCTTGCCGGCATTTTCCGGGCGCTTGGCCAGCTGCAGCGCGGCCCACACGGCGGCACCGGAAGAGATGCCGGTGAGGATGCCTTCCTGCGACGCCATGGCGCGGGCAGTCTCGAAAGCGTCGTCGTTCTTCACGCGGATGACTTCGTCGTACACCCCGGTGTTGAGGATGGCCGGTACGAAGCCGGCGCCGATACCCTGGATGGGGTGCGGGCCTTTCGGACCGCCGGACAGTACCGGCGAAGCATCCGGCTCCACCGCCACGATCTGCACACCCGGTTTGCGCGCCTTCAGCACTTCGCCCACGCCGGTGATGGTGCCGCCGGTACCCACGCCGGCCACGAAGATGTCCACCTGGCCGTCGGTATCGTTCCACACTTCTTCCGCGGTGGTGTTGCGGTGGATCGCCGGGTTGGCCGGGTTTTCGAACTGCTGCGGCATGAAGTGGGTGTCCGGATTAGCTTCCACGATCTCGCGCGCCTTGGCGATGGCGCCGCCCATGCCGTCCGGGCCCGGCGTCAGCACCAGCTCGGCGCCGTAGGCACGCAGCAGCTGGCGGCGCTCGCGGCTCATGGTTTCCGGCATGGTGATCACCAGCTTGTAACCGCGCGCCGCGCACACCATGGCCAGGCCGATGCCGGTGTTGCCGGAGGTCGGCTCCACGATCACGGTATCCGGGCCGATCTTGCCGGCAGCTTCGGCGGCATCGATCATCGCTACCGCGATACGGTCCTTGACGCTGTGCCCCGGGTTGTAGAACTCCAGCTTGGCCACCACGGTGGCGCCAACGCCGGCGGTGACACGGTTGAGACGAACCAGCGGGGTGTTGCCGATCAGATCGGTTACGGTTGCGGCGATGCGCATGGGCTTGTTACTCCAGAACAGTTAACGGCCAATCCGTTATGCCCGGCAATTCTAAACAGCGCGCCCGCGCTTAGCTAATACCAATTTCTGCTATGTTTTTTCCAGCCCGCCATCATCAGGGCACCTCGAAAAACTCCTGATTCCCAGGCGAGACAAGACGCGGATGAAACTATCGACACAGCATATGCTTGATATGCAAGAAGGCATTTTTCGTGAGCAACGCAGTATCGCAACGAAAGCGGGAGTTTCTCGAGGTGCTCATCAGCTGATGCCCGGCATTACCCGGCAGCCGGCCTGCCATACCGCGTCGTCGTAGGCCACCAGCACGATGCGCTGCAAGCGGTGTGGCACCTCCTCCTCGAGCCAGTCGGTAATCTGCTGCCAGGCGATATTCATCGCCGACAGCGCCGGGTAGCCGTACACGCCGCAGCTGATGGCGGAAAAGGCCAGGCTGGTCACCGCTTTCTCCGCCGCCATGTCCAGGCAGCTGCGGTAGCAGTTGGCCAGCAGCGCGTCCTCGCCATCGTCGCCACCGTGCCAGACCGGCCCCACGGTATGGAATACGTAGCGGCACGGCAGGCGGAAGCCGGGGGTGACGCGCACGTCGCCGGTGGGGCAGTGGCCGATCTGCATGCAGGCCTGCAGCAGCTCCGGCCCGGCGGCGCGATGAATGGCACCATCCACGCCACCGCCGCCGCGCAAGCCATTGTTGGCCGCATTGACGATGGCATCCACCTCCAGCCGGGTAATATCGCCGCGCCACAGCTCGATGGTGACGCCATGTTTACGTGTCAGCATGCCTGCCTCCTTGCGGCCAACCTCAAACGCAACATCTGTTCCGCGGCCTGCTCCAGCCATGGCGCCGCCTGCTGCATGGCTTCGGCCAGCGTGGCCGGCCGCGGGCACAGTGAAAAGCAGCCGTCGAAAGCGGCGCTCAGCCGTGCATCATCCTCCACCGCGCCGGACAGCAGGCTCACCGGCACGCCCTGCTCGCGCGCCAGCTGCGCCACCAGCGCCGGCGCCTTGCCGTGCAGGGTCTGGCTGTCGCTGCGGCCTTCGCCGGTAATCACCCAGTCGGCGGCGCCGATGCGCGCGGCCAGACCGTTGGCCGCAGCCACCGCTTCGGCGCCGGAAACCTGCCGCGCGCCCAGCCACTGCAGCGCGAAGCCCATGCCACCAGCGGCGCCGCCACCGGGCGTGTCCGGCGCCAGGCCGGGCCGTTGCCGCAATAGCGCCGCCGCCAGGCGCTGCAAGGCGGCGTCGAAGTGCGACAGGTCCTGCGGCAATAGCCCCTTCTGCGGCCCGAATACCGCGCTGGCGCCAAGGGTGCCGCACAGCGGATTACTCACGTCCGACCACACTTCCAGTTGCAGCGTGGCCAGCCGCGGGTCCAGCCCGCTCTCATCAAAGTAGACTGCTTGCGGCCAACTTGCCGGCAAAGGCGGCAGCAGGCTGCCATCTTCCGCCAGCCAGCGCCCGCCCAGCGCCGCCAGCAGGCCGGCGCCGCCATCATTGGTGCTGGAGCCGCCCAGCGCCACCGCAATGCGCTGGCAGCCGGCATCCAGCATCCGGCCCAGCAGTTCGCCCACGCCGCCGCTGTGGCGCTCGGCCAGCCGGCTGTCGCCCACGTCCGGCAGCCCCACTACCTGCGCCACTTCCAGCACCGCCAGCGCGTCGCCCTGCAGCCACTGCACCGTGCGCAAGCCACCCTCGGCATCGTGCACCGCGGTTTCGCGCAGTTGGCCGCAGCCGGCAATCGCCAGCGCCTGCAGCGTGCCCTCACCGCCATCGGCCATCGGGCAGTGGTCGAGTTCGATAGCCGGCAGCGCGCGACGCAGGCCACGCGCCACCGCCGCCGCCACTTCCGGCGCCGCCAGGCTACCCTTGAATGAATCCGGTGCCAGTACACACCTCATGCCATCTCCTCCTGCCAGCTGGCAGCAACAAGCCATCGCCCATGCAGGCGGGAATACAGTGTAAGCCGCCCCCCGCCTGCGGCAAAAACAAAAACCGCCCGAGGGCGGCTGCAGGCGGCTGATCAGGCACTTCACTCGGGTCTGCCTGAAACAAACAAAAAGCCGCCCGAGGGCGGCTTTTTGGCGAAGCAGTGCAAGCTGTAATTAAACAGCCGGTACCACAACGATTTTCACGGCAGCAACCACTTCGTGGTGCAGCGCGATTTCCAGATCGTATTCGCCGATGGCCTTCAGCGGGCCGTTCGGCAGACGCACTTCGGCGCGCTTCACTTCAACGCCGTTGGCGGTGATGGCTTCAGCAACGTCGACGTTGGTCACGGAACCGAACAGACGGCCGTCAACGCCGGCTTTCTGAGCGATGGTGAAGGAAGCGTCAACCAGCTTCTCGGCACGTACTTTGGCGTCGGCCAGGATGGCAGCCTGTTTGGCTTCCAGTTCGGCGCGGCGTGCTTCGAATTCTTTCAGGTTGGCTTCGGTAGCGCGCTTGGCTTTACCGGTCGGGATCAGGAAGTTACGGGCGTAGCCGTTCTTCACTTTAACAACGTCACCCAGAACACCCAGGTTGGCCACTTGTTCGAGCAGAATGATTTGCATCTTGTCGTATCCTTATCCCGTGATTAGTGCTGGTCGGTGTACGGCAGGAAGGCCAGGAAGCGCGCGCGCTTGATGGCTTCGGACAGCTGACGCTGGTAGCCAGTCTTGGTGCCGGTGATACGAGCCGGGATGATTTTGCCGTTTTCGGCGATGAAGTCCTTCAGGAGATCAACGGATTTGTAGTCGATTTCCTTGATACCTTCTGCCGTGAAGCGGCAGAACTTCTTGCGCTTGAAGAGTTGACGAGCCATTTGATTAACCTCTTACAAATTCAACGTATTCGATGTGTAGAACCAACCGCGGGTTGCGCAGACTGCGCTGGCTCAGAAAACCGGCGCATTGCACCGTGTTACCTGCCAGCCTGCCGGCAAACTGCTTGGCCATTTCCCCCAGCAACACAGCCTGTATTTCACAGACCACATCGCGTTCCAGGTTGGCGGCGCTTTGCCGGGACTGGTGTCTGAGCCACAATTCCAGCACCGGCAAGCCGGCGGGGGTGTATCTCAGACTGTCTTCGCGTTCGACCGTGGCGGTCAGTTCAAGTCGGTTCTGCAAGGATGCAGTAACGCCCGATTAGGCGGAAACTTCTGCTTCGGCTTGGCCTTCCAGCAGGTTCTTGGCCTTCTCGTCCTTCATCATCGGAGATGCTTCGGTGATAGCACGATTCATCTTGATGGTCAGGTGACGCAGTACGGCGTCGTTGAATTTGAAGGCGTGCTCGATCTCGGCCAGGGCTTCCGGAGCGCACTCAACGTTCATCAGAACGTAGTGAGCTTTGTGAACCTTCTGGATCGGGTAGGCCAGCTGACGACGGCCCCAGTCTTCCAGGCGATGGATAACGCCGCCAGCGTTCAGGACCATGCCCTTGTAACGCTCGACCATGGCGCCAACCTGTTCGCTCTGATCCGGATGGACGATGAACACGATTTCGTAGTGCCGCATGTGAACTCCTTGTGGCTAATAAAGCCCCCCGTCATGCGCGATAGCCGGAGGGCAAGGGTTGAAACGGCAGATTATACGCAGTTGGCCGCATACAGGCAAACATCTCCACCTGTTGCGGCCAACCCGGGCAAAACTGCTGTGGCGAATCAGCCGATTACATCGAAACCGGCGTCTTCCACCGTCTGTTTCCAGGCCGCCGGCTGCGCCTCGCCCTGGTAGTCCAGGGTTACCGCCTTGCTGGCCAGATCCACGTCCACCGCCTGCACGCCGGCCACCGTCAACAGCGCGTTCTTCACGCCGTTGGCGCAGCCGCCGCAGGTCATGCCATCCACTTTCAGTACTTGCCGGGTCATTGTCTTGCTCCTTTCGCTGCGCCGCTCAGCGCATTTTCTTCAATAGCTGCATGACTTCGGCAATCGCCTGCTCGCTGTCGCCCTCGTGCACCGCCCGCGCCACGCAGCCCTTGAGGTGGTTTTCCAGCAGCTGCTGCGCCACCGCGTCCAGCGCCGAACGCGCGGCGGCGATCTGGGTGAGCACGTCCACACAGTAGCGGTCGCCTTCTATCATGCCGGCCACGCCGCGCACCTGCCCTTCCAGCCGCGCCAGCCGCTTGAGCAGCGCGTCCTTGTCCGGCTGCACCACGCGCTTGGGGCTGCAGCAGTCGTCGTGTTGCTCGCTCATGTCGTTTACTCCGCCAGAAAGTCGATCTGCGCCATCATGCCCTGGTCTTCGTGCTCCAGGATGTGGCAGTGGTACATGCGCAGCCCCGGCAGGTGCTGCACGAAGCGGATGCGCACCGACTGGCCGGCCGCCACGTTCACCACGTCGCGCCAGGCCAGGAAGGTCTCGTCTTCCCACAAGCCATCCACGGTGCGCGCCAGTACCTGGAACTGGGTGCCATGCAGGTGGAAGGGGTGATCCATGTGAGCATTGCCCACCAGCTCCCACTCCTCGATGCGGCCAACCTTGCCGGTGCCGTCGATGCGGTTCATGTCGTAGCTGTGGCCATTGATCAGGAACATGGACGACATGTCGGCCATGTTCTCGCTGAATTCGATACGGCGGCGAAAGCCCGGCGCACCCAGCGGCGCGATGGCGCGCAGCGAAGCCGGCAGCAGCTGCGTGGGTTTCAGGCCGTGCTGCATGATGCCGGCCACCACTTCGTCCTGCTGCTGTTCGGCATGCATCATCTTGCCGCGGCGGTAGGGCTGGCTGATCAGCCCGGCCGGCACGCCATCGCGGAAGCGGCCGGTCACCACCAGTTCGGCGCGGGCGCCCGGCGGCAACAGCAGGCTGTCGATAGTCTGTGGTGCGGCCAGCAGACCGCCGTCGGTGCCCACCAGCTGCACATCGTGTGCCGGCAGCGCCAGTTTGAGGATGCGGCTGCTGCTGGCGTTCCACAGCCGCCAGCGCTGGCGCTCGCCCTGGAACAGCGGAATCATCGGCTGCCAGGTGCCGTTGATCAGCAGGTACTGGCCTTCACGACCATCGTGCAGGTCGGCCATTTCATTGGCCGCCACCTGGCCGTCGGCATCCAGTTTCAGGTCGGAGAACAGCAGGTGCTGCTCCGGCAGATGCCGCAGCGGGTCGTCCTTGCTGCGCACGATCACCGCCCCGGCCAGGCCGCGGAACGCCTGCTCGGCGGTATGGCCGTGCGGGTGCGGGTGGTACCAGTAGGTGCCGGCGCTGCCGGCCGGCAGCGTGAAGCGGTACTGTCGTTGCGCACCGGGCTGTACCGGATCGTGCGGGTTGCCGTCCTGCTCGGCCGGCACCGGCATGCCGTGCCAGTGAATGGTGGTGGGCTGCGGCAAGCGATTGCTGAAGTTGATCTCCAGCTGGTCGCCTTCCCACAGTTCGATCAAGGGGCCGGGTAGGCTGCCGTTGTAGGCCCAGAATGCGGTCTGGCGGCTATCGCCCCACAGCGCGGCCTGCAGCGGCGCGGCTTCCAGGCTGGCGCGGAAATGTCCTGCCTCGGCAGCCTCGTTGGCCAGCCGCGGCAAAGCCGGCAGGTGCTCGCCGGGCGGCAGCGGCGGCAGTGCGCCATTGGCCTGCATCGCGGCAGCCGGCATCGGCATGCTGTGACCCATATCCACGTGGTCGGTGCCCGCCACCACCATCGGAAACTCTTCGGCCATGGCCTTGGGGGCCAGCCAGGCGGCCCCGCCGGCGGCGGCCAGCTGCAGGAAATTGCGACGTTGCATACTGCGCTCCAGTACTCTGACTAGCGTCATCATATACCCCACAAGGGTATATTCACAACACCCGCAGCGGCACAAAAAAATTGGCCGCAACAGTGTGCGGCCAACCTTATGCAGCGGTGAAAAGGCTCAGGCGCCCTTGAGCACCCGCTGGCGGCGGCTCTCGGACAGCACCATGCCGGAGGACACCGACACGTTGAGGCTTTCCACGGTGCCGAACATCGGAATCGACACCAGCACGTCGCAGTGTTCGCGCGTCAGGCGGCGCATGCCCTCGCCTTCGGCGCCCATCACCCAGGCCAGCGGGCCGGCGGCATCGAAGTGGTACAGGTCGGTATCCGCTTCCATGGTGGTGCCGGCAATCCATACCCCGGCGTCCTTCAGGTCGCGCAGGGTGCGCGCCAGGTTGGTCACGGTGATGTAGGGCACCACTTCGGCGGCGCCGCAGGCCACTTTGGACACGGTGGCGTTGAGGGTGGCGGAGCGGTCCTTGGGCGCGATTACCGCATGTGCGCCCATGGCGTCGGCCACGCGCAGGCAGGCGCCCAGGTTATGCGGGTCGGTCACGCCGTCCAGGATCAGCAGCAACGGCGGCTCGGACAGGTTGTCCAGCACGTCTTCCAGGGTAACGAAGTTCTGGTTGGCGTCGATCATCGCCACCACGCCCTGGTGACGCGCCTTGCCGGTCATGCTGTCCAGGCGTTCCTTGTCCACGATGTGCGACTTCACGCCCTCGCCGGCGGCCTTGTCCAGCACCGCCTGCGCGCGCGCATCCTGGCGGCCGCCGGCCAGAAACACTTCCAGCACGCTTTTCGGGTTCTGCCACAGGCGGGCATTGACGGCATGAAAGCCGTGAATCAGTTTCTTGTTGCTCATGGGGCACCGCCATCAATCGAATAGCCGCGCATTCTACCTGTTAACGCGCGATTTCGGCCAAGGCCGGCTGCCTTGCGGCCAACCAGTGCTGCAGTTCGGCCACCGGCAGCGGCCGGCTGTAGTAGAAGCCCTGCAGGATGGCGCAGCCGGCATTGGCCAGGAACACACTCTGCGCCGCGGTTTCCACCCCCTCGGCAATCACCGTGAACTTGAGCTTGCGCGCCATGGCGATGATGGCCTCGGTAATGGCGGCGCTGTCCTCGTCGTCCGGCAGGCCCTCCACGAAGGAACGATCCACCTTGAGGTAGTCCAGCGGGTAGCGCTTGAGGGTGGACAGCGAGGAATAGCCGGTACCGAAGTCGTCGATGGACAGCTTCACGCCCAGCCCCTTCAGTTCGCGCAGCAGTGATACCGCCTCCTGCGGGTTCTGCATCAGCATGCTTTCGGTGATTTCCAGCTCCAGTCGCGAGGCGGCCAGGCCGGTTACCGCCAGCACGTCGTTCACCTCGTTCAGCAGCGTCTGCTGCTCGAACTGCCGCGCCGACAGGTTGACCGCCAGTCGTGGCACATGCAGCCCCATGCGGTCCCAGGCCACCATCTGGTGGCAGGCTTCGCGCAGCACCCAGGCGCCGATGGGCTTGATCAGGCCGGTTTCCTCCGCCAGCGGAATGAAGCGCCCCGGCGGCACCAGCCCCAGCTGCGGGTGGCGCCAGCGCAGCAGCGCCTCCACCCCTTCCAGGCGCTGGCCGTCGCAGGACAGCTGCGGCTGGAAATGCAGCTCGAACTCCCGCCGCTCCAGGCCCTGGCGCAGGCCGCTTTCCATCAGCAGGCGCTCGAAGGTCTGCGCGTTCATCTGCGCATCGAAGAACTGGTAGGTGTTCTTGCCGGATTCCTTGGCGCGGTACATCGCCGCGTCGGCGTTCTTCAGCAGCGCCACCGCGTCCACGCCGTCGTTGGGGAACACGCTGATGCCGATACTGCCGCTGACGAATACCTCGTGCCCCTCGATGCGGATCGGCCGCGCCAGTGCGGCCAGCACCTCCTCCGCCATGCGCCCCAGGCTCTCGTGGCTGTCGAAGTCGCGCACCACCAGGGTGAATTCGTCGCCGCCCAGGCGTGCCACCAGGCCGAAGCGCTCGGTGGACTGCGTCAGGCGCGCGGCGATTTCGTGCAGCACCTCGTCGCCGGCCTGGTGACCGAAAGAGTCGTTGATCAGCTTGAAGCGGTCGAGGTCGATGAACATCAGCGCCAGCCTGGGCTCCGCCTCTTCGGTTTCGATGATGGCATTGTCGATGGCCTCGATCAGCGCGCTGCGATTGGGCAGGCGGGTGAGCGGGTCGTGGCTGGCCAGGAACTGCAGCCGGTCCTCGGCCTGCTTGCGGCCGGTGATGTCGGAAAACACCCCCACGTAGTGCGACAGCTGGCCAAGCGGGTCGCGCACCGCGCTGATGGACAGCTCGGCGGTGTACGCCTCGCCGTTCTTGCGGCGGTCGAACATTTCGCCCTTCCAGTGGCCGTCGCGCGCCAGCGCATCCTGCAGCGCGCGGTTGCGCTCGCGGTTGGCGGTGCGCAGCATGCGCGACACGCGGCCGATGGCCAGCTCCAGCCCGAAGCCGGTGATGCGGGTGAACGCCTGGTTCACCATCACGATGCGGCCTTCACCATCGGTAACCAGGATGCCTTCGGTGGCGTTGTCGAACACCGTGGCCGCCAGCCGCAGCTCGGCGTTGGCCGCAACGCGGTCGGACACGTCCATCACCACGCCGATGATGGCCTTGTCGCCGTGGTAGTCGATCAAGCGGCTGTGGATCTCCACATCGACCGGCATGCCGCTGCGGTGGCGCAGGCGGGTGCCGTAGTGCATCACCGGAATGTTTTCGCTGAGCCGGCGGCGAATCTGCGCGCGGATATGCTCATCCTCGCCCGGCATCAGCAGCTCGCCCATGGCCACGCCCAGAATCTCATCCGGCACATAGCCAACCAGCGTGGCCAGCTTGGGGTTGATGTACACCAGTTCCTCGTGCTGCAGGATGTAGATGCCCACCAGCGACTGCTCCACCACCGCGCGGTACTTGTCCATTGCCTCCTGCAGCTGGCGCTCTTCCTCGGCGCGCTGGCTGATGTCCACCGAGATGCTGCCCACCCCGGCCGGCAGGCCATCGCTGTCGAACAGCGGAAACACGCTGGACAGCATCAGGTAGTGGCGGCCCTCCACGGTGATGGCCTGCTCGAACTGGCGCGACTCCAGGCTGCGCAGCACCTGCTGGTCGTGGCTGCTGATCTGCGATGCCTCTTCGGCACTGAACAGTTCGCGCGCGCTGCAGCCCTTCAACGCCTGCTGCGGCATGCCGAACAAGCGGGCAAAGTTCAGGTTCACCAGCAGGTAGCGGCCGTCCAGATCCTTCAGCGTCATCAGGCTGGTGCTCTGGTTGAGCAGCGATTCGAAGCGCGCCTGCACGTCCTGCAGCAGGCGCTCGCGCCGGCGATAGCCTTCGCCGAACACCGCCACCGCCTGCGCCAGCACGCCAAACAGCAGCAGGCCCAGGGTGGACGGCAGATCCGCCGCCACGCCCCACATGCGGCCATGCCACAGCGCCGGCAGCGAAAACAGCAACAGGTACAGCGAGCCGATGCCGGCCACGCCCACCAGCCCGGCACGGATCGCCGCCAGAAACAGCAGCGGCAGCAACAACAACTGGCAGGCGGCGGCGCTGTTGGCCCGGCCCAGCCACCACAGCATGCCGGCCAGCAAAGTGCCCAGCCCCAGCAGCACCAGCAGCTCGCGCCGCACCTGCGGGCCGGGGAAGCCGGCATACAGCAGCGGCACCAGCAGGGCGAGCGACAGCCACAGCAACAGGAAGGCGCGCGCGCCGCCAGCGGCATCCTGCAACGGCCACAGCAGCACATTGACCAGCAGCGCCGGCAGCACCAGGCGCAGCAACAAACGGGCGAGGGAAGAAAGGGAATCCAGCCGGAAGCCGCTGTCCGGCAGCATGACGTGCAGCCCCAGCAGCATGGCGCCGCACGACAGCAGCCACAGCACGGCAGGCAGCGGCGGCATGCCGAGCAGGGCCACCACCGCCGCCGGCGCGCCCCACCACCACACCACCTTGAAACGGCCGGCGGCAAAGCGCCATGCCATGGCGGCATGGGCGATGAACACCGCCGGTAATAGCGCATGCTGCCAGTCTCCCGGCCACAGCAGCATGCCGCCAATGAACAGTATCAGTGCGCTCAACGCACTAGCAGTGGATTTGTCCACGTCTCCCCGCATACGAAAAATGCTGCCCGCACCCTGGCTGTCCGTAGACAGCGGGCTTTTATGAATATCTGATTGCAAAGCACGGGTAAGCCGCCGGAAGAATGTATATGTTGTATGGCGGCTGTCTTGCGCAGCCTGCTTTCCGGCGCCGCACTATAATACCCGCCTCTTTGCGAATGTATAGCGATATGACCACCCCGATGCCTTCATGGCCGCCGGCCGCCCAGAAGACCCGTCTCGCCCTGCCGGCAGGCAGTGCCGACAGCGCCCTGCTTGCTGCATTGCCGCAATCCGGACTGCCCATGCTGGTGCTTACCGCCAGCGCACAGGACGCACAGCGCCTGCAGGCGGAGTTGCCGTTCTTCCGCCCCGATTTGCGCATTGCACTATTACCGGACTGGGAAACGCTGCCCTACGACCACTTTTCGCCGCACGGCGACCTGGTGTCGGAGCGGCTTTCCACGCTGTGGCAAATCCGCAATGGCGAGTGCGATGTGGTGATCGCCGCGGTATCCACCGTGCTGTCGCGGCTGGCGCCGGTAAGCTACCTGGCTGGCCGCACCTTCTGGCTGAAGCAGAAACAGCGGCTGGACGTGGACAAGCTGCGCGCCGACATGGTGGTAGCCGGCTACCAGCACGTGTCGCAGGTGGTGGCGCCGGGCGAGTTCTCGATCCGCGGCGGGCTGGTAGACCTGTTCCCGATGGGCAGCACCCTGCCCTACCGCATCGACCTGTTCGACGACGAGATCGACTCGCTGCGCACCTTCGACCCGGATAGCCAGCGCACGCTGTACCCGGTGCCGGAGATCCGCCTGCTGCCGGCGCGCGAATACCCCAGCGACGAAGACGGCATCACCACCTTCCGCCAGCACTACCGCGAACGCATCGAGGGCGATCCGTCCAAAAGCCGCATCTACAAGGACGTGTCCGCCGGGCTGTGGCCGGCCGGCATCGAGTACTACCTGCCGCTGTTCTTCAACGACACCACCAGCGTGTTCGACTACCTGGGCAGTGCAGCAGGCCTGGTACTGCACGGCGACGTGCTGGCCGAGGCGGAGAACTTCTGGCGCGACGCGCTATCGCGCTACCAGATGGCGCAGGGCGCACCGGAGCGCCCGGTGCTGCCGCCGGCCGACATCTTCCTGCGCCCGGACGAGCTCATGGCCGCCATCAAGCCCTACGCCCGCTTCGAACTGGCGGCGGATGGCGACAACGAACACTACCGGCGCCTGCCGGAGCTGGGCGTGGACCGCCGCGCCGACAACCCGCTCACCAAGCTGGACGACTACCTGCGCCGCTACCCCGGCCGGGTGCTGATCGGCGCCGAAAGCCTGGGCCGGCGCGAAACCCTGCAGCAGTTCCTGCGCGACAACGGCATCCAGCCCAAGGCCATGGACAGCTGGGCCGAGTTCCTGGCCAGCGACGACAAGCTCGCTCTGGCGGCCACGCCGCTGTATAGCGGCTTCGAACTGGCTGCGGCCAACCTTGCCATCGTCACCGAGGCCGAGCTGTACCAGCACGTGGCACGCAGCCACACCAAGCGCCGCAAGGCTGCCAGCTCCGACGCCATGCTGCGCGACCTCGCCGAGGTGAAAGTGGGCGACCCGGTGGTGCACGAAGCACACGGCATCGGCCGCTACCTCGGCCTGGTGTCCATCGACCTGGGCGAAGGCGAAACCGAGATGATGCAGCTGGAGTACGCCGAAGGCGCCACGCTGTACGTGCCGGTATCGCAGCTGCAGCTGATCAGCCGCTACGCCGGCAACGGCAGCGACAATGTGCAACTGCACCGCCTGGGCAGCCCGGCCTGGGACAAGGCCAAGAAACGCGCCGCGGAAAAGGCGCGTGACACCGCCGCCGAGCTGCTCAACCTGTACGCGCAGCGCGCAGCGCGCGAGGGCCATGCCTTCAGCCTCAGCCACCACGACTACGACGCCTTTGCCGCCGGCTTCGGCTTCGAGGAAACCCCGGACCAGGCCAGCGCCATCGAGGCGGTGATCGGCGACATGACCAGCGGCAAGCCGATGGACCGCCTGGTGTGCGGCGACGTCGGCTTCGGCAAGACCGAGGTAGCGCTGCGCGCCGCCTTTGTGGCAGTGATGGGTGGCAAGCAGGTGGCGGTACTGGTGCCCACCACCCTGCTGGCCGAGCAGCACTACCAGAACTTTGCCGACCGCTTTGCCGACTGGCCGGTGAAGATTGCCGAACTGTCGCGCTTCAAGAACGCCAAGGAAGTGAAACAGGCACTGGAAGGGTTGGCCGCAGGCCATGTCGATATCGTGATCGGCACCCACAAGCTGGTGCAGCCGGATGTCAGCTTCCACAACCTGGGGCTGGTGATCATCGACGAGGAACACCGCTTCGGCGTGCGGCAGAAGGAGCAGCTCAAGCGCCTGCGCGCCAACGTGGACGTGCTCACCCTCACCGCCACGCCGATTCCGCGCACGCTGTCGATGGCGCTGGAAGGGCTGCGCGAATTTTCCGCCATCACCACCGCGCCCAGCCGGCGCCTGGCGGTGAAAACCTTCGTCAGCCCCAGCCGCAACGGCATCATCCGCGAGGCAATGCTGCGCGAATTCAAGCGCGGCGGGCAGGTGTTCTTCCTGCACAACGAGGTGGACACCATCGAGAACATGCGCGAGAAGCTCAGCGAACTGGTGCCGGAGGCGCGCATCGGCGTGGCGCACGGCCAGCTGCGCGAGCGCGAGCTGGAACAGGTGATGCGCGACTTCCTGCAGGTGCGCTACAACGTGCTGCTGTGCTCCACCATCATCGAGACCGGCATCGACATTCCCAACGCCAACACCATCCTGATCAACCGCGCCGACAAGTTCGGCCTGGCGCAACTGCACCAGCTGCGCGGCCGGGTTGGCCGCAGCCACCACCAGGCCTACGCCTACCTGCTCACCCCGGACGGCATGACCAAGGATGCGCAGAAGCGGCTGGAGGCGATCCAGGCGTCCGAGGAACTGGGCGCCGGCTTCTACCTGGCGATGCACGACCTGGAAATCCGCGGTGCCGGCGAGGTGCTGGGCGAAGGCCAGTCCGGCGAGATGCAGGAAGTGGGCTTTTCGCTGTTCACCGAGATGCTCAAGCAGGCGGTGCGCGACCTGAAAAAGGGTCGCGAGCCGGATCTGGACGCGCCGCTGGGCGTTACCACCGAGATCAACCTGCACAGCCCGGCCCTGCTGCCGGACGAATACTGCCCCGGCGTGCATGAGCGGCTGGTGATCTACAAGCGGCTGGCCACCTGCGAAGGCGAAGACGAGATCGACGCCATCCACGAGGAGCTGATCGACCGCTTCGGCCTGCCGCCGCAGAGCGTGAAAACGCTGATCGAAAGCCACCGCCTGAGGTTGGCCGCAAAGGAAATGGGCATCCAGAAACTGGACGCCAGCGAAGTGGCCATCCAGCTGAGCTTCGTGAAGAACCCGCCGATCGACCCGGTGAAGATCATCATGCTGATCCAGAGCAAGCGGCACTACAAACTGGCCGGCCAGGACAAGCTGCGGGTGGAGCAGCCGATTCCGGAAGTGGCGCAGCGCATCGGCAAGGTGAAGGAGCTGCTGAAGGAACTTACGGCGTAAGCCGGCCGGTTTCAGCAGCACAAAAACATGCGGCCAACCCTGGCAAAGGGTTGGCCGTTTTGTTTGTTGCGGCAGACAGACCTACCTCCAGCCAGAAGGCAATGTACCCCGCCATTTGTCACACCAATCGACTTCAATGCGTGCAGCGACATGCTGTTGAAATTCAATGTTGCCCTACACCGTGGCGACAAGGTGAGCTTCATGCCGGGCACGATAAATTACGGCAATAAAAGCATGACAGTGCCGCCGATCAACTTCTGTTACGTGCAGAAAGACTGGAAAATCGTTCCATTCCGCGGTTAGCGTCCTGATAAAACACACAGGCCCGCAGCAAACCCGAGCACAGCGGCACATTCGCTTAACGACCATGCAACAGCAGGGAGGAAGCACCATGCAGCCAGCCCCCCACACCCGCCGCTTGTTGCCATCTGCAAGTAAACCTAGACTGCAAGCTTCCGCCTTCCGCCAGGATTCCACTGTGTTAAAGCCGTCACTCCCCGCCCGGATACTGGCCAGCTGCCTGCTGGCCGCCACCGGCTGTTGCCTGGCCGCCGGCACAACCACCTTCACGGTAGGTGTCGAGGATTATCCGAACTTTCTGCCCTATTCCTCCTACCAGAACGGCCAGTACCGGGGGCTGGGCAAGGACATCCTGGACGCCTTTGCCAGGGAGCATGGCTATACCTTCCATTACCGGGTGTTTCCGCTGAAACGCCGCGACATGCTGTTTGTGGAAGGCAAGCTGGATTTCAGCTTTCCGGACAACCCGAACTGGGTGACGGACCTCAAGAAGAACGCCGCCATCAGCTATGTTCCCATGCTGCCGTTTACCGATGGCGTGCTGGTGCGCCCGGAGCACGTCGGCAAGGGCCTGGCGCACCTGAAGGTGCTGGGCGTGCCGCTCGGCTTTACCCCCTACCCCTACCAGCAGCTGATCAACAACGGCGCACTGCAGGTGGAAGAGGTTACCCAGTACGACGCGCTGTACCAGAAGCTGCTGACCCGCCACGTGGACGGCACTTATATGAACACGCGGATTGCCCGCTACTACTGGTCGCGCATCCGCAAGACCGCCAAGGAGCCGGTGGTGTACGACCCGGCCCTGCCGCATGCCACCGGCTTCTGGTATCTGTCCACCACCCGGCACACCGACGTCATCGAGGCGTTCAAGCAGTTCCTGGTCAGCCACCGCAAGGAAATCGATGCGCTGAAGCTGCAGTACGGTTTTCGGACACAGGGCGAGTGAGCACCTGCTGTTTACACAACAAAGCCCTTGAGCACTGCTCAAGGGCTTTGTCGGCATTCTCGCTTGCGGCCAACCCTGAAGGTTGGCCGCAAGCTTTTCGGCCCCCGTTTACGCCTCGGAGAAATCCATTTCCGGCGGGTTGCGGCGGAAGCCAGCGGTGAGATAGGCCAGATACAGCGTCCCCACGCCCAGCCACACCAGCCCCAGGGTCAGCGCGCGGTGATCCAGGCTCACCAGCAGCCACAGGTCGGCCAGCGCACCCAGCACCGGCAGCAACAGATATCGCAGCTTGTTGCCCAGGGTGGGCTGGCGGCAGCGCAGGTAGAACTGCGCCACCACGGCCAGGTTCACGCAGGTAAAGGCCAGGAAGGCGCCGAAGTTGATGAAGGACACCGAGGTGGTTACGTCCATGAACAGCGCCAGCAGGGCCACCACGCCGCACAGCAGGATGGCGACCACTGGCGTCTGGAAGCGCGCATGCAGCCGGCCGAACCACTGCCGCGGCAGCACGCCGTCGCGGCCCATGGCATACAGCAGACGCGAGGCACTGGCCTGGGCGGACAGGCCGGAGGCGAACTGGCCGATGATCAGGCCGATCAGGAAGATGGTGACGAACAGGTCGCCACCGATGTTTTTGGCGATTTCCGACGCCGCGGCATCGGTGGAGGCGAACTGGTAGCCCGGGTGCGCCAGCTGCACCACGTAGGCGGCCAGCACGAAGATGCCGCCACCCAGCAGGGTGATCAGCATGATGGCGCGCGGAATCACCTGTTTCGGGTTGATGGTCTCCTCGGTCATGGTGGTTACCGCGTCAAAGCCAAGGAAGGAATAGCAGGCGATGGCGGCACCGGCCAGCAGCATGCCCTGCGGCACCTGCGGCTGGTACAGCGGCGCCAGGCTGAACAGCGGCTTGCTGGCGTCGCCCATCACGTAGTGCAGCGCCAGCGCCACGAAGGCGATCAGCACCAGCAACTGGATCAGCATCATGATGAAGTTCACCGAGGTGGCCAGCTTGATGCCGAAGATATTGATGGCGGTGGTAATGACGATGAAGCCGATGATCCACACTGCCATCGGCACCTGCGGGAAGGCGCCGTTGAGGTACACCGCGCCGAACAGCCAGATCACCATCGGCAGGAACAGGTAGTCCAGCAACACCGCCCAGCCCACCAGGAAGCCCGCCTTGGCATTGATCGCCTTGCGGGTGTAGGTGTAGGCGGAGCCGGCCACCGGGAACTCCCTTGCCATGTCGGCGTAGCTGCGCGCGGTCAGCAGCATGGCCACCAGCGCCAGCAGATAGGCGCCGGCCACCGTGCCGTGGGTGCTGTCGGCCATGATGCCGAAAGTCCCCAACACGATGATGGGGGTCATGTAAGCCAGGCCCAGCAATACCACCGGGCCCAGCGTGAGCGATCGTTTCAGCGTGCTCATGAGTTTCTCCTGCTTGTTCTATTTCTCTTTGTAAAAACTTGCTTACGATCTTGCGAGCCAGGGCGAGACAAGGCGAAAACTAGGGGGCGCGGAATTGACATGGCGTCAATGCGCATTACTGAATCGAATTCAACGCCATATCGCCGACGCGCAGCAGATCGTAAACAAGCCCTGAAAATGCCCGCCTGCTACTTGCGGCTCGGTCGGGCCGGGGGTGGTTCCATCAGCCTATATGCAGGCTGCTGCCGCCCTCGCCGGCTTGCGCCGGTTCGGCAGCCAGGCGCAGCCGACGCTGCGCCACGTAGTCGTAATCGCGGCGGCTGGCGTCCAGCAGTGCGAAATCCAGCCGGGTTGTCGCCAGAGCCTCGTCGCGCCCCAGTTCCAGCTGTACTTCGCCACCGGGTTTCACCACCATGCTGCCGCCGGCGAAATCCAGGCCGCCGCCGCTGCCGCTGCGGTTCACCATTACCGCGAACAGCTGGTTCTCCATTGCCCGCGCCTGCATCAGCGTGCGGTGCACCGGGCCGTACGGGTCCATATTGCCGTTGGTCACCAGCAGCAGCTCCGCCCCCTGGCTGGCCAGCGCTCTGGCGGTTTCCGGGAACTCGATGTCGAAGCAGATCAGCATGCCCACCTTGCGCCCGCGCCAGGTGGTCACCGGCAACTCGCTGCCCGGCTCGAACACGCCGACATCCGACGCCCACAGGTGGGTCTTGCGGTAGGCCAGCAGCACACCTTCCGGTGCCAGCAGCACCGTGGTGTTGTAGAAGCGGCCGTCCAGCTCCTCGGCAAAGCCCACGGCCACTGCCACGTTGGCCGCACGCACCGCCTGCTGTACCGCCTGCAGCGTGGGGCCGTTAAGCGGCTCGGCCACCGCGGCGATCTCGTCGGCGGTGGGAAAGCCCATCAGCGTGGTTTCGGGGAATACGATCAGATCGGTGCCCGCCGGGGCGCTGGCGATCTGCGCCAGCACGCGCGCCAGGTTGGACTCGGTCTGGTTGTCGCTCAGCGCTATCTGGGCCAGCAATACCTGCATGTCTGTCTCCTTGTCTTGCCGCCGGTCGGGCCGGCTTGTATCGGGGGTGGGCTTGCCTTACCCTGCCTGACTTCCGCCGGCAGGCAATGAACAGCAGTATAAGAAGCCGCCCGCAGCGGCAAAATCACACGCGAGGGGTAGCCTCGCAGGGGGAGCTGCATGCTGAATCTGGATGATCTGGCCTGGCACCGTGCCATGGGCAGCCTGCTGGATGCGCTGGATCGCGACGATTTCTGGCTGCGCCTTACCCGGCTGCTGGCCGACTATGTGCATTTCAACAGCTGGGTGGCGCTGTGCTTCAGCCCGGACGGCCCGCCGCAGGTGCTGGCCGAGATTCCGCAGGAGGATGGCCAGCCGGACACGCTGTTCGCCGAATACCTGGCCGGCCTGTTCCTGCTGGATCCGTTCTACATCGCCGCCATGGAGCAGCCGCGCGAAGGGCTGCTGCGGCTGGACGAGGTGGCGCCGGACCGCTTTCGCGGCACCGAGTACTACAACCGCTACTTCTGCCGCAACATCGTGGAAGACGAGGTGCAGATCAACTGCCGGCTGGACGATGGCCGCATGCTGTGCCTGTCGCTGGGCGCTACCAGCCGCTTCACCCCGGCCGCCATCGCCACGCTCACCGTGATCAGCCAGTGGCTGGTGCCGCTGCTGAAACAGCACTGGCGCCTGAGTTGCCAGCTGCAACTGCCCGCCCGTCCGGCGCCGCTGCCGGCCGCCGGCGAACCCGCCTTTGCCGGTGCCAACCTCACCGCCCGCGAGCAGGAAATCGGCCAGCTGCTGCTCAGCGGTTATTCCTCCAAGGGCATTGCGCAGCGGCTGGGCATCGCCACCGATACCGTGAAGGCGCACCGCAAGCACTTGTACAGCAAGCTGGGCATCAATTCGCAGGGCGAGCTGTTTTCGCTGTTCCTGCAGGAAAAGACCCGCTAGCGGCAGGACGCAAAAAACACACACAGCTGCGCTAGAATGGCGCCCCAGGCAGTAGCACTTTTGCCCCGCCTGCCAGTCAACCACCCTTCCCCGTTCCCGTATCACCGAGACTTACCATGCAGACACGCCAGGCCATCCGCGCCGTTGCCGCCTTCGAGGCATTCAAGGGTTTTCTGGCGCTGGCTGGCGCCTCCGGCCTGCTGCTGCTGCTGCACAAGGACCTGCACGATATCGCCGTGCGCATGGTGGAGCACGCACACCTGAACCCGGCGGCGCACTATCCCAGCATTTTCATCACCGCGGCGGAGCACCTGCAGAACGGCAAGCTGATGCTGATCGCACTGGGCGCCGCCGCCTACTCCACGCTGCGCTTTGTCGAAGCCTACGGCCTGTACCGCGAAGCCACCTGGGCCGAGCTGCTGGCTGCGGCCAGCGGTACCATCTACGTGCCGTTCGAAATCGCCGAGATCATTCACCGTGTCAGCTGGCTGAGCGTGGGCTCGCTGCTGCTCAACCTGGCGGTGGTGGCGCTGATGCTGGCGGCACTGTGGCAACGGCGCCAGGCCCGCCACAACAGCCGCCCGCACCACTAGCGCCAGCGCCGCAACTGGCACAAATCGTCAATAAACCCATACCAATCAAACACCTGACACCAGCGTCATTGCCTATAACAAGGGCAGGATGGCGCACTCGCGCCGTGCTGCATTACTCATGCGGCCAAATGCGGCCGCAGTCAGGAGGACATGATGAATCCGCACAAACCGCTGGTTGCAGCGGCTGCCGTACTGACACTGTTCACCAGTGCCTGTACCACAACCCATGGCGGCTACATGACCACAACCAAACCAAGCACCGAGGCCAGCGCCGGCGGCCTCGCCAGCCAGCGCCAGGAAATCGATGCCGGCTACAATGCCACGCTGGAACGCCTGTACCGCAATGCCCACGGCTCGCAGGAGCTGGTCGGCAAGGCCAAGGGTGTACTGATCTTCCCGACGGTGCTGGCCGCCGGCTTCGTGGTGGGCGCCGAGTACGGCAAGGGTGCGCTGCGCGTGGGCGGCCAGCCTGCTGGCTACTACCAGACCGTCAGCGGCTCGCTCGGCTGGCAGCTGGGCGCCCAGTCCAAGGCGGTGATCTTCCTGTTCATGACGCAGGATGCGCTGAACAAATTCCGTAGCGGCAATGGCTGGACCGCCGGCGTGGATGCCTCGGTGGCACTGGCCAAAGTCGGCGCCAACGGCGATATCGACCTGAATACCGCACAGCAACCGGTAATCGGTTTCGTGATGACCAATGCCGGCCTGATGGCCAACCTGACGCTGGAAGGCACCAAGGTCAGCAAGCTGGACATGTAAACCCTCTGCCAGCAAACAGCACGGGCCGCAATGCGGCCCGTGCTGTTTGCTGGCGCAGCACAACGGCGGAGCAGACACTACCATCAAGACATGGCCACCTCGCAGCGGCCGCCCACAACCATTCGAGGAGCCGTCATGTCCCGCCTGCCACTACGCAACCAGCCGCGCCAGAACGACGATGATGACGATGATGAAGACAGCGTGCCGCTGTTCCGCCGCTACGAGGCACAGGGCACGGTACGGCAGATTTCCTTCTACCTGAGCGGGGAAATCGGTGCGCCCATCTACTACACCGACCTGCTGTACACCCTGCGCAGCGCCAGCAATACCGACGTGATCTTCCTGCACCTGAACACGCCGGGCGGCAATTTCGATACCGGGCTGCAGATCATCAACAATATCGCCGCCAGCCCGGCGCACGTAATCACCATCCTGGAAGCGCGTGCCTACTCCATGGGCGCGCTGCTGTTCCTGGCCGGCGACGAGCTGATCCTGCACGACACCTGCCAGCTGATGTTCCACAACTATTCATCGGCGCTGATCGGCAAGGGCAACGAGCAGCAGGCACAGGTACTGGCCAGCAGCAAATGGTTCGAGAAGGTGATGCGCCACGTGTGCCGCCCTTTCCTGGCCGACGTGGAGCTGGAGCGCATCTTCAAGGGAGAGGATATCTGGATGGACAGCGACGAGATTCGCCGCCGCCTGCACCGCATCCAGAAAGGCGAGCCCAGCACGCGGCCGGCCAAGGACAGGAGCAAGGCCAAGGTGGAGGCCGGCCTGGAAAAGAAAAACCGCCGTAATCCGGGCTAACGCTACAGCCCCAGCAAGCGGCGCAACGCCGCCGGCAGCGGCACCGCATCCTCGCGCAGGCTGCGCAGCAGCAGCACCCGGTCGCGAGCATCGCCCAGCTGCTGCTGACACTGCTTGGCACGTTCGGCCCGGCGCAACCAGCGCTTGCCCACCACATCGGCACACACTTCCACCTGGTAGCGCAGGCGCTTGGCCAACAGTCGCACGCGATGCTCGGCCTGCTCGTCGCCAGCCTGCTGCCGCCAGGCTACCCGCGCCGTGCGGTAGCGCCGACGGGTGCGCTGCAGCGCCGACCGCAAGCCCCGGCGCAGGCGTTCGCTGCCATTGCTCAGCACCGGCTGGCAATGCTGCCAGCTGGCCTCCAGCAATTGTTCCAGCTCGCTCGCCTGCTGCTGCAGCTGGCACCTGCCTGCCTGCAGCTGCTGCGCCTCCCGCCGCCGCCAGGCGGCAAAGGTCCGGGTATCGTACTGTGCGGCCAACGTTTCCAGCTGCTGCAGCCGTACTTCCCGGTCCCGCCACGAGTTGCTGCGCTGGGTAAACTCGCCCAGCTGGCCCTGCACAATCCGCAACGGCTTGCCATTGGGCAAGGCTGCCAGGGCCTGCAGCAGGCTGCGCAGTTGGCGCAGGGCGATGCGCAGCTGATGCAGCGCCTCCGCATCCTCTGCCTCGCTCAGTCGCGGCATGGTGTCACGGATGTCCAGCAGCAGCTGCTGCAGGCGATGCCGCAGCAAACGGCGGGTCGAGACTGTCTTCATGCCATCCCCCTGGCAAAACGGTTGGCGGGTATTCACGATCCGGCGAGCTGGAGCGAGACAAGGCAAAAGCAATGGTAAACGCGCATGCCGACGCCGATTTTAACGCCGTATCGCCGACGCGCAGCAGATCGCGAACCGCTTGTCAGCGGTACAGCAGCAGCTGTGCCTGGGCATCGCACTCCTCCAGCTGATCCAGCATCTGCCGGAAGTCTTCGCTGTGCAACTCGTCGCCGCTGACCCAGTTGACCTTGCGCTGCAACTCATAGCGCAGGCCGATGCCGTCCACCACCGCCACCGGTGCGATGGCGTAATCCAGCCAGCGCGACTGCACCTTGCAGCTGGCGGCCTGCAGCAGCGGCTTCACCCCGTGCAGGCGGGTAACACCACTGTAGCCGCCCACTTCCAGAAAGTAATCGCTGACGCCATCCTGCGCGTAGTAGTCGCGCAGGTTCTCGATGCGCGGCCGCAGCAGGCGCAGGTCGGCCAGGCGGTACGGCCCCAGCGGGCGGGTGACATTGCCCACCGTGGCCAGCGCGGTGACGGTGTAGGGGCTGCTCACCAGCCGCTGCGCCGTGCCGCGCTCCACTTTCAGCGAGCGCAGGTTCATGTTCTCGAACAGGAAATAATCACGCACCAGCGAGGAATCGGCATCGCTGCGATTGCTGGCCAGCTCGTCCTCGAACAGCTCGCGCACCGTCTGGCCATGCAGCACATTGCTGCCGCTCATGCGCCAGCGCTTGCCATCCAGCGAGGTGAAATCCTGCACCTGCTCCTCGAAACGCGCCGGCGGCGGGTTGGCTGGAATCGTCTCCGGCTGCACGGCTCCCTCCGCCCCCAGCACGAAGGCCACGCGATCCTGCAGCAGGATGGACGTGCTGCCCAGCGCATTGACCTTGCTGGTCGGGTCCAGCCAGTAGCTGACGCCCTCCACCTTCAGCCGCACGATGGCATGGTTGAAATAGCCCCAGGTCACCAGCAGCGGCGGGCGGTTGTCCCAGTCGCTGCGCACGAAGGCCACGCTGGCATCCAGCCCCACCGCCCGCAGCATGGCGGTCAGGGTCAGCGCCATGTCCTTGCAGTCGCCAAAGCCGCGCCGCTCGATATCGGCCAGCGGGAACGGGATCACCCCGTTTTCCGATACCCGCCAGTCACCCATGTAGCGGATGCGGTCGTTGACGTCCTCCAGCAGCTGCGCCACCTGTTGTTGCCACGGCTGGCCGCTGGCCGCCCGTACCGCCTGCTGCGCCAGCGGCGGCAGCGGTGCGGCCAACAGTCGGGCTATGGCCTGCGCCGCCGGGCGTTCCGCCTCGCGGGCATCGGCCACGGTGCTGACATCGAACTGCAGCGGGTTGCGCAGCTTGAGGCGGTCGCCCGCTTCGGTAATGCCCAGGTACAGCGGCGCACGCAGCTGGATGCGCAGGTGGCGGCCATTCTGGTCCGCCTGCGCATCCAGTTTCTGCTGCGGGTCGTTCACGCGCCAGAACAGCTGCTGGCCGGCGCTGACTTCGTAACTCATGCGGTCGTAGCGCAGATCGTCGTCATCGAACACGAAGCGCTTGGCCAGCAGGCCGAACGGCTTGATCACCGGCGAGAAGCGGCGCAGGTGCAGCACCAGCTTGCTGCCTACCTTCACCTCCGGGAATGCCAGCTTCAGGAACTGGTAGTTGTTGAAACCGTTGTCATCGGCGGCATTGCCGCGCTGCTGATCGCGCGTGGCCACGTTGATGCGCCGGCCATCCGGCTGCAGGGTGTAGGCCTCGCGCACCTCCAGCTTGTCGTCCGGTTCGTACCACAGGGTTTGCGTGCCGTTCTTGTCGCGCCCGGCCTCGCGCAGAATGGTGATGCTTTGCTCCACCCGGCAGTCGCTGCCGCTGCGCAGATCCCAGCGGCAGCTTTCGCTGTGCTCGATGGCGGCGGGTGCCTCCGCCGGCGAACGCAGCGCGGCCTGGCTGGCCAGGCTGGCACTGCCGAGCACCACGGCGGCAAACAGATATTTCATGCGCCTTGCTTTCTTCAGGAATGAGCCGGTAACAGCCGCCGGCGACGGCAAACGATATACCAATACCATATCGATAGTTGCCGGGCTTTTCCAGCCCGCCTGCACAAACAAAAACCGCAGCACCTGGCTGCGGTTGAACATCAACTGCGACGACTACGCCGGCTGCGTGCCGGCGCCGGCTCATCGGCAGCCGGTGCCTTGCCGCGCCGCCTTGCCCCCGCGGCGGGCGCCTGGCGTGCGCCTGCCGGAGCGTCCTGCTGCGGCTTGGCGCCCTTGCCGGCATGACCGGCCACAGGCTTGCCAGCCTTGGCAGTACGCTTGCCGCGATTGCCCGCAACTTCCGTAGCAGCCGCCTCGCGCTCCGGGTTCACCAGCGCAAAGTCCACCTGTGCGGTATCCAGCTCGGCGCGCATCACCTTGATGGTTACCGCGTCGCCCAGCTGGTATTTCAGCCCGCTCTTCTCGCCAATGATGGCCTGCTGTTCCTTGTGGAAGTGGAAGTAGTCACGCCCCAGCTCGGAGATATGCACCATGCCTTCCACGTACAGCGTGTCCAGCAGCACGAAGATGCCGAAGCCCGCCACCGCGCTGATCTTGCCGGTAAACACTTCGCCCACCTTGTCCCGCATGTAGTAGGTCTTGAGCCAGGCCTGCACGTCGCGGCTGGCGTCGTCGGCGCGGCGTTCGGCCATCGAGCAGTGCATGCCCAGCTGCTCCCACTTGCCCGGCTTGTACTTCTTGTCCGCCAGGATGGCCTTGATGGTGCGATGCACCAGCAAGTCCGGGTAGCGGCGAATCGGCGAGGTGAAGTGGGTGTAGGCATCGTAGGACAGGCCGAAGTGGCCGAGGTTGTCCGGCTGGTACACCGCCTGCTGCATGGAGCGCAGCAGCATGGTCTGGATCATCGACGCATCCGGGCGCTCGCGCACGGCGTCGGCCAGCGCGGCGTAGTCCTTGGTGGTCGGCTTGGTGCCGCCGCCCAGCTGCAGCCCCTTCAGGCGCAGGAATGCCTGCAGCTGCTCCAGTTTTTCCGGCGTAGGGCCTTCGTGCACGCGGAACAGGCCCTTGTGCTCGTGCTTGAGGATGAACTCTGCAGCGCAGACGTTGGCCGCAAGCATGCATTCCTCGATCAGGCGGTGGGCATTGTTGCGCACCACCGGCACGATCTGGCTGATCTTGCCGTTGTCGTCGAACAGCATCTGGGTTTCGGTGGTGTCGAAATCCACCGCGCCACGCTTCTGGCGCTGCGCCAGCAGCTGCTGGAACAGTGCGTACAGCGTCTCTAGCTGCGGTTTCAGCTTGTGTTCGCCGTTTTCGGACAGCAGCTGCCACACCTGGGTGTAGGTGAAGCGGCACTGCGAGCGCATTACCGCCGGGTAGAACTGGTACTTTTTCACCTTGCCGCGCGCGGAGATCTGCATATCGCACACCATGCACAGGCGGTCCACATCCGGGTTCAGCGAGCAGATGCCGTTGGACAGCTCCTCCGGCAGCATCGGAATCACCCGGCGCGGGAAATACACCGAGGTGCTGCGCTCGCGCGCATCCACATCCAGCGCATCGCCGGAGCGCACGTAGTGGCTCACGTCGGCAATGGCCACGATCAGGCGGAAGCCCTTGCCGCTCTTCTCGGCATAGACAGCGTCGTCGAAGTCGCGCGCGGTTTCGCCATCGATGGTCACCAGCGGCAGATCGCGCAGGTCGACGCGATCCTTGATATCGCGCTTGCCCACCTTCTGGCTGGTGGCCTTGGCCTGCGCCAGCGCATCGTCGGAGAACACGTGCGGCAGATCGTGCTTGCGCAGCGCGATCTCGATTTCCATGCCCGGGTCGGCATAGTCGCCCAGCACTTCGCTGACCTTGACGATGGCCTGACGGTGCTCGTCCGGGTAGTCGATGATGTCCACCATCACCACCTGGCCGTCCTTGGCGCCGTCTTCGCCGCCGGCTTCCACCAGCATTTCGTGATTGATGCGGCGGTCTTCCGGCACCACGAACCACACGCCGCGTTCCTTGTAGATGCGGCCGATCAGCTGGGTGGTACGGCGTTCGATGATTTCGGCGATGCGCCCTTCCTGGCGGCCCCGGCGGTCGGTGCCGGCAATGCGCACCATGGCACGATCACCATGCAGCACTTTGCGCATTTCACGTTCGGGCAGGAAGATATCGTCGCCATCGGCTGCCTCGCGCACGGCGAAACCGAAACCATCACGGTGGCCGCTGATGCGGCAGGGAATCAGGTCGATTTTCTGCGCCACGCAGATATCGCCCTTGCGGTTGATCAGAATCTGACCGGCACGCTCCATGGCGCGCAGGCGGCGCTCGAACAGGTCGAGCTCGTTATCGTAAATGGGAAAAACTGCGGCCAACTCTTCGGCATGCATCGGCACACCGTTTTTTTCGAGAATTTCGAGAATGAACTCTCGGCTCGGTAAGGGATTGTCGTATTTGGATTTTTCGCGAGCAAGGAATGGGTCTTGCTGGCGCAACGGCACATTCTTACTATTTTTTCGTTTGGTAGCCATTGACACACTCAAAAAGGTCTTTATAATGCGTGCTTCTTCGATGTGCTGCAGCGAAAAAGCAACGCAACGCATCGATGATACAGCATAGCAGAGCCCAGGTGGCGGAATTGGTAGACGCACTAGGTTCAGGTCCTAGCGGTGGCAACACTGTGGAAGTTCGAGTCTTCTCCTGGGCACCACAATCTCTGCAACGCTGTAACAATCCGGAAGGCCCAGGTGGCGGAATTGGTAGACGCACTAGGTTCAGGTCCTAGCGGTGGCAACACTGTGGAAGTTCGAGTCTTCTCCTGGGCACCAGCACTACGCTGATGCCCTCCGGATAAAAATTTGCGATGTGCCCAGGTGGCGGAATTGGTAGACGCACTAGGTTCAGGTCCTAGCGGTGGCAACACTGTGGAAGTTCGAGTCTTCTCCTGGGCACCAACAAGTTTCTTGTTGTTGGTGCCTACACATCAGCAACATACAATCAGGTTTAAGCCCAGGTGGCGGAATTGGTAGACGCACTAGGTTCAGGTCCTAGCGGTGGCAACACTGTGGAAGTTCGAGTCTTCTCCTGGGCACCAAATAAAAAGCTGCAAATCAAATGATTTGCAGCTTTTTTGCTTTAATCGCCATGATTCATGGTCAAATAAAAAACCCCGTAAATACGGGGTTTTTTATTTATTCAACTGGCGCCATAAATTGCCGGCATGCGATTCTGCTTCAAATAACCGCCCACCGGCTCCACCGATTGCTGCGCCGGCTCATCGGTACTCAACCAGCGCTTGGCAATCAGGCTGCCACTCACCACCGCTTTTTCCGCATTGCGGCAGGACAGGCACACCGGCTTGCCCTTGCGTTCGCGAATCGCCTGATCGACCCGCGCGCCATACAGCACCCGCCCGGTTTCACGCTGCCAGGCCAGCAGGGTATTGGCCAGGTAGCGGTAGGACGGATCCTTGAAGCCATAGATATCGTGATAGGCGGTAATCCACAGCTCGCCGGCTTCATCCACGTTCAGCACCAGCGGCTGGTAGGCAATGGTGACCTGCGCCCCCATATTCACCCAGTCGGCCAGGGCCAGCGCGTTTTCATTACGCAGCCGCACGCAACCATGGCTGCGCACCCCCGGCACACTGGTTGGCTGATTGGTGCCGTGAAAGCCCAGCCCCAGGCGCGGCTCGCCAAAGCGGATGAACACCTTGCCCAGCGGATTATCCGGCCCCGGCGGCACCTCGACCTTCACCTCCTTGCCCTGCTTGGCCATTTCATCCTGAATGGACTTGGGCACGTGCCAGGTCGGGTCACGCGTAATGCCGGTAATGCTGTAGTTGCCGGTAGGCGTACGGGTAATGTCGCGGCCAACTGCAATAGGGTAGCTGCGCAGCAGCACGCCATCCTGGTACAGATGCACGCGCGTCTGCGGCAGGTTGACCACCAGATGCTGCCCCTGGGGAGCAATAACCACATCCGGCTCCGGCTCCACCGCGCGGGCGGGCAACGCCAACCCCGCCAGCAGGCCGATACACAGCCCCAGCCGCGGTAAAAGGGAAAAAGTGAGTACGTCTCGCATAGCCGAGATGGTAGCAGATGAACCTGCCCGTGTTGCCCTGTAATCGTGAACTGCCATCACCGTGCGTTTTACCCTGGTTTCTGCGACAATTGTCGTCTTTGTTATCGCATTTTGACTTACAAAACAATGACTCAACAGCAGCTTGCACATATCGAATCACTGGACCACGAAGGTCGGGGTGTTGCCCACATCGACGGCAAGACCATCTTCATCGAAGGCGCCCTGCCCTACGAAACCGTGAGCTACAGCAGCTTCCGCAAAAAGCCCAGTTACGAGAACGCCGTTGCTGTCGATATCGTCAAAGACAGCTATATGCGTACCACGCCGGCGTGCCCGCACTTTGGCGTTTGCGGCGGCTGCTCGATGCAGCACGTGGAATTCAGCGCCCAGGTAGCCATCAAGCAACGCGTACTGGAAGACAACCTCACCCGCCTTGGCAAAGTACAGCCGCAAGTCGTGATGACCCCGATTGCCGGCCCGACCTGGGGCTATCGCCACCGCGCCCGCCTGTCGGCGCGCCTGGTGGAGAAAAAAGGCGGCGTGCTGGTGGGCTTCCACGAGAAGCGCTCCAGCTTCATTGCCGACATGCGCGAATGCCATGTGCTGCCCAAGCACATCTCCGACCTCATCGTGCCGCTGCGCGAAATGATCATCAAGCTGTCGATCAACAACCGCATGCCGCAGGTGGAAGTTGCCGTGGGCGCCGAAGTGGACATCCTGGTGTTCCGCAATATGGAAGCCATTACCGATGCAGACTTCGACATCCTGAAGAAGTTCTCCGACCAGTATTCGCAGCCCAAGCGCCCGCTGCAGATCTGGCTGCAGCCCAAAGGCCCGGATACCTGTTACCCGATCTACCCGCTGGATGCCCCCAAGCTCACCTACCGCCTGCGCGACTTCAACGTGGAAATGCCGTACTACCCCACCGAATTCACCCAGGTGAACCCGGAAATCAACAACGTGATGGTGAGCCGTGCGCTACGCCTGCTGGACCCCAAGGCCGGCGAGCGCATCGCCGACATGTTCTGCGGCATCGGCAACTTCACCCTGCCGATCGCGCGCAGCGGCGCCGACGTGCACGGCATGGAAGGCAGCGAAGCGCTGGTGAAGCGCGCGGTGGAAAACGCCACCCACAACCAGCTGCAGCACAAGGTGAGCTACGAGATGGCCAACCTGTTCGAGGTGACCGAGGAATCGTTCGCCGCGCTGGGTAAGTTCGACAAGATGCTGATCGACCCGCCGCGCGACGGCGCCATCCAGCTGGTGAAGGCCATTACCGAGGAGACCGCGCCGCAGCGCATCGTGTACGTGTCCTGCAACCCGTCCACCCTGGCGCGCGACGCCGGCGTGCTGGTGCACACCAAGGGCTACACGCTGAAATCCGCCGGCATCGTTAACATGTTCCCGCACACCGCGCACGTGGAGTCCATTGCCTGGTTCGAAAAGACCGGCCCGTGCAAGACCCGCGCCGAGCTGGAAGCGATGGAAGCAGAGGAAGAAGCGCAGCGCGCTGCCGCTCGCGAGATCGCTATTGCCGCCCGCCTGGAGCGCGAAGCCACGCTGGCCGAGCAGCAGGCCGCGGAAAAAGCCGAAAGGTTGGCCGCAAAGGCTGCCCGCACCGCCGAGTTCCACGCCCGCACCCAGGCCAATGCCGACAAGCGCGCTGCTTACGAGGCACGGCAGGCGGAAGGTGGTAGTGAGGCGGAGTAAGCGCGAAGCACTGCTGCTTTAGATGAGTTTTTGTATCGCTCGACCCCAGTTTCACCCCAGAGCGGAACATGAAAATTCACCTGACTGACAGCGCCATTGCCAGGCTCAAGACCCCGGATGATCGTGTCGAATACAAGGACACTCGGATTCCGGGGTTTACTTTGCGTGTTGGCCGCAGGGCCAAGGTCTGGTACTTCCGTTCGACTGTCAGAAGCAAACGCGTCACCATCAAGCTCGGGACTTGGCCTGTAGTCCCTGCCGAGATGGCAAGAGCCCGCTGCATTCATTGGCTACAGCAAAACCGCGACACCTATGCCATAGCCGCCTCTGGCCCTTCCCTGCCACACCAACCTGAAGCAACTACCTCCCCTACCCTGCAGGAGGTGTATCAGCAGTACACCAAGGCCAAGCAGCTTAAGCCCACCACGCTGGCCACCTATAGCAAAACCCTGCGGTTGTACCTATCTGAGTACGCTGGAAAGCCACTACTGGCTCTGACATCACAACAAGTACGGAAGCTGTATGCAGGGCTCAAAAGCAACATTTCTGTAGCCAAAGCAAACGCAGCCGTCACGCTGCTCAAAGCTATCTGGCGCTGGTGGGGTGCAACACAGGAAGTCGAACTGCCGGATGTGTTCACTGCACTGACAGCATCGGGCGAGAAGAAACGCACTAAGGCTAAAGATGACGTATTGCTTGATAGCCAGATTCGGCAACTTGGTGATGGGCTGGCGAAGGTAAGCGAGCACAAGCGGTTATTTGCGCTCACAGGGCTCTACACGGGGCTACGCCTCTCAGAGCTACTAAAGCTCACCCCATCCTGCATCGACTTCAAGAACAGGCTCCTCAGCCTGCAGGACACTAAGAACGGCAAGCCACATACCCTACCTATCAGTCAGGAACTTGAATCTATCCTGCAGCGACTATGTGCAGGTAAAGGGCCAACTACTGCCCTATTCCCCGCCCAGATTAGAAACTGGTGTTCTGTCATTGCCCAGAAGACTGGCATCACATTTACCGCCCATACCCTGCGGCGAACATTTGCCTCTCAAGCTGCAAAGCTTGGGCTAAACGCCTATCAAATCAAAGCATTACTAAATCACCATGCAGGTGCAGATGTAACCCAACTTCATTACATTCGCTTTACTGCTGACGACTTGGCCACACCAATACAACGAATAAACACCCATATTACGGAATTGCTATACACGAAGGAAATTAACCAACAAAATCAATCTAAAATCTCAATAGGAAGTTTTTAAAAATCAGTCAATAGATATTATTGACTATCATTAAATAGGAAACCATATTAACATAGGCATGTTTTATTTCATCTAATCAATCCTGTAAAACAAATTTCAATTGCTTGATCGTTCAGTCGGCAAGGGCTACTCGCCCTCACCTCCATCACGGGGTAATGCTTAGCCTACCCTTATTGATTGGTGTTTCTGAAGCACACACCGTAGGGGCGGGATGAATGAAATGAATCCCCCCTACAGCATACAACAATGCAAATTGATTATTGATACCCGCAATCTACCCAGCCCCCATCATCAGCAATGCTTGCGGGCAGAGCTGCACTTGACTCATATCCTTTTCATGTTACCGTAACAGTAGAGGCAAAGAACTATTGCCAAGTTAAGCATAAAAACGCTGTTCGACATTCATTCGAGTCCATGTCCAGTACCACCTAGGCCACAATCTTCGGCCTAACCATTGCTCCACCCAGGCTACAGTAACAAGCGCTCAATCATCCCCTCTCTTTAGGTGATCGAAATTCAGGCCCCCTGTATTTCTATCTGCCCACTGCCATTCGCCATCCCTCTTCTTTAGGTGATCGAAATTCAGGCAGTGCCCTACGTTTACCTCTTCACAACCGCCTTCTTTAGGTGATCGAAATTCAGCCCCCTGCATTTCCACCTATGTCTGAAGGCATGCCTTCGCCCTGACCTTTTCCTAGATAATCGGCACCCTCAATCAAAAGGCAAATTCAGACAGGCACACCAAAACGATAACAACAATAATGATAGAAAATAACCGTCATATTCACTGGGTAGTAGCAAAAGACACTGGCGAAACTTTCCCCCTTAGCATTAAATTAGAAAGTTTACCGAAAAAAATCATCATCAATAGCTTCGATGAGCTCAATAGCCCACTACCAGACCTCCCTTCAAAAATAGTAAAAATTGAAAGCACGCCAAAGAATTCAAATCGCGGAAGAAAACCGAAGGTTCTTAAAAATGATATATGCCGTGCACTACTTCATGATTTTGCATCATTTGAGGAAGCAACTGAAAAACACCCTTTTCTTGATGACATTATTACAGGGGCTTGTAGCCTAGATTACGGTGGAACAAGAGGCCTAGTAAAAGAAGACATTTTCATTATAATTTCCAACGCAGAACAAATAGAAACTCAAACCATACGAGAAATAACTTGGGCATCTGAAAGCCACTCTAGGAAATTATCCAGCGCGGCCCGCATTTGTGTCAATACCATTACCTCCCACTTAAAAAAACAACATGGCCACCACAAAGAAATAGGATAAAACATCAAATACTAGCCATAGTGTATGCGCAGCCATAGATTGGATTGCGCTTGCCACTGTGCGGCTTAGCAAAATACATCAAATAATAGCAAAATACATTTAAACAACACTTTAAATGCATATGAAACCATGTGCACGATGCAATTCTTTGAATGAATAAATACGAAAAACTCCAGATTGCGAGGGCCGCTGAGCATTTGCGTAAGCCGGGGGTAGCTTAAGCGATGAGAAATTGAAATATCATAGAAGGGCTAGGCTGGTGTTCCACGCGGCAGTGACCAAGCCTGAACGTGCACAACCCAGGCCCATGTAGGAGCCGTGTCTACAGCGCATGCAGCCGTGTGACTAGCTCTACGAATGGACAAGGGATGCATATGGAAAAGCCCGCGTTTGCGGGCTAGGGTATTGCTGCTGAGGTTAGGTTCATATTCCGCGGTATCTAGTCACAGGTGTCGCCACCACGAATCCGGCTTGCAACCAGCTGTGTCGCCCAGAAGCAGATGACATGTCAATGTGCTACCATGGCAGCTATCGGCCAGGAGCGGACTTAGTTCTAGGATCAGCATTGCAGACATTCGAGCACCATATACTTATAAGGGGGGCTTGTTGTGCCAACGTTCTACTATCCACCAGTCGGCCAATGCATCTACTGTGATAGTCCGACAACAGATTTAGGGGATGAGCACATCATCCCATTTGCTCTAAATGGCGGAATGGTACTGCCTAAGGCAAGCTGCCATCAGTGCGAGAAGATCATCCAACCCTATGAGATGACCGTAGCCCGGCGAATCTTTGGGCACTTCAGAATCAAACACAACGTCCAGACCCGGAACAAGAAGCAACGGCCGGAAACCATGAAGATTGGCACGCTGATGCCAAATGGGAAGAAGGGCACTGCGTATGTGCCCGTTCTCGATCACCCGGTAATGCTGTTTGTGTACAAGTACCAGCTGGCCACCTATTTTCAGGGTTACCCACCAGAAGTCGAGATAAACACGTGGATTCCCATCTCCCTGTTCAACAAGAAAGAGCTAGATGCGTTCATAGAGCAGTACCACTGGGACAGAATGATCAAGTTACTAGCGGTTCCGGTGGAGTTTGCGCGGCAGATAGCGAAAATCGCTTACTCGTATGTTGTGGCTGAAATTGGACTAGGCAATTTCACGCCGATGCAAATGACACTGGATACGATCATGTGTCGAACCACGAATGTCTGTCACGTTGTAGGTGGAAACGAAGAACTACCAACACCAGACCCCAAAGGGGCACACCTGCTAGGCATCACCGTCCATATAAAGGAACCTATGCGACCAGTAATCATCGCAGGGATCAGGCTATTTCCTGCATTCGATATGCCCGAGTATCATGTTGTAGTTGGTCATTTCGACATGAATAACGAACAGCATAGGAACGTGTTTACCCAAAAGGTCATCATCGGTACAGAGCAAGTTGCTGTATCGCATGCAACTGACGAATGATGCACTGCGAGGCCACTTACTCTCACATTGAACGGCCGGAATGACAGGTGGTAATTGTCCACCAAGGGTCGATACCTAGCGCAAGCCCCACGAGAGCTACTCAGTGAAGCATTTTGTCTGCTATTAGCTAGCAGCCAGTTGCAGCCAGTCAAAATTCTGCTGTAAGCAGTCGTTCACCTGGGGGAGGGGCACAACTGAACTCTATCCGTATAACTGTTAGGTGCATATAAATTGGGCCCCAAAACTCAAGAGCTAGTCAGCGTGCTGGATGAACTCGCTTCCGTTCTCGAAAGCGATGGAAACACCTACTGGAGCGGCTGGGTACTGAAAGTAAGAGCGCGTCTGCTCAACTCAGATTACTCGGGTATCGAGCTTCTTCTTTCAGCATATGGTGGCATGGGTTCATTGAACGATGTTGTACTTGGCCAAAACAATAAAGACGGTGTTATTGAATGGAAGCCTGAGCACACAGGACTGAATGAACGGTTCACCGTGCTTAGTAGTAAAGCGTGGGAATTAGCCAGTGCAATTAAACGGTCACAGTAGTAACTGAGCGTCTGCCAGCTCCCCCGTCTATCGCTTCGCTGCTTCAGCCCTCCCTTACGTCAGACTTTGCACGTCTGCTTTTCTATGTGGTGACGTCAGCTTTGGATCGATACGCCCCAATCGTTAGCTATCGATTGCCTTGAGCACACGCTGTACCTGCAGTAGCGACCATTCACCGCCCCTGCTGGCTTTGATACCTAGAACATTCAGTTCTTCGACCATCTGTCGCTGCGATAACCCCCGTGAACGCATACCAGTAAATATGCCTCGCAGCTTGTTGACGAAGTCTTTCGCCGCCGCTTGCCGCTGTTCAATATTAGGGCGCAGGTTATCAGCACCAGCCTTACCGAGAACAACGCCCCTTGCCTTAGCTGCTGCCAGGGCAGCCTTAGTACGTGCACTGATCTGGTCACGCTCCCATTCCGACATCACCGCGTGCATCTGAATCATGACCTTGTTGGCCTGAGGCATATCTGCAGCAACGAAATCAACACCAGCCTCCAGTAAACCTGAGACGAAGTGCACATTACGAGCTAGCCGATCCAGCTTAGCGATGATGAGTGTTGCCCCATGCTTCCTGCAGGCCGCGAGCGCGGCTTTCAACTGAGGGCGTTTATCTAGCGCATTGCTGCCCTTGCCGGTTTCGACCTCCTGAAAGTTGTCGATCAGTTCCCAGTTGCCACCGTTGAGGTATGCAGCTACGGCGGCTTGTTGAGCTTCCATGCCCAAACCACTCTGCCCCTGCTTTGCCGTGCTGACTCGGTAGTACGCCACGAACTTACCAGATGCCATGTTCTTCCCCTAACCGACAACAATTCATAACGTTCATTTAATACGTAGTCAATATAGCAAACTCCATCGGTTACCGCAGCAACTGGCAGGACGAAGAAAAACCCGACACCAGTTTATTAGCATCGGGTTTTTGACAAAACAGCCCATAGTATTCCGGCTATGGGCCTACGCTATGGATTAAAACGCCCAACGCGCTTTCAGCGAAGCGGTCTGGTTGTTGTAGCCATCACGGTGTTCGGCATCGTAATTGATACTGAGCTCGGCCCCAGACTGGGTGGTATGAGTCAACCCCAGACCAACGTGTTCAATCCACGGGTCAGGATTCAGACCGTAAGTAGTGAATGCGGCACCTGGTGCACCTGCAAAAGTTGCAGTAATACTGTTCCGCTTGGCCAAGGTATCGTAGCCCACACCCAGTTTGGCATTCAGCGTAGTACTGTCGTTGAGCTTGTGATCCAGCTTGCCATCCAGACCCAGTACAAACTGTTCGGTGCTGCGGCTATCCACGTTGAGGTTCAACAGGCCGGCTCCACTTTCCTGGTAGGCCTTGTCCTTGATCCAAGTGTAATCGGCACGCAACTCCGGGGTAACGCTGGTTTTTTCACTCAGCTGGTAATTACGACCCAGCCCCAAGCCGGCATGGGCGGTGTAGCTGTCGTATACGGACGAAGCCACAGTGCTGGTAAAGGCAATGGTGCGCTCGCCGTGATTACGGTTCTGGCCTACGTCTGCCTGGAAATCCAGGTTCAGGTTCTGCGGCAGCGCGTAACTGCCATAACCCACCAACTGGAACACATCCACCTTGTTGCTCTGAGCTGCGGCACTGGAATTACTGTCTACATCGCTCTTGGCGTAAGCAAAGGCGGCACCCAGACGAAGCTGCGGGCTGATCTTGGCATCGGCCCCCACCGCGAGGCCGGTGGTATTGGCCTTGAAGCCGCTAACACCATTCTGATCATCCTGTTTAGCCCAGGAGCCGAACGGCTTTACCCAGACGTACTTATCGGTGAAGTAGCCATCACCCGAGGAGCCCCCCTGTAGGCGTCCCCCGATCACTTGGTTGATGTTGAACAGTGCCCCGTTAACGGCCTGGAAACTGCCACCGGTGAGTAACGGCAAAATCTGGCTGACGGCAGCGGAAACTTGCTGATCAGTGGACAAATTGGCGTTGGTAAAGAGACTCAGCAGTGCAGGCGTCTCATCGATAACTCCTGCCGCATTGTAGGCCGTGTTGTTATGAACAGCGGTTGTGGACTTCTGTACCTGGGTACTGTTGAACACAAGGTTGAAGTTGGTGAAGGTTGTCGTGCCAAAGAAGCTACCAAAGAACAGGCCATAGGCGGTACCAACGTTGGCTGTATTGGAGTTTGTAAAGCTGAGGCTTCCACTTGCCGCGTTAATGCCATACGGACTAAATGAAGAGCAGTTTGCAGTGGTGCAAAGAGCCAAAAAAGGAGTGCCGGAAATGGTCGCGGTTACGGTCCATGCCGAACTAGCGGCAAACGGAGAACTCAGCAGGAAATAGCTGCCAGAGCTGGACGGAGCGGTCACCGTTGTGCCGTTATATGTACCAGGGTTTCCAACAAAAGCTGTTGGAATGAGAATTCCGCCAGTTGTTACAAGTTGTGAGGCGAATGCCGCGGGCGTTGCCAGTAGTAAGAGAGTAGTGGTGACAACAAGCGTCAGTTTGTTTTGCTTAAAAATTTTCATTACTACCGTGCCTCGCAGGTGTGATCAATAGATATGTTTATGTTATCAACATTAATACATATCTGTTTACTCAGTTGCTAATGCTTGTTGAGTAAAACCACTTTACTTGACGGCACCGAAAAGAGTGAAACACACCATAATTTCATTGCAATGCATTGATTTTATTTGAAAATAAAAAAATGCAACATGGTAAAACATTGGGTTTTCATGAAGACATTGTTCTGTAGGTGTTGCGGATTAGATACATGGCAGCCGAAGTGATCTTATGCCATGTAAGCAGCAAGAAAACTGTAGCTGTTTGGCTGCATCTGCTGGCATGATGGGCTACAACCCTTTTCAACCCCAGACAGCCTGAGTCTGCCTACTGGAGTACAAGCATACAAAGCATCTGAAGCTGCTCGTTTCAATCGTTAACATGTTCCCGCACACCGCGCACGTGGAGTCCATTGCCTGGTTCGAAAAGACCGGCCCGTGCAAGACCCGCGCCGAGCTGGAAGCGATGGAAGCAGAGGAAGAAGCGCAGCGCGCTGCCGCTCGCGAGATCGCTATTGCCGCCCGCCTGGAGCGCGAAGCCACGCTGGCCGAGCAGCAGGCCGCGGAAAAAGCCGAAAGGTTGGCCGCAAAGGCTGCCCGCACCGCCGAGTTCCACGCCCGCACGCAAGCCAATGCCGACAAGCGCGCTACTTACGAGGCACGGCAGGCGGAAGCCGGCAGTGAGGCGCAGGGCGAGGTACAGGGCGAATAAGCGCGGCCTGCTCACCCCGGCACCCAACAAAAAGGACAGCACCGGCTCACGCCGTGCTGTCTTTTTTTGTTGGCTTGATGCAGCACATCACAGGCGGTGCTCTTGCCAGCCTGGGCAAGGGCTTCTGGCAGTGCACTACCCCAAATTGGCCCCAGTTGCCGCTGCCGTACGCCTCATGGGCTAGCCATGCCTGCCTGACTGCTTGAAACCTTGCAGCTACCGCACAGGTATCGATACAGAGCCGGCTGCCAGCCACATGCCAGCCGGCGCACACGCTGCCGTTTCGTGCCCGGCGCATGCAAGAGGCTCATAGCAACATGAGCTTGCCAACGCCGGGATTGCCAGCCAGTGCAAATATGCTGCATTGCAACAAAATGATATACAATAGAAGCATGCACGCTTGTGCGACAGTAAAGTGGCACTCAACATCATGAATATAGAATATTACGGCTACCTGGCAGCCTTCCTCACCACCGCAAGCTTTCTCCCGCAAGTGTGGCAAGCCATCCGCACCCGGGATTTGCGCAGCATTTCCCTTTCCATGTACCTGATGTTTGTCGGCGGCGTGGCGTTGTGGCTGTTCTACGGCATTCAGCTGGGGGCCAGCCCGGTGATCGCGGCCAATGCCATCACGTTATTGCTGGCAGGCATCATCCTGAGCCTGAAGCTGCGGGAAGAAGTGAAACGCCGCGGAGACAGCGCCGCTTAAGCCGGCACAGTTGACGCCATGCACTGATTAGCGGCATTGGCGTTGCGCTTATCGCTGCTTTGCAGCCACAGCCCGCTACCTCGGCGGCAGCACCGGCCGCAGGCTGATGGGCGTGGACAGGATGATGCTGGTGCGCGTCTCGCCCAGGTCATTCAGCCGCGACACCAGCAGTTCCAGATGTGACACATCACGCGCCAGCAGGCGGAATACGTAGGAATCGTTACCGGTGACATGGTGGCATTCCTGCACTTCCGGCATGGCCGCCAGCCGGTCCAGCAGGGTTTTCTTGGCCGGCTGCGGCACGGTAATGCCCACCAGCGCCGACAGCGCATAGCCGGTTTTCAGTGGCGCCACCACCGCGTGGTAGCCGCGGATCACCCCGCCCTCCTCCAGCCGTTTCACCCGCTCCGACACCGCCGGCAGCGACATGCCCACACCTTGCGCCAGCTCGGTCAGAGACTGGCGTGCATTGGCCTGCAGTGCCTCCAGGATGGCCCAGGATTTCGCGTCAATTTCCATTTGTAAGGTCCGTTTGCGGTTTGACCTGAAATTTGCAGGCACACCATGTGCCCTGCCTGCAGCATGGCATGGCTGCGCGCTGCCGTCACCGGCACACTAGCTATATTCGATCTGTACGGGAGTGAACCATGGCTGTCTTCATGCAAGCCCTTGCCATCGGCCTGGCGATTGCCGCGCCGGTCGGCCCCATCGGCCTGCTGTGCATCGAGCGCACGCTGCGCCACGGCCCGGCGCGCGGGCTGGCCACTGGCCTGGGCGCTGCCACTGCCGATGCGCTGTATGCCAGCGTGGGCGCTGCCGGCATGGGGGTGCTGATAGGCTGGCTCACCGCGCTGGCCACGCCGCTGGCGCTGGCCGGCAGCGTGGTGCTGTGCTACCTGGGGCTGGCCACGCTGCGCCGCCCGCCTGCCGAGCTTGCGGCCAACGCCCGCGAGGGCGGCCGGCTGCTCGGCGCCTACAGCAGCGCCCTGGCACTGACGCTGACCAACCCGATGACCATTCTGTCTTTCATCGCGGTATTCGCCGGCCTGGCCGGCGGCCACGCCCCCGCCGGCCGCGAGGCGGTGCTGATGGTACTGGGCGTGTTCTGCGGCTCTGCCCTGTGGTGGCTGCTGCTGGCCTATGGTGGCGGGCGGCTGCTGGCCAGGCTGGGCGCGCGCGGTCGCAACTGGGTGGATCGGCTATGCGGGATGCTGTTGCTGGTTTTTGCCGCCGGCATGGCGTGGCAGGTATTGGCGCCGATGCTGGCGCAGCGATGACGCCAAACAGCAGGCCGTCAGCCTCTCAAACCGGCCATGACGAGCCTGCAGCATCGCCTTGCTGCAGGCCCGGCAGCCCTGCACGACAGCCCCTCCACGCAACGCCAGAACAATAAAATTTGACAAATCAAGCATTTATCGTCAAACTGCCGGCTGACTCTTCTCTAGGCGGTTACCCAACAGCCGCCTGCCTTGCCTTAACTGCTGTCACCTCGTACAGCAATTTCCGCTCAGGTTTACGAAGCCATTCGCCATTCCACCGTGTTTCTACACGTGTGGCGCGCTGCCATTTTCAGAATCGGAGCTACCGTGTCCAAAGAAGACATGATCGAATTGCAAGGCGTAGTCATCGAGATGCTGCCGGAGTCGCGTTTCCGCGTCCGGCTCGATAACAACGTGGAGATTCTCGCTTACGGCTCGGGCAAGATGAAGCTGCACCGCATTCGCGTGCTGGTCGGCGACCGAGTCACGGTGGAAATGTCGCCCTATGATCTCACCAAGGGGCGCATCAATTTCCGCCACCCAACCGCAAAAATAGAAAACGCGGCTCCCGCAAGGCGCCGCTATTAACGGCCACCCGCATGGGTAGCCGCAAGGAAATACCCAATGAAAATCAAAGAACTGAAACAGGGTGATCACATCACCCAGCAAATCGACAATTCGACTATCGCGTTTGAAGTACTGTCCATCCAGCAAATCGGCCGCCGCTTCATGGTGACCTTCCGCTCGGCGTTCGGCATCGAAAGCGCCTGCTACCAGGGTGATGCCTTCGTCACCGCGGCGTAAGCCGTAGCACTCACAGAAAACCCGCCTTCCGGCGGGTTTTTGCATTCCTGGTGTCCCAGCGCCAAGCAGCAGCCTTGCGGCCAACCTTCCGCCTCAGCGCCAGCGGCGCAGCAGCAGCGAGTTGCTCACCACCGATACCGAGCTGGCCGCCATCGCCGCGCCGGCAATCACCGGGTTGAGCATGCCCAGCGCCGCCAGCGGAATACCCAGCACGTTGTAGACGAAGGCAAAGAACAGGTTCTGGCGAATCTTGCCCATGGTGGCGCGCGACAGGCGGATGGCGTCGGCCAGATGCAGCAGGTCGCCGTGCATCAGCGTCACGTCCGCCGCCTCGATGGCCACGTCGGCACCGGCACCCATGGCAAAGCTGACGTTGGCCGCCGCCAGCGCCGGCGCATCGTTGATGCCGTCGCCCACCATGGCCACGCGCAGGCCCTGCGCCTGCCACTGGCGGATCTGCGCCGCCTTGTCCTGCGGGCTCTGCCCGGCATGCACTTCGCCGATGCCGGCCTGGTGGGCAATGGTGGCGGCGGTTTCCGGCTTGTCGCCGGTGAGCATCGCCACCTTCACCCCCAGCTCGGCCAGGCGCTGCACCGCCTGCGGCGACGTTGGCCGCAACTGGTCGGCAAGCGCCAGCAGTGCCTGCGCTTCACCGTCGCGCGACAGTGCCAGCACCGTCTTGCCGGCGGCGTACAGCGGCTGCGCCGCGGCCGGCACCTCGCCCAGCACCCAGTCCGGCGTGCCCAGCCGCAGCCGGCCCACGCCCGGCAGCGTGGCGTCCACTCCCTTGCCGATGGTGGCGGCAAAACCTTCCACCGCCGCCAGCGGCAGCTGGCGTGCGCTGGCGGCGGCCAGTACCGCCTGTGCCAGCGGGTGCTCGGCGCCCTGCTCCAGCGCCGCCGCCCACGCCAGCCACTGCGCCTCATCCCCCGCAGTCAGCGGCACGATGTCGGTCAGCTGCGGCTTGCCCACCGTCAGCGTGCCGGTCTTGTCCACCACCAGCAGATCCAGTTCGGCGGCGTGCTGCAGCGCGGTGGCATTGCGGAACAGCACCCCGCGCCGTGCGCCGTTGCCCATGCCCACCATTACCGCCGTCGGCGTGGCCAGGCCCAGCGCACACGGGCAGGCAATCACCAGCACCGCCACCGCGTGGATGATGGCGCGTGGCCAGTCGGCCAGCAGCCAGCCGCTGAGCAGGAAAGTAAGCAGCGCAATGCTCAGCACCGCCGGCACGAATACGGCAGCGATGCGGTCGGCCAGCGCCTGGATCGGCGCCTTGCTGCCCTGCGCCTCCGCCACCGCGCGCACGATGGCGGCCAGCTGGGTGTGGCTGCCCACGCTGCGGGCGCGCACCTTGAGCATGCCGCCGCTGTTCTGGGTGCCGGCGTAGACGCGGTCGCCCACGGTGCGCTCCACCGGCAGGCTCTCGCCGGTGAGCAGGCTTTCGTCCAGCACCGCCTGGCCGGCCTCCACCTCGCCATCCACCGCCAGCCGTTCGCCATGGCGCACGATCACCAGGTCGCCGGCCTGCAGTTGGGCGATGGCCAGCTCCAGCAGTTGCCCGTCGCGCTCCACCCGCGCGGTCTTGGGCGACAGCGCCAGCAGGCTTTCGATGGCGCCGGCGGTACGGCGCTTGGCGCGCGCCTCCAGCAGCTTGCCCATCAGCACCAGGGTGATGATCACCGTGCTGGCTTCAAAGTACACATACAGATCGTGGCGCCCGCCCAGGGTGACCCAAGCCGACCACAGCCAGGCCATGCTGGTGCCCAGCGCCACCAGCACATCCATGTTGGCCGCACCGCCGCGCAGCGCCAGCCAGGCACCACGGTAAAAACGCCAGCCCACCAGCAGCTGCACCGGAGTGGCCAGCGCCAGCTGCCACATGCGCGGCAGCCAGCCGTGCTGGCCGCTTCCGCCGGCCATCATCCACATCTCGCCGGCAAACGGCAGTGTCAGCAGCAGCGACAACCCGAACCAGGCCAGCTCGCGCTGGTAGTGCTGCCGCTCGCGCGCGCTGCGCTCGGCGCTGTCGTCGCTCTGCAGCGTGGCGTCGTAGCCTGCGCGGCGGATGGCGGCGATTACCGCGTCGGCCTGCAGGCTGCCGGCGGGAAAATGCACGCTGGCGGTTTCGGTGGCGAAGTTGACGTTGGCCGCAACGCCGGGCAGGCGGTTCAGCACTTTCTCGATGCGCTGCGCGCAGGCCACGCAGGTCATGCCGGACACCGCCAGCTGCAGGCTGGCTTCCGGCACGGCAAAACCGGCCTTGCCGATGGCGCCGCGCAGTGCGGTGACATCCTGCTGCGCCGGGTCGAAATCGATGCGGGCGGATTCGCTGGCGAAGCTGACATTGGCGCTGACGCCGGGCAGGCGGTTCAGTACTTTCTCGATACGCTGCGCGCAGGCGGCGCAGGTCATGCCCTGTACAGGCAGGGTGACGGTTTGCTGGCTCATGGTGGCCCTCGGCACTCGGATCATGGCCTCATGATATACCCCACAGGGGTATAAAGCAAAGTCGCTGCAGCAACCAGCTTCCGGCGCGCTTATCCCCAGCGCACCCTGGCCTTGCCGCTGCGCTTGGCACCGTACATCGCCTTGTCAGCCCGGGCCACCAGCTGGTCCGGGCTGATCGTCTCGCCCGGCTGCTGCATGGCAATGCCGATGCTGGCGCTGACCTGCGCCTGCGCGCCAGCCTCTCCCAGCGGCACCGGCTGGCCCACCACGCTGCGTACCTGCTCGGCCAGCGCCTGCACGGCACTCTCGCCCAGCACCGGGCGCTGCAGCAGGATGATCATCTCGTCGCCGCCCAGGCGGGCGATGCTGGCACCATCGGTCGCCATGCTGCGCAGGCGCGATGCCACTTCACGCAGCACGCTGTCGCCGGCATCGTGGCCGAAGCGGTCGTTCACTTCCTTGAAGCCGTCCAGGTCGATGAACAGCAGCGCCAGTGACTCGTCGCCCTCCTGCACCCGGGTCTGGGCTGCGCGCAGGCGCTCGAAGAAGGCCCGCCGGTTCGGCAGCCCGGTCAGCGCATCGTGGCGCGCCTCGAACTCGCGCTGCTGCTCGGCGGCCTTGCGCTCGGAGATGTCATGCAGGAAGGCACTGAAAATCAGCTGGTCCTCCAGCTGCAGTGCGCGGATGCTCATTTCCACCGGAATGGTGCGCCCGTCCCTGGTCAGCGCCGGCAGCTCCAGCCGGTGGTCGAGCACCACCGCCTCGCCGGTTTGCAGGTAACGCAGCAAACCGCCGTGGTGGGCGCTGCGCATCGGCGGCGGAATGATCAGCTCGGCCAGCGGCTTGCCCAGCACCTCGTCCGCCGCCCAGCCGAAGGTCTCGCTGGCCTGCCGGTTCCAGGCAATCACCAGGCCGTGTTCGTCGATGCAGATATAGGCCTCGCTGGCATGCTCCAGCACCGCGGTCAGCTCGGCCTCGCGCTTGCGCAGCTGCTGTTCGATCTGCCTCTGCCGCCCCACCGCCGCCGACAGCCGGTTGTTGGACTGCTGCAGCTGCGCAGTGCGCTCCTGCACCCGCTGTTCCAGCTCCTGCCGCAGGCCAAGCAGCTCGGCCTCGGCGGCCTTGCGCGCCTGGATATCCTTGACGATGACGATCAGGTAATGCTGCTGGTCCTGCTGCTGGTACTGCCGGGTGACGACCAGGCTGACCCAGCGCAGGCTGCCGTCGCGGCACAGGTAGCGCTTTTCCACCTGGTAGCGGTCGATCTTGCCGCGCAACATGGCGGCATGCTCCGCCGCGCCAATGGCGGCGTCTGCCGGGTAGGCCAGGTCGGCAAAGCGCAGCGCCAGCAGCTCCTCACGCGGGTAGCCGGTGATCTGGCTCAGGGTGTCGTTGACACTGAACCAGCCGCCATCCGGCCCCAGCAGCGCAATGCCCACGCCGGCATGCTCGAATATCAGCCGCAGCCGCTGTTCGCGCTCGCGCAGCAGCTGCTGCGCTTCCTCGATCTGCTTTTGCGCCTGCTGCGAGCGCTCGCGCTGCTGCAGCTGCTCGGTCACGATGCCGGCCAGATCCTGCAATACCGCCAGCTGCGATGCGGCCAACGTCCTGGGCACGGTGTCGATGACGCACAGCGTGCCCAGCGGGTAGCCCTGCCGCGACAGCAGCTGTACGCCGGCGTAGAAGCGAATGCCCGGCGCGGTGGTAACCAGCGGGTTGTCGGCAAAGCGGCTGTCGCGGGTGGCGTCCTCCACGACCAGCGGCGCCGCCTGCAGGAGGGCATGGGCGCAGAAGGCAAACTCGCGCGGCGTTTCCTGCGCCTCCAGCCCTACCCGGGATTTAAACCATTGCCGCTTTTCGTCCACCAGCGACACCAGCGCGATAGGCACCTGCAGCAGCTGGCTGGCCAGCCGGGTGATGCGGTCGAATGCCACCTCCGCTGGCGTGTCAAGCAATTGCAGCGCCAGCAGCAGGGACAGCCGTTCGCGTTCGAAAGGTGGCAAGGCGGCTTGCGACATAGAGGGCTCCGTGCCGTGGCACGCGTCGGGAATGGTCAATGCTTACAGATTAGGCAGGCCACCGCTGCTCTGCCGGGGATTCCGCCCGCCTTGGCCAACCGTTGCTGCAGCGGGCAATGCGCGTGCGACAGCAGCTGCCTGGTGTTCATATAGTTCGATAATTTTATATTTACGATTTGCCTATACCGGCCCGGCAACCAGCGTACAACAGGCAATAAAAACGGCCGTGCAGTCTGGCTGCACGGCCGTATCGGCAAGGCGCTGTCGGCTCAGTCGCCGCGCAGCTCCAGGGCCACGCCGATGTCGCGCCACTGGGTGATTTCCAGCTTGAACGCCGCCATGGTCAGCGGGTTGGCCGCAAGCCAGTCCTTGCCCACGGTCAGCGCGTAGCCGTTGAGCGTGCGGCGCAGGCCGTGAATGGCCTCCACCTCCACCGCATTGCGGCTGCGGTAGAACAGCGCGGCCAGGCGCAGCGCCAGCACTGCCGGCCACAGCGCTTCGTCGCTCACTTCACGCAGCATCTTGCCCATGTCGCCACGGTGCCCCAGCACGATGGTGGCCAGCTGGCTCTGCTCGCGGCGCGAGAAGCCCGGCATGTCGGCATTGCTCAGGATGTAGGCCGAATGCTTGTGGTAGGCAGTGTGGGCAATGGACAGGCCGATTTCATGCACCCGCGCCGCCCAGACCACGCGCTTGAGCATGTCCTCATCCAGCGGGCTGCCGGCCACCATGCGGTACAGCGCTTCGGCCAGCTGTGTCACCCGCTGCGCCTGCGCGGTATCCACGTGGTAGCGGCGCTTGAACTGGGTGATGGTGGAATCGCGCATGTCCTTCTCCCGCTGGCGGCCAAGCAGGTCATACAGTACGCCATCGCGCAGCGCGCCATCGGTCACGATCATGCGCTCGATGTGCAACGATTCAAAAATGGCAATCATGATCGCCAGCCCGCCCGGCAGTACCGGCACGCGGTCCGCCTTCAGGCCGTTGATGTCCACATCCTTGATATGCCCGAAGCGGATCAGCGCCTCGCGCAGGCGGCGCATGCCGGCCAGGGTGATCTCGCCACCCGACCAGTCGTTGATTTCCATGATGTCGCGCAGCGAGCGCGCGGTGCCGGAAGTGCCCACCGCCAGCTGCCACTCGCTGGCCGGATACTGGTGCACGATGCGCTGAATCTCGTTGCGTGCGGCCAACTCGGCATCGCGGAAGGCATTCTTGCTGATCTTGCCATCCTCGAAGAAGCGCTTGCTGAAGGTCACGCAGCCCAGCGGCAGGCTTTCCGTCACCTGTGCCTTGTACTGGCTGCCGATGATGAATTCGGTGGAGCCGCCGCCGATGTCCACCACCAGGCGGCGTTCCTTGGTGGCCGGCAGGCTGTGCGCAGCGCCCAGGTAGATGAGGCGCGCTTCTTCGCGGCCGGCGATGATCTCGATGGGGAAGCCCAGCAGGCGCTCGGCCTCGGTGATGAAGGCCGCGGCATTGCGGGCCACGCGCAGGGTGTTGGTGCCCACCACGCGCACCTGCTTCGGGTCCAGCCCGCGCAGGCGTTCGCCAAAGCGCGCCATGCAACCCAGCGCACGCGCCAGGGTTTCATCGTCCAGGGTCTTGTCGGCTTGCAGGCCGCCACCCAGACGTACGGTTTCTTTCAGGGAATCCAGGGTATACAGCTGGTCGTCCACCACGCGGGAAATCTGCAGCCGGAAGCTGTTCGACCCCATGTCCACGGTAGCCAGCACATCAAACGGGGGCGTAACGGTACTCAAAAGCTCACCCCTTCGGAGAGTTAAGTTTAATAGAAAACGGCGGTAACAGATGTTACCGCCGTTCCGGCTGCCGACAAAATGATTTGGCCAAACTGCTGACCCACGACAAGCCTGTCAGCAAGCCGCCGGCAACGGCTTACTGGGCGGTGTCGCCCAGCGACTCGCGCTTCTTTTCTTCCAGCGAAGTGTGACGGATATCCTTGCCCTTCACCAGGTACACCACGTACTCCGAAATGTTCTTGGCATGGTCGCCGATGCGCTCGATGGCCTTGCACAGGAACAGGGTATCGATGGACGTGCTGATGGTGCGCGGGTCTTCCATCATGAAGGTGATCTGCGCGCGCATTTCCGAGGCGTAGTCCTGATCCAGCAGGATGTCTTCTTCCGCCAGCTCCACCGCGGCGGTAGGGTCCAGGCGGGCAAAGGCGTCCAGCGCGCGGTGCAGCATGGCCAGCGCGGTTTCCGCCAGCTTGGCCACTTCGCGGAAACGCGGCGACGGCATGCGTGCGCTCTGGCACAGGTCGCGGCCAACGCGGGCGATCTTCTGCGCTTCGTCGCCGATGCGCTCCAGATCAGTGATGGTCTTGATCACCGCGACCACCATGCGCAGGTCGCTGGCGGCCGGCTGGCGGCGCACGATAATGTGCTGGCAGTCGTCATCGATCTGCACTTCCAGTGCGTTGACCTTGGCGTCGTCGGCGATCACACGCTCCAGGCGCGCCACATCGCCATCCTGCAGCGCGTCCAGCGCGGCGCGGATCTGCTGCTCAACCAGCCCACCCATCTGCAGCACGCGGGTGCGGATGGTTTCGAGCTCCAGGTCATACTGTTTGGAAAGATGTTCGGGCATGTCAGACCTCGGTCAGAATTTCGACGGAACGGCGTAGCGTAACCCAGCTTTGTGACAGAAACATTGCAAGCCATGCCGACTGCCCGGCAGGCCAGGCCGCCACCGTGTTAGCGACAGGCGCGCCAGATCAGAATCTGTTTACGATCTCGCGAGCTAGGGCAAGACAAGGCGAAAACGACTGCGGAAGCGGAGTTGACATGGCGTCAATGAGCATTCCGCAGGCGGTTTCAACGCCGTATTGCCGAAGCGCAGCAGATCGTAAGCCGATACTCAGAATCTGTTTACGATCTCGCGAGCTAAAGCAAGACAAGGCGAAAACGACTGCGGAAGCGGAGTTGACATGGCGTCAATGAGCATTCCGCAGGCGGTTTCAACGCCGTATTGCCGAAGCGCAGCAGATCGTAAGCCGATACTTAGCGGTATTCCTTCACCCCGTCCGGGGTTCCCAGCAGCAGCACGTCGGCACGGCGCGCGGCGAACAGGCCGTTGGTCACCACGCCCACGATCTGGTTGATCTGCTGCTCCAGCTTCACCGGCTCGGCAATCTGCAGGCCGTGCACGTCGAGGATGATGTTGCCGTTGTCGGTAGTCACGCCCATGCGCCATTCCGGCTGGCCGCCCAGCTTCACCAGCTCGCGCGCCACGTGGCTGCGCGCCATCGGGATCACCTCCACCGGCAGCGGGAACTTGCCCATGATCTCCACGTACTTGCTGGCGTCGGCGATGCAGATGAACTGCTGCGCTACCGCGGCCACGATCTTCTCGCGCGTCAGTGCGGCGCCGCCGCCCTTGATCATGTGCAGGTGATGGTTCACCTCGTCGGCGCCGTCCACGTACACCGGTACTTCATCGGGGCCGACGCTGTTCAGGTCCAGCACCGGGATGCCGATATCCTTCAGCCGCTTGCTGCTGGCTTCGGAGCTGGACACCGCGCCCTTGATGCGGCCCTTGATCTTGGCCAGCTCGTCGATGAAGAAATTGACGGTGCTGCCGGTGCCCACGCCGACGATGCAGTCGTCCGGCACAAACTTGATGGCGGCCTGTGCCACCTGCTGTTTCAGCTGGTTCTGGTCCATGATTTGCTCCGCGGTTTTCAGGTGTTTGGTGTTATGAATTTGATGCGGCCAACGTTGCGGCCATGCCTAGCCGGCCACTGGCACCAGCAGGCACACTGCCTGGGTCTCAATGGCTTCGGCACGGCCGAGGTAGCCCAGCTTCTCGTTGGTCTTGCCCTTGACGTTGACGCAGCCCACGTCGATGTCCAGCAGCGCGGCGATGCGCGCGCGGATGGCGTCGATATGCGGCGCCAGCTTGGGTTGCTGCGCAATGATGGTGCTGTCCACGTTCACCAGCTGCCAGCCGGCGGCGCGCACGCGGCGCATCGCTTCCTGCAGCAGCACGCCGCTGTCGGCGCCCTTGAAGGTGGGATCGGTGTCCGGAAAATGGCGGCCGATGTCGCCCAGCGCGGCGGCGCCCAGCACCGCGTCGGTGATGGCGTGCAGCAGCGCGTCGGCATCGGAATGCCCCAGCAGGCCCTTGTCGTGCGGGATGGTCACGCCGCCCAGGATCAGCGGCCGGCCTTCCACCAGGCGGTGTACGTCGTAGCCCTGACCGATACGGAACGGGGTCATGCTTGATCCTTTCTAGCAGCCAGAATGGCGCCGGCCAGCGCGAGATCGCCCGGCCAGGTCACCTTGAAATTCTGCGCCTCGCCCACCACCAGCCGTGGCGCATGGCCCAGCAGTTCGATGGCGGAGGCTTCGTCGGTTATCCCCGGGTTGGCCGCATCGGCCAGCGCGCTGGCCAGCAGGCCGGCGCGGAACATCTGCGGCGTCTGCGCCAGCCACAGCCCGTCGCGCGGCACCGTGGCGGCAATGCGTGCACTGGCATCGCCCTGCTTCACGGTATCGGCCACCGGCTGCGCCAGGATGCCGCCCACGGCGTCGTCGCCAATCTCGGCGATCAGCCGCGCCAGCGCCTGCGGCGACAGGCAGCAGCGTGCAGCATCGTGCACCAGCACCCAGTCGTCGGCTGCCGGCGCCAGCGCCGCCAGGCCATTGGCCACGCTTTCGGCGCGGCTGGCGCCGCCCACACGCAGCACCCGCAGCTTGGGCAGCGGCCAGTCGAAGCCGGCAAACCATTCGTCACCCGGCGAAATCACCACCGCCACCAGGTCGATGTCGGGGTTGGCCGCAAGCACGGCCAGGGTGTGTGCCAGCAAGGGCTGGCCGCCTATGTCCAGGTACTGCTTGGGAGTGGCCGAGCCGAAGCGGCTGCCGTGGCCGGCCGCCGGCACCAGCGCGATGCGTCGGGTCATGTCGGCTGCTCTCAGGCGGGTGCCTCGGTGGGCGGGTTTTCGATGCTGCGCCACAGACAGCTGCCCTTGACGCTCTTGTCCAGCGTATCCAGGTATTCCTGGTGTGCGGCCAACTCGTCCGCGCTCGGTGCCAGCACCGTCAGCGGCTTGCGCTCGAACTTGAAGCCCAGTGCATTGCTGCCATCGCCGTCTTCGCCGTAGCCGATGTCCATCATCAGGCTGTCCTGGCCGCGGGTCATCCACAGGTAGACCTCGGACAGCAGCTCGCAGTCGATCAGCGCGCCGTGGAAAGTACGGTTGCTGCGGTCGATCTCGAAGCGGTCACACAGCGCATCCAGGCTGTTGCGCTTGCCGGGAAAGGCATCGCGCGCCATCGCCAGCGTGTCGGTGATCTGCGCGCACTGCTTGTCCACCAGCGGCAGGCCCAGGCGGTTGAATTCGGCATTCATGAAGCCGACGTCGAATGGCGCGTTGTGGATGATCAGCTCGGCATCGGCGATGAATTCGCTCAACTCGGCGGCGACGTCGCGGAACTTGGGCTTGTCGGCCAGGAAGGCCAACGAAATGCCGTGCACGCGCTCGGCATCCGGGTCGATCTCGCGCTCCGGGTGCATGTACAGGTGCAGGTAGCGGCCGGTGAGCTTGCGGTTCACCATTTCCAGGCCGGCGAATTCGATGATGCGGTGGCCCTGGTTCGGGTCCAGGCCGGTGGTTTCGGTATCGAGAATGATCTGGCGCATAAGGAGTCTACAGGTTGGCCGCGTCAGCGCAGGCTGGCGACGCCGGCATTGGCAAGCTGGTCGGCGCGTTCGTTGAATTCGTGGCCGGCATGGCCCTTCACCCAGCGCCAGTCCACCTGGTGGCGGTTGCGCAGCTCATCCAGCTGCTGCCACAGGTCGGCGTTCTTCACCGGCTCCTTGTTGCTGGTTATCCAGCCGCGCTTCTTCCAGCCGTGAATCCACTCGCTGATGCCCTTCTGCACGTACTGCGAGTCGGTATGCACCACGATGCGGCATGGCCGCTTCAGCGTTTCCAGGCCGCGGATCACCGCGGTGAGTTCCATACGGTTGTTGGTGGTATTGGGCTCGCCACCAAACATTTCCTTCTCCTGGCCCTTGTAGCGCAGCAACACGCCCCAGCCACCGGGGCCGGGGTTGCCCTTGCAGGCGCCGTCCGGGTAAATCTCGACGATGCTGTCGTCAGCCATGTGGTATTTCGTCCTGCACAGATTGTTTGACGGGGTGGCGCTCGTTGCCGCCGGCCACGATCAGGCCGCTGCCGGCCTTGGCCGGCTTCCAGGCCGGCATCAGCAGGCGCATGCCGCGCTGGCGCTTGACCGCCTCGATGCCGTACACGCCGGCCGCCAGCGACCAGCCGCGCTCGCCCAGGCTGTCCATGAACTGCCAGCGCGACAGCCAGTCCCCGCGGTTGAAAGGCGGCGAGTATGCCATGAAGGCGGTGGCGGTGGCTTCCAATTGCAGCAGCGCCATCCAGTCGCGGATGCGCGCCGGGCTGAAGAAATTGCCGCTCCACGGGGTATTGCGCCGGCCATGCAGCACACGGCAGCTCCCCCACAGCGATATAGGGTTGAAGCCGGTGAGCACCAGGCGCCCTTCCGGCATCAGCACCCGCTCCGCCTCGCGCAGCACCTGGTGCGGCTGGCTGGTAAAATCCAGCGCATGCGGCATCACCAGCAGGTCCAGGCTGCGGCTGTCGAACGGCAGGAAGGCCGCATCGCAGACCACGTCGGCGCTGGCCTCTGCCCCGGCATAGCCATGCCAGGGAATGCGGTTGCAGGCCAGGAAGTCATACTCGGTAAGACCGACCTGCACGGCGCGAAAGCCGAACGCATCCGCCACCACGCGGTCGAAGTACGCCTGCTCGCGGCACAGCAGGTATTGACCCAGTTCCGCGCTGGCCAGCCAGTCAGCAAATGCTTCCATTGTTTCGGGGTATCCCATGGCCGACATCATTCGCCTCACACCGGTTAGTGCCTTTGCAGATAATTATATCTGGGTTTTGCACGACACCACGCACGCCATCGCCGTCGATCCGGGCGATGCGACACCGTTGCTGACGTTTCTCGCCACGCAGGGCCTGCAGCTTGATGCCATCTGGATCACCCATCATCACGCCGACCATATCGGCGGCTTGCCGGCACTGGCGGCACGTTGGCCGCAACTGGACATCTACGGCCCGGCCGGCGTCGAGCATGTCACTCAGCCGGTCATGGCCGGCAGCGAAATCAGTGCCTTCGGCCAGCAGGCCCGCGTACTGGAAGTGCCCGGCCACACCGCCAACCATCTGGCTTTCCTGTGGCAGCAGCACCTGTTCTGCGGCGATACGCTGTTCGGCGCCGGCTGCGGCCGGGTGTTCGACGGCACCATGGCGCAGCTGCATGCCTCGCTGCAGCAACTGGCGGCACTGCCGGACGACACGCTGTGCTACCCGGCGCACGAATACACGCTGTCCAACCTGCAGTTCGCACTCGCCGTAGAGCCCGGCAACGCGGCGCTGCAGGCGCGCTGGCAACAGGATCAGGCCAGCCGCGCCGTCATGCGGCCAACCCTGCCCAGCAGCATTGGCCAGGAAAAGGCTACCAACCCGTTTTTGCGCACCGCCAGCCCGGAAGTGGCCAGTGCCGCCACGCGCCAGGCCGGTCATGCCCTTGCTGGCAGTGAGGCCATTTTTGCCACACTTCGCGAGTGGAAAAACCACTTTCGGGCGGCATGAGTTCTCTGTCGGCACGGCAAGCTGGGCCAGACGGAAAATATCAACTAAAAATACAGAAAAATCCTGTTTAAACAGCACTTTCCGGTTTGAATGCCCGGCAGTGCGTGTTAGCATCGCCCGATACGAAATACAGGCTCTAGATTGATGAAAAAGCTCACCCCGCTCGCCTTGTCGGTTTCGCTCGCTTTCGCCCTGGCGCCGGCCCATGCCGCCAGTGCCCCTGTCAGCCTGAGCCAGCCGCAACGCAGCGTTGACGACGGGTTGGCAGCAGGTCTCGACATGATGCTGCTGAACACCAGCCTGCTGCGCAACGGCGACAATGTCTGGCAGCGCGTACGCGAAGGCTTCCAGATGAGCGAGGTGAACCCGGAGCTGGTGCGCCTGCACGAGCGCCTGTACAGCAGCAAGGCCGACTACTTCCGCCGCTCCCTCGACCGCAGCCGCAAATACCTGTTCTACATCATGAACGAGGTGGAACGCCGCGGCATGCCCACCGAGATCGCGCTGCTGCCGATGGTGGAAAGCGCCTTCGTCGCCACCGCCGATTCGCCGGTTGGCGCCTCCGGTTTGTGGCAGTTCATGCCCACCACCGGCCGCCAGTACGGCCTGGAGCAGACCTGGTGGTACGACGGCCGCCGCGACGTGCTGGAATCCACCCGCGCCGCACTGGACTACCTGCAGAACCTGTACGGCATGTTCGGCGACTGGAGCCTGGCGCTGGCCGCCTACAACTGGGGCGAAGGCAACCTGGCCAAGGCCATTGCCAAGGTGCGCGCCCGCGGCGAAGTGGAAAACTACGAAAACATCCAGATGCCGAAGGAAACGCGCAACTACGTGCCCAAGCTGCTGGCCGTGCGCAACCTGCTGCAGAACCCGGAAAAATTCGGCCTGCGCATGTCGCCGTTTCCGAACAAACCGTCCTTCGTGGCCGTCTCTGTCGGCCGCCACATGAACATCGACCTGGCGGCCCGCATGGCCGACATGTCGGTAGCGGAATTCAAGGAGCTGAACCCGGCCTTCAACCTGCCGGTGTTCGCCTACAAGAACGGCCGCCAGATGCTGCTGCCGGAAAGCAAGCTGCACAAATTCGAGACCAACCTCGCCAAATGGGACAAGCCGCTGCTGACCTGGCAGGTATACGTACCGGACAGCGACACCAACCCGGCCCAGCTGGCCGGCCGCTTCGACATGAACACGACCGAGCTGACCAGCGCCAACAATCTGCGCGGCAACCCGGTACTGCCGGCCGGCCGCCCGGTACTGGTGGCACTGCGTGGCAATGCCAATGCCGCACCACAGCTGGATGCCACCGATATCGCCGCCCCGGCAGCCGAGACCGCCACCCTGGTGGCCTTTGCGGCCAACGGCAACCCCGCACCGCAGGCCCCAGTGGCCAGCAGCCAGCCGCTGATCGCCGCAGCCGCCACCAGCACCACGCCGGTAGCAGTGCGCAGCGCGCAGCTTGACAGCAAGCCGCAGCCGGCAAGCCAGGCAACAGTGCAGGCAGCAAGCCAGCAAGCGGCTGCCAGCAGCCAGCCGGTACTGACCGCCGTTGCCAGCCAGAACACCATCAAGCCGCAAGCCGTCAGCAGCATCGCCAAGGCTGATGCGCAGCCGGCGCTGCAACCGGCCGCACTGGTAGTCAGCAAGCCGGCAGTGCCGGTGGTGCTTGCCCAGGCCGAGAGCAGCAAGCCGGCCGCTACCCCCGCAGTTGATGCCAAGCCTGCCGCCGCAGCAAGCGGTAACGATGCGCCGCGCATTACCATCCGCAGCGAAAGCAAGCCGGCCGCCACCATGACCGCGCTGGCCACCCCGGATCGCGTGGTAACCGCCAGCGCCGGCCTGCATACCGTGGCCGCAGGCGATACCCTGTTCAACATCTCCCGCCGCTACGGCATGAGCGTGGATGACCTCAAGCAGCTCAACAGCCTGAACGACAGCAATATCCGCCTGGGCCAGACGCTGAAGATCCTGTCCACCCAGCCGGCGCAACCGGCCGCGGCAGCTACCGCCCTGGCCAGCAACAGCTCGCCGCTGCGCCAGGTCAGCTACACCGTACGCCAGCCAGCCACCGGTGCGGTGCCGGCCGACTACGTGGTACAGCGTGGCGATACCGTGTTCAGCATCGCCCGCAAGTTCAGCGTGTCGCACACCGACATCCTGCGCTGGAACGACCCGGAGCAGATATCGCGCCTGCAGCCGGGCCAGAAGATTCGCGTACAGCAGGAGGACGACGGGCTGTAAGCCTTGTCTGCCTGCCATATGCCAACAAGGCCGCACATGTGCGGCCTTGTGCTTTCCGGTCTTGCGGCCAACCTTCTGCTACTCCGGCGCCTTGCTGTCCAGCCAGATGGTCACCGGGCCATCGTTGATCAGCGCTACCTGCATGTCGGCGCCAAAGATGCCGGTGGGCACCGGCTTGCCCAGGGCCGTCTGCATCTCGGCCACGAAACGCTCGAACAGCGGCTGTGATAGCTCCGGCCGCGCAGCGCGGCTGTAACCGGGGCGGTTGCCCTTTTTGGTGCTGGCAAACAGCGTGAACTGGCTCACCGCCAGCACCTCGCCGCCGGCATCCAGCACCGAGCGGTTCATTACCCCGGCATCGTCATTGAAGATGCGCAGCTGGCTGACCTTGCGCACCAGCCAGCCGATGTCCTCGGCGCCATCGCTTTCCTCCACCCCCACCAGCAACAACAGGCCGGCATCGATACTGCCGGTGATCTGCCCCGCCACCGTCACCGACGCCTGCCGCACACGCTGTACCAGAACTCGCATTTCATACTCCCATCATTGGACGTGGCATTCTAAAATGGCGGCCTGCCACCCGGACAAGGATTTGCCATGCTGATGGTCGTTTCGCCAGCCAAGACCCTGGACTACGAGACCCCCGCCCACACCCCCAGCTTCAGCCAGCCAGACTTTCTGGCCCACAGCGCCGAGTTGATCGACGTGCTGCGCCGGCTGAGCCCCGCCGAGCTGGGCAAGCTGATGGACATCAGCCCGGCGCTGTCCGAGCTCAATGTTGGCCGCTACCACGACTGGCAGCCGCAGTTCACCCCCGCCAATGCCAAGCAGGCGGCGCTGGCGTTCATGGGCGACGTCTACGAAGGGCTGGACGCCGCCAGCCTGGCCGATGGCGAGCTGGACTGGCTGCAGCAGCACCTGCGCATCCTGTCCGGCCTCTATGGCCTGCTGCGCCCGCTGGACCTGATGCAGCCCTACCGGCTGGAAATGGGCACCCGCCTCGCCAACCCGCGCGGCAGCAACCTGTACCAGTTCTGGGGCAGCCTGATCACCGACGAGTTGAACCGCCTGCTGGCGCAGCACGAGTTCCCGCAACTGGTGAACCTGGCCTCGGACGAATACTTCAAGTCGGTAAAACCGAAACAGCTGCAGGCGCGGCTGATCACCCCGGTGTTCCAGGACCTGAAAAACGGCCAGTACAAGATCATCAGTTTCTACGCCAAGCGCGCACGCGGGCTGATGGCGCGCTGGGCGGTGAAGCACCGCATCCACGACGCACAGGCATTGCTGGACTTCAACTACGCAGGCTACGCCTTTGCGCCGGAAGCCTCGGACGAGAACACCTGGGTGTTCCGCCGCGACCCGGCAGCGCAGTAACACCGCCTGGCCGCAGGCTTGCGGCCAACCTTTAGCGACAAAGCCCCGGCGTCAGGCACCGGGGCTTTGTCGTATCAAGCGCCAGGGTTGGCCGCACAAATCACCCCATTGTCATGGTTGCTGCTATCGAAAATAGCGCCACATCCGGCGCGCAGTCACAGGAACGCAACAACTGGCACCGCTCGGCCAGTGCCAACAGCTGAACAATTGCCGGCAAAAACCGCACCATTCACAAGCATTTGTTGATGAATGACAGCGGCTTGATTTTGATCAAATGGATGTGAGGCCAGCCGCTGGCCCGATGGCTATGATGCGCTGCTATCACTGTCAGCCAGGCTGGGTCATGAAACAGAATTTGCCGGTTACCGGGGTGGAAACCCCGTTCGAGTCGGGCCTCATCGTCACCCGTACCGACCTGAAAGGCGCCGTCAGCTATGCCAACGACGCCTTCGTCGCCATTTCCGGCTTCAGCCGCGAGGAGCTGCTGGGCCAGAACCACAATATCGTGCGTCACCCGGACATGCCGCCGGTACTGTTCGAGGACCTGTGGCGCACGGTCAAGGGCGGCCACTGCTGGCGCGGCCTGGTGAAGAACCGCTGCAAGAACGGCAACCACTACTGGGTGGATGCCTTCGTGGTGCCCATCAAGCAGCAGGGCCAGGTCAGCGGTTATATGTCGGTGCGCAGCCCGGCCAGGCGTGAGGCAATTCGCGCCGCCGAACAACTGTACCCGGCGCTGATGAATGGCGCGCCGCTGCGCAAACCCGCGCCACGCGGCCGCCTGCTGGCGCGTTTCCAGAGCGTGTACGCCATGGCGATGACACTGCTGGCCGCCGTACCCTCGCTGCTGCTGGGCGGCGCGCTGGGCTGGACGCTGGGCAGCAGCGCCCTGCTGGCTAGCGGCTGCTGGTGGCTGCTGGAGCGCAGCCGCCGCCGCGAACAGCAACAGCTGCTGACCGCCTGCGCCAATATTGCCGAGGGCCGGCTCACCAACCCGCTGGGCATCGACACCGCCGGCGAGCTTGGCCAGCTGGAAGCCGCCCTCGCCCACATGCAGGTGCACCTGAAAGTCACCCTGGACGACGTGCAGCTCACCGCCCGCGAAGTCGCCGCCGACACCGGCCGCATGCAGCATGCCATCGAAGGCATCTACCAGCGCATGGAAGCGGCCAACGACAGCATGCTGCAGATGAGCAGCTCGGTGGAGGAGTTGTCCACCACCATCGAGCAGGTATCGCAGAATGCCGCGCTGACCGCCGAGCTGAGCCTGCGCTCGCAACAGCAGCTGCAGCACAGCAGCCAGGAGATGGCCGCCGCCTGCCAGCGCGGCAACCAGGCCGCCGGCACGGTGGAAAACACCCAGGCCATCATCGAGGAGCTGTCCGGCGCCATCAACAACATCATCCGCGTCACCCAGACCATTCACGACATCGCCGACCAGACCAATCTGCTGGCGCTGAACGCAGCCATTGAAGCCGCGCGCGCCGGCGAGGCCGGCCGCGGCTTTGCCGTGGTGGCCGATGAAGTGCGCAAGCTGGCCGAACGCACCAGCCTCAGCACCGACGAAATCAACGAGCTGATCAACAATGTGCGCGGCGCGGCAGACAGTACCGTGGGGGCGATTGCCAACATCACCAGCCAGACCCGCGACGGCGTGGCCGCCCAGCAGCGCACCAGCTCGCAGCTGCAGTCGGTGCATGGCGATGTGGGCAACGTCAACGGCATGATGCAGGAGATCGCCACCGCCAACGCGCAGCAGTCGGCCAGCGCCAGCTACCTGGCCGAGCGCATGACGCACATCGCCGCCCAGATCGAGGCCTCGCACCGCGACATCGACACTGCCAGCCAGAGCATCAGCCAGATCGCGCAGCAGGCCGGCAGCCTGGCGCAGCTGGCGGAACATTTCGAGGTGTGCTGAGCGGCCCGCCCGGGGCGCTCAAGTTGGCAGCAGCATGGCAGACGGTGCCCCACGCAGGCTCAGCGCTGCGCGCTCAACGCATGGCGCAGGGCAGCGTCAGGCCACCAAGGCGGAACCAGCGCGCCAGGTTGTCGAAATCGCGCTGCTCGCCTCCGCTCAGCCGGGCATAGCCTGCGCGGACGCGCTCTGCCAGCGCCGCATCCACCGTGCGGCGCGGCGCGCTGCGGAACAGCAGCATGAACGGCGCCAGCGCGGTCTGGTAGTGCGGCAGCCGCTGCGGCAGCAAGTCGATGGCCTGGCGCAACTCGTCCAGGCTGAACGCCGCGCGCAGCGAATTGAGGAAATCGGCGGTGAACTGCGCGGACTGCAGCTCGATGCGGTCGTGGGCAAAGAAATGCTGGGTGGCCCGGCGCTTCAGGCGGCCGAAATCGGCCAGGTAGACGCCGCCATCGGCACGCAGCACGCGGCGGATCTGGTGCATGGTCTGTTGCAACTGCTCGCCATCCGGTAGATGGTGCAGCGACATGGTGCACAGCACGCAGTCGATGCTGGCATCAGCCAGGCCATCCAGACGGCTGATGTCGCCCTGCTGTACCGCGACATTGGGCAGCCCTGCCCGCGCCAGGTTGTCGCGCGCCAGCGCCAGCATGCCGGCCGAGGCATCCAGGCCGATGAAGCGCGCATCCGGATGCAGACGGGCGAACTGCAGCAACTGGTTGCCCGGGCCGCAGGCCAGATCCAGCACCACGTCGCCCGGCCGGATCACCGGCAGCGACATCACGGCGTGAAACAGATAGAAGTAATTGAGGATGCCGTGATCCTGCCCGCTTTGCATGAAAGCCTGGATCTGCGCGGCATCTTCCATCAGCGCCTGCGGCTCCGGCTCGCGCGGCAGCACGGCCCGCGACAGCCGCTCCAGCAGCAGATGCGTCAGCATGGCGGGAGTAGACATGGCTCAGTCCACCCTTGCCGGCATGCGGCCAACCCTGGCGAGCGCCAGCGCAGCGTGCCATGCCGGCATCAGCGGGCGACGCCCTTGCCGGTCAAACGGCGCCACAGCAGCAGCGGCAGGCGCAGGGCGAAGCCGAACATCAGCCGGGTGTGCATCCAGGTCAGCAGGCGGTTGTCGCGCCAGTAATTGAAATGCGACACCCCGCCCTCCCCGGCCTGGAAGTATTTCACCGGCGACGGCAGGTTCACCGGCGGCACGCCGTACCAGCACAGCCGCACCACTGCCTCCGGGTCGAAGTCGAAACGGCGCATCCAGCGCTGGCGCTGCATGATGTGCCGCAGCGGCGCCACCGGGTAGACGCGAAAGCCGAACAGCGAGTCGCCGATGCCTGCCCACAGCGTTTCCAGGTTGGCCCACCAGTTGGAAATCTTGCGTCCCTTGACGCGCAGGCTGGGTGCGCTGGCATCGAACACCGGCAGCCCCAGCACCATGGCCTCCGGCTGCTGCTGCGAGCGCGCCATGAACTCGGGAATCAGCTGCGCCGGGTGCTGGCCATCGGAATCCATGCACAGCACGTGGCTGAAGCCCAGTCGTGTCGCCTGATCCAGCCCGTGCAGCACCGCCGCGCCCTTGCCGCGGTTTTCCGGCAGCACGAACACCTGCAGGCCGTCGTCGGCGGCAGCCATCTGCTGCAGCGCCTGCGCCGTGCCGTCGGTGCTGCCATCCACGATCACCCATACCGGGTTCCACTGCGCGCGGGCGGCCCGCACGGTATCGAACACCTTGGCGCCGGGGTTGTAGCTGGGGATGAGAACCACGTGCGTGGTGGAGGGAATAGACATGACAGGCTGACTGAACGAAAAAATGCACCCATGACGGATGCTGTTTGAATTGGGCGAACTTAGCCGATAGCCGGCCCCCCGGTCAAGAACGCGCGGACGGCCTGGCTTCAAAATGTATTCATGATCTCGCGAGCTAGAGCGAGACAAGGCAAAAACGACTGCGGAAGCGGAATTTACAAATGGTAAATGAGCATTATGAAGGCGTTTTTAACGCCGTATCGCCGACGCGCAGCAGATCGTACACAAGCTCTCAGTCCAGCTGCAGATCCGGGTCGATAGACAAACGGATCGTGCTTTCAAAATATTGCTGCAGGCTGCGGGTGGTGTCATCGCGCGAGCCCTGCGCTGCAAACTCCTTGCCCGGCACCGCGCGGTAGATCAGCGGAAACGCCGGCGGCCTCCAGATTTTCCAGCCCTTGCTCAGATAGGGCGAATTGGTGGTGATGATGATGGTCTGCAACGGCACTGCGGCCTTGCGGGCGATCAAGGCCACCGAACCGCCGATCTCGTTCACCGGCTGCTGCGTGGTGCGGGTACCTTCCGGAAAGATCATCAGCACCGTGCCCTGGCGCAGGGTACGGATGGCGGCGCGGAACATCTGCTCCGGGTAGCGGTTGGATACATAGCCGGCCAGATAGGCGCCGGCGCCAAGAAACATATTGGAGCTGATGCTGGCCTTCATCAGGCACACCGCGCGCGGAATGCGCGACAGCACCAGGAAGGCATCGATCATGCTGGGGTGATTGGGCACCAGCAGCAAATGCTTGCGGCTGCGCAGCCGGTCCAGCTCGCGCAGATCCAGCTGCATCAGCCCGCAGGCCTGGGCGCCGGCCAGAAAGCAGCGGCAGATGGCACTGATCGTCCATTGCACCACCGGTTGACGCAGGCGGCGCGGCGCCAGCAGCAGCGGCAAGGCGGCGATATTGCCCAGCAGCAGCATGCTGCCCAACCAGCACAACATCAGGTAGAACAGGACAATCTGGCCCAGGCGAAAACAGCGATTGAACATTATTTTGAGTATTTCCCCGGTTGCCAAGCAACCATCTTTTGCACCAGGCCAGCACGCAGGAGCAGCCTTGCGGCCAACTCGGAATCCGGGATAGTTTCAGCGCGATTGACGGCCGTCATGGTAACGACGGCTGATGGCGGAGATGCCGGCCGGATCAGGCTATGCACCACGCATTTGCCATAATTTTACTATATAATCGCCGACTTTTGGTGCGCGTCACGCTTTGGATCGAATACTCATGCTTGCACAAATCATCAAGAACTACCTGGTTGAAACCAAGGGCAAGGACCCGGCGCTGTTCGACGATCCGGCACTGCAGGTTTCCGCCCTGGGGCTCGACTCGCTGGACATGGTGGAAATGCTGTTCGAAATCGAGGACCGCTGCGGCTTCCAGCTGCCGGACCCCACCCGTTACCCGCAAATGAGCTTCCGCGACATGCTGGCCGACATCGAAGCCGCCATCCGCGAGCACAATAACGGCGAAATGCCGGAACTCAGCCTGGAAGCCGGCAAATAGTGGCCAGGGTCCTGATCACCGGCATGGGCGCCATCAGCCCGCTGGGCGCCGACCTGCCCACCAGCTTCGCCCAGGCGCTGGCCGGGCACTGCGCCATAGGCGCCGCCACGCCGGACATCGCCAGGTGGCTGCCCAATGTGCTGCAGGCTTCGGCCGCCGCCGAGCCGGCCAGCCTGCTGGATGGCAAGCATGCCGGTCTGGACCGCGCCAGCCAGTTTGCGCTGGTGGCCGCCAACGAAGCACTGGCTGCGGCCAACTTCGGCCCGGCACCGGATGATGCGCGTCGCGTCGGCGTCTACGTCGGTATCGGCTTTGGCGGCGCGCATACCGTGGACGGCCTGTACGACCGCTTCCAGGCCGCGGTACACAGCGACGGCAAGCGCAACCCGGTAATGGTGCACCCGCTGTCGGTACCGCGCATGATGGCCAACGCACCGGCAGCCGCCATTTCCATGGGCTACGGCCTGCGCGGCCCCAGCCATACCTATACCGTGGCCTGCGCCTCCTCCAGCGTCGCCATCGGCGAAGCGTTCCGCGCCATCCGCGATGGCTACCTGGACGCCGCCGTGGTGGTGGGCTGCGAGGCCATGCTCACCCCGGGTGCGATGCTGGCCTGGAACGCACTGCGGGTGATGGCCAAGCCGCATGCGGCCAACCCTGCGCGCAGCTGCCGCCCGTTCTCGCAGGATCGCAGCGGTTTCGTGCTGGGTGAAGGCGGTGCCGCCATCGTGCTGGAAAGCGAAGCCCGCGCCGACGCACGCGGCCAGCAGGCGCTGGCCGAGCTGTGCGGCTACGGCAGCAGCAGCGATGCCGCCCACCTCACCGCGCCTTCCAGCGCCGAGCAGATCCATGCCATGCAGCAGGCGCTGGACGATGCCGGCCTGCGCCCGCAGGACATCCAGTATCTGAACGCGCACGGCACCGCCACCGATGCCGGCGACGTCACCGAGACCGAGTCCATCCGCGGCGTGTTCGGCACGGCGGCCGAGCAACTGGCTGTCAGCTCCACCAAGGCGATGCACGGCCACCTGATCGGCGCCGGCGGCATCCTGGAATTCGCGCTCAGCGTGATGGCGATGCGCAGCGGCTCGCTGCCGCCCACCGCCACGCTGGAACAGCCGGACCCGCGCTGCGACCTGGATTACATCCCGCTGCAGGCGCGCCACGGCTGCGACATCCGCGCCATCATGTCCAACTCCTTCGCTTTCGGCGGCAGCAATGTGTCGCTGGTGGCAAAGCGCGTGTAGTCATGAGCGGCCAGGGCTACGCCTACCCGATGCAGCTGCAGCGCAGCGATATCGAGCAGATATTGCCGCACCGCGGCGCCATCTTCGTCTGCCAGCGGCTTACCATCGAGGGGCCGCACCAGTTTCATGGCGTGGCAAGTTGGCCGCATGACCATGCGGTCATCGAGGGACACTTCCCCGGCATGCCCATCGTGCCGGGCGTGCTGCTGATCGAAACTATGGCGCAGCTCGCCGGCGCCGGCCTGCTGGCTGGCGACCCCTACGTCAAAACCCTGCCGGAGGATTCGGTGGGCGTGCTGGCGGCGGTGCGCAACTGCTGGTTCAAGCAGCCGGTGTTGCCGGGGCAACAGGTGGAATTCTTCATCCACTGCCGGCAGATGGCGCCGCTGCTGGTACAGATCAGCGCCCAGGTGAAGGTAGCGGAACAGGACGTAGCCAAGCTGGAAGTGGCACTGGCCTACGCGCCGCGCAGCCAGCTACAAACGGCTAGCAGCGCCAGCTCGTAGCGCCGCTAACAAAACCTAGCGCAGCGATCCTGCCTATGCGCGCGGCCGCAGACAGTACAAGTAGTACGGCAAGGCCGCGCAACAACGGCAGGAAGGTTTTGTTAGTGGTGACTAGATCATGCCGCCGTTGATGGAGATCACCTGGCCACTGATATAGCCCGCCTGCTCCGACGCCAGGAAGCCCACCAGGCTGGCCACTTCCTCCGGCCGCCCTACCCGCTTCATCGGCACCAGCTGTGCCACCATGTCCTTGTCGAACACGTCCTTGGTCATGTCCGAGGCAATGATGCCCGGTGCCACCGCGTTGACGGTGATGCCGCGGCTGGCCAGCTCCAGCGACAGCGACTTGGTGGCGCCGTGCAACGCGCTCTTGGCGGCGGCGTAATTGGTCTGGCCGCGGTTGCCGGCCAGTGCCGCCACCGAGGTGATATTGATGATGCGGCCCCAGCGGGTGCGGATCATCGGCATGGTCAGCGGCTGGGTCACGTTGAAGAAACCGTGCAGCGAGACATCGATCACCCGGTGCCACTGCGCCGCCTGCATGCCGGGGAATACCGCGTCGTCGTGGATGCCGGCATTGTTCACCAGCACCTGCACCGGGCCCTGCTCCAGCAGCGCCTCCAGCGCCGCTGCCGTGGCGGCGGCATCGGCCACGTCGAACTGCACCGCCTCGGCCGAGTAGCCCTGCTCGCGCAATGCCTGGCCCAGTTGCGCGGCCGCCGCCAGATTGCTGTTGGCGTGGATGATGACGTGGAAACCGTCGGCCGCCAGCCGCTGGCTGATGGCTGCGCCGATGGCGCCACTGCCACCGGTAATCAAGGCTCGTTTCATGCTCATACTCAAGAGGTTGATTTGCCGGCAAGCGCGTCGGCATCCAGCACCACGCCCAGGCGGCCGCTGACCAGCAGGCTGTCGCCGGCATGCAGGGAAAAGCGATACATGGCGTTTACCGGGCTGCCGGACAGGCGCTGCGCCTGGATGCGCAGCGGTGCGGCCAACTGGTCCAGCCGGCGGCAATGCCAGCTCAGCTCACGCACGCTGGTGAGGTAGCCGGCGCGCGCCGGTGCGGCATCGCCGGCCAGCAGCGCACCATGCACCGCCATGGCCTGCGCGGCGTACTCGATGGCGTTGGCCACGCCCAGGCGGCCGGCGGCGCGCAGCGGGTTGTCCGCCCGCAGGTGGCTGTCGGCCAGGCAGACGATGTCGTCTTCGTTCCAGCTTTCCACTGCCGACAGCAAACACATGCTGCCCTGGTGCGGAATGCGCGCGGCAATCCAGGCCTGATCCATCACCGGGTCCATCATGCCGCCACCTCGATGGCCAGGCGGCAGTCGTCCAGGTAGTCGATCACCACCCGCCCCGGCTGGCCGCTGGCCAGCAGCTGCAGCAGCGGCAGGCTGCGCGCAGCGGGAATGCGCTGGCGCAGCTCTTCCAGCTGCGCGTCGTCCATGCGGCTGGCCGGCTCGCTGCTGAAGCTCACGCGCAGCTCGGCCTGGCTCGCGGCGCTGCGCAGCGGGCTCAGTACCATAGCTACGCCCATCGGGTAGGGAATCGGCCGCTGCGCGTACAGCGGTTCCGGGTAGGCGGTATCGAAGGCGATCAGCAGGCAGGGCTTGCCGGCGCTGTGCGCCTGGGTAATGGTTTCCAGCAGGCCGGCGCCGAAGGTCGCATCGTAGGCGCACAGGCTGGTGGAGGCCTCGGTGCAGCCGGTGGCGATACCCCAGTAGCCGGCCGGCGCGTTGTGCACCGAGTTGTGGAAGCGGGTGGGCGAGATCATGCGCTCGTCCGAGGCCAGCACTTCCAGCAGGTTGTGGCAGTTGTCGCAGTCGCCGCCGGTGGAGCTGAACACATTGGGCAGGCTGGCGGCATCGGCGCCGGCAGCTTCCACTGCGGCCAACCCCAGTGCCATCGACAGCTTTACCGCGGTACCGGCACGGCGGCGCTCGGTGGAAGGCAGGATGGCCGGCGGCGCCAGGCGCACGTCCTCGGCCTGGTAGGGCGCCTGCCCCAACAGCCGCGGCGCGGCCTCGGTCCAGTCGTTCATGCCCGGGCCGAGCAGGCTCAGGCCCTCAAGATAAATCGTTGCCGTAGTCATGCACCCACCCGCGAGAAAACCAGACTGCAGTTGCTGCCACCGAAACCGAAAGAATTGCTCAACACGTGGCGCAAGGGGCGCTCCACCGTGCTCAGCAGGTAATTGCACTGCAGGCTGGCATCCAGCTGCTGCGTGCCCACCCCGCCCGGCATCACGCCGTGCTGCAGTGCCAGCGCGCAGATCAGCGCCTCGATGCCGCCGGCGGCGCCCAGCGTATGGCCGGTATGGCCCTTGGTGGAGCTGCACGGCGTGGCATCGCCGAACAGCGCCAGCACCGCGGCGCCTTCCGCCGCATCGTTGCTGGGCGTGGCAGTGCCGTGCAGATTGATGTAATCGATGTCTGCCGGCGCGAGGCCGGCCTGCTGCAAGGCTTGCGCCATGGCAGCCCGGGCACCCAGACCTTCCGGGTGCGGCGAGGACATATGGTAGGCGTCGCTGCTCTCGCCCACGCCGGTGAGCAGGATGTCGCCCGCCTGCGGCTGGCCGGCGCGCTCCAGCAGCGCGAACGCCGCCCCCTCGCCCACCGAGATACCGTCGCGCTCGCCGTCGAACGGGCGGCACGGATTGCTCGACACCAGCTGCAGCGAGGAGAAGCCGTAGATGGTGGTGAGGCACAGGGTATCCACGCCGCCGACGATGGCGGCGTCGATCAGCCCGGCAGCCATCATGCGCTCGGCGGTGCCGAACACCTTGGCGCTGGAGGAACAGGCGGTGGATACCACCACCGCCGGGCCGGCCAGGCCGAAGAAACTGCGCACGAAATCCGCCACCGAGTAGGCATTGTGGGTTTCGCGGTAGCTGTGCGCTGCCGGCAGCGCGCCGCTGTCCGGGTCGCGCTGGCGGTAGGCCACTTCCGAACTGAGAATGCCGGAGGTACTGGAGCCGAGGAACACGCCCACCCGGCCGGCGCCGTAGCGCGCCACCGCCTGCTCCACGCTGGCGATGAAACCGTCCTGCTGCAGCCCCAGCTGCGCCAGACGGTTGTTGCGGCAGTCGTAGGCCGCCAGATCCGGCCGCAGCGCGACCTCGTCCAGGCCGGCAACCTCGCCCACACAGACCTCGAATTCGACGGTTTCCCAGTGTTTTCTGACGATGCCGCCGCGCTGCTGGCGCAGGGCGTCGAGATGGGAGTCCCGCCCGGCGCCCAGGGCGCTGGTCAGGGTATAGGCACTAAGTCGAAGAGCTTGCATAAGCGGGGGAGTAAATCAGCATGGGTTGGCGAAAGGCGATCGGCATGGCCGATTCAGTCAGGCTCGCAGGCCTGGCGCAGAGTAACCGGTGTGAGCCGGCGTGCGGCCAACTCTTCCAGCAGGCGCGGCAACACCGCCAGGATCAGCGGCTTGCCGTCGGCGGTGCGGGCGGCATTGCCATCGTGCAGCAGCAGGATGTCGCCCGCTGCCAGATTGCGCACCAGCCGGGCGTACACCGTGTCCGGGTCGCAGGCGCGCGTATCATAGCCGCGGCGGGTCCAGCTCGCAAGAAACACCCCGGAGCGCTGCAACAGCGGGTCGAGGAAGGGGTTGCGCAGCCCGGCGATGGGCCGGTAGAAGCGCGGCAGCCGGCCAGTAATCGCCTGCAGCGTGGCCTGGCCCTCGCCCACTTCGCCGCGCCAGCCGGCCGGGCCGAACAGCGAGGTGTGCTTGCGGTGGCGCTGGCCGTGGTTTTCTATATCGTGCCCCTCCGCCACCGCCTGGCGGCACAGCTCCGGGTGGCGCTGGGCGCGCTCGCCGATGCAGAAGAAGGTGGCCGGTACCTGGTACTGGCGCAGCATGTCCAGCACCGCTGGGGTGACTGCCGGGTCCGGGCCGTCGTCGATGGTGATGGCCACTTCGCCGCGACGGATGGCGGCATCCGGCAGCCGGGTCAGATTGCTGCCCAGCAGCGCGCAGCGCGGCAGCAGGCCGGCCAGCGCGATGCCGCCGTGCAACAGGAACAGCGCCAGCAGCAGCCACGGCCAGTACTGCGGTGCGGCCAACCATGCCAGCAGCGCCACTATATGCAGGGCGATGCACAGCTTGAGAAACGGCGACAGCTTCATGCTTGCTCCTTTGCCGCAAATGCCGGCGCGGCCAGCGGGCCGTGATCCAGCCAGTGCTGCCACAGCCGCAGCCAGGCCGGCCAGCTGTGCTCACCGTCGGTGCGCTGCACCCGTTGCGGCGGCAGCAGGCCGGCCAGCAACTGCTGCCCGGCAAGAAAACGATCCTGTTCCGACAGCCCCAGCCACACCGGGCAATCGCCGGCACCAGCGGCCAGCCAGTGCCACCAGATGCGCTCGTCCTGCCTGGAAGTGGCCGGGTCCGCCGCCCAGGCCTGCGGCCCGCCGGCGGCGCCGATTTCCTGCAGGATGTCGGCGGTGCCGGGGTACGGCGCCAGCAGCTTGATGCCCGCCAGACGTTGGCCGCACAGCGCGGCGTAACAGGCAGCATAATGCAGCGCGTTGAAGGCACCCAGCGAGATGCCGGCCAGCCAGATGTGGCGGTAGCCGGCGTCCAGCGCCGGCTGCACCACCGCCTGCTGCAGGCTGCTGGCCACGGTGCCGGCCATCACCTGCTGGTACCCCACCTCGGCCAGCACGATATCCAGCGGCAGGCCGCGCTCCCGCACCGCAGCCACCATGCCCTGTGCGATCAGGTCTTCCAGTGTGGCCTTGGCCGGCGGCAGCAGCACCAGCAGGCTGTCCGCCCGCTGCGCCGGCTGCCAGCGATCGTCAATGGTGCGCACTGGGCTGCATCCTCGCCATCATTGCGGAAAACACCAACGCCAGCAAAGCGCCTATCGCCACTGTGCTGCCGATGAAGGACAGCACCGGCACGCTGGAAGTACCCAGCAGGCCGAAGCTGGTCACTGTGGCCAGGTTGGCCACCACCAGCGATACCTCCACCTGGCGCTGCTCCGCCGCGCTGCCCAGCTGCTGCTTGTTGGCAAAGAACAGCGCGTAGTTGGAGCCGATGGCCACCACCAGCAGCAGCCCCACCAGGTGCAGGATGGTCAGCTGGATGCCGCTGGCGTCGAAGATGGCCACCACGCACAGCACCGCGCAGCCCAGCGGAATGGTAACCCGCACCGCCTGGCGCCAGCCGCAGGTAAACGCCAGCAGCAGCAGGATGGCCAGGCTGCCCAGCGAGGAGAACACCAGCGCCTCGTGGGTGTAGCTGTCGAAGATGGCGGTGGTTTCCTCCAGCAGGTCGATCACCGTCACCTGCCCCAGCTGCCGGGCAGCCAGCGCCGCGCGCACCTTGTCCAGCGCGATCTGGTCGCCCTGCACGCCCACACCCGTTGGCCGCAAGGGCATCAGCACCAGGTAGCCGTGCTCACGCTTGATCAGCATGGAATCCAGCAGCACGCTGCTGGCGCTGCCGTGCAGGCTCTGCCGGCTCAGCAGCGGCTGGGTGCGGCTGCGTTCCAGGTCGGCCAGGAAGCCCTGCAGCTGCTCGGCCGCCAGCGGCATGCCCTGCAGCGCCTGCTGCAGCCGCTGCTGCGCCTCGCCCGCCGCCGGCAGCGCCGCCTGGCGCGCACGCTGGCTGGCCTGGCTGGGCAATAGCTCATCCGGTGAATGGAAGCCGCCGATCACGCCCTGGCGCTGCAGCTGCTGCAACACCTGCCGGCTGCGCTCGGCCAGTTGCAGCGCGCTTTCCTGATCCGGCGCGCTGAAGCTGGCGACGTAGCGCATGTCGTTGCCGCCCAGATCACCGCGCAGCTCGGCATCCAGCTGGTTCTGCTGCTTGGAGATGGAGCTGAGCGCATTGAGCTGGCGGCTCCAGATGTCCTGCTTGTGCAGCACCAGCACCGCCACTGCGGCCAACAGTGCTGCCGCCAGCACCCAGCGCAGGCGCGTCAGGCCATCCAGCGCCTTTTGCAGCCACTGCCCCGGCCCGCTCAGGTCACGCAGATTCAGCCGCGCCGGCATCAGCCCCGGCAGGATATAGCGGGTCACCAGCGCTGCCGTCACCAGCCCGCTGATGGAATACAGCCCCAGCTGCGACAGGCCGGGGAAGCTGGAACACATCAGCGCGGCAAAGCCGGTGATGGAGGTGAGCACGCCCAGGCGGATGGTGCGCCAGAAGTGGCGCGGCTCGTTGCCGCCGGCACGCTGGATGAACAGGTAGATGGAGTAATCGACCGCCTCGCCGATCAGCGTGGTGCCGAAGCCCAGCGTGAGGCCGTGCACGTGGCCGAAACCCAGGCTGACGCTGGCAATGCCCACCAGCGCGCCGGACAGCACCGGGATCAGCCCCAGCAGCAGCAGCGGCAGCGAGCGGTACACCAGCAGCAGCAGCGCCACCACCAGCACGGTGCCCAGCGTGGCCAGCCGCTCCACCTCATGCTGGATGGTGTTGCGCGAGGCCACCGACAGCACGCTGGTGCCGCTCATCACCAGCCGGGTGTCGGCATGGCGCGCCGGCAGCTGGTCGAAGGTGTGCTGCACATCGGCCAGCGCCGCCGCCTGGGCATCGGTATTCAGGCCGGATTCGGCCAACTGCAGCAGCAGCACCGCGCGCTTGCCGTCGCGCGATACCCAGATGTCGTTGCTGCTCTGCGGCTGGCTCTCGCCGATGAACTGGTCGAGAATCTGCAGCGTTTCCCCCGTAGGGTCGCGCGGCAGGATCTTCTTCACCACCAGGCCGGCATCGCCGGACATGGCGTCCAGCGTGTCCTGGATGGCGCCGTGCAGGCCGTCGGCACTGAAGCGCTGCGCCGTCACCGCCGGGCTCAGCAGGTAACGGTTGGCAAAGAAATACTGCTGGTCGCGCTGCTGGGTCTGGCTGTCGCCGTTCTGCACCGAGGTGAAACGCGGGTTGCGCGCCAACTGGCTCACCAGCAACCGCGACAGCCGGCCACGCTCGGCCTCGTCGCTGCCTTCGATGCCCACCAGCACGATGCGGGCGATGGCGCCGTCACGCAGCTGGTCGATCAGCATCTGCTGCCGCGCGCTGGGCACCTTGGGCATGAAGGCGGACAGGTCGGCCACAAAGCGGGTCTGGGTGATCACCAGCACCGAGGCCAGCATCAGCGCCAGCCAGGCGACCAGCGCCAGTTTGTAACGGCCTGGCTTCATTTGCTGCTGGTGCTGGTAATGGTCATTTCCGAGCGGTCGCCGTCGGCCTGCAGGAACTCGATGCTGCGCACCTGCGCCTGGTTGCCGGCGATGCGGATCTGGCTGATCACCTTCTGCATGCGCGACTGGATCGGGGTGAGGTTCAGCTGCCACTGTTCGCTGCCGCCGCTCAGCGCCAGGGTATAGAAGCGCTCCAGCCCGCTACGGTCACCGGACAGGGTGGCGCGAATGCTTTCGACAAAGGCCGCCACTTCCGGGCGGTCGGACAGCGCCACCGTCATCTTGCGGCCGTCGCTGCGCTCCAGCGTCAGCTTGTTGCCCTCCAGCAGCACGGATTCCACCTTGGGCTTGAGGGTGCGCTTTTCCAGCCGGTCCGGCGCGGTAAAGGCCAGCTCGCCGGAAGACTCCAGCGGCTGCTTGAGCATGGCGATGTATTTTTTCTCGACAAAGGTGGCGGTGCCGGATTTTTTCTGGCCCAGCATCTGCATCAGGTCGGCCACGCTCAGTTCGGCGGCCTGGCACAGGCCGGCTGCCAGCAATACGGCCAGCGCGGCCACGGTCTTGCTCATGATAGGTGCTCGCATGCTCTGTCTAGCTTTCATCCCAAAAGTCGTAAAAGTTGAACCAGTTGAACGGGTAGGCGCGGCAGTGCCGCTCCAGCGCCGCCACATAGCTGTCGAGTAATGCGGCCAACCGTTGTTCCCGTGGCAGGTGCCCGGCAGCGGAAAAATCGTCCAAAAGCTCGAAATGCACCCGGTAGCGGTTGCCGCCCAGGTAGATGCCGGCCATGAAGAACACCGGCTGCCTGAGCATCGCCGCCATGCGGAACGGGCCGCTGGGAAAGCGCGCCGGCGCCCCCAGCAGCGGGCGGCTCAGGTATTGGTCCGGCCCGGAGGCACGGTCGGCCAGAATGCCCACCAGCGCGCCCGCTTCCAGCCGGTTGTGCACGTTCAGCATGGCGTCCAGCGTGCCCAGCGCGATGATGTCCTGCTGCGCGCGCGGGTTGATGGCCTGCAGCGCCTGGTTGATCTGGCGCGCGTTCTCCGGGTACATCGCCATGCTGATCTGCAGCCCTGGGCGATGACGCGCCATGCTGCGCAGCACTTCGAAGCTGCCAAGGTGAGCGCCGAACAGCAAGGCGCCCTGGCCGCGGTCGCAGTAGGCGTGCAGCTGCTCTGTGCCGGACAACTCGATGCTGAAATCGTCGAAACGGTCGCGCAGCAGGTAGACGCGGTCGTGAATGGTGCTGGCGAAGCCAAGCACATGGCGGTAGCGCTCGCCCCAGCCTGGTGCGCGGCCCAGGCAGCGCGTCAGGTAGGCGCGCGATGCAGCGCTCGCCCGGCCGCCAAACAACAGGAAATAGGCGGCAATGCCGTACAGCACCAGCCGCGAGCAGCGCCGCCCCAGCAGGCAGGACAGCGTGGACATGACGCGCAGCCAGAAGCGGCTGCCGCGTTCACGCTGCTGCATCCACTCCGGGGCGCTGGAAGCGTCGGGCTGACTCACCCGGCCCGCCCTTCGGCCACGGCAAACTTGCCGTCCGCCACTTTGCGCTGTTCATGAAAAATGGTGAACGCCACTGCCGCCGGGTCCAGACGGAACTCCAGCCACAGCAGCTGCCCCGGGCTGACCGGGCTGTGAAACTTGGCTACCAAGAGGCCGGCCAGTTGCTGCCCGCTGGCCGCTTCGATAGTGAGCATGGCGTGATCCAGCAACACCACGCCCGGCAGCACCGGGCGGCCGGGAAAGTGGCCGGCATAGGCCGGGTGATCGCTGGCGATAGGCAAAGGAAGGCGCATCATGTTCAGCCCCGCTTTGGTAGATGTTGGGCGATCAGTTCCTGCAGGCTGCGCGCCAGAACCTTGCCGTTGCCGTCGCGCGGCAGGCTGTCGATGAACACCACGTGGCGCGGCAGGAACACCGAATCGACATACTGGCGCAGGCCGGCCAGGATGGCGGCGCGGTCCAGCCCCGGCGCCACCACGAAGGCGGCCAGGCGCTCCACCTCGCCGCTAGTGTTGCGCTCCGGCACGCAGAACACGCCGTCCACCACGCCGGGCAGGCTGGTGAGCGTGGCGTTGAGGAAGGACAGCGAGCTGCGCTTGCCGGCCACATTGATCATATTGGCCTTGCGATCCACCAGCCGGAACAGGCTCGGGCTGAACAGCTCCACCATATCGTTGAGCATCTGCGGTGTCTCATACACCTCGCCCACCGCCCAGAATTCGTCGTCGCGCAGCTCCAGCGTGATGCCCTGCAGGGTATGCCAGGTGCTGTCACGGTCGGTTTCGCGGGTGGCGACCTGGCCGGTTTCGGTGGAGCCGTAGATTTCCAGCACCGGGCAGCCCAGCTGCTGGCGCGCCTGTGCGGCCAACTCGGCGGACAGCGGTGCGGTAGCCGACAGGATCACCGCGATGTCCGGCAGCGCGATGTTCGCCTCCAGCAGCTTGCGCAGGTGGAAGGGCGTGATCACCAGCAGCCGCGGCGCCGGCATTTCCGCCAGGCTGGCGGCGATGTCGGCCGGGAAGAACGGAATCTGCGACGACATGCGCCCGCCAGCCAGAATCGGCAGCAGCACGCTGGACTCCAGCCCGTACATGTGGCGGATCGGCACCGTGCCCACCACCGAGCACGGCGCACCGGCCACCGCCCACACCCGTTCCGCGCCAGCCAGGATCGCCAGCCGCAGGCGGCCGAAGGTCTTGAAATGCGGCATCGGCGTGCCGGTGGAGCCGGAGGTATACATGCAGGCGATGCGCTGGTCGAAGGCGATCAGCGGCATCCCGTTCAAGGTTGGCCGCAAGGCCGGCGCCGGCACGTCCACGCGGAAATACGGCAGCCCGCTCACCGGGCTGTCGGCCTGGTCGCCCAGCACCAGCACGCCGGGCTGCTCTGCAGCCACCATGGCGATATGCTCCGGCGCGGCGGAATTGGGCAGCACGGTGAGCATATTGCGGGCGATGGCGGCAAACAGCGCCACCGCGAACCAGTAGCGGTCGGCACACAGGTTCATCACCCGCTGCCCTTCCGGCAATGCGGCAGCCAGGGTCAGTACCTGGGCGTGGAAGGTGTCGCGGTCGATCAGCTCGCCATGGCGATAGGCAAAAGGCGCATGGCGCTCGGCATCGGGAAGCAGCGGTATCAGGCTCATGAACGGAACGGAATCAATCTCGGCAGCACGGGCCTACTCGGCGGTATCCCGGCACTGCGTGTATTTGCGATAGGACTGGATGGTCTGGGCGATGCTGAAATGCGGCTGCCCCGGCAGCGCGCGCAGGCGGATCAGGTATTCACCGCCGAACATCAGCCCCAGCGACAGCGGGGTGAACAAGGAGGCGAACAGCGCCCAGCTGGCCAGCGGGGCAAACGCGAACAGCAGCAGCGATGCCGTAGCGCAGGCGGCGAAATACAGCGTCCAGGCCAGGGTGACCTTCCAGGTGTAATGCAGGTAGCGCGCATCCAGCGGCTCGGCAATGGCGATGCGGGCAATGCGCGAGCACAGCGCGCCTTCGTGGCTGCCCAGGGTGCTACCGAACATGATGCCAAGGCCGGTCATGATGCCGGCGTGCTGGAAGAAATACAGCCAGGCGGCGTGCGCCAGCAGGCGGTCGATATTCAGCGCCACCGCCAGCAACACGCCCGTGCACAGCAGCATGGCCGGCAGGCGAAAGACGGAGTTCCAGCAGGCGGCGATCACCCCGATGGTGAGCGGCGCGGCGCCGATCAGCACCGCGTACAGCGGCGGCTGGCTGGAGGACGAGGCCAGGTAGTCGAATACCAGATAGGCCCCGGCCACCAGGGCCAGCAACACCAGGCGCACGGAGCGCCATAGCCCGGTCATTTGCTGCGATGCTCGCGGATATAGGCTGCCAGCGCGCGCAGGGAGGCAAAAATGGTGGTGTTGTCTTCGCTGTCGGCCTTCATCTGCACACCGTACTGCTTGGACATCACCAGCGCGATTTCCAGGATGTCGATGGAGTCGATGCCCAGCTCGTCACCGTACAGCGGCGCCTCGGGAACAATGTCTTCGGGCGCGATGTCAAGGTTCAGCGCGGTAACGATATGCCCGGCAATTTCACGTTCCAGTGCCAGGTCCGGCGCAATAGGTTGTTCCATGATTTGAAATAATAATCGAGTATTGTTTAATGAAAATGCTGGCAATCGCCAACATCATGCAGTTTCTGTATCATCGCCATGCCATTTGAAACGCCGGCAGAATGCGTGATGACACGCTGTTTTGACGGCGGCAAAGCCGATACATGACGCGGAAAAATAAACGAGGAGTATAACAAATATCCCCGCCGGCATACCACCGCACCCGCCCGGTCACCACCAGCAAGGAGCAGATTTGAACAAGGGAGTGATCAGCAAACCGCCCGGCCAGACCGGCGTTGTGGCCACCATTCTGACCCACTTCTGGTTCAAGATGTTCGGCACCATGGGCTTCACCATGGTGTTTTTTGTCGCCTATGTCTACCTGCTGCGGCACCCGGCCAGCGCGGTCAGCATCATCCCTGCCACGCTGCCTGACCGCCTGGTCGGTTTTCAGCCCTGGGCACTGCCGATTTACCTGTCGCTGTGGGTTTATGTCTCGCTGCCGGCAGTATTGATGCTGAGCCGCCGCGAAATTGTCAGCTACGGCGTCAAGGTGGCACTACCCTGCCTGAGCGGGCTGGCGATATTCTATTTCTGGCCCAATGCCATCGCCCCGGCCGATATCGACTGGGCGCAGTATCCTGGCGTGGCCTTCCTGAAAAACGTGGATACCGCCGGCAATGCCTTCCCGTCGCTGCACGTGGCCACCGCGGTGTTTTCCGGGCTGTGGCTGCACTGGCGCATTCGCCTGCTGCGATTGGGCCGCACCATGGAATGGTGCAATATCGCCTGGTGCGTGGCCATCGCCTACTCCACCATGGCAGTCAAACAGCACGTGGCGCTGGACGTGGTGGCCGGCACCTTGCTGGGGCTGGGTACAGCCTGGCTGAGCGGCCTGAAAAGCCACGCCCGCGGCAACAGCCTGTAGCCGCCTCCGCATCACCCTTTGTACAGTTGCAACCGAAACGCCCGCATCATGAGTCCAGACACCAGCTTGCAGTTTTTCCAATGTAACCCAGCCGCCAATGGCGAGCCGCCGCTACCGGCCGCTGCCGGCATCCTGGGCATGAGCAGCCTGCACCACCCGGCACCAGGTCTGCCCTGGCCCGTGCAGCGGGTACGCATGCCGCTGCTCGGCGACGGTGCAAAACAGCTGCACGAATACTGGTACAGCGCCAGCCCCTGCCGCCGCGGCCATTTTCAGGATATCCACTACAGCTGCAACGCAGAGCTGCTCTACGGGGCGATCGAGCTGGAAGAAGGCCACGGCAGCGACACCGGCACCGCGCTGCAGTTGGCCGCAGAGCGCGCCTACCGCCAGCTGTTCTCACTGCTGGAGGCCGAAGGCTTTCCACACCTGTGGCGCATCTGGAACTACGTGCCGCGCATCAACGAGATGGAGCATGGTCTGGAGCGCTATCGCCAGTTCAACATCGGCCGCCACGAAGCGTTTGCCGATTTCGAGCGGCCGGTGAACAGCAGCCCCGCCGCCTGTGCGCTAGGCGTGGAGGATGGGCCACTGAGCATCGCCTTCCTGGCCGCACGCCAGGCACCTCGCTGCATCGAAAACCCGCGCCAGACCAGTGCCTTCGCCTACCCGCGACAATACGGGCCGCGCAGCCCCACCTTTACCCGCGCCGCCATCGCCGGCAACGACATCCTGTTCATTTCCGGCACCGCCAGCATCGTCGGGCACGGCACCGTGCACATTGGCGACGTGGTGGCGCAGACGCGGGAAACCATGGCCAATATCACCGTACTGGTGGAGCAGGCCCGGCAGCTGGCACCGGACGCCGGCTACAGCCTGGCCGGGCTGGACTACCGCGTCTACATCCGCCATGCCGTCGACTACGCCAGGGTACGCAGCACGCTGGAGCAACTGATCGGCCCCGGCATCCGTGCCGTGTACGTACAGGCGGATGTCTGCCGCAGCGATCTGCTGGTGGAAGTGGAAGCGCATGGCATTCCCCAGGCAAACCAGCAGGCTGACGCTACCGCACAGCGCCGGTAACGGCGCTGGTTCGCCATCTCCGCCAGGCAGTGCCGCTTCAGCCATCACGCGGCAGTGGTTGACCGAACGGCTTGCGGCAACTACCAGGCGGAATGGAAAAGGCACACTGGAACTACTGACGAAACGACAGCGTGGAACCGAAACCGGTCAGCTCGGCAATACAATCCATACATGTGTTGCCGGCCGAGGTCATCACGCCACCGTCCTCCACATACCGCGCGATCCAGTGCGACCAGCGGAAACGTGCGCGCGAACTCCTCGCTCCATGCCCACGTCGCCGCCCGCGATGCCTGCCGGCAATAAACGACAAGACCGCAATCGCTGATTGCGGCCTTGTCGTTTAGGCAATACAGGCTCAGGTCTGGTCTTCCGCCCGCGCGGGAATCAGGAATACCGCCAGCGCTGCCAGCACGCCGGCCAGCGCAAACACATAGAAGCAGATACTCAGGCTGGTACCGCTGCCCAGCAGAAAGCCCCCGAGTACCGGCCCGGCAATCGCTCCCAGCCGGCCGAAACCCAGCGCCCAGCCCAGCGCCGTGGCACGGGCATTGGCGGGGAAATACTTGGAAATATAGGCGCTCATGATCAGGGTGGTGGAAATGGAGCCGAAGCCGGCCACACCCACCAACGCGTACAGCAGCACCACGTCCGGCTGCAGGCTGAGCAAGCCCACGCTGAGTGCGGCCAACAGGTAGGACACCACGATTACCCGCTGCGAGCCCCAGCGGTCCGCCGCCGCACCGGCGATCAACGCCCCCACCACGGCGGTGAGGTTGAGCGCCAGCATCAGCGCCAGGCTAGAACCCAGCGGGTAGCCGGCCTTGCGCATCAGCTGCGGCAGCCAGGTATTCAGCCCGTACACCAGCAGCAAACCCATGAAATAGGCCACCCAGAACAACAGCGTGGCACGCAGGTTCTGGCGGCTGAACAGCAGGCCAACCGCCGCCAGCACGCCACTGCGCGCCTGCGCCACCGGCGGCGTGGCATTGCTTGCGCCCTGCACGATGCCCAACCGGCTTGCCAGTGCATCGGCCTCCTGGTGACGCTGTTTGCTGCGCAGGAAATCCACCGACTCCGGCAGCCACAGCGCGATGAACGGCACTGCGAACAACGGCAGCGCCCCCAGCATGAACAGAATGCGCCAGCCATGGCTGCCCAGCAGCGACAGCGACAGCAGTGCCACCACCACCCCGCCCAGCGCATAGCCGGAGAACATCACCGCGTAGTTGAACGAGCGCCGGCGCACCGGAGAATATTCGATGGTGAGCGCCGACGCGGTGGGGATCAGACCGCCCAAGCCCAGGCCGCCGATAAAGCGGTACAGCGCGAATTGCTCCGCGGTGGACGCCACCGCGGCCAGCGCCATGGTGATGGAAAACAGCCCCAGACAGGCCAGCAATATCTTCTTGCGGCCAATGATGTCGCTGATCGTCCCCACCAGCATGGCGCCCAGCAGCATGCCGAACAGGGCATAACTGCCAAGCACCCCCATCTGCAGCGGCGACAGCCCCCAGGCGTGCTCCTCGATCAGCGCCGGCAGCACAACGCCGTAAATCCCTACATCGTAGCCCTCGGCCAGGATGGTAAACAGGCAGATGGCGATCACCCGCCGGGTAACGGCCCCCGGAATACTGCCGGCGACCTGGCCGGCATCGGCCATTGCCCCGCCGGCAACGACACCACTTGTGCGATGACTCATGTTTCTCCTCCAGATGTCGGTGTACTCCGTCAGCGCTGGCAGGAGGCAGGCAGCCGTGCCACCGCCATGACGGCGGCACAAAATCTACCCGCAAACAATTTATATTTAAATCATTCAAAATTAAACATTTGTCCAGCCACCATTCAGCTCTGGCCCCACCTCGCGTACAGCAGGCACGCAAACGGCCAGCGCACCTTACTGGATTCAGCCGTCAACTGGAGCCGCTGCTCGCCAAAGAGCGTTACCCCCACCTCACATGCCCCGTTCCGTGGAGCGACATCAGACAAGGAGCGTCCCGACAGCGTTGCAAGACCTATGCAGGTGGGCACATGAGCAAGCAACACGGAAGCAGCAAGATAACCGACAAAGCGGATGGGCCGGACAGAGACAAGTAGCCCAAGCCGTTATAACAGCGACGCAATGCGGGCAAAGGAAGACAAAGAGAGGACGATCAAGCAACGGCGCGTTGATCAGGGAGGAAGGAAGTGGTGTAAATCCGCTTGCATAGCGCTTACACAATGCCGGAAAAGCAAAAGGCCAATCTCGAAAGATTGGCCTAAGTGCTTGATGAATTTGGTTGCGGGGGCAGGATTCGAACCTACGACCTTCGGGTTATGAGCCCGACGAGCTACCAGACTGCTCCACCCCGCGTCAGAGAGGAACAATAATACCCAGCCACAGTTTTTTGGTCAAGCGTTTTCTATTAAAAATATTCGCAGCCGTTTCAGGCGGCGGTCTGTACATAGGCGTTGGCCGGATAGAGCACGCTTTCCACACCGGCAGGGGTACGCATGGTCACTTCGTAGCGGCGGCCGATGGCACGCACATTGACCACTTCGAAACGCAGCACTTCACCTTTTTCGGTGGTTTCCAGGATTTTATGGCCGGGCAGCAGTTGATTGATTTGCATGATATTTTCCTTTCATTGTCATTCTTGTTATGCAGATTGTGCTAGGAATGATAGTTTGTATTTACAAATTACGCGATTCCGATTGGATTGACCATACGTAGTTTCACTGAGTTCCGCACCAGGCGGCGTAATGTCTACACATATGGCCAGCTATCAATGCAGCTTAGCCCCAGCATGTGACGCCGCAATGACAGCACCCAACTAAAGCCACAGCCGGCCCTACCAGGGGTGCCGCCCGACAAGAGCCAAGGTTGGCCGCAAGCTTGCGGCCAACCTTGGCGACAACAAAAAGGCACCGTCAATGACGGTGCCAGGCTGCAAGCCATGTACTTCATATACGCTTTACCGGACCCGGCAAGGCCGGGCCGCTCCTGCCAGCCACTGAATCGGCTGCCTTCCCGTTTACAAGACAAAGCCCCTTCGCAATGCGAAGGGGCTTTGTCATTCTCAGGCACCGTCACAGACGGAGCCCAGGCTGCAAGCCATGTACTACGTTTACGCTTTACCAGGCCCGGCAAAGCCGGGCCACGCCTGCCACCCACTGAATCGGCTGCCTTCCCGCTTACAAGACAAAGCCCCTTCGCAATGCGAAAGGGCTTTGTCATTCTCAGGCACCGTCACAGACGGTGCCTGAAGGCTGGCAACGCAACCGTTGGCTTACAGGCCGAACGGGTGACGCAGCACGATGGTTTCTTCGCGATCCGGGCCGGTGGACACGATGTCTACCGGTGCGCCGCACACTTCCTCGATGCGCTTCAGGTAGGCCTGGGCGTTGGCCGGCAGGTCTTCCCAGCGCTTGGCGCCCACGGTGGAGTCGGTCCAGCCCGGCAGGGTTTCGTACACCGGCTCGCACTTGGTCACGGCATCGGAACCGAACGGCAGGATGTCGACCAGCTTGCCATCCAGCATGTAGCCGGTACACAGGTTGATCTCTTCCAGGCCGTCCATCACGTCCAGCTTCATCACGCACAGGCCGGATACGCCGTTGATCTGGATCGAGCGCTTCAGTGCGGCGGCATCGAACCAGCCACAGCGGCGCGGGCGGCCGGTAACGGAACCGAACTCGTTGCCGTGCTTGGCCAGGAAGGCGCCAACGTCGTTGTCCTGCTCGGTCGGGAACGGGCCGGAACCCACGCGGGTGCAGTAGCCCTTAACGATGCCCAGCACGTAGTTGAGCATCTGCGGCGGAACGCCAGCGCCCGGTGCGGCAGCACCGGCCACGCAGTTGGACGAGGTCACGAACGGGTAGGTGCCGTGGTCGATGTCCAGCAGGGTGCCCTGTGCGCCTTCGAACAGGATCGGGGTGCCAGCCTTGTCCATGTCGTACAGGGTGCGGGATACGTCGGCCACCATCGGCTTGATGCGCTCGGCCTGCTTCATGGTGTCGGCCAGGATGGTGTCGTAGCTTACCGGCTCGGCCTTGAGCAGATTGGTCAGCAGGAAGTTGTAGTAGTCTACGTTTTCCTTCAGCTTGGCGGCGAAGCGTTCCGGGTTGAACAGGTCGATCACTTTCAGTGCGCGACGAGCCACCTTGTCTTCGTAGCAGGGGCCGATGCCGCGGCCGGTGGTGCCGATCTTGCCGGCGCCCAGTGCGGCTTCGCGCGCCTGGTCCAGGGCCACGTGGTACGGCAGGATCAGCGGGCAGCCTTCGGCAATCTTCAGGCGTGCCGAGGCGTTGACGCCGGCGGCTTCCAGCTCGTCGATCTCCTTCAGCAGCGCTTCCGGCGACAGCACCACGCCGTTACCGATGAAACACTCCACGCCTTCGCGCAGGATGCCGGACGGTACCAGGCGCAGCACGGTTTTCTTGCCGTTCACCCACAGGGTGTGGCCAGCGTTGTGGCCACCCTGGAAGCGCACAACAGCGCGCGCGTGGTCGGTCAGCCAGTCAACAATCTTGCCCTTGCCTTCGTCACCCCATTGGGTACCGATCACCACGACATTCTTGGACATGGGAAAAAACCTCTTCTGTTTCAAGTTCAAATTATTTGAAAGGGACCAGCTGCCACTCGCCGGCGACGCATTGCAGTTCGCGGTCGCAATTGAGTGCTGCGGCAGATTCGCCCAGGTAATCGATGATCACGCGTTCGCCGGCGGCGCGCAGTTCGGCCACCTTGGCGGTAGCCTGCGGCAGCAGGCGTGCGGCCAACTTGATGCCTTGCGCACTGTCGCGCTGCGGCAGGATGCGCACCAGGTCGCGCAGATCCAGGCTGAAGCCGGTAGCCGGGCGGGCACGGCCGAAGCGGCGGCCAACGTTGTCGTAGCGGCCACCGCGCGCCAGCGCTTCGGACCAGCCCGGCGCGTAGGCGGCGAACATCAGGCCGGTGTGGTAGGCGTCGCCGCGCAGCTCGGCCAGGTCGAAGCTCACCTGCACGCGGTCGCCCACGGCGGCGGCAATGGCGGACAGCTGCATCAGCGCCAGTTCAATCTCGGGTAGCGACGGCAGGCGGTTGCGTGCTTTTTCCAGCACGCTGGCCGGGCCGTACAGCTCCGGCAGTGCCAGGAAGGCACTGCGATACGGTTCGGCCACGCCGGCCACCAGTTCGGCAGCGGTGGCCACGTCCTTGGCCTGCAGCGCGCTGAACAGCTCCTGGCGTACCTCGACAGCCAGGGCGGCGGCAGCTGCCAGGCCGCGGAAGATGCCGATATGTCCCACGTCCAGGCGCAGCTGGGACACGCCCACCTGGCCCAGCGCATCCAGCATCAGGCCGATGATTTCCACGTCGGCCTCGATGCCGGCGTAGCCGTAGAGTTCGGCACCAACCTGCAGCGGCTCGCGCGAGCTCATCAGCCCGCTGGGGCGCGCATGCACCACGCTACCGGCGTAGCACAGGCGGGTAACACCGGTACGCGAAGACAGCAGATGGGCATCGATACGCGCCACCTGCGGCGTGATGTCGGCTCGCAGGCCGAGCTGGCGGCCGGACAGATGGTCGTCCAGCTTGTAGGTTTTCAGATCCAGCGTGGCGTCGTCGTCGGACACCAGGGCATCGATGTACTCCACCAGCGGCGGCAGTACGAGTTCGTAGCCGGACACGCGGAACAGCTCCAGCATCGCCGCCTTGGCGGTTTCCACCTGGCGGGCGGTTGCCGGCAGGATGTCGGCGATATGTTCGGGTAACAGCCAGTTGCGCATTTTGCCTTACACACAAGAAAAGGCGGGATTCAGGATCCCGCCTTGTTATGCGGCACCACAGTCATGGGCGATCTGCGTGCCTGATTTTTCAGCTGCAAATTGTATCAGTGTGAACCGGGTTGCGCACGCTTGAAATACTTGAAGAAATCCGAACTCGGGTCCAGCACCAGCACGTCGCTCTTGTTGCGGAAGCTCTGCTTGTAGGCTTCCATGCTGCGCCAGAAGGCGTAGAACTCCGGATTCTTGCCGTAAGCCTGCGCGTAGATGGCGGCCGCTTTGGCATCGCCCTCGCCCTTGAGCTGCTGCGCCTTGGCGTAGGCTTCGGCCAGGATCACTTCCTTCTGCCGGTCGGCATCGGCACGGATGCGCTCGGCCTCGGCAGAGCCTTCGCTGCGCAGCTGGTTGGCCACGGTACGGCGTTCGGAGTTCATGCGCTCGTACACCGAATCACTGATCTTTTCCGGAAAGTCCACCCGCTTCAGACGCACGTCCAGAATGGCCACGCCTATCTTCTGCGCTTCATTGTCGGCACGCTTGCGCACCACTTCCATCACTTCGTCGCGCTTGCCGGAAATCACGTCGGCCACGGTTTTCTTGCCGAATTCGGCGCGCAGACCGTCGTTGATGGTCTGGCGCAGCCGTTGCACCGCCACGGTGTCATTGCCACCCACGCTCTTGTAGAAGCGCTCCACGTCCACTACGCGCCATTTGACGAAGCTGTCCACCAGCACGTTCTTCTTCTCGCGGGTGTTGAACAGCTCCGGCGCCTCCGGGTCGATGGTCTGGATACGGCGATCGAAAAAGCGCACGTTCTGCATCAGCGGCAGCTTGAAGTGAATGCCCGGCGCCTTGATGACGCTCACCACCTCGCCAAACTGGAACACCATGGCGTACTGGCGCTGGTCAACGGTGAACAGCGAGCCTGCGGCCAACAGCAGCCCGGCGGCGATGGCGATAATCACGGGAAACATGCGTTCCATCTGCTTGTCCTCTCAGCGGCCGCGCGTCACATCGCGGTCGGCGTGCGTCTTGGGTGCCTGGGTGGCGGGGGTATCGGCCTGCGGCACGGTAACGGCGGTGGCCGGTTTGTCGGCGCCGGCCTGCTGCATCAGCTTGTCCAGCGGCAGGTACAGCAGGTTGCTGCCGGACTTCTGGTCCACATATACCTTGCTGCTGTTGCTCAGCACCTGCTGCATCATGTCCAGGTACAGACGGTCGCGCATCACCTTGGGCGCCTTGCTGTATTCGGTCAGCACGCTCTGGAAACGGGAGGCATCGCCTTCGGCGGTGGACACCACCTTCTGCTTGTAGCCTTCGGCCTCCTGCAACAGGCGCGCCGCCAGGCCCTGTGCCTTGGGCACCACGTCGTTGGCGTAGGCCAGGCCGTCATTGCGCAGCTTTTCCTTGTCCTGCCCGGCTTTCACCGCATCGTCGAAGGCGGCGATCACCGCTTCCGGCGGCTGCACATCGTTGATGTTGACCTTGGCCACGCGCACGCCCAGATGGTAGTGGTCCAGTATCTGCTGCATGCTGGCCTGCGTTTCCGCCGCCACCTGGCCACGGCCCTCGTTGAGCACGAAATCCACCTTGCTGCGGCCAACCACTTCGCGGATGGCGGTTTCCGCCGCCTGCTTCACCACGTCCTGCGCATCGTCTTCCAGCGCCAGGTTGTTGAACAGGAAGTCGCGGGCGTCCTTCACGTCGTACTGCACCGATAGCTGCACGTCGATGATGTTCTGATCCTGCGTCAGCATCAGCGACTCTTCCGGCACCCGGTTCTTGGCATTGCTGCGGTAGCCGATCTCCACGCTGCGCAGTTGCGTCAGGTTGACGATCTCCACCTCTTCGAATGGCCACGGCGCATGCCACTGCAAGCCGGAGTCACTGGTACGGTGGTAGCTTCCCAGCCGCAGCACCACGCCCTCTTCGCGGGCATCCACCACGTAGAAACCGCTGGCCAGCCACAGGCCACCCAGCACCATCAGCAGGCCGGCGGCGCCAAAGCGCATGCCGCCGCCCAGGCGCGGGCCGCCGCCACCGCCGGAAGGCGGCTGCGGCTGACGCGGCTTGCCGCCCAGCAGACGTGACAGCTTGTCGTTCAGCTGGCGGAAGACTTCGTCCAGATCCGGCGGGCCATCATTCGGCCCCCGGTTGTTGCCATTCTGTGCCATAGCTATCTTCTTGAGAGTGCGAAGCGATTGGTGAGGAGACGCGTTCGGCAATCGCCTCCCGCAGGAGTTCCAGCCCGGCGCCGGTCAGCGCCGATACCCGCACGCCGGCGATCACGCCATATTCGTCGCGGATGATTTCCGGCGGCAGCTCGCGCAAGTCGGTCTTGTTCCACACCAGCAGTTGCGGAATGTCGTCGGCGCCGATTTCCTGCAGCACCTTGTTCACTTCTTCGATCTGGCGATCGCGGGTATCGCTGGCGGAGTCCACCACATGCAGCAGCAGGTCGGCGGAGATGGTCTCTTCCAGTGTGGCGCGGAACGCCGCTACCAGCGAGTGCGGCAAATCGCGGATAAAACCCACGGTATCCGACAGTACGATGGAGACATCCTGGTTGATATACAAGCGGCGGCTGGTGGTATCCAGCGTGGCGAACAGCTGGTTGGCCGCATAGATATTGGCCTTGGTCAGCGCATTGAACAGCGTGGACTTGCCGGCGTTGGTGTAGCCGACGATCGATACCGACGCCACGCCGGAGCGCTCGCGCCCCTTGCGCTGGGTCTTGCGCTGCTTCTGCACCGTGGCGAGGCGCTCTTTCAGCGCCTTGACGCGGATGCCCAGCAGGCGGCGGTCGGTTTCCAGCTGCGTTTCACCCGGGCCACGCAGGCCGATACCGCCCTTCTGCCGCTCCAGGTGAGTCCAGCCGCGTACCAGGCGGGTGGCCATGTGCGACAGCTGCGCCAACTCCACCTGCAGCTTGCCTTCGTGGCTGCGCGCGCGCTGGGCGAAGATATCGAGGATCAGGCTGACGCGATCCACCACCCGGCACTGCATTTCGCGCTCCAGGTTGCGTTCCTGGATGGCCTTGAGATCGTGGTTGAAGATCACCACGTTGGCGCCGGTGGCGCGCACCATGGCGGCAATCTCTTCCACCTTACCCTTGCCGGCGTACAAGGCGGCATCCGGGCGCTGGCGCTTGCCGCGCACGATGCCGCTGATGCCCACGCCGGCACCCTTCACCAATTCCACACACTCGGCAACGCCGTCTTCGTAGTCGGCTTCGCCGAAATCCAGACAGACCAGGACAGCCTGGTCACCTAGGTCGGGGCGGTCAAACACTCGGGGAGACTTTCAAGAAATGGGGGCTGGTCGATCAGAGTGATCGACCAGCCCCCGAGATGGTGCGGGATCAGGCGTCCTGGGTTTCCGGCTTGGCAGCGTGGTGCTCGTGCGGGATGCTTACCGGGCGGGCCGGTACCACTGTGGAGATGGCATGCTTGTAAACCATCTGGGTCACGGTGTTTTTCAGCAGGACGACATACTGGTCAAAGGACTCGATCTGCCCTTGCAGCTTGATACCGTTTACCAGGTAGATGGATACCGGCACGTGTTCCTTGCGCAGGATGTTCAGAAACGGGTCTTGTAACATTTGCCCTTTGGCGCTCATTTTAATGCTCCGATTTCTAAAGAGTTTTTGTAATTCAGTTCTAGTGGGCTGGTACTAGCAGTCTTTGTAGCATAAAAAATTCCAGCCGACTATTTGAGGCCCTTGTGGCGCATCAAACCTGGCTTGCCACCTGTGGTTTCGACCTCAAACGGGTTATCACTAGACTTATACTGCACGCGAAGCGGGGTTCCCTGCAAATGGAAGGCCTTGCGGAACATGCCTTCCAGATAACGGGTATAGCTTTCCGGTACCCGATCCAGCGCGTTACCGTGAATCACGATAATCGGCGGATTCATGCCGCCCTGATGCGCGTAACGCAATTTCGGCCGTACCGTACCGGCACGCGGCGGTTGCTGACGCTCGGTCGCCACCTGCAGGATGCGGGTGAGCTTGGGCGTCGGCAGTTTGCTCATTGCCGCCTTGTAGGCCGCGTCGATGGACTTGAACAGATCGCCCACGCCACGCCCCTGCAGCGCCGAAATGTAGTGGAACTTGGCAAAATCCAGAAAACCCAGTTTGCGCAGGATATCTCGCTTGATGGTGTCTTTCTGCTGAAGTTCCAGGTCTTCCCATTTATTTACCGCTACCACCAGTGCACGGCCGGCTTCCAGTGCGAAACCGGCGATGGTGGCATCCTGCTCGGAAATATCCAGCTGTGAATCCAGCACCAGCACCGCCACGTTGGCATCCTCGATCGCCTGCATGGTCTTGATCACCGAGAATTTCTCGATGGCTTCGTTGACCTTGCCGCGACGGCGCACGCCAGCGGTATCGATAATGGTGTATTTGCGGCCTTCGCGCTCGAAATCAATATAGATGCTGTCGCGCGTGGTACCGGCCTGGTCGAAGGCGATGACCCGCTCTTCGCCCAGGATGGCGTTCACCAGCGTGGACTTGCCTACATTGGGGCGGCCGATGATGGCGAATTTCGGGTGATGGCTCTTGTCCTCTTCCTCGGCATCCGGGAAGTTTTCCAGCACCATTTCCACCAGTTCGCGCACACCGTCGCCATGCGAGGCGGAAATGGCGTACGGATCGCCCAGCGCCAGCTCATGGAATTCGGCGGCAGCCATGGCGTGGCTGACGCCTTCGGCCTTGTTCACCGCCAGGATTACCGGCTGTTTGGCCTGACGCAGGCGGTTGGCAATGATCTTGTCCTGCGGGGTGATGCCGGTACGGCCATCCACCAGGAACACGATGGCATCGGCCTCGTCCACGGCCTGCAGCGTCTGCTTGGCCATTTCGAACAGGATGCCCTCGTCCACCACCGGCTCGAAGCCGCCGGTATCCACTACCAGGTACGGTTTGCTGCCGACACGGCCGTGACCGTAGTGACGGTCGCGGGTCAGGCCCGGCTGGTCCGCCACCAGCGCGTCGCGCGAGCGGGTCAGCCGGTTGAACAGGGTTGATTTGCCCACATTGGGGCGGCCCACCAGGGCAATAGTTGGTTTCATCTTTTACAGCTTAGAGGGTCAGTGCAGCCAGCGTGCCGTTTTTACCGTACACGTAGGCGATGTCGCCCAGTACCAGCGGACGGCTCATGGTACCGCTGACATCAACGCGGCTGCGGCCAACCATGCGTCCATCAACAGGCGAAAGCAGGTGTGCATAGCCTTCGCCATCCAGCACCAGCAGCTGGTTGCCCAGCTTCACCGGTGCAGTGACATTGCGATAGCGGAAGCCATTCTGCTTCCACAGGTTGCGACCGGACTCAATGTCGAATGCCCAGATCGCGCCATCGTCAGCGGTGACGTAGACCGCGCTGTCGTCCAGCGACAGGCCGCGGCTGCTGCCCACTTCACGCGCCCAGGCCAGCTGGCCGCCACGCGCCTCAAAGCAGGCGGTACGGCCCTGGAAGGCCACCGCGCAAACACGACGGCCATCGAATACCGGCTGGCTCACCACGTCGGTAACGCGCTCCAGCTCGCTGGCGCCACGCGGGTTGGCTACCGCGGCCTGCCACAGCTGGCGACCCTGGTCCACCGCGTATACCGACACTTTGCCGCCGGTTTCGCCGGCGATCAGCACGTCATCGCCTTCGGCCTTGATCTGCGGCGAGGTAGCACGTACCGTCAGCGCCGGCATCGGCTGCCACTGCGTCCACAGCTGGCGGCCGCTGGCACGCTCGAAGGCGCTCAGGCGGCCGTCGCCGGCACGTACCAGCAGCATCTTGCCTGCCAGTTGCGGCGGCTCGGCCAGGGTGCTGGTCAGGTTTTGTTTCCACAGTTCCTTGCCGCTCTTGGCATCCAGCGCCAGCAGTTCGCCGGTCTTGGTGCCAACGTACAGCACGCCATCGGCGGCGGCCGGGCCGGCGCTCAGTTCATGCTTGAGCTCCAGCCGTGCCACGGTGTTGCCGCTGAGGGCATCCACCGCCTGCACACGACCGTCTTCATTGGCCAGCCACAGCGTGCCCGCGTCGTAGAACGGCGTGAAGATGCCGTCCTTCACCGCCGGCACCGACACCTGCCATTTCACGCGGATGGCCTGTTGCTGCTTGATCGCGGCCAGCGGCGTGGGCTGGTTGGCATCTTCGCCGTTGAACCAGGAGGCGCAGCCGGACAGCAGCGGCAGGGCAATCGCAGTTGCAAGCAAGTAACGTTTCATGTCAGTTCCCCACGGAGTCCAGCTTGGTCTGGATGAAGTCGCGGGCCGGAGCATCCAGCGCCGCTTTGGCCAGGGCTGCCTTGTAGCTTTCACGCGCCCCGTTGTTGTCGCCGCGCGCCACCAGCACGTCCCCCTTCAGATCAAGGAACAGGCTGTCGAAGGCGGCAGGATGCGGCGAGCCGAGTTCAGCCAGCGCGGCATCGAATTGTTTGTCGTCCAGCAGCACGGAAGCCAGGCGCAGATGTGCCACGGCCTGCAATGTCTCGTCGTTCGACTGCGCCAGCACCCACTTCAGCTGGGCGCGGGCAAAGCCGGCGTCGTTGCGTTCGAACGCCAGCTTGGCGGCCAGCATGGCAGCGTTGGCCGCAAGCTGCGACGAACGATAATCACGCTCCAGCAGTTCCACCGTGGCCTTGACGTCGTCCAGCTTGCCTGCCTGCAGCTGATCCTGCAGCTGGCTGTAGACCACCGCGGCGGCCTCCGCCTGCGTGCGCTGGTAGTACTGCCAGCCCTTGAAGCCGAGAAAGCCCACCGACACCGCCAGCACGGCGCCGCCGATCAGCTTGCCCCACTGGGTCCAGAAGAGCTTCAGCGAATCTATCTGTTCCTGTTCCTGCAAATCGTAGGCCATGGCCTTCCCCCTTATTCAGCCTTGAAGCGGGCAATCGTGGCGACCAGTTCGGCGGCGCTCACGGTTTGCTGCTCCAGCTCGGCGCGCAGCGGTTTCACCACTACCTGGCCGGTGCTCACTTCGTTCTCACCGATGATCAGCGCCACCAGGGCACCGCTGCCATCGGCCTTTTTCATTTGCGACTTGAAGCTGGCATCGCCCATGTGCTGCACCACGCTCATACCGCCCTGGCGCAGTTGCTGTGCCAGCTGCATGGCGTAGGCGGTAGCACCCGCGCCCTGATTGACGATGAATACGTCCACGCTGCGACGCTCCGGCAGGCGGCCCTTTTCGGCCAGCAGCAGCAGCACGCGCTCCATGCCCATGCCAAAGCCGATGCCCGGTGCCGGCTTGCCGCCCAGCTGCTCGATCAGACCGTCGTAGCGGCCACCGGCACACACGGTGCCCTGCGAGCCCAGGTCGGTGGTTACCCACTCGAATACCGACTGGTTGTAGTAGTCGAGGCCGCGCACCAGGCGCGGGTTTTCCACGTACTCGATGTCCAGCGCGGTAATCAGCGCCTTCCAGTTCTCGTAGTGCTGGCGCGATTCCTCGCCCAGGTAGTCGATCAGCCGCGGTGCGGCATTGGCCATTTCCTGCAGCGCCGGGTTCTTGGTATCCAGCACGCGCAGCGGGTTGGTGTACAGGCGGCGCTTGCCGTCTTCGTCCAGGATGTCGACGTGGGCTTCCAGGTGCTTGATCAGCGCTTCGCGGTGCGCGGCGCGCTCCTGCTTGTTGCCCAGGGTGTTGATTTCCAGGCGCACATTGCCGGCCAGGCCCAGACGACGCCACAGTTCGGCGGTCATGGCGATGATCTCGGCATCGATGTCCGGCCCCGGCATGCCCAGCGCTTCCACGCCCACCTGGTGGAACTGGCGGTAGCGGCCTTTCTGCGGGCGCTCGTGACGGAACATCGGGCCCATGTACCACAGCTTCTGCGTAGTGTTGTACAGCAGGTTGTGCTCCACCACCGCGCGCAGGGTACCGGCGGTGCATTCCGGGCGCAGGGTCAGCGGGTCGCCGTTCAGGCTGTCGTTAAAGGAGTACATTTCCTTTTCGACGATGTCGGTCACTTCACCGATGGAACGCACGAACAGCGGCGTGCTTTCCACGATGGGAGTGCGGATGTTCTGGTAGCCATAGTCATGCAGCCAGCCGCGCAGCACGTTTTCGAAAAATTCCCACTGGTGCGACTCGGCGGGCAGCACGTCGTTCATGCCGCGAATCGCTTGTATTTTTTGTGCCATTGTGTGTTCCGGAAACAGTCAGATTCTTTACTTTGGCCGCCGTTACAGCGACTTGATCGGGATGGTGCGGCTCGCCTGCTCACGGCGCTTGGCGCCGCCCTCGCCGTAGCGGCTGTGCACGTAGTGGTCGACGATGGCCTTGAACTCGGCAGCGATATTGTCGCCCTTCAGGGTCACGTCCTTCTGCCCGTCCACGTATACCGGCGCCACCGGCACTTCGCCGGTACCCGGCAGGCTGATGCCGATGTCGGCCAGCTTGGACTCGCCAGGGCCGTTCACCACGCAGCCCATCACCGCCACTTTCATGTCTTCCACACCCGGGTACTGCAGGCGCCATACCGGCATCTGCTCGCGCAGGTACAGCTGGATGCTGTCGGCCAGTTCCTGGAAGAAAGTGCTGGTGGTGCGGCCACAGCCGGGGCAGGCGGTAACCAGCGGGGTGAACGAGCGCAGACCCATGGTCTGCAGCAGTTCCTGCGCCACCACCACTTCCTTGGTGCGCGCCTCGCCCGGCTGCGGGGTCAGCGAGATGCGGATGGTGTCGCCGATGCCTTCCTGCAGCAGCACCGCCAGCGCGGCGCTGGAGGCAACGATGCCCTTGCTGCCCATGCCGGCCTCGGTCAGGCCCAGGTGCAACGGAAACTGGCAGCGGCTGCCCAGGTCGCGGTAGACGGTGATCAGGTCCTGCACATTGCTGACCTTGCAGGACAGCAGGATGCGGCCGGCCGCCAGGCCCAATTCCATGGCCTTGTCGGCGGATTCCAGCGCAGAGACGATCAGCGCCTCGCGCATCACCACTTCCAGCGGCTTGGGGTTGGCCGCACGGTTGTTGGCGTCCAGCATGCGCGCCAGCAGCGCCTGATCCAGGCTGCCCCAGTTCACGCCGATACGCACGGCCTTGTCGTACTCGATGGCGGTGCGGATCATGTAGGCGAATTTTTCGTCGCCCTTGGCGCCCTTGCCGACGTTACCCGGGTTGATGCGGTATTTCGCCAGTGCGCGTGCGCAGTCCGGAAACTCCTTCAGCAGACGCTCGCCGTTGAAGTGGAAATCGCCCACCAGCGGCACATTGCTGCCCATGTCGTCCAGGCGCTGGCGGATCTCCGCCACCCTGGCCGCCGCTTCCGGGCTATTCACGGTAATGCGCACCACCTCGGAGCCGGCCTGCGCCAGCTCGTATACCTGCTGCGCGGTGGCAGCGGCATCGGCGGTGTCGGTATTGGTCATCGACTGCACCATCACCGGGTGCTCGGAACCGACCATCACATGGCCGATGGCAACCTGGTGCGTTGCGCGACGTTTGATCGTTGCTTCCATCACTTGCTTCAGTTCAGTTCGAGTTTGGCCGTCGTGCCGCGTGTCTTGCTCTTCAGGTCCACGGCCGAGCCTTCATAGGCCAGTTCGACCTGGGTGGCATTGCCGATGGTGACCTTGAACGGCGGTTCGCCGGAAACCTGCTTGTCGCTGCCGGCCGGCAGCAGGCCGTAGATCAGGCGCTTGCCCTTGGCATCGGTCACGCTGACCCAGGATTCGCCGCTGGAAGTCAGGTGCACCGTCTTGCCACCGGCTACGGCAGGTGCGGAAGCGGCCGGAGTAGCGGCTGGCGCGGGCTTGGCAGCCGGAGCCGGTGCGGCAACAGGCTGGCTGGCCACGCTGACAGCCGGCGCGCTGGCCGGAGCCGGCACGGCTGGAGCGGGAGCAGGAGCGGCTTGCGCTGCCGACGCTGCAGGCGCGCTGCTGGCGGCAACCTCAAGCGCTACCGGCTGCGGTTCGCCACTGCTGCGACTCTGCGAGCCTTGCAGCCAGGCAACCACGCCACCGGCGGCAATCAGCGGCAGCAACCACAGCCACACCTTGCCGCCACGGGCTTCACGGCGGGGCGCCTCGGCGGCCTCCTGCCCGGCTACCGGAGCCGGCTCCACCTTTACCTGCGGGTACTGGGCATCCAGCAGCGACATCAGCGCGCCGCTGTCCAGCTCCAGGAAACGGGCATAGTTGCGCACGAAGCCGCGCACGAATGTGGCACCTGGCAGGCGATCGAAATCGCCGGCTTCGATGGCATCCAGTTGCCGCGGCGACAGTTTGAGGCGGTCAATCACGTCCAGCAGGCTGAGGCCGCGGGCCTCGCGCGCCGCTCGCAGTTGCTGGCCAATCTGTTGGGCTGGAGAGAGAGTCGAATCCTGAGGCTGCATGCTGTCTTCAGTTTCCACTTAAAAGCTGTAGGGTTTCAGGGCTATCCGGAAAACGCTTCTTGAGCAGGTCGGCAAGATGCTCGGCCGTGGCCGCATCATGCCTTAGCCTGGCAATGCGCACCCCCAGCCATAGCTCCGGCGCACCATTCTGTCGCTGCTCGCTGCCAATGCGCTGGAAGTAGAAGTCTGCCATGTCGACATTGTTGCGATCCAGCGCCATGCGGGTGAGCTCGCGCAGGGCTGTCGGGTCGTTCGGCGCGCGGCGCAGCGCCGCCAGCAGCAGCTGGTTGGCGTCCTCCACGCGCTTCATGCGCTCCAGGCACAGCGCCTTGTTCACCATGGCGCTTTGCGGGGTATCAAAGAAAGGGTCGGCCAGCGCCTGGTCGAAGCGCTGCAGCGCTTCGTCGTAACGACCACGGGCACACAGGAAGTAGCCGTAGTTGTTGTTGACCTCGGGGTTGCGGTTGTCGATACGCAGAGCTTGCTGGAAGGCCTGGTCGGCATCCTTGTCCACACCCAGCTGCATCAGGATCAGTGCACGGGCAAGGTAGCCCGGCTGAAACCCGGGGTCGGTGGCGATGGCCTGGTCGGCGTTCTGCATGGCAACACGCATATTGCCGAACTTCATGTACTCGATGGCAAGCAAGGCACGCGTCTGCGCCAGTTCGCGCGGCGTGGCAGCGGAGGCAACGCCCGGTACAGCCGCAAGCAGGCTGACCAGCAACAGGGCAACAACGCGTGTCTTGAGCATCAGGTCCTTTCCTCGTTGATACGTATCCACTTTTCCTGGCGCCGGGTCTTGTCCTGCACCTGGCCGGCAAGTTGGCCGCAAGCCGCGTCGATATCGTCGCCACGGGTCTTGCGCACGGTCACCACGAATCCGGCTTCCTGCAGAATCTCGCGGAAAGCGCGGATGGCATTGTTGCTGGAGCGATCGTATCCGGAATTCGGGAACGGGTTGAACGGAATCAGGTTGAACTTGCACGGTACGTCACGTACCAGTGCGATAAGTTCACGCGCATGTTCCGGTCTGTCGTTGACCCCGTCAAGCATCACGTATTCGAAGGTAATGAAATCGCGCGGCGCCTTCACCAGGTAGCGCTGGCAGGCAGCCATCAGCTCCTTGAGCGGGTACTTCTTGTTCAGCGGCACGATTTCGTCGCGGATGCGGTCGTTGGAGGCATGCAGGCTCACCGCCAGCGCCACCGGGCACGCCTCCCTGAGGCGGTCCATCTGCGGCACCATGCCGGAGGTGGATACCGTCACACGGCGACGGCTCAGGCCGTAGCCGTGGTCGTCCAGCATGATCTGCAGGGCCGATACCACGTTGTCGAAGTTGGCCAGCGGCTCGCCCATGCCCATCATCACCACGTTGGAGATGACGCGCTCGTTGCGCGGCGTAACGCCCATGGCCTTGTTGGCCCACCACAGCTGGCCGATGATCTCGGCGGTGCTGAGGTTGCGGTTGAAACCCTGGCGGCCGGTGGAGCAGAAGGTGCACTCCAGCGCACAGCCGACCTGAGATGATATGCACAAGGTGCCGCGATCATCCTCGGGGATGAACACGGTCTCGACACCGTTGCCGGTGCCCACGTCCAGCAGCCACTTGCGGGTACCATCTTCCGACTCCTGCGATACCATCAGGTCCGGCACGCCCACGATGGCGGTATCGTGCAGCTTGGCACGCAGCCCCTTGGCGATATCGGTCATGGCATCGAAATCGGCTTCGCCCATCTGGTGCATCCAGCGCATGATCTGCTTGGCACGGAACGGCTTCTCGCCCATGGCGGCAAAGTGTTCGGTGAGCTGGGGCAGGTTGAAGTCGAGCAGGTTGGTCTTCATGGCAATACTCAAATAATGGCGGCCGCCAGTGGCGGCCGCCGGATACAGCTTAGCGTGCAGCGATTTCGGTAGCAGCGAAGAAGTAGGCTACTTCGATAGCAGCGTTTTCCAGGCTGTCGGAACCGTGTACGGCGTTGGCGTCGATGGAATCGGCGAAGTCGGCGCGAATGGTACCAGCCTCGGCTTTCTTCGGATCGGTGGCACCCATCAGTTCGCGGTTCTTCAGTACGGCGTTCTCACCTTCCAGTGCCTGGATCATTACCGGGCCGGAGATCATGAAGCTCACCAGGTCGTTGAAGAAAGGACGCTCTTTGTGTACTGCGTAGAAGCCTTCGGCTTCGGCGCGGGACAGTTGCTTCAGCTTGGCAGCCACAACCTTCAGGCCAGCAGACTCGAAGCGGTCGTAGATTTTGCCGATTACGTTCTTGGCAACAGCGTCCGGTTTGATGATGGACAGAGTACGTTCGATAGCCATATAAATCTCCCTGTTTACAAGCGAAATGGTTACACTTGACAAGCTCATAATGAGCCTGCGGGTCACCCAATTTTGAGGAACCCGGTATCTTACCAGTGATCGCCAGCCCTTGCTGCACTGAATTCGAGACGATGAAACCAACACAACAACAACCACATCGCCAGAACGATCTGCCGGCCACCGGCCTGACACCGGAAATGCGCAAGCGCCTCGCCATCGCCGGCGGCCTGGTCGCCGTGGCCCTGGCCGCCATCCCGGTCCTGGAATCCTTCAGCGGCGGCAGCAAGCCCGCCGCCACCAGCAGCAGCCCCGCCGGCAGCTCCGGCCGCATCGTCAACAAGGAAGAAAGCTCGGCGCCGGCACTGGTCATTGCCCAGGTGCCGGAAAGCAGCGGCGCCGCATCCAGCGCACCGGCAGCTACCCCACCGGAAAGCAAGCCCGTCACCGAAAACCAGGGCCCGGCAACACCGGCACCCGGCAGCCCGCTGCCGGCAACCCCGGCCCCGGGCACACCGGCGGCGGCACTCAACCCGCCGCCTGCCGGCAAACCGCCGGTACCGCATCCCGCGCCAGCGGCGGCAGCCACTACCGCAGCGCCGGCAAGCAGCAAACCCGCCCCGGCACCTACGCCGCTAGCCATGCGCAAGGCTGCCAGCCCGGCACCGGAAGCACAGGCCGCCGCAGAAACCCCGGCCCCGCCGCCTGCCGCCAACAGCAAGGCGGAACCCGCCGAGGCGGCGCCGCGCGTCATGCCCACCCTGCCGACCGCCAAGAGCGGCAGCATGTCGCTGGGCTACCAGGTGCAGCTGGGGCTGTTCGCCAGCCCGGTCAATGCCGAAAAACTGGTTGCCGCCCTCAAGAAACACGGCCTGGCCGCACGCACCGAAACCCGGGTGCAGCTCGGCCCCTTCCGCACCAAGGCAGAAGCCGAGGAAGCGATGCAGCGCTTGCGCGAGCTGGGCTACCAGCCACTGCTGGTGCCCATCGGCACGCACTGACCGACACGCGCCACTCGCAGCAACAACAAGGCCGCAGCTTGCTGCGGCCTTGTGCTTTTGCCCCGGACAACACGGCAATCAGGTTTCCACCACGCCTTCGCCGATCTTGAAGTTATCCACCAGGTGCGGCAGTTGCAGATAGCTTTGCGACTGCATTTCGGTGAGCCGGCTGGCAGTGCGGAAAAACTCGCTGGCCTGCAGGCCATCGGTATAGATATCCTCCGCCGCCACCGCACTGGACGCCACCAGCTTGACGCGATGATCGTAGAACACGTCCACCAGCCAGGTCAGCCGGCGGGCAATGGACGCGTCACGCGCTTCCAGCCGCGGAATATCCGACACGAACACGGTGTGATACACGCTGGCGATTTCCAGGTAGTCAGTCTGCGCGCGCGGGCCGTCGCAGATGGCGCGAAAATCGAACCAGGCCACACCCGGCACATGGCGCTTGAGCGGGATCTCGCGCCCCAGCACCTCCAGCACGTGCGGCAACTCGGCGGCGGCACCGGCCAGGCGACCGAACATCACCTCCATGCGCGCCGTGGCGTCGCCGCCCGCCGGCACCAGGAACAGTGGCTCGCGCGTCAGCTCGCGCAGCCGGTAGTCGTTGCCGCCATCGACATTAATCACCTCCAGATTGGCCTGCAGCAAGGCGATGGTCGGCAGGAAGTTGCTGCGCATCAGCCCGTTCGGGTACAGGCCTTCCGGCGGGTAGTTGGAAGTCATCACGCAGATCACGCCATGCTCGAACAGCGCGGTGAACAGCCGCCCCAGGATCATGGCATCGGCAATGTCGCTGACGTGGAATTCGTCGAAGCACAGCAGGCGCACATCGCGGGCGATGCGCTCGGCCACCGTCTTCAGCGGGTCGGCCTCGCTGGACAGCGTGCGCAGCTGCTTGTGAATCTCGGCCATGAAGTGGTGAAAATGCACCCGCCGCTTGCGGCGATAACCGACGCAGCTATAGAAGGCATCCATCAGGAAGCTCTTGCCGCGCCCCACCCCGCCCCACAGGTACAAACCACGCGGCACTACCGGTTTGCGCAGACTGCGCCCCAGGAAACGGTTGCGGCGGTCCTTGAAGTCCACCAGCGCTTCCCACAGCTCATCCAGCCGCTCGATGGCGGCCGCCTGCGCAGCGTCATGAATGAAGCCCGGCTGCTCGCTGGCAGCCTGGTACCAGGAACGGGGGCTGAGCGAGCCGTCATCGGGCGGCGAAAAAACGTGTTGGGACATGGCTTCTGTACATCAGGGCTGGCCGCATGATGCGGCCAGATGGCTTCAGGAAAACAGACCGGTGGAGAGGTAGCGGTCACCGCGGTCGCACACAATGGAGACAATCACCGCGTTCTGCAACTGTTCGTTAAGACGCAGTGCCACCGCCAGCGCACCGCCGGACGACGGGCCGGCCAGAATACCCTCCTCGCGCGCCAGGCGGCGAGCGGTTTCCTCGGCGGTATGCTGATCCACCAGCTCCAGCTGGTCGATGCGCGAGAAGTCGCAGATCTTGGGCAGGTATTCGTCTTCCCACTTGCGGATGCCGGGGATCTGGCTGCCCGACTGCGGCTGCACGCCAATGATGCGGATCGCCGGATTCTGCTGCTTGAGGAAGGTACTGGTGCCCATGATGGTGCCGGTAGTGCCCATGCTGGAGACAAAGTGCGTCACCGTGCCAGCGGTATCGCGCCAGATTTCCGGGCCGGTGCCCTCGATGTGCGAGCGCGGATTGTCCGGGTTGCCGAACTGGTCGAGGATGCGGCCAACCCCGGCAGCCTCCATGCGGCGCGCTTCGTCGATGGCACCCGGCATGGACAACTCCTTGGGCGTCAGGATCACCTCGGCGCCATAGGCGCGCATGGTGTCCACCCGCTCCTGGCTGGAGCCTTCCGGCATCAGCAGGATCATCTTGTAACCCATCATGGTGGCGGCCATGGCCAGCGCGATGCCGGTATTGCCACTGGTGGGCTCGATCAGGGTATCGCCCGGCTTGATCTCGCCGCGCTCCTCGGCGCGCAGGATCATCGACAGCGCCGGCCTGTCCTTCACCGAACCGGCCGGGTTGTTGCCTTCCAGCTTCACCAGCAGCACATTGCTGCTGTTGCCGGCCATGCGCTTGAGGCGCACCAGCGGGGTGTTGCCGACAAAATCTTCCAGGTACTTGAATTGGGGCAGGCTCATCACGCATCTCCTTGATGCCGCGCATTATACCGGCTTGCGCCTAGCTGTTCCGCACTGCGGCCAACCTTGATTTCGGCTAAAACCAATTTTCATCTTTCAAATCAGAATATTAGACAAAAAGCAGGCTTTGGAATTTTGCAGCACTTCAATATAACCGGATGATTGTTCCAACAGTCGCCACACCCCTGCCCGCGCCCCATGGCAATAAAAAAGCGGCCACGCGGGCCGCTTTTTCTGTCGTTTGAAACGACTTACTTCTGGTACACCGGGAAGCGGTGGCACAGCTCGGTAGCCTCTTTGGCCACGCGCGCCAGCACGGCTTCGTCGTTCGGGTTGTCCAGCACGTCGGCTACCAGGTTGGCCACGATGCAGGCTTCTGCTTCCTTGAAGCCGCGGGTGGTGATGGCCGGGGAGCCGATACGGATGCCGGAAGTCACGAACGGGCTTTCCGGGTCGTTCGGGATGGCGTTCTTGTTCACGGTGATGTGCGCCTTGCCCAGTGCGGCGTCAGCGGCCTTGCCGGTGAGGCCCTTGGCACGCAGGTCAACCAGGAACACGTGGCTTTCGGTGCGGCCGGACACGATGCGCAGACCGCGCTCGGCCAGGGTGCGCGCCATTACGTCGGCGTTCTTGATGACCTGAGCCTGGTATTCCTTGAATTCCGGAGTCAGCGCTTCCTTGAACGCTACCGCCTTGGCGGCGATCACGTGCATCAGCGGGCCGCCCTGCAGGGTCGGGAACACGTTGCTGTTCAGCGACTTTTCGAATTCAGCCTTGGCCAGGATGATGCCGCCACGCGGACCACGCAGGGTCTTGTGGGTGGTGGAGGTCACAAAGTCGGCGTGCGGCACCGGGTTCGGGTACAGGCCGGCAGCAACCAGACCGGCGTAGTGCGCCATGTCCACCATGAAGTAGGCGCCACATTTCTTGGCGATCTGGCCCATGCGCTCGAAGTCGAAGCGCAGAGCGAAGGCGGAAGCGCCGCCGATAATCAGCTTCGGCTTGGTTTCCATTGCTACGCGCTCCATGTCGTCGTAGTCGATTTCTTCCTTGTCGTTCAGACCGTAGGCCACGATGTTGAACATCTTGCCGGACAGGTTGGCCGGGGAGCCGTGGGTCAGGTGACCACCGTGGCCCAGGTTCATGCCCATGATGGTGTCGCCCGGCTTCAGGATGGAGAAGTACACCGCCTGGTTGGCCTGCGAGCCGGAGTGCGGCTGCACGTTGGCGTATTCGGCGCCGAACAGTTGCTTCACGCGGTCGATGGCCAGCTGCTCCACCACGTCAACGTATTCGCAACCACCGTAGAAACGCTTGCCCGGGTAGCCTTCGGCGTACTTGTTGGTCAGCTGGGAGCCCTGGGCTTCCATCACGGCACGGCTGGTGTAGTTTTCGGAAGCGATCAGCTCGATGTGATCTTCCTGGCGCTGCACCTCGCCGGCGATGGCGGCGGCAAGTTCCGGGTCGTACTGGGCGATTTTGATATCAGCAAACATCGTTGACTTTCCATCAAAGGGTTTTGGATCGGGAAATTTTACTGCATTCCGGCACTGGCCCGAAATGAACAAATGGCAAACCAAGCATGAATACGTTTCATCTTATGGTTTGCCATTTCAAATACTTACTGCAGCGTGCGCTGTACCGGCCAGTCGTCGGCGGTAAAGAACAGCGGAATGCCGTTCTGTTGCTCCGGCTGCAGCTGCGGCACCACGCGTACATCGCTCAACTGGCACTCCGCCATCAGCATGCGGAAACTGGTTTCGATCTGCGCTACCACATCCTGCGCCGCCAGCGGCCATACGAAGCCGCCCCAGTCTTTTTCATTACCGGCAGCAGAGATGGTGAAGTGCAGCTCGCCGTTGTCGTGCGCGGAGACGATGGCCACCGGCTCTTCGCCCTGATCGCGCAGCTTGCGGATCTGCGTGCTGGCGAACACCTGCAGCGCCACTTCCAGCCGTGCCTGGTTGGCCGCAACGATAGCCTGCATCAGCGGCATCGGTGGGCGCGGAATCGGGAACAGCGTCACGCCGTCGGTTTTCAGCTCTTCGCCGAGGAACTTCATCAGCGGCACACCCCAGGCGCCCACGCTGCCACCCAGCTTCACTGGCGGCTCGGCGCCGTCTTCGCGCAGCGCCACGCCCAGCAGGTAGCGCAGGAACACGCCTTCGTCCTTGGCGGTAATGGCTGCTGCCGGCAGCTCCAGTGGCAGGCCGCGCGCGGCGTCGGCCAGCTGGCGGGTATAACGGTGAATCTGGGCGGAGGAAATCTCGACCACCGAATCCGGGTGCAGCAGCTTGCCGGACAGGAACACCTCGGCCCCCGGCGCAAACAGGCCGTGCTCGCGGAAGATGGCGTTCAGGCCATCCACATCGGCAATGCGCTCCGGCAGCGTTACCTTGCTCTTGCTGCCGATCACCAGTACCACCGGCACGGCGAAGACTACCGCATGGCGGCCGGTATCCGGGCGCTCGGCGGCATCGCGCAGCGCATCCCACAGGATCTGATAGATCTGCTGCGAAGTCACCATGGCCAGCGCCACCGACAGCGACAGCAGCTCTTCGCGCTCCAGCAATTCGATAAGCCGCGCACGCAGATTGGCGCGCCACAGCTCGCGGTCTTCTTCAGTCACCGCCTTGGCAATCGCTTCGGCGTGATGAATCAGCATATTGGAAGGGGAAGACTCGGGATACTGACGCGGATCGGGCAAAACCGGGGTGAAATCGCTCATGGCAGGATCAAACGGCTATTAGCTGCGGCAAAGGTGCCATTGTCGCACAGCTTGCCCGCGGACGGGAGGCAAACCGCCCGTTTTGCCCCACAAGCAAGCGCTCGATTTTCGCTTTCAAACAAATTTGTGTTCATTGCGCGACGAAATGTTATGTTTTTTGCGCTTTTGCAAATTGTATACATTGACACACTGCACCAAGATCGGGATAATCCGGCCTTGTTGAGATGCAGCAATTGCTTCTTGATAGTTTCTCCTCTATTTCTCCTTTGTAGACTTGGCGCGGGCATAAAACCCCGCGCATTTTTTTTGCCCGCTTTCCGGCAAAGCTGCCATATCAAGCACTTAGCTGCCTGCATCACACCTCCCCCTGCACGATACATTCAGCCGATGTCGCCAGCCGCTGCTGCTGCCATGGCACGCATGCACCGATATTGCGCAGCCGCATATGCCATGCACCATGACATGGCATTATTCGCTTTCGCAAAGATATTTTCCAAAACGAACAAAAAAGAAAGCCGAACCCGCATTGCGGACTCGGCAAAGTACATGAACGATCAGGGGAGGAAACGTCTGAACGACGTTCGCCGGATTGGTCTGCGCCTGCCGTCGAAAGTTCCGTCACCAGGCCACAATTCATGACGTTGGCCGCACGCCGCGGCAGTGCGACAATCCCGGCTTTGCCCTGCCAGCCATAGCCCGCACATGACCCAGCCCACCTTCTTCTGGCTCGACTACGAAACCTTTGGCGCCGTGCCGCGCAGCGACCGCCCGTCGCAGTTCGCCGGCATCCGCACCGATGCCGCGCTGAACGAGATCGGCGAGCCGGTGATGCTGTACTGCCAGCCGACACCGGATTACCTGCCGGCACCGGAAGCCTGCCTGCTCACCGGCATCACCCCGCAGCTGTGCCAGCAACGCGGCGTGCCGGAGCACCAGTTTGCCGCCGCCATCGAGGCAGAGCTGGCTGCGCCCGGCACCATAGGCGTGGGCTACAACTCGATCCGCTTCGACGACGAGGTGACCCGCTTCCTGTTCTGGCGCAACCTGATCGACCCGTATGCACGCGAATGGCAGCACGGCTGCGGCCGCTGGGATCTGCTGGACGTGGTGCGCGCCACCTATGCGCTGCGCCCGGAGGGCATCGAGTGGCCGCGCCACGAGGATGGCCTGCCCAGCTTCAAGCTGGAGCACCTGTCTGCGGCCAACGGTCTGCTGCATGAGGCGGCGCATGATGCGCTGTCCGACGTGCGCGCCACCATCGCGCTGGCGCGGCTGATCCGCAACCGCCAGCCCAAGCTGTTCGAGTTCTGCCTGTCGTTGCGGCAGAAGGACACAGTGCGTCACCAGCTGTCGCTGCACGCCCCCAAGCCGCTGATCCACGTGTCCGGCATGTTCGGCAGCGCGCGCGGCAACCTGGCCATCGTCTGGCCGCTGGCCGAGCACCCCAGCAACAAGAACGAGGTACTGGTATGGGACCTCGCGCATGACCCCTCCGAACTGCTGCAACTGGATGCCGACGAGATCCGGCTGCGCTTGTTCAGCCGCAGCGACGCGCTGCCGGAGGGCGTGAGCCGGCTGCCGGTGAAGGGGCTGCACGTCAATAAGTCGCCCTTCGTGGTGAGCGACCTGCGCGTGCTCTCCCCCTCCCGTGCCGAGGCGCTGGGCATCGACATGGCGCTGATCGAGCGCCACGCCGCCATCGCCGCCGGCCTGCCCAGGCTGGATGCGCTGTGGCGGCAGGTATATCAGCGCGAGGCCGGCGGGGCGCCGGACGTGGACGAGAATCTGTACGGCGGCTTTGTCAGCAATCACGACCGCCGCTTGCTGAGCCGGCTGCGCCAGCTGACGGCGCCACAGTTGGCCGCAGAACGCCCGGTATTCGACGACAGCCAGCTCGGCCGCCTGCTGTGGCGCTACCGCGCCCGCAACTTCCCGCACAGCCTCAATGCCGAGGAAGCACGCCACTGGCAGGCCTGGTGTACGCAGAAACTGACAAGCGGCCAGCCGGGCGGGCGCAGCCATGCCAGCTACCAGCAGGAACTGGCAACGCTTGCCGCCACCGCCACGCCAGCGCAGCAGGACATCCTGCAGGCCCTGGCCGCATGGGCAGCACAGTTGCCGGGCTACGCCGGCTGATAGCCGATTCATGACCCGTGTATCGCTTATTCGTTTTGCGGATAAGCAATCTCTAAATTCATCTAAAGAGGAATAACGGCATCGGTTAGCATGGCCGCCAGTGAAATAGATTCAGACGGGATGGTCAGCATGACCCTGGGATACGTAGTGGCAGGTCTGTCGGTGGGCTTCATCGTGGGCCTTACCGGTGTGGGCGGCGGGTCGCTGATGACCCCCATCCTGCTGTGGTTCGGCATCAATCCGGCCACCGCGGTGGGTACCGACCTGCTGTATGCCTGCATCACCAAGATGGGCGGCGTGGCGGTGCATCACAAGCACAAGCATATCGACTGGCGCATTACCGGCTACCTGGCCATGGGCAGTGTCCCGGCTTCGCTCATTACCGTGCTGGCGCTGCACTACCTGAAGCTGGACCCCAAGGTGGCCAATGGCCTGATCAAGGTAATGCTGGGCTTTGCGCTGATGCTCACCGCGCTGGCCATCCTGTTCAAGCCCTTCATCCTGCGCCAGCTGGCGCGCCTGGTGCCGCAACGCCCGGCAGACCATATTCCGGTAAGTGCAACCGTTTTTACCGGCGTGGTGCTGGGCGTGATCGTTACCCTCAGCTCCATCGGCGCCGGTGCGCTGGGCACCCTGGCCATCTTCGCGCTGTACCCGTTGCTGCCCACCGCGCGCCTGGTGGGAACCGAAATCGCCCATGCGGTACCGCTGACCCTGGTGGCCGGTCTCGGCCATGCCAGCATGGGCAATATGGACTACAGCCTGCTGGGGCAGCTGCTGATCGGTTCGCTGCCGGGCATCTGGCTGGGCAGCCACATGAGCCGCCGCGTGGCCGAGCAATGGCTGCGCCCCATGCTAGCCATCATGATGGCCTTCATCGGCGCCAAGCTGGTGATGTAGCCGCTGGCTTACAAGGCAGCATGGCAGTATGTTCACAAGGCCCGGCATCGCCGGGCCTTGTGCTTTCCACCCTGCCACGGAGCCGCCATGAACGACCAGCCCAGCCTGCAGCAGCTGCTGCAACAGGAACACCAGCTTGCCCTGCCGCAGTTCAGCCATGAGCACGCCTGGCAGCTGGGCTGCCTGCTGCGCGACATGGCGCAGGCACAGGCTGCGGCGGTGGCAATAGAGATTCACGCCTATGGCCAGGTGCTGTTCAGCTGCGCCATGGCCGGCACCAGCCAGGACAACCAGCACTGGATCACCCGCAAGCGCAACAGCGTGCTGCGCTTCGGCCACAGCTCGCTGTACCTGGGCGCCTACCAGCGCAGCAAGGGCCGCGAGTTCGAGCAGCAGCCGCATATCGATGCCAGCCAGTACTGCGGCCACGGCGGCAGCTTCCCGCTGCGCCTGCAGGGCGGCGGGCTGATCGGCGCCGCCACCGTATCCGGCCTGCCGCAGCTGGAAGACCACCAGCTGGTGACCGCCGCGCTGGCCCGCCTGCTGGCCGGGCAATAGCCTTGCGGCCAACTGTGGCGCCGGCGGCAGCTGTGCGACAATGGCGGACTGATCATCACACCTCTGTTGCCATGAGTTCTTCCCTGCGTGCCGTGCTGCTGATGGGCCCTACCGCCTGTGGCAAGACCGGCCTGGCGCTGGCGCTGGCCGAGCGCTTTCCGGTCGAGATCGTCAGCGTCGATTCGGCGCTGGTCTACCGCGATATGGACATCGGCACCGCCAAGCCCACCGCGGCCGAGATGGCCAGCTGCCCGCACCACCTGATCGACATCATCGATCCCACCGAGACCTACTCCGCCGCGCAGTTTCACGCCGATGCCAACCGGCTGATCGCCGACATCTGTGCGCGCGGCAATATCCCGCTGCTGGTGGGTGGCACCATGCTGTACTACAAGGCGCTGATGGAAGGGCTGTCCGACCTGCCGCAGGGCGACGCCACCGTGCGCGCCGCGCTGGAGGCCGAGGCCGCCGCGCATGGCTGGCCGGCCATGCACGCGCAACTGGCCGCCATTGACCCGGTTACCGCCGCCCGGCTGGCGCCCAACGACTCGCAGCGCCTCGCCCGGGCGCTGGAAGTGTGCCGTCTCAGTGGCGAACCGATGTCGGCGCTGCTGGCGCGCGGCCGCGATGCTGCGGCCAACTTTGCCGCCCTGCGGCTGGCGCTGGTGCCGCGCGAGCGGCAATGGCTGCACGATCGCATCGCGCTGCGCTTCGAGCAGATGCTGGAGCAGGGCTTCCTGGACGAAGTCACCCGCGTTCGTCAGCGCTACCCCGGCCTGTCGCTGGAGCTGCCGTCGATGCGCTGCGTCGGCTACCGCCAGGCCTGGGAATACCAGGACGGCCAGTACGACTATGAGGAGCTGCGCTTTCGCGGTATTGCCGCCACGCGCCAGCTTGCCAAGCGCCAGCTCACCTGGCTGCGCTCGATGCCGGAAAACAGCGAACTGGACTGCCAGCAGGCCGATCTGCTGAGCCCGGTGGCCCGGCAAATGGAACAGTGGATCGCGGCTTGCCAAAAATAGTAACGTACGTTACTATCAACTTATGCAAGAAAATCGCCCAGCCTGCCAGAGCTTCACCGCCTGTGAACAGGCCACTGACACCATAGCCCGCAAGATGCCGGGCGCGCCGCGCGAAGAAGTGCTGCTGACGCGCCTGCTGCTGCACATCCAGCCATTCCTGATCGGCTACCTCAACGAGTCGCTCAAACCGTTCGACATGAACGAAACCACCTGGATGGCGCTGCTGGTGCTGTACGCACGCCCGGAACAGCGCATCAACCCGTCCGAGCTGTCGGATGCGCTGGCGTTTTCGCGCACCAATGCCACCCGCGTGGTGGACGACCTGTGCGAGCGTGGCCTGATCCAGCGCCTGTCCTGCGCCGATGATCGCCGCAAGACCATCCTGGTGCTGACCGAAGCCGGCCAGACCTTCATCGCCGATGCCATGCCGACACAGCGTCAGAACCTGCGCAAGCTGTGGCAGGACTTCAGCGGCGAGGAGAAAGCCTTGCTGGACAAACTGCTGCGCAAGCTGCTGGCGAAGATGGAAGACTGAGCTGCCTGTCTGCCGATGACAGCACGTACAGACTGAAACAGGTCAAACGTTTGCTTTATGTCATCATGGCCGCTGTTATGCAGGCAAGCCACGTGCTTGCCTTTTTCACCCACCAATAGTAACGCAGGTGATCATTACATGCGTAAACATAGCCCACAACGCACCCTGCTGGCCCTGGCTGCCAGCCTGCTGCTGGCCGCCTGCGCCACCCAGCACGTCGCCGGCCCGGCAACCCAGCCACTGGATGCCGCCGCCCTGGGCAGCAGCATCCAGCCGCAAGCCGTCAGCAGCAACTGGTGGCGCAAGGTACCGGATACCACCTTGCAACAGTTGATCGACAAGGCGCTGGCCGGCAACCCCGGCCTGGCCCAGGCCGATGCCCGCCTGCGCAGCGCCCGCGCCAGCAGCGAGCAGGTCGCCAGCAGCGACGGCCTGCACATCAACGGCAGCGCCGATTTCACCCGCGAACGCATCTCCAACTACGCCAACCTGCCGAGCTTCATGACCGGCGTGTGGACCAACCTGACCACGGTGGGCGTTGACCTGTCCTACCGCTTCGATTTCTGGGGCAAGACCCGCGCCCAGCTGGCCGCCAGCCGCGGCCAGGCGCACGCCGCCACGCTGGAGGCCGACGACGCCCGCCACTGGCTGGCCTGGACGGTAAGCAGCCAGTACCTGGAATGGCGCAGCGCGCAGGAAAGCCGCCAGCTGCTGCAGGATGACCTGCAACTGGCCCGCCAGCAGCTGGCACAGGCGCAGCAGAAACTGAACAGCGGCCTGAGCGCCGCCGACGAACTGGCACAGTACCGCGCCCAGCTGGCGGAAGCCGAGGAACGCCTGCAACGCAGCAGCATGCGCGAGGCGCAGGCCAGCCATGCCCTGGCGGCACTCACCGCCCAGCCGCAAAGCGCAATCGACCAGCTGCCGCCCGCCCGCCTGCCCGACTGGAACATCGACCTGCCGCAGCTGAGCACCGGCCAGCTCGGCCTGCGCGCCGACATCCTGGCCGCCCGCGAGCGGGTGGAAGCCAGCGCGGAAAACGTCAAGGCGGCCAAGGCCGACTTCTACCCGGACGTGCACATCGATGCGCTGGGCGCCTTCTCGTCGAACGAACTCAGCACCCTGTTCAACTACGGCGCCCGCTACATCCACCTGGCCCCGGCCATCACGCTGCCCATCTTCAGCAACGGCGCGCTGGATGCCCGCCTGGATGCCCGCACCGCCGAATACGACTACGCGGTAGCCAGCTACAACCAGACCCTGCTGGCCGCCATCCGCGACACCGCCGACCGCAGCAGCAGCCTGCAAGTGCTGCAACAGGCGGAAAAAGCCGCTGCGGCCAACCTGCAGGCGCGCAGCGATGCCGCTCGCAGCGTGCAGGGCCGCGTCAAGGCCGGCCTGGCAGCGCCGTCGCTGGGGCTGGCCGAGCAACGCCGCCTGCTGCAGGCACGCAGCGCCACGCTGGATACCCACACGCAACGTCTACAGGCCCAGGCCGCGCTGCTGCGCGCGCTGGGCAGCCTCCCGGCCGACAAGGAATAAGTCCATGGAACAACAACAAGCCACCCCCAACAACACCCGCCGCACCGCCCTCACCCGCCTGACCGCCGTGCTGGTGGTTGCCGGCATCGTCGGCGCCGGCTACTGGTTCTTCGAACTGCGCAACACCCAGAGCACCGACGACGCCTACGTGGCCGGCAACCTGATCCCGGTTTCCAGCCAGATCGCCGGCAACGTGGTGGCCGTGAATGCCGACGATACCCAGCAGGTTGCCGCCGGTGACGTGCTGATCAAGCTGGAACAGAGCGACGCCCGCCTGGCCTTCGACCGCGCCAAGGCCGAGCTGGCCCAGGCCGTGCGCCAGAGCCGGCAGCTGATCTCCACCAGCAGCAAGGCCGATGCGCTGCTGGCGCAACGCGAAGCCGACCTGATGCGCGCCCGCAGCGACCTGAGCCGTGCCGAGGGCGACCTGGCACGCCGCGAACAGGCCGCACGCGAACAGGCCGTGGCCGCCGAGGAAGTGCAGCACGCCCGTGATGCGGTGAATACCGCGCGCGCCAACCTGGCCGCCGCCGAAGCCGCACTGCAGGCCGGCCGCGAAGAGAAGAACGCCAGCCACGCGCTGGTGCTGGGCAGCAAGGTCGAGCAGCAGCCGGCCGTGGCGCGTGCTGCCGCCGCCGTGCGCGAAAGCTGGCTGGCGCTGTCGCGTACCGAGATCCGCGCCCCGGTGGCCGGTACCATCGCCCGTCGTAGCGCCCAGCCGGGCAGCCGCGTGCAGCCGGGTACCCCGCTGCTGGCGGTGGCCGCGCTGGACAGCGCCTGGGTGGATGCCAACTTCAAGGAAGTACAACTGAAGGAGCTGCGCATCGGCCAGCCGGTAACGCTGCATGCCGACCTGTACGGCAGCGACATCACCTACCACGGCAAGGTGGCCGGCATGGGCGCCGGCACCGGCAGCGTGTTCTCGCTGCTGCCGGCGCAGAACGCCACCGGCAACTGGATCAAGGTGGTGCAGCGCGTACCGGTGCGCATCGGCCTGGACCCGCAGGAGCTGAAAACCCACCCGCTGCGCTTCGGCCTGTCGATGAATGTCGATGTGGATACCAAGGATCAGAGCGGCCCGCTGCTGCAGGACGCACCCAAGGGCAAGCCGGTGCTGGCCACCCAGGTGTTCGACCAGCGCATGCAGGAAGCCGACCGCGTGGTAGCCGACATCATTGCGGCCAACCTGGGCCAGTAAGGGAGCTGCAGCATGGCGCATCCTCCGCTGGAAGGCCGCTCTCGCACGCTGGTGACGCTGGCGCTGTCGCTGGCCACCTTCATGCAGGTGCTGGACACCACCATCGCCAACGTGGCGATTCCCACCATCTCCGGTGACCTGGGCGCCTCCACCAGCCAGGGCACCTGGGTAATCACCTCCTTCGGCGTGGCCAATGCCATCGCGGTGCCCATCACCGGCTGGCTGGCCAAGCGCCTGGGCGAGGTGCGACTGTTCCTGATCGCCACCCTGGGCTTCGTGCTCACCTCGCTGCTGTGCGGCATCGCGCCCAGCCTGGAAACGCTGATCCTGTTCCGCGTGCTGCAAGGCGCGCTGGCCGGGCCGATGATTCCTCTGTCGCAGAGCCTGCTGTTGCAGAGCTACCCGCCGGCCAAGCGCGCCATCGCCATGGCACTATGGACCATGACCATCATCGTGGCGCCGATCTTCGGCCCCATTCTTGGCGGCTGGCTGTCGGACAACTGGCACTGGAGCTGGATCTTCTTCATCAACGTGCCGGTGGGCATCGTCGCCATCCTGCTGACCTGGCGCGAGCTGCGCCACCGCGAAACCCCCACCGTGCAGCTACCCATCGACAAGCTGGGCCTGGTACTGCTGGTGCTGGGCGTGGGCTGCCTGCAGATGATGCTGGACCGCGGCAAGGAGCTGGACTGGTTCCACTCCACCGAGATCGTGATCTACGGCGTGACCTCGCTGCTGAGCCTGTCCTACCTGGTGGTGTGGGAGCTGACCGACCGTCACCCCATCATCGACCTGTCGCTGTTCCGCGACCGCAACTTCAGCGTGGGCGTGGTCTCGGTCAGCATCGGCTTCATGCTGTACTTCGGCGCCATCGTGCTGATGCCGCTGCTGATGCAGACCCAGCTGGGCTACACCGCCACCGAGGCCGGTCTCGCCACCGCGCCCATCGGCATCCTGCCGGTGCTGCTGTCGCCGGTGATCGGCAAGAACGCGCACCGGCTGGACATGCGGGTGATCGTTACCATCAGCATGCTGATGTTCGCCTTCTGCTTCTGGTGGCGCTACGTGACCTTCAACCCGGACATGGCCTTCGTCAACCTGGCCTTGCCGCAGTTCGTGCAGGGTATCGCGCTGGCCGGCTTCTTCATGCCGCTGACCACCATCACGCTGTCGAACATGAAGCCGCAGCAGCTGGCCAGTGCCTCCAGCCTGTCCAACTTCCTGCGTACGCTGGCCGGCTCCATCGGCGCCTCGCTGTTCACCTGGCAGTGGGAGCACCGCGAGGCAGTGCACCACGTGCAGCTCACCGACCGGCTCAGCCAGTTCGACGAGGGCACCCGCCAGGCGCTGGGCAATATGCAGCAGCTGGGCATGGGCCAGGAGCAGGCGGCAGCCATGCTGGCGCGCGACGTCACCCGCCAGGGCATGTTCATGGGCGCCAACGAGATCTTCTGGCTGTGCGCCATCCTGTTCCTGGGCATTACCGGGCTGATCTGGTTCTCGCGGCCGCCCAAGGCGGTGCCGGGGGCGGCGCCCATTATCGACGCAGGCCACTAAGGGTCTGCACACGATCTGCTGCGCGTCGGCGATACGGCGTTAAAAACGTCTTCGGAATGCTCATTTACTACTTGTAAACTCCGCTTCCTCAGCCGTTTTTGCCTTGTCTCGCCCTAGCTCGCGAGGTCGTGGATATATTCTGGGCAGCTTGCGGCCAACGTTGGCCGCAAAAACAAAACCGGGCAGATGCCCGGTTTTTTATTGCCTGCGCAGTTCAGACTGCGGCGACGATGCGGATTTCCACTTTCCAGTCCGGGTGCGCCAGCTTGGCACCCACGGTGCAGCGCACCGGCGCGTGGCCTTCCGCCACCCAGGCATCCCACGCCTCGTTCATCTGGTCGAACTCGTTCAGGTCCGGCATGAAGATGGTGGCTTCGACGATGCGGCTCTTGTCGCTGCCCAGTTCGGCCAGCACCTTGTCCACCAGCGACAGCGCCTCGGCGGTTTGCGCGCGTGCGTCGCCCTGGCCGCTTTCCGGCACCTGCACGGTGTAGATCAGGCCATTGACGATAACGGCTTCGGACATGCGTTTGCCCGGAAGATGACGGTGGATGCTCATGGTGTTTCCTCCTTGTTGGTTGGCCGCATTGTACGTCAAACCACGACGCCGGCATCAAGCCGGCACAAAGCTCAGGTGCGGATACAACAAAGCCCTGCCGGGGTACGGGAGGGCTTTGTTGATAACGCCGGCAGCAGGCGCTGGCCGTGGCTTAACGCTCAGGCAGTGGCCACCGTGCGCAGGTGCTGCGCAAAACGCTGCAGCGCCTCGATGCCGCTGGCCTCGGCGCGGTTGCACCAGTCCTGCAGATCGGCCAGCAACTCGTCGCGGGTGCGCGAGGAGCGCTCCCACAGCCGGGTCAGTTCCTGGCGCATGGTGTAGATAGTGTTCAGCACCTGGCTGCTGGCCAGCACGGCGGCCAGTTGTTCGCGCTCGCCGGCCGGGGTGTCCTTGGCGTCCTGCTTCAGCCATATCTTCATCTTGCCGGCCAGGTTGGCGTTACCCAGCTCCGGCAGCTGCAGCTTGGCGGCTTCCTCGCGGCACACCGCCTTCAGCTCGCGGGCATAGCGCGATGCCACCGCGTAACGGTTGGCGATGATGGCCTGCAGATGCTCCAGGTCCAGCTGACCGCGCGATACGCCCTGCACCAGCTTGGGCGCTACCTTGCGCACCTTGGCCAGGCCCAGGATTTCCAGCATGCGGATATACATCCAGCCGATGTCAAACTCGTACCACTTGTAGGACAGCTTGGCCGAGGTACCGAAGGTGTGATGGTTGTTGTGCAGCTCTTCGCCGCCCACCAGGATGCCCCACGGGAACACGTTGGTGGCAGCATCTTCGTTCTCGAAGTTGCGGTAGCCCCAGAAGTGGCCGATACCGTTGATCACGCCGGCGGCGAAGAACGGAATCCACATCATCTGCACGGCCCATACGGAGAGGCCGGCGGCGCCGAACAGCAGCACGTCGATGGCCAGCATCAGCAGGATGCCCTTGCTGCTGCGCGGGGTGTAGATATTGCGCTCCAGCCAGTCATCCGGGGTACCGTGGCCGAACTTGTCCATGATGGACTGATCCTTGCAGGCGGCACGGTACAGCTCGGCGCCTTCCCACAATACCTTCTTGATGCCCAGCACTTGCGGGCTGTGCGGATCGTCTTCGGTTTCGCAGCGCGCATGGTGCTTGCGGTGGATGGATGCCCACTGCTTGGTAACCATGCCGGTAGTCAGCCACAGCCAGAAACGGAAGAAGTGGCTGGGAATCGGGTGCAGATCCAGCGCGCGGTGCGCCTGGTGGCGATGCAGGAAGATGGTGACGGAAGCAATGGTGATGTGGGTCAGCACCAGTGCAACCACGATGTAGCCCCACCACGGCAGGTCGATCAGACCATTAAGCCATTCCATGTTGATAGTCAAACCTCGAGGTTTACAGACGACTGGACATTTTACACTTATTAATCAGGCAAAAACCAACCCGATTTCAGTCACTTGCGACCATTGCGGCCCGGCATAAGTTCATAAGCCGGCCGAGGTAGGGTAAGATGCGGCTTCATTACGTTTCTCCAGGCCGGACCGTGAACGTCTCCAAGCATCGTCTCATTCTGGGTGGTGGCGCCCTTGTTGCCACATTTGCACTGTACAGCGGCTTTGCCTACTGGGCCGGCATCAAGGCCGAGGAAACCCTGGCCGAGCAGCACCGCATGATCGCGCAGTCCCCGGTGTTCACCATCAAGTCCCACAGCTACCAGCGCGGCTGGTTCAGCTCCGAGGAAACCACCGAGCTGGAACTGAACAAGCAGCTGGTCGGCCCCTATCTGGCCCTGCTGCCGGAAAACCTGCGCCCGCTGTTCTCCGGCACCCTGCGCTACCACCACAAGGTGAAGCACGGCCTGCTGCCCGGCCTGTTCGACTTCGACCTGCGCCCGGCACGCGCCATCGTGCGTACCGAGTTCGACATGAGCGAGGGCACCCGCAAGACGCTGCAGCGCTTCTTCGGCGATGCCGAGCCGATCACCGTGATCAACCGCCTGGGCCTGACCGGCGGCGGCGAGCTTACCGTCACCGTGCCCAAGTTCGACTACGAGGAAACCCTGGCCGGGGTGAAGATGAACTGGCAGGGCTTCAACCTGAAAGTGGACTACCGCAGCGGCTACCGCGAATACAACGTGGAATCCACCACCCCGGGCTTCGTGCTGCAGGCCGGCCCCAAGGGCCGCTTCGCCTTCGATGGCATCAAGTACCAGTCGGAGATCCGCCCCGGCGCCACCGGCGTGAAGCTGGGCACCAGTGCGCTGTCGGTTGACGACATCAAGCTCAACTGGAACGAGGCGATTCCGTACAGCATCAAGCTGAACGAGCTGATCTACCTGGTAAGCCGCGTGCGCGTGGGTGAGTTCATCAACCCGTCCGGCGAATTCCGCCCGTCGCGGGTGGAGCTGTCCAAGCTGGCCTACCAGATCGTGACCAGCGAGCAGGACGAGTACGTGAACACCCGCGGCAAGCTGGACTTCGACCGCTTCGCCTACAACGACAGCGTGTACGGCCCGCTGAAGCTGGACGTATCGGCCAACCATCTGCACGGCCCGACGCTGGTGAAGCTGGACGCGGCGCTGTCCAAGCTGCCGTTTGAAGGCAAGGACCCTTCCCTGCTGCGCAAGCGCTATATCGACACCATCATGCAGCAAGGTCTGCCGCTGCTGAAGAACGATCCCAAGCTGCTGCTGAACACCTTCTACCTGCGCATGCCCAACGGCGAAGTGAAGGCCAACGGCAGCCTGGCGCTGGCCGGCCTGCAGGATGCGGACATGAAGGACCCGATCTCCTTCCTGAAGCGTTTCAACGCCCAGGCCAGCATCGAGCTGCCGGAGCAGACGCTGCAGAACCTGGTGGTGGCACAGGCGCGCAACCTGTTCACCGTGGATGCCAGCGCCGAGGAGCAGCCGAACATGGCCGAGGTGGAAAGCCTGGCCAAGAGCCTGTTGGCCGCACAGCTGGGCGAATGGGAGCAGCAGCATCTGATCAAGCGCAACGGCGGCCAGCTGGCCACCTCGCTGCACTTCGCCTCCGGCGAGCTGCGGGTGAATCAGCAGAAGGTGAACCTGCCGTGGCAGGAAAGCGACGAGCCGGCACCGGATGCCGCCGCCTCCGCCGCCAAATAACCCCGCCCGATAAAACAAAACCCCCGCAATGCGGGGGTTTTTGTTTGCCAGCTGCCGGAAACGGCTCAACTTTCCATCATGCTTTGCAGGTAGTTCTGCAGCCCCAGCCTGTCGATCAGGCCCAGCTGCGTTTCCAGCCAGTCGATGTGTTCTTCTTCGCTTTCCAGTATTTCGGTCAACAGGTCGCGCGTCACGTAGTCCTTGGCGCCCTCGCAGTAGGCAATCGCCTCGCGGAACAGCGGCACGCCCTCCATCTCCAGCTTCAGGTCGCACGCCAGCATTTCCTGGGCGTGTTCGCCAATGTACAGCTTGCCCAGATCCTGCAGATTGGGCAGCCCTTCCAGAAACAGGATGCGCTCGATCAGCCGGTCGGCATGCTTCATTTCGTCGATGGATTCGTGGTACTCGTGCTCGTTGAGCGCCTGCAGCCCCCAGTTCTTGAACATGCGCGCATGCAGGAAATACTGGTTGATGGCTGTCAGCTCGTTACGCAGTATCTGGTTCAGATACTTGATGACTTTCTTGTCGCCTTGCATTGCCGCCCTCCCGCCCGGAACAATGTCTGGAGTATGGCAGACGACAATGTAATATCAAGCGAGGCGCCGGCAACGGCGATGGGGAGGGAAAAGGGTCAGGCAGCAGCCAGTTCCGGCTCGCTGATCTGCAGCAGCACTTCCTTGCGCAACTGGTTGGCACTGCAGGCGCAACGGCCGCATTCGCTTGCCACGCCCAGTTCCTTTGCCAGATCGCTCATGCGGGTGGCACCATTGGCAACCGCACTGCGAATCTCGCGGTCGGTAATGCCGTGGCAAAGGCAGACGTACATGATGCAGCACCCGTATCAAGAATTAATCTCAGTTATTCGATCATAAAGATAACTGAGAACGATTGTCAATACATGAACGGAGCACAGCATGCAATGGAAACCCAATACCACGGTTGCCGCGCTGATCGAGCGTGACGGACGCTTCCTGATGGTGCGCGAGCAGACGCCGCAAGGGGTGCGCCTCAACCAGCCTGCCGGCCACCTGGAATACGCGGAAACCCTGCCCGCCGCCGTGGCGCGCGAGGCGCTGGAGGAAACCGGCTACCGTGCCACCGCCACCGCGCTGGTGGGCATCTACCTGGCCGACAAGGAAGACGGCAGCGACGTGACCTACCTGCGCTTTGCCTTTGCCTGCGATGCCGAGGCGCAGCCCAGCAGCGCCACACTGGACGAGGGCATTATCGAGGCGCTGTGGCTGAGCGCGGACGAGATCCGCGCGCAGCAGGCGATCTGGCGCAGCCCGCTGGTGGGACGCTGCATCGACGACTACCTGGCTGGCCAGCGCCTGCCGCTGACCGTGATCCACCACCAGGCACGCTGAACATGCGCCGCGGCTGGCTGTGCCTGCTGTGGCTGGCGCTGTGCGCCCTGCCCGCGTGTGCGGAGGAGCTAAGCGTCTGTTACCATTACGGTTGCGATCAGATCAGCACCATCGAGGTGGGCGAAGAAACGCTGGGCTGGATGAACCGGCGCCTGTTGGACGCCGCCAGCGCAGACGAAGAACGCGCCGCGCTGCAGGATGTGGTGCTGGCCTATTACCAGTTGGCCGCACAGACCACGCCGATTGCCGCCGACCGTGCCGGCAATCACGAGGATGCCCGCATCCTCGGCCGCATGGACTGCGTTGACCACAGCCGCAATATCGACCAGCTGCTGGAACTGCTGGATGCACATCACTGGCTGCATTACCACCATGTTGCCGGCATCGTATACCGCGCCCCCCTGCTGCTGGACCAGCATTTTGCCGTCGGCCTGGACAACATCGACAGCGCGGAGCACTGGGTCATCGATAGCTGGCCACGAGACTTCGGGGCACCACCACTGGTGGTGCCTCTTGCACTTTGGAAGGAAGGATTTTCCCCGTGACGGGTAAGAAACGTATTGTCGTCGGCATGTCCGGCGGTGTGGATTCGTCGGTAACCGCCTGGCTGCTCAAGCAGCAGGGGCACGAGGTGATCGGCGTGTTCATGCAGAACTGGGAAGACGACAACGACGACGAATACTGCTCCATCAAGCAGGACGCACTGGACGCCATGAGCGTGGCCGACATCGTCGGCATCGACATGGAGATCGTCAACTTCGCCAAGGAATACAAGGACCGCGTGTTCTCGTACTTCCTCAAGGAATACTCGGCCGGCCGCACCCCCAACCCGGACGTGCTGTGCAATGCCGAGATCAAGTTCAAGGCCTTCCTCGACTACGCCATGGAACTGGGGGCCGACTGCATCGCCACCGGCCACTACGCGCGCAAACTGGAGCGCGACGGCGTGCACTACCTGATGAAGGGCGTGGACCCGGGCAAGGACCAGAGCTACTTCCTGTACCGCCTGCAGCAGCACCAGCTGGCCAAATCCTTGTTCCCGCTGGGCGATATCCACAAGAGCGAGGTGCGCCGCCTGGCCGAGGAAGCCGGCCTGCCCACCGCCGCCAAGAAGGACTCCACCGGCATCTGCTTCATCGGCGAGCGCCCGTTCCGCGAGTTCCTGCAGCGCTACCTGCCCACCAAGCCGGGCGAGATGATCACCCCGGACGGCAAAACCGTGGGCGAACACATCGGCCTGATGTACTACACCCTGGGCCAGCGCAAGGGCCTGAACATCGGTGGCAGCAAGGATGGCAACGGCGAGCCTTGGTTTGTTGGCGGCAAGGATATTCCGGGCAACAAGCTGATCGTGGTGCAGGGCCATGACCACCCGCTGCTGCTCAAGCCAGCGCTGCAGATGGACGACCTGTCGTGGACGCTGCCGCAGCCGCCGACGGCCGGCGACTACGCCGCCAAGAACCGCTACCGCATGGCCGACGCCGGCTGCAGCCTGTCGCCCATTGTCGAGGGCAAGGCCACGCTGACCTTCCGCGACAAGCAGTGGGCGGTTACCCCTGGCCAGTCCGCCGTGCTGTACGACGGTGACATCTGCCTGGGCGGCGGCATCATCCAGTAATACCTGCCATGCGGCCAACCCTGGCCGCCTGCCTGCAAAAAAAACAGCCGGGTCAGGTAACCCGGCTGTTTTCATGTGCGGCCCGCTTCAACCCTGGCTGCTGAACGGCAGCGGCTGTGACAGCACCAGTTCCACCTCGCAATCCAGCACCACCCCGTAAGTGGGCATGGTCACCACCGCATTGTCGATGCCGATGGCCGCCAGGTTGCGGCGCAGCCGGTACAGCAGGTTGTAGTAGCTGGAATCGGACACCAACGTCCAGCGCCCACCCCATACCAGGCGAATCAGCGCCTCCTTCTGCAAGCCCTCGCGCGTAATGCCGCGCAGCAGCGTGTATTCATTACTGCTGACTTTGACGCGCGCGCCGGATACCGGGTTGATGACCTCGCGCTGGGTGGATAACTGGATGCGTTTCGACATTGGATAGACCTGCAAGCTGCTCTGCACCGCACCGACATGGGAAGCCGGGCGGCAACTGATTGATGCTGCATCTTCGACCGCATAAAGTGTGCGGTCAATGTCATTTTGAATGATTTTATGATTTTGAATGAATTGAACATTTCAATGCATGAAATGCACATTTCTTGCCAAGGCGAATAATTACCAGTACCCTGCAGACACCACCCTCCCCCAAGCAAACCCATGTCCGAACAAGAGTTCGTCACCACCCGGCAGGCGGCCGAAGTCATCGGCGTCAGCTACACCACCATCCAGCGCATGGTGGAACAGGGGCTGTTGAAAGCCTGGAAAACCACCGGCGGCCACCGCCGCATCAGCCGTGCCTCGCTGAACGCCTATATCACCGGCAAGGCCTCGCGCAAGCTGCGCTCGCAGCTACTGGTCTACCACGTGGAAAAACAGGAAGAGAAACGCCAGCAGCTGGCACAGATGCTGGAAGCCTGGAAACTGCCCTTGCAGGTGCGCGCCTTCAACGACGGCATCAGCGCGCTGGTGGCCATCGGCCAGGAACGGCCGGACGTGCTGATCATCGACCTGCTGATGCCGGGCGTCAGCGCCTTCGACCTGCTGCAGTTGCTGCAGCAGCCGGAGCACCCGCTGGAGGGCATCGACATCGTGCTGACCAGCGACATGGACAACGATATGGTGCAGCAGTGGGCCAGCCTGCCGGCCAATGTGGTGTTCTACGGCTACCCGCTGCCGCAGCAGCAGATGCAGGGCTACTTCCAGGCCAAGGCGCAGATGCTCTAGCCTGCTGGGCAAAAAAAAACCGGCGTTATCGCCGGTTTTTTTCAGGCTGCGGACAAAGTGCCTTGCTTGGACTCACCAGACTCGGCAACGCCGGGCCGCTCCGGCCAGCTCTTTGAACCGGCAGCCTTCCCGTTTACAAAACAACGTCCTTTCGTGAGGCGAAAGGACGTTGTCAACGCGCTCAAAAAACCGGCTCCGCGCCGGTTTTTTTCTTGAAGGTTGGCCGCAAGCTAGCGCCGCGCCAGCAGCAGCCCCATCCCTGCCCCGCCCAGCAGCACGCCGCAGCCACGGTTGAACAGCCGCTGGCCGCGCGCAGTGGCCAGCCAGCGGTTCAGCTGCGTGCCCAGCGCCGAATAGATGGCGATGGCCACCACTTCCAGCAGCAGGAAAGCGCACCCCAGCTGCAGGAACTGCGCTGCCACCGGCCGGGTGGCGTCGACGAACTGCGGCAGGAAGGCAGTGAATACCAGGATGGCCTTGGGGTTGCCGGCCGCCACCAGGAACTCCTGGCGCGCCAGTGCCAGCAGGCTCAGCGGCGGGCGGGCATCGCGCACCGCATTGGCACGCAGCGGCGCGCGCCACAGCTGGATGGCCAGCCAGAACAGGTAGCCGGCGCCCACCAGCTTGATCACCGTGAACAGCACGGCCGACTCCAGCAGCAGCACCGCCAGCCCGGCGGCGGCCAGCGCAATCATGCCGGCAAAGGCCAGCAGGCGGCCGGCGCCGGCAAGGCAGGCACGGCTGAAGCCGTAGCGGGTGGCATTGCTGATCGACAGCAGATTATTCGGCCCCGGCGCCATATTGATGGCGAAACAGGCGGGCAGGAACAGCAGCAGCGCGGTAAAGGACATCGTGAACTCCCCCGGTAAAGAACAGCCGCGGCAACGGCAGGAAGCACCAGCTTAGCGGCAGACGGCCGCGTGCTTCAAGCACCATGCCGCCGTACTGCCCAGACGCACAGGTCGCCGGATCACAATAAAACAAAACCCGCCGGCGGCGGGTTTGTGACGGGCTTGCGGCCAACCTTGCGCCTACACCGGCGCGCGCTTGGCCAGCTTGAGCTTGCCGGACAGCCAGGTGTGGTCGTAGCTGACGATCTCGAACGGGTTGCCGAACGGGTCCACGAACGACAGCGAGCAGAAGAAGCTCTGGTCGCGCACGCTGTCGCGGGCAATGGTCTGGCCTTCACTGTTGAGCACGCGCTCGCCGGCCAGCTGGTCGATCCACTCCAGGAAATCCTGCCCACTCACCACGAAGGCGATGGCGCCGGAAATCGCCGTCGCACCGTCTTCCTGGCTGATGGCCAGGCGTACGGAGCCGCTGGGATTGGCCATCATGATGACGCCGTGCGGCCCATCCTGCATGTGGCGGTAACGCGCATCCGGCGTCAGGCCCAGCACGCGGCTGTACCAGTCGGTGGCGCGCGCACTGTCGCTGACGCGGATGTGGATGTGATCGATCTTGCCCAGGCTACGCATGCTATCCCCTAACCAGGCTGCCACCGGTTTGTGGCAACCAATATTTGATTCTAACCGGTTTTATCCATAACACCGCAAACACTATGGCTTTGCGGCCAACAATGGCGCCAGATAACGCCCGGTGTGGCTGGCCGGGTTGGCCGCAACCTGCTCCGGCGTGCCGCTGGCGATGATCTGGCCACCGCCGGCGCCGCCTTCCGGCCCCAGGTCGATCAGCCAGTCGGCAGTCTTGATCACGTCCAGATTGTGCTCGATCACCACCACGGTATTGCCGTTCTCGCGCAGGCGGTGCAGCACCTGCAGCAGCAGGTCGATATCGTGGAAATGCAGGCCGGTGGTCGGCTCGTCCAGAATGTACAGCGTGCGGCCGGTATCGCGCTTGGACAGTTCCAGCCCCAGCTTCACCCGCTGCGCCTCGCCGCCGGACAGCGTGGTGGCGCTCTGACCCAGGCGGATGTAACCGAGGCCCACGTCCATCAGCGTCTTCAGCTTGCGCGCCACGGTGGGCACCGCGCTGAAGAACTCCTGCGCCTGCTCCACCGTCATCTCCAGCACCTCGGTGATGTTCTTGCCCTTGTACTGCACTTCCAGCGTTTCGCGGTTGTAGCGCTTGCCGTGGCACACATCGCAAGGCACGTACACGTCCGGCAGGAAGTGCATCTCCACCTTGATGACGCCATCGCCCTGGCAGGCCTCGCAGCGGCCGCCCTTGACGTTGAAGGAGAAGCGCCCCGGCCCGTAGCCGCGCTCGCGCGACAGCGGCACACCGGAGAACAGCTCGCGGATAGGCGTGAACAGGCCGGTGTAGGTGGCCGGGTTGGAGCGCGGCGTGCGGCCGATCGGGCTCTGGTCGACGTTGATCACCTTGTCCAGCTGCTCCAGCCCCTTCACCACGCGGTAGGGCGACGGCTCCTCACTGGCGCCGTTCAGGTCGCGGGCGGCGATCTTGTACAGCGTGTCGTTGATCAGCGTGGACTTGCCGGAGCCGGACACGCCGGTAATGCACACCAGCATGCCCAGCGGCAGCTGCAGCGTTACGTCCTTGAGGTTGTTGCCGCTGGCGCCTTCCAGCGTCAGCGTGCGCTCCGCGTTCACCTCGCGGCGCTCGCCCGGCAGCGCAATGCTGCGGCGGCCGGACAGGAAATCGCCGGTAACGGAATCGGTGCAGCTCGCCACTTCGTCCGGCGTGCCGGCCACCAGCACATTGCCGCCGTGCTCGCCGGCGCCCGGCCCCATGTCCACCAGGTAGTCGGCGGCGCGGATGGCGTCTTCGTCGTGCTCCACCACGATGACGCTGTTGCCCAGGTCGCGCAGCCGCATCAGCGTGGCCAGCAGGCGGTCGTTGTCGCGCTGGTGCAGGCCGATGGACGGCTCGTCCAGCACATACATCACGCCGGTGAGGCCGGAGCCGATCTGGCTGGCCAGACGAATGCGCTGTGCCTCGCCGCCGGACAGGGTATCGGCGGAACGCGCCAGGCACAGGTAGTCCAGGCCGACGTTATTCAGGAACGACACCCGCTCGCTGATTTCCTTGACGATCTTCTCCGCCACCGCCTGCTTGTGGCCGGCGAACTCCAGCGCGCCAAAGAAGTTGGCCGCATCCTTCAGCGACATCTGGTTGATCTGGTGCAGGGTCTTGCGGCCAACGAAGATATGTCGCGCTTCCTTGCGCAGCCGCGAGCCGCTGCAGGACGGGCAGCACTGGTTGTTCTGGTACTTGGCCAGTTCCTCGCGCACGGTGCTGGAATCGGTTTCGCGGTAGCGGCGCTCCAGGTTGGGGATGATGCCCTCGAAGCTGTGCGCGCGCTGGAACTTGGTGCCGCGCTCGGACTGGTAGGTAAAGTTGATTTCCTCGCGCCCGGAGCCGTGCAGCACCACGTGCTGCACACGCTGCGGCAGGTCCTCGAACGACAGGTCCAGCGAGAAGTCGTAATGCTCGGCCAGCGCCTGCAGCATCTGGTAGTAGAACTGGTTGCGGCGATCCCAGCCCTTGATGGCACCGGCAGCCAGTGTCAGCTCCGGGTGTGCCACCACACGCTTGGGGTCGAAGAAGGTGATCTCGCCCAGGCCGTCGCACTTGGGGCAGGCGCCCATCGGGTTGTTGAAGGAGAACAGCCGCGGCTCCAGCTCCGGCAGGCTGTAGCTGCACACCGGGCAGGCGAACTTGGCGGAGAACCAGTGCTCCTGGTTGCTATCCATCTCCACCGCAATGGCACGGCCGTCGGCATGGCGCAGCGCGGTCTCGAAGCTTTCCGCCAGCCGCTGCTGCATGTCGGCGCGCACCTTGAGGCGGTCGATCACCACCTCCACGGTGTGCTTCTTGTTCTTGTCGAGCTTGGGCACCGCCTCCAGCTCGTACACCTCGCCATCCACGCGCACGCGCACGAAACCCTGCGCGCGCAGGTCTTCGAACAGGTCGAGGTTCTCGCCCTTGCGGCCAACGATGACCGGCGCCAGGATCATCACCCGCGTTTCCGCCGGCAGCGCCAGCACATGGTCCACCATCTGACTTACCGTCTGCGAGGCCAGCGGTACATCGTGATCCGGGCAATGCGGGTCGCCAACGCGGGCGTACAGCAGGCGCAGGTAGTCGTGGATCTCGGTAACGGTGCCCACGGTGGAGCGCGGGTTGTGGCTGGTGGCCTTCTGCTCGATGGAGATCGCCGGCGACAGGCCCTCGATCAGGTCCACGTCCGGTTTTTCCATCAGCTGCAGGAACTGGCGGGCGTAGGCGGACAGGCTTTCCACGTAGCGGCGCTGCCCTTCGGCATACAGCGTATCGAAGGCCAGCGACGACTTGCCGGAGCCGGACAGGCCGGTGATCACCACCAGTTGGTGCCGTGGCAGGTCGAGGTTGACGTTCTTGAGGTTGTGGGTGCGCGCACCGCGGATGCGGATGGAATCCATGCCTGTCTCACCGTGATTCGGGGAACCCGCTACTATACCGGACTTGCCACCCGCCACTCCACCCGCCCGGCAATGTGGCCATTGCCGCTTAACAACGCCCGCTGTCGTCGCGCTACGGCCTTGCTCACGAAAAATCCCTCCTTGCATGGCAACCCTATGCTGCGCCGGGATTTTTCATTCTCACCTTGTCTTGCCGCGACTTGTCTCGCCCGGAAACCGGGGTTTCCGAGCCACCATATTGTTACCTGTTGAAACGCACCGCCCAGCCCGCACGCGCTACACTTGCCGCGCCATTCGCCTGTTGCGAACGCGCCAACGGTATTTTTACGCCCGAACCCATTCCGAATGAATGCACTTGAACTGCGCGCCAGCCTGGGGCTGGCCGGTATCTACGCCCTGCGCATGCTGGGCATGTTCCTGATCCTGCCGGTATTCGCCCTGTACGCCACCACGCTGCGCGGCGCCGACAACCACGCCCTGATCGGCCTGGCGCTGGGCAGCTACGGCCTGGTGCAGGCCATCCTGCAACTGCCGCTGGGCATGCTGTCCGACAAGGTTGGCCGCAAGAAGGTGATCTACTTCGGCCTGCTGCTGTTCGCAGTCGGCAGCTTCGTCGCTGGCAGCGCCCACGACATCGGCTGGCTGATCGCCGGGCGGGTGATCCAGGGCGCCGGCGCCATCTCCGCCGCCATTACCGCGCTGCTGGCCGACCTCACCCGCGAAGAGAACCGCACCCGCGCCATGGCCATGATAGGCATGAGCATCGGCACCACCTTCGCCGTCAGCCTGGTGCTGGGCCCGCTGCTGGCCAAACACATCGGCGTGAACGGCATCTTCGACCTTACCGGCATCCTGTCGCTGATGGCGCTGGTGGGGGTATGGAAAGTGATTCCGGACCCGCAGGTATCGCGCTTCCACTCCGACGCCGAGGCCAACACCAAGCGCCTGCCGGCGGTGCTGCGCCACCCGGAGCTGCTGCGCCTCAACTACGGCATCTTCGTGCTGCACGCCGCGCAGATGGCGATGTTCGTCACCATCCCGTTCGCGCTGACCAGCACCGGCCATCTGGACAAGGCCGAACACTGGCGGGTGTACCTGCCGGTGGTAGTGGCCGGCTTCTTCCTGATGGTGCCGGCCATCATCTACGGCGAGAAAAAAGCCCGCCTCAAGCAGGTATTCGTGGCTGCGGTGGCGCTGATGACCGCCGCGCAGCTGGGCATGGCGCTGGCGCTGTCCAGCTTCTGGATGATCGTGATCTGGCTGACGCTGTACTTCATCGCCTTCAACATCCTGGAAGCCACCCTGCCCTCGCTGATTTCCAAGATCGCACCGGCCGACGCCAAGGGCACCGCCATCGGCGTGTATAATACGTCGCAATCCATCGGCCTGTTCCTGGGCGCCGCACTGGGCGGCTGGCTGTACGGCCGCTTCGGCCCGGCCGGCGTGTTCGGCTTCACCAGCGTGCTGATGGCCAGCTGGCTGATCCTGGCCGCCACCATGACCCCGCCCAAGGCGGTCAAGTCCCAGATGATCCACCTCGACGACGACTGGCAGGGCGACAGCGCCGTTCTGTCGCGCCAGCTGCTGGCGCTGGAAGGTGTCAGCGAAGTAGTGATCATCCCGGACGAAGGCGTGGCCTATCTGAAGGTATCGCAGCAGGGCTGGGACGAAGCAGGCGTGCGCCGCCTGCTGTCCGCCAAGCCGTAGTCATGAACAGGCCGGCACGCTACACTGCGCAGGCTGCGTACAACGCAACCCCGCGCGCGATTGAATTTTCCGGAGAACTGCATGAACAGCATTACTTTTGATGGCCGCCTGGCCGCCGACGCCGAGCTGCGTTACACCCCCAGCGGCGAACCGGTACTGAGCTTCCGCGTGGCCAGCGACATCGGCTTTGGCGAGCGCAAGACCACCAACTGGTTCAGCTGCCAGGTATGGGGCAAGCGTGGCGAATCGCTGAAGAACTACCTGGCCAAGGGCCAGCAGGTAACCGTGTACGGCCAGCTCACCCTGCGCGAGTGGACCGACAAGGAAGGCATCAAGCGCACCTCGCCGGACGTACGCGTGAACGAACTGAGCCTGCAAGGCGGCCGCCGCGACGACATGCCGCCGATGGACGACGGCTACAGCGCCCCGGCCCCGCGTTCGGAAGCCCCGTCCGCCCCGCCGGCAGCCCCGCGCCGCATGGAGCCGAAACCGGCCCCGCGCATGGACGACATGGACGACGATATTCCGTTCTAAATCCACGCAGCTTGTTGCTGAAATAAAAGCCCGCACCCCTGAGGATGCGGGCTTTTTTCATTTGCTTTGCGGATCACGCTGCATTTCGCGGGCTCGTAGTGATTCCATGCAACTACTGGCTGGTGAAATGGTGGGTTAGGCTGTTCGGAGAGGGCTGCAGGTAGACAACTTATCACTTGCTTGGCAGGGGCTGCTTCGGCGAAGGACAAGGCGGCGGCGGTCATGTTCGGCAGCAGGTCGGCCGAAGCTGCTTATTCAGTGGGAAAATAAAAAATGCCCTGTTTGCAAAGCATTACGAATGCTTCAGGTTTTTGTTCCAACCACGAAGGACAAATGGATAACTCTTTGGCATAATTCCGCGCTTTGCCCCACTGCGCCGTTGCCATGAACCTCCCCGACCTGCTCGCCAGCTTCGCGTCCGCTTTCAACCAGGACCAGCGCCTACTCACCCTGCAGCTGGGCGACGGTCAGCGCTGGGGCCAGGCGCTGCTGCCGCTGACACTCAGTGGCGAAGAAGCGCTGGCCGGCGATTACCGCTTCCGCGTCGGGTGCCTGTCGCCGGATGACGGTATCGAACTGAAGACGCTGCTGGGTTTGCCGGTGCGGCTCGGTATCGCCGGCGCAGACGGCAGCGAGAGCCTCCGCTGTGGTGTGGTCAGCGCGGCCGAGGCGCTGGGCAGCGACGGTGGCTTCGCCAGGTACGCGCTGACCGTCGAGCCGCCGTTCGCGCTGCTGCGGCTGCGCCAAACCTCGCGGGTGTTCCAGGATTTGTCGGTGGAGGCCATCGTGCGGCAGATCTTTGCCGAGCACGCTGCGGCCAACCCGGTGTTCGCCGCCGGCCAGGCGCTGGATTTCGTGCTGGCCGCCGCGCTGCCGGCGCGCAGCTACTGCATGCAGTACCGCGAATCCGACCACGACTTCATCTGCCGCCTGCTGCGTGAGGAAGGCTTGAGCTGGCGCTACGAGCATCTGGACGGCGACACGCCGCAGGTCAAGCTGGTGGCCTTCGACGACCCGTACAGCCTGCCTGCGGCCAATCTCGAACGAGTACGCTTTCATCGCAGCGACGCGACGGAAGAAGAGGACGGCCTCACCCGCTGGGACGGCGCGCGGCAGATCGTGCCCGGCAGCGTGGCGCTGGCCAGCTTCGACTACCAGCCGGTGGCCACCGGCCACAGCGGTGACGAATCGGCGCTGGATCAGGGCCTGGACGGCAGCCGCTTGCAATCCAGCCTCAGCCACTACGACGCCCCCGGCGCCTACTATGCCAGCGACGCCGAGCAGCTCAGCCACTACGCGCGGCTGCGGCAGCAGGCGCACGATGCACAGGCCAAGACTTTCAGCGGCGGCGGCGCGGTGCGCGGCTTGGTGGCCGGGCAATGGTTCCGCCTCGACGGCCACCCGGCACACGACGGTGATGGCGCCGAGCAGCGCGAATTCGTGCTTACCCGCCAGACCTTGAATGTACGCAACAACCTGCCGGCCGAGCTGGCGCGCAGCCTGCCGGCGGCCTTGCGGCCAACGTTGGCCGCAGATGACGACGTGCCGTTCTGCAGCGAGTTCGACGCCCAGCGCCGCGGCCTGCCGCTCACCCCGGCCTACGCCGACAGCGCCCACGCCAAGCCCACTGCCCGCGGTGCGCAGACCGCCACCGTAGTCGGCCCCGCCAATGAAGAAGTGCACACCGACCAGCAGGGCCGCATCAAGGTGCAGTTCCACTGGCAGCGGCCAGACGAGCATCCGGAAATCGGCGCCAACCTCGACGACCGCTCCAGCTGCTGGCTGCGGGTCGCCATGCCCAGTGCCGGCGCCGCCTGGGGCCACCAGTTCATCCCGCGCATCGGCCAGGAAGTGCTGGTCGACTTTATCGAAGGCGATATCGACCGGCCGGTGATCACCGGCGTGCTGTACAACGGCAGCCACCCGCCGCCGACGTTCAGCGGTGCCGGCAGCCTGCCGGGCAACAAAACGCTGTCCGGCATCAAGTCGAAGGAACACCACGGCGGCCAGTACAACGAGTTGCTGTTCGACGACACTCCGGGCGAAGTCCGGGCGAAACTCAGCAGCGAACACGGCCACACCCAGCTGAACCAGGGCTACCTCGCCCATCCCCGAGCTGACGGCAAAGCCACGCCGCGTGGCGACGGCTTCGAACTGCGGACCGACCGCCACGGGGCGATCCGCGCCGCGCACGGCCTGCTGCTGACCACCGAAGCGCAAGCCGGTGCCGGCGGCAAACAGCTGGCGCGCGATGGTGCGCAGAACCAGCTCGACGCCGCGCTCAGCCTCGCGCAATCCCTCGCCGACACCGCCACGGCGCAACTGGCCGACACCCTAGAAACCGGGCCGGAGGAAATCAAGCCCGACAACAGTAAAGGGGCGAAGAAAACCGACGGCCACCTGCAGCACCACGTGCAGGCGCTGAGCGCGTGGGAGGCCGGCAGCAACACCGACAAAGAGGGCAAAACGGCGGCCCAGGGAAATGGATCAGCACAGGCCGGTCAGCAGCCGCTCATGATCCTGTCCGCCCCGGCCGGCCTGGCCGCGACGACTGACAACGCCCTGACGTTGGCCGCAGGCAGCAATATCGACCAGGTGGCGCAGCGCGACCTTAACCAGACCTCGGGCCGGCGCTGGCTGCACAACGTCGGCCAGCACATCAGCCTGTTCGTGGCCGGGGTGAAAGACGCAGTGAGCCTGAAGCTGATCGCCGCCAAGGGCAAGGTGCAGCTGCAGGCGCAGAGCGACGCGATGGAACTGACGGCGGATAAGGATGTGACGGTAACCTCGTGCAAGGACCGCATCACCATCGCGGCGAAGGAAGAAATCCTGCTCAACGTCGGTGGCGGTGCCTACATCCGCATGGCGGGCGGCAATATCGAAGTGCACTGCCCCGGCACGGTGAGCGTGAAGGGGGCGGAGCATGTGATGAGCGGGCCTGACCGGATGACTGTTGCGCATCCGGCATTTCCTGACAGCATTCCCAAGCAGCGCTTTGGCTTGAAGGTAAATCACAGCTTTGTCGAGGGTGATCATGCCGTGGCCGGGATGCCATTCAAACTCTATGCCGACGGCGCAATGATCAAGCAAGGCGTGCTGGACGAGACGGGGCACATCCCGGTGGACCATAGCGTGTTGACGCAGAAATACACCTTGGAAATGGCCAATGGCCTGAAACGCGATTTCAATATGGTGACGTCCTACAACAAGCAGACACACGACGAAATGGCCAATAGCGGCATCAACCACGGTGATCATTCCGCCAAGCTGGATCAGTACAAATCCTTTTTGGGGTCGGACAGCGGTAATGGAGAACAGGCGTGAGCCAACCTTTAGCCAAGCACAAACCGCGCAAGCAGGATGTGGATCTATCTCAGCATCAGACCACCAGAACGTCGGCGCCCTGGTTTCTGGCCGATAACAATCCCCCCGGATACAAACCCGAATTTCACGAGGTCAATGCCACATTCCAGCCGCTGATCAACGGGGAGCAAGCGTTCGGTGCTATTTACGACGCCATTCTGGCCGCCAAACACAGCGTGGATATCGTCTGCTGGGGCTTTCAGCCCTCGATGTATTTCAAACGTGGCGCTGGTGCCCCGCCGATAAAGGATTTCCTGCAACAACCCCAGCTTCCGCCGCTGACCAGGGACAATATCGATCAGGTCGTCGACGACATGGCGGGAAAGTTGCCGTTCACCCGGCGCAAGCTGCATCCCAAAGACAAGCTCATGCCAATTGGCGAGCTGTTGGAAATGAAGTCATTGGAAGGCGTCCAGGTCAGAATCCTGACCTGGAATAATGCTGTCGGACAAATTCCCGAGGTAATGAACCCAGGTTATAACGTGAAGCGGGGCGATAACGAGAACTTCCTGCAGGAGTGCTTCGATATCGGCTGGCATCAGGATATCCGCACGAATAAAAACATCCAGTTCCGTACACGGGATTTCGACGATATCGACAAGAACGCTTATATCTTGCCGAATATGTTGCGCAATGGTGCATCGACACTGCATGCGGCCGCCACCTCCAAAACGCCCAGCCACCATCAAAAGACCGTACTGATCGATTACGAGTACCCGGAGAGTGCGTTGGGCTTTGTCATGGGGCACAACATGCTGGATGCCTACTGGGACAAGGACGACCACCATTACGTAAAGCGGGAACCACATCAGGGCCGTAACGGCGCGACCGCCCGGCATGACATTTCCAGCCGGCTCACCGGCCCGGTGCTGGTGCATATCAACCATAATTTCGTGGCCGGTTGGGACAAGGCAACAGGCGAGAACCTGACAGGGCGGCGCGCACATCTGCAGCTGCCGCATTTCAAGCCCCGGCCAGCACTGGGCACGCCCGCCATGGCGCAGATTGCCCGCACGCAAAGCCAGACCCGGCCCCAAGGCAAGGTGGACGGGGAGTTCACCGTGCAGGACATCAAGCACCTGTACCTGAACGCCGTCAATCATGCCAGCCAGTACATCTACATCGAAAACCAGTATTTCCGCTGGGTGAACTTTGCCGAAGCCACCAAACAGGCCCTCAGGAACCAGTTGGCCCATGGCCGTGACCCTGGCCAGCACGGCCCCTTGTACCTGATGGTGGTGACCAACGACAACGAGGAAGGCATGGGCAAGGGTGTCAAGAACACCTACAAGATGCTGGATGCGCTGGGCAAACGCGGGCAAATGCCAGAGTTGGCGCGAAGCGACATCAGCAAAGAAGTAAGCCGGGCAAGACAGGACGTGTTCATGGCCGAACAGAAACGCAATGCCATGCGCAGCCCTTCCGGTGCCTTGCCATCCGAAGCCAGCCTTGGCTTGCCGGAAAAACGCAAGAAACTGGAAGAACTGCAAAGCAAGCAGGCCACTGCCAAACAGGACAATATTCCGGATACCGACATTCCCGGCCTGAAAACCCATATCTGTTCATTGGTTTCCATGGAAGGCTACCAGCAGGGCCAGCCCTGGCAGTACGTCTACATCCACGCCAAGCTGATGATGATAGACGACATCTTCATGACCCTGGGCTCGGCCAATATCAACCTGCGCAGCATGGTGTGCGATAGCGAAATCAATGTCTGCCACTGCCAGCCGGAGATCACCCGCGCGGCGCGGCATTATTTATGGGGTAAACATACGGCGGATCAGGGCAATACGGCAGATGCCAGCAAGCAAATGCAGATTGCACTTGTCTATGACTTGTGGGGGAAAATCATGGATAAAAATGCTGACCGTCGAAAAGTTAAACAAGCACCAATCGCCCCACTGAGCAAATTCAGCAGTGACACCAGTAGCACCACCGACCTGGACTAAACCGATGCGTCTTGCCTGGCTCGTCTTACCTTTGCTGTTGGCCGCCTGCGGCCACAAGGATACCCCGATGGCACAACAACCCGACCTCAAGGCGGTGCAAGCGAAGCTGGCCTTCAGCTGCGTGCATGAAGCCGACCGCCTGCCCAAGCTGAACCCGGACACGGACCAGCTGTTCCACTACGCCCGTTGGCTGCAATTGCAATACCAGCCGGAGCTGCTGCCCGAGGCCGGGCGGCTGTACCGCATCGCCGCCGCCCATGGCCACTACAAGGCCAACAACAACCTGCAACGCATGGTGCGCAAGGGCGAGGTGGCCTCACCCGATGCCGTCAACGAAGTGCTGGATCTGGCCGAACAGCTGGTGGCGGACAACATTCCCAACGGCTATTACCTGACCGGCCATTATTTACAGGCGGGTTACGGCTATGACCAGGACAATGAGAAGGCGCTGATGTATTTCCGCAAGGCTGCGGACCTGGGTAGTGCGGATGCCCAAGCCTATGTGGGTGACCTGCTGAACGAACCCGAATTGGCTCCCGACATAGCCCGGCAGATGTTGCGTTGTGCTATGGAGCAAGGCCATGCTAAAGCAGCATATTACTTGGGAGTGTCTTTGGATGTTGACAAGCATTACCCCGATGCGCTGCATGCCTACCAGCAAGCAGCCAAGGCTGGAGATTCAACTTCTGCCCTTGGTTTACAGCAAGCGTTTGACGCCAAAAATAGCAAGAGCGAGAGTGACCTTAACTATCTGAATGTCCAACCCGATCCAGAACGCGTGAAACGCTATGAAGCGATCTGGACCCTGTTGAAGCGCTACGATGGCCGCAACCCCAAGGTGCCGGACATCGACAAGATCGTGCCGCTGCCGCCGGCCAGGCTGCCACCGTGGGATGGCACTTTCGAGTGGGAAAAGGAGTGGAAGGCCAATGCCGCGCCAGCCAAGCCCGACGACAAGCTGGTGCTGAAACTGGCCAAGGCCAAGAACCTGGACCCGGCCACCGGCCTGCCCAAGACCGAGCAGTCCAAGCCGCAGACCCCGCCCAGGATCAAACTGGGTTACGCGGCGCCAAGCCATGCCGCCTGCCCGCAGAGCGGAGTATGGTGCGCGGATCTATCGGCTCACGGCATGGCCAGTGTGAGCCGGCATTTCCTTACGGGAGAACACTTCCCGACCCTCCCGGTGCCGCAACAGCTAGGCTGGCTGGACCGCGTGCGCGGCAAGCCGGATCAGCAGCAGGTGGCGGTAACGTGGACGCTGCAAAGCTATGCAGAACCAGCACAGGGCTGAGGCGGGGGCACGCATCCGGGTCATCGTGGCAGCTCTGGCACTGCTGGGGTTGGCCGCATGCGGCCACAAGGACCCCCCGATGGCACAACAACCCGACCTCAAGGCGGTGCAAGCGAAGCTGGCCTTTAGCTGCGTGCATGAAGCCGACCACCTGCCCAAGCTGAACCCGGACGCGGACCAGCTATTCCACTACGCTCGTTGGTTGCAATTGCAATACCAGCCGGAACTGCTGCCCGAGGCCGGGCGGCTGTACCGCATCGCCGCCGCGCATGGCCACTACAAGGCCAACAACAACCTGCAACGCATGGTGCGCAAGGGCGAGGTGGCTTCTCCCGATGCCGTCAACGAAGTGCTGGATCTGGCCGAACAGCTGGTGGCGGATAACATCCCCAACGGCTATTACCTGACCGGCCATTATCTACAAGCTGGTTACGGCTATGACCAGGACAACGAGAAGGCGCTGATGTATTTCCGCAAGGCGGCGGACCTGGGCAGCGCGGATGCCCAAGCCTATGTGGGCGACCTGCTGATCGAGCCTGAACTGGCTCCCGAGATTGCGCGGCAGATGTGGCGTTGCGCCGCGGAGCAGGGCCATGCCGAAGCGGCTGACAGCCTAGGGGTGGATTTGCAGGGTGACAAGCATTACCCCGATGCGCTGCATGCCTACCAGCAGGCGGTCAAGGCGGGGCGCTCTGCTACCGCCTTACGTGTGCAAGGAGCCTTTGATGCTGAAAAAGGCAAACTTGATTTGAATTATCTTAACGTTCAACCCGACCCCGAGCGCGTGAAGCGTTACGAAGCGATCGGCCGCTTCCTGGACCGCTACGATGGCCGCAACCCCAAGCTGCCGGACATCGACAAGATCGTACCGCTGCCGCCGGCCAAACTGCCGCCATGGGATGGCACTTTCGAGTGGGAAAAGGAATGGAAGGCCAATGCCGCGCCGCCCAAACCGGACGACAAGCTGGTGCTGAAACTGGCCAGGGCCAAGAACCTGGATCCGGCCACCGGCCTGCCCAAGGTCGAGCTGCCCAAGCCGAAGACCCCGCCCAGTATCAAACTGGGCTACGCAGCGCCAAGCCATGCCGCTTGCCTGGTGGCAACCTGCGCCTTTGTACACCTAACACTTAAGTCGGACTGAGCCGGCCCGGTTGTAGTTATTTCCTGCAAGTGAATGGGAATGGACTGTGAGGGGAAGCAGGTGCAGTCTGATCCAATTAGGCGACAGCAAGAGCATACCGATGTGGGAGGAAATCCATTATGTCTGATTGACCAGCACGGTTTAGTTGGCCAAATTTCTACCATATCATCATCTTGTATTTATTTTAAAACAACGAAAGCCAGTAAAATATGAAGTTTTGGAAAAAAATTGGACTTGGATCAATTATTTTTTATGCCGCATTTGTTTTTTTGGCTCTAACAATTGGCTCAAATGGCAGTGTAGCACCAGGTGCTGCGCCGATCAGCGGAAGCCTGATAGGTATTTTTATGCTAACTTTTACATTTTTACCATTTAGTCTTTTAATGGCATCAATACTGGCATTGATTGAATGGAAATCAAAAGAAAACAAAAAATTTTATAGCTCCATTATAGCCATTATTTATGTATTGATGAGCTTTCCAATAATTTTCCTGTCATCCAATTTGGCATTTGAAGAAACGGCATTCTGGCAGGAAAATTATTCGATGTTAAATAGCATCAGTAAAATGATGTTTGGCAGTTGAAATTTTCGGTGTTGGGAGGGGCTTTTTTCACAAGTTAGTTGAAGGCCGAGTTCCCTCACCCCCCTGTGCACTGATCCTATACGAACCATTTGCGGCAAGCCCGAGGGGGCTTGCCCGAAATGCTGTTTAAACCAGCTATTTCGCACGATCCTGCTGACAGGTAGCTTTGGCTGATAACCCACCCTCCCCTTAGCTCACCAGCAGCACTGACCGCTGCCGCAATAGGATAGTCAGCTGAAGTGGCGGGAAGACTTCAAGGCCAATGAGCCTCCGGAGCAGCCGCCCGAAGTGCTGATGACCCAGTTGGCCGCAGCCAAAGAGCTGGACCCGAAAACCAGCCGGCCATTGCATATCGGGCATGATTAAGTCACGTTACTGCCTGCTGCTCCTTGCTGCCCTGGCTGGCTGCGGCTACAAGGCAACTCCAATGGCACAACAACCCGACCTCAAGGCAGTGCAGGCCAGGCTGGCCTTCAGCTGCGTCTATGAAGACGACCGCCTGCCCAAGCCAACCTCTCTGGATATTGTTGAGTTGTTGCTGGTTGTTTTTGCTATTTTTATTGCAGCTTATTTTTTGATTCGTTATCCTGGTGGGCGAATAGGTGCCATAGAGGGCGTTGTTGGTGCATCAATTTGCAAAGGCTTTGCTGATGTAATGTATTTGCCATTTTGCTAGAGACTCTATTGGTCATCTAAAGTATGAAACAATTAAGAGATATTCATCCATTATTTTGATTAATAGATGAATTCTGTGGAGCTTTCGGTTCGCCTGCGTGTTTGCTGGGAAGAACTCTGCCCCACATCTTTGCTCTTCTTTGGGGTGGTTACCCGACACTTCTTCAAGAATGGAAAAGGTAGCTTCAGCCGAAAAGCGACTCTGCAAAACCGCCCCAGCACAGCCATGCAGGCTTTCCGCGCCATATCACGAGTCGAGGGACGCATGTCAGCAACAACAGCAGAGGTTGCCGCCTTCATGGCGGCGGAGTTTCCACAAAGCAAATGCGTGGTCGAGGCGGTGGGAAACGATGGCGCCACCGTCTCGCACCATGTCGGCCCGGATGAACTGAGGCCTGGCGGCACGGTTGCCGGCCCGGTGCTGATGGGAGTGGCGGATGTGGCGCTCTACGTTGCCATCCTCGGCAAGATCGGCATCGTGCCGCTGGCGGTAACCACCAGCCTCACCATCAACTTCATGCGCAAGCCCGCTGCCGATGCCCGCATCATTGCCGAATGCCGCTTGCTGAAGGTTGGCCGCACGCTAGCGGTGGGCGAAGTGTCGCTGTACTCGGCAGGCAGCAGCGAGTTGGTAGCACACGTGGTTGGCACCTATTCCATCCCGCCCGGAAACGCTCGTTGAAAGCAGGCCGGCCGAAGCAGCAGCGCGCCACGCCTGCTGCCTGGTGCGCCCCTGCCCGTTCAGGCCACCTGTTCCGGCAGCGCCACCACCTGCCGCCGGCGTACAAAGCTGAAGCCGGCGAACAGCAGCGCCAGCAGCCACAGCACGCTCACCATCCACGCCGAGCCGAAATGCTGGATCACCCAGCCGGTGGCCGCCGGGCCGGCGCTGCTGGACAGGTTCCAGCTCAGCGAAATCAGCCCGGACACGCGAATCAGCGCCGCACCACTGAACAGCTCGCCCCCCGCTACCATGGACAGTGTGTAGATGGCGCCGGCGCAACCACCCAGCAGGAACAGATAGCCCACCCACAGCTGCGGCCAGGACGTCATCAACAACGGCAGCGCCGGCAGCAACAGACACACCAGCCCCGCGCACACCCGCTGCACCAGCAGGCGGCCGCAGCGATCGGCCAGCCAGCCAATGCCGAACTGCAGCAAGGCGTCACCCGCCAGCAGGATGGAGGCCGATGCCAGCGCCCGCGGCTGGCTCATGCCGTGCTGCATGGCAATCAGCGGCAGGAAGCTCAGCATCACGGTATCGAACGAGGCGAAAAAGGCGGTGCCCAGCACGATGGTCGGCGCCAGCCGCACGATGGCAAGCCAGGAGGCATCCGCCCGCTTGCCGTTGGGCTGCGATGCGGGCTGCCCGCCAGCCACAGCATGTTCGTGGTCGCTGGCCAGCAGGATGCCGGGCAGCCCCATGAGAAACAGCCCGCCACACAGCAGGAAAGCCTGTTGCGGCCAACGTGACAGCCAGTTGGTGAGCAGCGGCCCCAGCACCTGGCAGGCAGTGAAACAGGTGGCATACAGCGCCACCAGTCGCCCGCGCGAACTGTCGCTGGCCAGGTTGTTGATCCAGCTTTCGCCGAGCACGAAGAACGGCGCCATGGCGGCGCCGAACAGGAAATACGCCAGCATCCAGCCGGGCAGCGCGTACAGGTACTGCATCGGCAGCACCGAGGCGGCCGCCAGCAGCAGGCAGCCCAGCATCACCGTGCGCCGACCGTAGCGCCGCGCCAGGCCGGGGGCAGCCACCGTGGCCAGCACACCGCCCAGCGCACAGGCCGTCACGCTCAGGCCGATGATCTCCGCGCTGAAGCCGCGCGCCTGCAGCGTCATGGCGATCAGCGGCATGGTGCTGCCAAGCCCCACCCCCAGCAGCGCCACGCTGAAAAGAACGGCGGCAAAATCCCGCCACATATTGCCCAACCCCATGCCGCACTCCAGTCATCACGGACCAGCAGCCTAGCATGGCGGCCCGCTGCGGCGGCCATCTGCAGTACACGATTTAGGAACACACTGAGTTCTTGCTAACCGCCGCTCAGCCGGAGGAATGCTCCCCGCTGGCCAGCGCCACGAAATTGGCCAGCGCCGCCGAGGCATGATCCTGACGATAGGCCAGGCAGATAGGTGCCCGTGCCTGTTGGCCGCACAGCGGCAGGTAGCGCACGCTGTCGGTCTGGATCTGCCGCACCGAGGCCGGCACCAGTGCAATGCCGAAACCTGCCGCCACCATCGGCACCGTCGACACGATCTGCGGCGCCTCCTGCCCCAGCTTCGGGCTGAAGCCGGCCTGCTGGATGGTGGCGATCATGCGGTCGTACAGGCCGGGGCTGATGTCGCGCGGGAACAGGATGAAGGTCTCCTGCGCCAGTTCGGCCAGCGCGATGTCCGCCCCCGCCGCTGCCGGGTGGCTGGCGGGCAGTGCCACCAGCAGTTCGTCGTCCACCAGCTCCAGGCTGCGCAGCCCGGCCGGCGCATCGAACGGCGCGCGCACGAAGGCAAGATCGACCTCACCCCCCATCAGGCCGTCGATCAGCTGCGCGGTATTGCTCTCCACCGGGCGCAGCTCCACCCCCGGGTAGCGGGCACGAAAGTCGCGCAGCAGCGCCGGCACCAGCGGCTGGAAGTAAGTGGCGCCGGCAAAGCCGATGCGCAGCTGGCCGGCCTCGCCGCGCGACAGGCGCTGCACCTGCTGCCGGGCCTGCTCCACCCGGGCCAGGATGGCGCGCGCCTCGATCAGGAACGCCTCCCCTGCCTCGGTCAACGCCACCCCGCGCGTCAGCCGCTGGAACAGCGGCGTGCCCATCTCCTCCTCCAGCTGGCGGATCTGCATGCTCAATGGCGGCTGCTGGATGCCGACGCGCTCGGCGGCGCGGGTGAAATGCCGTTCCTCGGCAACGGCGATGAAATAGCGCAGGTGGCGGAAATCCATGATGACCTATCGAATGCTGGGGCAAGTTTCCATATACAAAATATACCAAAATAACGATTTTTATATATTGGATATGTTGCAGCCAGATCCTTACACTTGGACCCAATGAATCGGCAGCCCTACTGCCGACAACACAGAGGGTCGGCAATAGTCCGACCGGTCCGGGCCCCAAGCGCAGTGCTCAGTACCCAGCAGCCACAGAGTTGCCGCCTGCCACGCCCGACATCAGAGGAGAACGCATATGTACGCCGACCGTATCCGCATGCGCGGGCTGAATGATCGTGTGATGAGCGCCGACGAGGCCGCGCTGCTGTTCAAGGATGGCATGGTGGTGGGCATGAGTGGCTTTACCCGCGCCGGCGACGCCAAGGACATGCCGATTGCGCTGGCCAAGCGCGCCTGCCAGCAGCCGATGAAGCTCACGCTGATCACCGGCGCCTCGCTGGGCCACGACGCCGACAAGACCCTCACCGAAGCCGGCCTGCTGGCCCGCCGCCTGCCGTTCCAGGTGGATGCCACCCTGCGCGCCGCCATCAACCGCGGCGAGGTGATGTTCGTCGACCAGCACCTGTCCGAAACCGTGGAATTCCTGCGCGCCGGCCAGCTCGGCAAGCTCGACATCGCGGTAATCGAAGCGGTAGCCATTACCGAAGACGGCGGCATCGTGCCCAGCTCCTCGGTGGGCAACTCTGCCAGCTTCGCCATCCTGGCCGACAAGGTGATCGTGGAGATCAACCTGGCGCAGCCGCTGGGCTTCGAGGGCATGCACGATATCTGGATTCCCGGCCGCCGCCCGCACCGCGAGCCGCTGCCCATCGTCGGCGTGGCCGACCGCGTAGGCGAGTGCGCCATCCGCATTCCGCCGGAAAAGATCGCCGCCATCATCATTACCGATACCCCGGACAGCGCCTCCAACAACCTGCCGCCGGACGAGGAAACCCGCCAGATCGCCGGCCACCTGATCGAATTCTTCCAGCACGAAGTGAAGCGCGGCCGCCTGCCGGCGGTGCTGCCGGCCATCCAGTCCGGCATCGGCACCATTGCCAACGCGGTGCTGTCCGGCTTCATCGATTCGCCGTTCAGCGAGCTGACCATGTATTCGGAAGTGCTGCAGGACTCCACTTTCGAGCTGATGGACGCCGGCAAGATGGCCTTTGCCTCCGGCTCGTCCATCACCGTGTCCAAGCGCATGCAGGACAAGGTGTTCGGCAACCTGGACCGCTACCGCGACAAGGTGCTGCTGCGGCCGCAGGAAGTCAGCAACCACCCGGAGGTGATCCGCCGCCTGGGCCTGATTGCGCTGAACACCGCACTGGAGGCCGACATCTACGGCAACATCAACTCCACCCATGTCGGCGGCACGCACATGATGAACGGCATCGGCGGCTCCGGCGACTTCACCCGCAACGCCTTCATGTCGATCTTCGCCACCAAGTCGGTGGCCAAGGGCGGCCGCATCTCCAGCATCGTGCCGATGGTGGCCCACGTTGATCACAACGAGCACGACGTGGACATCCTGGTAACCGAACAGGGCATTGCCGACCTGCGCACGCTGGCGCCGCGCGAGCGGGTGAAGCTGGTGATCGAACACTGCGCGCACCCGAGCTACCGCGACGCGCTCAAGGACTACTACCGCGACGCGCTGCGCTACGGCGGCCAGACGCCGCATGCGCTGGAGCGCGCCTTCGAGATGCACATCCGCCTGCGCGACAGCGGCTCGATGCTGCCCGCGTAAACGCCACCGGGGCACCCACCCCGGCAACGATTTCCTTTCCTCCTCGCGTTATTGCAGGTTCGGGACTGCCCTGGTGCAGTCCCATTTTTTTGCCTGCTTGCGGCCAACGTTGGCCGCAAGGCGTGTGCGGGAGAGCCTGTCAGCACCACCAGAACAACGCGGTAAACGTTGGGCTTCGCTACGAGGGGCCCAACCTACCTACTGGCTCGCCATAGAGCGGGTTGCCCGCAGGCCATACCCGCGCGTCGTGGTCGGTTCACGCGGGTATGAACCGCTGGTTCAACCCGCCCTACGTGCGGCTTCCTTTGCCCGGCTCGCGCCAACGGGTTTGGGACACGAGGGGGTCGGTGCTGTCTTTTGTGTCATCAGGCGGGTTGTCGGACATGGCTCGCCGTAGGGCGGGTTGGCCGCAGGCCATACCCGCGCGTAGCTGTCGGTTCACGCGGGTATGAACCGCTGGTTCAACCCGCCCTACGTGCAGCTTCCTTTGCCCGGCTCGCGCCACCGGGTTTGGAGCACAAGGGTTCGGTGCTGTCTTTTGTGTCATCAGGCGAGTTGTCGGACATGGCTCGCCGTAGGGCGGGTTGGCCGCATGCCATGCCCGCGCGTAGCTGTCGGTTCACTCGGCTATGAACCGCTGGTTCCACCCTCGCTACGCGCTGGTCCCAGTGTTTACCTGCTTGCGGCCAACATGGCGGCGAACTGCTCCGCCGGCAGCGGCCTGCTGAACAGATAGCCCTGCAGCTGGTCGCAGCCCAGCTGCTGCAGCTGCGCCCGCTGCTCCTCGGTTTCCACGCCTTCGGCCACCACGTTCATGCCCAGCGCATGCCCCAGCTCGATCACCATCCTGGCGATGGCGGCATCCTGCAGCTCCGTACTGAGGCCGCGCACGAAGGACTGGTCGATCTTCAGGGTATCGATGGGGAAGCGCTTCAGGTAATTGAGACTGGAATAGCCGGTGCCAAAGTCGTCCAGGGCGATGCGTATGCCCAGCTGCCGCAGCGCCTGCAGGATGTGCTTGGCCTTTTCCGGGTCCACCATCAGCGCGCTTTCGGTGATTTCCAGCTCGATCGCGCCGGGGTGCAGGCCATGGCGGCTGATTTCCTGCTGCACCCGCTGTGCCAGGCCGCTTTGCTGGAACTGCCGCGCCGACAGGTTGATGGCCACCGATACCACCGGCAGGCCCAGCCGCTGCCACTGCTGCAGCTGCTCGCACACCGCACGGATTGCCCAGGCGCCAATGGGCAGGATCAGGCCGGTTTCCTCGGCCAGCGGAATGAACTGCGCCGGCGACACCATGCCATGGCCGGGACGGCGCCAGCGCAGTAGCGCTTCGGCACCGGTGATGCGGCCATCGGCAATGCTGACCTTGGGCTGGTAGTGCAGCTCCAGCTCGCTGTTCTGCAAGGCGTGGCGCAGGCTGCCTTCCAGTTCCAGCCGCTCCAGCATGCGCGCATTCATTTCCGGGGCGTAGAACTGGAACTCGTCGCGCCCCAGCTCCTTGGCGCGGTACATCGCCACGTCGGCGTTCTTGATCAGCTCATGCAGCGAGTCGCCGTCGCGCGGGTACAGCGAGATACCCAGGCTGCCGGTCACCACTATATGGTGGCCTGCGGCCAACAGTGGCTGGCGGATGCTGGCCAGCAGCTTGGCCGCCAGGCCGGCCGCATCGGCTACATCGGCCACCTCGCCCATCACCACCATGAATTCGTCGCCGCCCAGCCGCGCCACGGTATCGCCTTCGCGCACCAGCTGCCGCAGACGCCCGGCCACTTCCTGCAGCAGTGAATCGCCGGCATCGTGGGTAAGGGTGTCGTTAATGGTCTTGAAGCGGTCCAGGTCCAGCAGCATCAGCGCCACCGATTTGTGCTCGCGCCGCGCGCGGGCAATGGCCTGTTCGATACGGTCGTGTAGCAGGTGGCGGTTGGCCAGCCCGGTCAGCTTGTCGTGGGTGGCGGAATACTCCAGCTCGGCCTCGAACTGCTTGCGCTCGGTAATGTCGCGGCAGGCGGCGTAGACATTACCGTCCGGCAGCGCCACCGCGTTGATTTCCACCGGGATCACCTTGCCGCTGTGGCTTTGCAGGTCCATCTCCACCCGCAGCTGGTGGCTGACAGTCAGCTCGTCGAGGATACCCAGCATCTTGCTGGCCTCCTCCACCGGCGAGATGTCGAGCAGCGTCATGCCCTGCAGCACGTCAGCGCCGTAGCCCAGCAGGCTGGCGGCTTCATGGTTGGCATAGATCAGCTGCCCCTTGCCGGTGGCAATCACCACCGGGTCGGCGGCATTGTCCAGCACGGTGCGGTAGCGTTCCTCGCTTACCAGCTGCAGCGCCACCGCCTGCTTGCGCGCTTCCTCGTTGCGCAGGGCGGCAATGCCGTAGGCCAGGTCGCCGGCCAGCTGTTCCAGCAGCTCCACTTCGTCAGGCTGGAAGGCGTCCGGCTCGCGGGCGTAGATGGTCAGCACGCCGTGCATGTTGTCGCCGGCCAGCAAAGGCAGGGCAATGCTGGCCTGGTAGCCGCGCTTGAGTGCGGCCTCGCGCCAGGGCGCCATCTGCGGGTTGGTCAGGCAGTTCTGGTTCACCTGGGTGCGGCCCAGGCGGTAGGCGGTGCCGGTGGGCCCCTGCCCCTGCGGGGTGTCGCCCCAGGAAACATGGATGCTTTCCAGGTAGCCCTGCTCGGCACCGGACTGCGCCACCGGCAGGATCAAGCGGGCGTCGTCGAATTGCGCAAAGCCTATCCACGCCATCAGGTAGCCGCCGGTATCCACGATCAGCTGGCAGATCGACGACAGCAGCGCCGCCTCGTCGGCGGCACGCACCAGCATGCTGTTGCACTCGCTGACCAGGCGCATGGCGCGGTTCAGCCGCGCCAGCGCCAGCTCGGTCCGCTTGCGCGCGCTGATGTCCTGCGTCAGCCCCTGCAGCTTGACGATATGGCCCTGCGCATCGCGTTGAGCGCTGCCGGTAATGAACACCCAGCGCTGCGAGCCATCGCTGTGTACCACTTCCACATCGCACTGGTACGGCTCGCCGCTGCTCAGGCACTGCTCGACCCTGGTCATGATCCGCGCCCAGCTTTCCGCGGTGAAATAGCGCTGCACTTCCGGGAATACCGCCGGCGGCAGCGCCGGGTCGCGCCCGTAGATGCGGTACAACTCCTCCGACCAGCTATGGCGTTCGCTGGCGATGTCCCACTCCCAGCGGCCGATGCCGGCGAAGTGCTCCACTTCATACAAGGTCCGCTCGGCGGCGCGCTGCATCTCCTGCATGCGGTTGAACTGGGCAGCCAGCTGCACGAATTCGGCCGGGCCGTTCTCCGGCACATGGCAATCGCCCTGGTGTTGCGACGCGGCGTCGATGGCCGATGCCAGCGTGCGCAGCGAGCCCTGCAGCTGGGTGCTGAAACGGCGCATCAGCAGGCCGCTGGCCAGGGCCACCGACAGCAGCAGCAATGCCGGAAACAGCAGTTTCTGCCCCAGCTCCGCCAGCAGCAGCGACTCTCGCACCCCTACCGCCACCGAATAACCGGTCTGCTCGGAGCGGTGGTAAGCCCCCACCATCGACACGGCATCGAGGCTGCTGCCCTGCATCAGGCCATCGACCGGGCCATGCAGCCCGGCCTGCAGTACCGGAATCACCGCCTGGCCAACATACTTCTGCGGCGAATGGGTGCGCGCGGCGATGATGCCCTTGTTGTCGTAGATCACCAGCCCCCAGCCCTGCGGCAGCGACTTCGCATCGACAAAGCGCGACAGGCTGGCGGCGTTGATGCCCATGGTCAGGGTGTAGCGCACCTTGCCGTCGCGGATCACCGGCACCGAGATCGCCAGCAGCGGCCGCTGCGCCACCGCACCGGTGAACAGGCTGGAGACATAAGGCTTGCCGTAGGCGAATACGTAGTCGGTAGCGGCGCGGTTGGCGGTTTTCGGCAAGGCGCTGCCGTAGGGGCGCAGGGTGTTTATCAGCTGCTGGCCGGAGGCATCCACCAGCACGATGGCGTTGCCGTAGCCGCTGGCGGCCATGAATTGCAGTGCCTGCTGCTGGAAGCCCGCCATGTCAGCCTGGTCGAGCGCGGAAGAGGTGGCGGCCAGGCCCTGCAGCGCATGCTGCGCACCCAGCAAGGCGGTATCCACCTGGGCCGAGACGGTACGCACCAACTGCTGGGTGTTGTGCTCCAACTGCCGGTTTTCGGACTGGTAAATGACGGCAAAGGACAGTAGCAGGCCAATGAGGCCCGGCATGAGTACCGCCAGAAAAATCCAGCGCAGTCCGACTACCTTCATGCAGTCATCCAGAAGAGGGGTTGGCTATTGCTCGCGTTGCGGCCAACGTTGCCGGCACAGGGCCGGCATCAGGTCATGGCCGTTGCCCGCACCCCGATGCAATAAGTGAGAGTTGAAAATCAAAATACATATTAAAAGGAAATGGCGGCAGCCGCAGCCAGTTTATTGCCTGGCACATGGCAAAAGCTTGCGCCAGCGCAGGTCATCGTGCCCTGCGCCGGGCATGGGGAGGGAGTCTAACGGCGGCGACAAACCAGCCACGGGCGCGCCGCGGCGGGCCAGTTCAGTGCTGGCGACCCTTCTGCTGGCGGTAGGCCACCACGGTCTGCACCAGGTCGGCGATGGAGCGGGCGCCCATCTTGTCCATCATCTTGCCGCGGTGCGCTTCCACGGTCTTGATGCTGATGCCCAGGTCGTCGGCAATGATCTTGTTCATCTTGCCTTCGATCACCCGCTCCAGCACCTCGCGCTCGCGGCTGGTGAGCGTGGCCAGCCGCGCTTCGCACTGCTGCGCCCAGCTCTCGCTCTGGCGCGCGCTCGCCGCGGCGGCCAGCGCGCTCTGCACCGCGGTGAGCAGCGCCTCCTGGTTGAACGGCTTTTCCAGGAAGTCATGCGCGCCGCGCTTCACCGCCTGCACCGCCATCGGCACATCGCCATGCCCGGTGATGAAGATCACCGGCCACGAATTGCCGCGCGCCTGCAGCTCTTCGTACAACTCCAGCCCGCTCATGCCCGGCATGCGGATGTCCAGGATCAGGCAGCCCACGCCCTGCCCCGGCTGGAAGCCGGCGAGGAAGCCTTCGGCGCTGTCATGGCAGTGCACCCGGTAGTCGTGGCTTTCCAGCAGCCACAGCAGCGAATCGCGGAAGGCTTCGTCGTCGTCGACGATATGAATGCGGATGTCGGTACGTGTCATGGTTCATACACCGGCAGGGTGAAGCGGAAAATGGTACCACCCAGCGGGTGATCTTCCACCGAGAGTTGACCCTGATGGAACTCGACGATGGAACGGCAGATGTTGAGCCCCATGCCCATGCCATCGCTCTTGGTGGTGAAGAAGGCATCGAACAGCTGCGCCTTGATGTCGTCCGGCACGCCGTGGCCGCGGTCGACGATGGCCAGTTCGATGCGCTTGCCGCTGTGGCGCTGCACCGAGACCTCCAGCTGGCGTTCGGCTGGCGGCAGCTGCTGCATCGCCTCCATGCCGTTCTTGATCAGGTTGAGCAGCACCTGCTCGATAAGGATAGGGTCCACGTGCACCAGCGGCAGCCCCGGCGCCAGGTGGATGTTGATGCGGCAGGCCAGCCGCCGCGCCTCGATGTCGGCAATGGCCAGCGCCGCCTCGATGACGTCGGCGATGTCCACCGGCTTGCGCACCGGCTCGCTCTGCTTCACGAACTCGCGCACCCGGCGCACGATCTTGCCGGCGCGCTCGGCCTGGGCGGTGATCTTCTCCATCACCGGGATCAGCGTCTCGGCGCTGGCCTTGCCCTGGCGCAGCCGCTCCACGCAGCCGGCCTGGTAGTTGGCGATGGCCGACAGCGGCTGGTTGAGTTCGTGTGCCAGGGTGGACGCCATCTCGCCCATGGTGATCAGCCGCGAGGTGGCCTGCAGCTTGAGCATCTGCTCCTCGTAGCGCCGCTCGGCAGCGCGCTGCTCGGTGATGTCGGTGAGAATCAGCATCTGCGCCGCTTCGCCATCCACCCAGCGCAGCGGCCGGGTGCGCAGCAGGCACCAGCGCGCCGGGTCGTCCAGGCGGATTTCCTGCTCGCTGCTGGCATGGCGCAGCAGCCGGTACAGCCGCAGGTCGCAATATTCGTTGCCGTTGTCATCGCCGGCTGCGGCCAACCATTCGCGGTAGCGGTGGTTGCTGAACAGCAGTTGCTGGCTACTGGGGCGCACTACCGCCACCGCGGCGTCCAGGCCCTCGATCACCGCGATGAAGCGCTCGTTGGCAGCCTCCAGCTGCCGCTGCGCCTCGCGCTTTTCCGTCATGTCGCTCAGTGCCGCCATCCAGCCGGTCTGCTGCCCTTCGGCATCGATCAGCGGCGACACCAGCAACTGGCCGTAGAAGCGCTCGCCGCCCTTGCGCTGCATCACCGATTCGAACAGCTGCTGGGTGTGCTCGCCGGACAGTGTCTGGCGCAGCACTTCGTCGTTGTAGGGGGCGATGTCCGGCGCCCAGTACGGGTAGGGCGGACGCAGGCCGATCAGCTCGGCCTCGCTGAAGCCGGTGATGCGGCAGAACGCCGGGTTCACATAGCTGATGGTGCCCTGCAGGTCGATGGCGCGGATGCCCACCACCAGCGAATCCTCCATCGCCTTGCGGAACATGTATTCGTGGCGCAGCGCCAGCTCGGCCTGCTTCTGCGCGGTGATGTCGCGGCCGGACAGGTAGATCACGCCGGCATCCGGCAGCGGGCTCAGCGCCCAGGCCAGCAGCAGCGAGTCGCCCTGGCGGTTGCCGACGCGGGTTTCCAGGTAGCGGTCCACGCTGCCGGCTTCCAGCAGCCGGCGCAGCAGCTGCTGCGTTTCCTCGCGCTGGCCGGGGTGCAGGTAGCTCAGCAAGGAGGTGCCCAGCAGTTGATCCGCCGGGTAGCCCAGGCCAGCCACGAAGGCCGGGTTGACCTGCAGCAGGGTGCCGTCGGCACGCATCACTCCCAGCCATTCGCGCGACAGGGTGTACACGCGGTCGCGCTCGCGCTCCGCCGCCACCCGGCTGCGGATGTGACGCGACAGGCTGATCAGGCTCAGCAGGGTGAGCACCGACAGCCCGGCGATCAGCCCCAGCTGGATCATGCGGTTCTTGTCCACGCTGCTGCGCACCGGCCGCGCCAGCAGCTGCAGCGGCGTGCCGCCCAGGTGGATGCTTTGCACCACCCGGCTGGCGGTGGTGTTGTGGGCGTTGCTGGCCAGGATGCGCGCGCCGCTGCCCAGCTCCAGGTAGTATTTTTCGGCAAACCACGATGGCGGCACGCGTCGCACGAAGGCATTGGCCTGGTAGATGCCGATCACCATGCCGCGGAACTGGCTGTCGCGGAACACCGGCACCATCAGGTCGAAGCGCCACTCGCCGTTTTCCAGCTGGTAGGGTTGGCCGAACAGCGCATGCCCGTTGTTGCGCGCCTGCACGAAGGCGCTGACGCTGGGGCCGGACAGGCGGGAGCCGACGGCCAGGCCGGAATCCTCGTACGGCGCCACCCAGCGCAGGGTAAAGCCGGCGTCGGCCCACACCGTCGCCACCATTTCCGGGGTATTGGCCAGGAACTGCGAGGCCTGCACCAGGAAGCCCTCTTCGTCCAGCTCCTCGCGGCCGATGTCGCGCGCCATCTGCTGCAGCTCTTCCTGCTGGCCATCCAGCCGCAGGCGCATGGTCTGCTCCGCCCACAGCGTGTCCTTGGCCAGGTCGGTACGCAGCTGTTCGTTTTCACGCGCATCCAGCGTCCACAGCATCACCGCCATGGTCAGGAAGAACAGCACGATGGTGCTGTTGGGCATCAGCCGGTAAAAACGGCTGCGCTTGAATGTGGTGTAAAAGCGGGGGGTGCGCATGCACTGGACGCCAGGAGGTTGGCCGCAAGGGAAGTCGGAATGCGATAATAGGCACTTCACGCCAACACCGCCATCAGGAACAGCCCGTGCCCCGCCTTGCCTGTCTTGCCCTGTTGCTCTGCTCCGCCCTTGCCGCGGCCGCGCCGCCGATACGTATCGGCGTGTCCGGCCCGTTCAGCGGCGGCTCTTCACCGATGGGGCTGAGCATGCGCGGCGGCATCCGCCTGGCGGCGGAAGACATCAACCGCAGCGGCGGCGTGCTGGGGCGGCAGATCCAGCTGGTGGAGCGCGACGACCGCGGCCGCCCGGACTACGCCATCCGCGTGGCCGGCGAGCTGATCGACAAGCAGCAGGTGGTGGCCACGGTGGGCTTTGCCAACAGCGGCGTGGCGCTGGCCTCGCAATACCGCTACCAGCAGGCCAGCATCCCGGCCATTACCGCGGTGGCCACCGCGCACGTAGTGACACAGCAGTTCCTGCCGCCGCGCTATGCGGCCAACTATGTGTTCCGCGTTGCCGCCTCGGATGCGCTGCAGGCACCGCTGATCGTGCGCGAGGCGCTGCGGCGCGGCTTTCGCCGCGTGGCGGTGCTGAACGACAGCAGCAACTACGGCCAGCTGGGGCAGCAGGACCTGCTCAAGGCGCTGGCCGCCAGCGGCATCCAGCCGGTAAGCGTGCAGCAGTTCCACAACGGCGAACTGGACATGAGCGGCGCACTGCGCGAGGCGCGCACTGCCGGCGCGCAGTGCATCCTCACCTACACCATCGGCCCGGAGCTGGCGCAGATCGCCAACACCCTGGCGCAGATGGAATGGCGCATCCCGCTGATCGGCAGCTGGACGCTGTCGATGTCCAACTTCATCGACAACGCCGGCCCCAATGCCGAAGGCGCGCGCATGGTGCAGACCTTCATCGAGGACGGCAACACCCCGCTGCGCGCCGACTTCATCCGCCGCTACCTGCAGCGCAATCCGGGCGAACGCATCCCCTCGCCGCCCTCCGCCGCCCAGGGCTACGACAGCCTGCTGCTGCTGGCTGCCGCCATGCAGCAGGCCGGCAGCACCGACGGCCCCCGGGTGCGTGCCGCGCTGGAAGACCTGCGCCAGCCGGTAGCCGGCCTGATCACCACCTATCGCCACCCGTTCTCCACCAGCGATCACGAGGCCATCAAGCTGGACATTCCGGTAATAGGCGAAGTGCGCCAGCGCAAGGTGGTATACGCCTACCCGCAGGATCGCCAGCGCCATCCCTGAGCACGGCAAGCCGGCCGCCGCTGCCCTGCGGCCAACCATAACGGCCGCGGGCGGCGTATGGCGGTGGTTTTTTCTTGCCATGCCGCCAGGCCCGGCTACACAGAGTAAATATCCGCTCTTCAACGCAATGGCGTTCAGAACAAGCAAGGAGGACAGGCAATGAAGATCATCCATGGCGCGCTTTGCGGGCTGCTGCTGGCACTGCTGGCGCCCAGCCAGGCCGCCACGCCCGAGGACATGGCCCGCCAGTGGTGCGCCAGCTGTCACAATGCCGACGGCAATAGTTCGTCGCCACTGATTCCGCGCTTGGCGGGACAGCAGGCCGGCTACCTGGCACAGCAGCTGCAGGCAATGAAGGAGCACAGCCGCAGCGACCAGTCGGCGCACGACTTCATGTGGCGTAGCGGCAGCACGCTGGACGATGCCGCTATTGCCGGCCTGAGCGACTACTTCTTCGGCCAGAAAGCGGCGGCCAACACCGCTGCCGTCGATGCGGCGCAGGCCGCGGCTGGCGACCGTATCTTCCACAACGGCATCGACGGCAAGGGCACCTCCGCCTGCGCCACCTGTCACGGCCAGCGCGGCGAAGGCAGTGAAAGCGGGCCGCGCCTGGCCGCCCAGCACGCGGCCTACGTCGCCAGGCAGCTGCACGCGTTTGCCGGCAGCCAGCGCCCGGCAGCGGCGGAGATGCAGGCCATCGTCAAGACACTGAAGGATGAAGAGATCAACGCGCTGGCGGCCTATATCCAGACACTGCACTAGTTGGCCGCAAGCCAGGTAGTTGAAAGCAGGCCGCCGCAGAAACGACAATGCCGTTCACCAACAGGTGAACGGCATTGTTCTGGTGGACGTGCTGCGGATCAGCGACGCGCTTCCTTGTCCTTCAGGTGCGCTTCCAGCGCATGGCCGGCGGACAGGATATGGAAACGCAGGAATTCCGCCGCCTCGTCCGCCGCGCCCTTGCGGCACATGTCCAGCAGCTTGGTGTGCTCCTCGTGGGCACGTTCCATGGTGCGGGTCAGCAGGATCTGCATGCGGGTGTAACGGTCGGTCTTGTTGTGCAGCTGTTCCAGCAGCGCCAGGGTATTCGGGCGCTTGGCGGCGCGGTACAGCGCCAGGTGAAAGCGCGAGTTCAGCTCGCCCCAGTGGCGGATATCGTTGCTGGACAGCGCCAGTTCGAATTCCTTCAGCGTCGCCTCCGCCACCTCCAGGTCCGCCGCCTCCTGGCGCGGAATCGCCACCCGCAGCAGCTCGCTTTCCAGCATGGCGCGGATTTCCACCAGTTCCAGCACGTCGTCCAGCGACAGCTTGGACACCAGCGCGCCCTTGTGGTCGATGATCTGGATCAGCCCTTCCGCCTCCAGCTGGCGCAGTGCCTCGCGCACCGGCACCCGGCTGACGCCATACTCGTTGGACAGCGCTTCCTGACGCAGCTGCTGCCCATCGGCAAACTCGCCCGACAGAATGCGCTGACGCAAGGATTCGGTAACGGCACTGGTCAGGGTCTGACGTTTGATGGGCTGCAGGGTGGTCATGGCGCGGCTCTGATTATCGGATACATGCAAATGTATCCGATTATACGGTGAAATTCACTGCCGACAACCTGACCAAACAGATGGAATAACGAAAAAACCCGGCCGAAGCCGGGTTTATTCTGGGGTGGATGATGGGACTCGAACCCACGACAGCCGGAATCACAATCCGGGACTCTACCAACTGAGCTACATCCACCGCTGAGCGGTGCGTTCACCAGCCAGAGGCTGACAAACCTTGTTTATGGGGTGAATGATGGGGCTCGAACCCACGACAACCGGAATCACAATCCGGGACTCTACCAACTGAGCTACATCCACCACTGCAAATCTTGGCGCGCCCGACAGGAATCGAACCTGTAACCCCCGACTTAGAAGGTCGGTGCTCTATCCGGTTGAGCTACGGGCGCTCACGTCGGGCGTGCTTACTAATTAGGCTGTTGGTCGGGGCGGTGGGATTCGAACTCACGACCCTCTGCTCCCAAAGCAGATGCGCTACCAGGCTGCGCTACGCCCCGACAACAGGCTGCGAACTATACTGACCGGCCTATCCTGTGTCAACTGCCCGTGCAGAATATTTGCAATCAGATGCCATTTGCTTATCGAAGCCGAGGCCAGCACGCGACAGCTTGCAATAAAAAAATCTTGCTATCAGAGCACGGCAAGCCTTTGAAGCGATTGAGCAGAACGCCCAAAAAATGCGAAAATCCGGCCTTTCCTTCCAACCAACCGATTTTTTAGGTGGATAGCAGCATGGCGGCACAACTAATCGACGGCAAGGCCGTCGCCGAAACCCTGATCAACCGAGTGCGCGAAGGCGTGGATGCCCGTGTGGCAGCCGGCAAGCGCGCCCCGGCCCTGGCCGTGATCCTGGTAGGCGATGACCCGGCCTCCGGCATCTACGTCAAGAACAAGAAGCGTTCCTGCGAAAAGGCCGGCATTCGCTCCGTCGCCTACGACCTGCCGGGCAGCACCAGCCAGGCGGAACTGCTGGCCATCATCGACGAGCTTAACGCCGACGACGGCGTGGACGGCATCCTGGTGCAGCTGCCGCTGCCCAAGCAGATCGACCCGCAGCTGGTGATCGAGCGCATCAACCCGAAGAAGGATGTCGACGGCTTCCACCCGTACAATATGGGCCGCCTGGCGGTGAAAATGCCGCTGCTGCGCCCATGTACCCCGCGCGGCGTGATGACGCTGCTGGAAGAGTACGGCATCAACCCGAAAGGCAAGAACGTGGTGATCGTGGGCGCATCCAACATCGTTGGCCGCCCGCAGGCACTGGAAATGCTGCTGGCACGCGCCACCGTCACCGTGTGCCACAGCGCCACCGCTGACCTCGCCGCCGAAGTTGGCCGCGCCGACATCGTGGTAGCCGCAGTGGGCATTCCCAAGTTCGTGAAGGCCGAATGGCTGAAACCGGGCGCGGTGGTGATCGACGTGGGCATCAACCGCCTGGCCGACGGCAGCATCTGCGGCGACGTGGATTTTGCCCCGGCGCGCGACATCGCCAGCTTCATCACCCCGGTACCGGGCGGTGTCGGCCCGATGACCGTGGCTACCCTGTTGCAGAACACGCTGGATTCGGCCAACCTCAACGCCTGATCGCAGACAGCATGCCGCACCGACGCCACCGTCTGCCCCGTGCCGGCGGTGGCGTTTGCGTTTCACCCGACAAGAACGGACAAAGAGCCACCCGATGAGTAACAGACATTCCGCCACCCTGCTGGTGAGCTGCCCGGACAGCCAGGGCCTGGTCGCTGCCATTGCCAACTTCCTGCTCACCTACAACGCCAACATCCAGCACGCCGACCAGCACCAGGACCCGGTGGAAGGCCTGTTCCTGATGCGCGTGCAGTGGGATCTGGCCGGTTTCAGCCTGCCGATGGAGAACTTCGCCGCTGCCTTTGCGCCGATCGCGGAGAAATACCATATGCAGTGGGAGGTATCGCTGTCGGTGCGCAAGCCGCGCATGGCGATCTTCGTCTCCAAATACGAGCACTGCCTGGTGGACCTGCTGCACCGCTGGAGCATCGGCGAGCTGGATTGCGACATTCCGCTGATCATCTCCAACCACGACGACTGCCGCCGCCTGGCCGAATACCACGGCATTCCCTATCACGTCATCAGCGTGAACAAGGACAACAAGGAACAGGCCGAGGCCGAGCAGTGGGCGCTGCTGGAAGCCGCCGAGGTGGACCTGATCGTACTGGCGCGCTACATGCAGGTGCTGTCGCACAAGTTCGTGGAGCGCTACCCGCACCGCGTCATCAACATCCACCACAGCTTCCTGCCGGCCTTCGACGGCGCCAAGCCCTACCACCGCGCCTTCGCCCGCGGCGTGAAGCTGATCGGCGCCACCAGCCATTACGTTACCGAGATCCTGGATGACGGCCCGATCATCGAGCAGGAAGTCACCCGCATCTCGCACCGCGACGACGTGGAAGACCTGATCCAGAAAGGCCGCGACCTGGAACGCGTGGTACTGTCGCGCGCCGTGCGCTGGCACCTGGAAAACCGCATCCTCGCCTACAACAACAAAACCGTGATCTTCGACTGATGAGCCTGCCGCTGTTGCACGACGCCATCGACTTGGTTCGCCTGCGCGTCGCCCCGCTGGAACACTACCGCTACTCCCCGCTGCAGCTGCTGCTGGTGCTGCTGTTGCTGGGCACCCTGGCCGCTGCCGGCGCCATCAGCTCCGGCGCCCGGGGCGAGCCGGCCAATGTGGTGGCGCTGTTCACCCTGTACGTGACGCTGGAGACGCTGGGCCTCAGCCTGTTCATGCGCTGGTGGCTCAGCCGCGGCGGCGAGCGGCTGCCGTATTCGCTGTTCGGGCTGATCCTGGCCTGCAGCGGGCTGCAGATACTGGACCCGCTCACCTACTGGCTGCCGGACGATGTATCGCAGGGGCTGTCCATGGTGCTGGGCATCGGCAATGTGCTGGTGCTGGTTAATGCGCTTACCCGCTGCAGCGGCCGCAGCCGTGGCCGGGTGCTGCTGGGCATCCTGCTGTTCTCGCCGCTGTCGCTGGCGCTGCTGCTGGGCCTGCTGGGTGCCGGCAGCAATATGGGCATCATCAGCATCCCAGACCTGCTGAAATAAGCACCGCCGGAACAAAACAAAAAAGCCCGCAGCAGCGGGCTTTTTCTTGTTGGCGAGCTGGCATGGCTCAGGGTTCTTCCTGCGCCGGCGCCTGCAGTGCGGCCTGCAGCTTGCGGCCAACCTCGGCGCGGCTGAAGGCGCTGCGCCACATGCAGTGGAACGCGCCATCGCGGTACAGCGCAAAATCCGGCAGATGGAACAGTTCGAAGCGCCGCGCCAGTGCGCTGGCCACCGCCACGTCCACGTAGAACAGCGCAATGCCGTCTTCCAGCCAGTGCGGCAGCTGCCTACGCCAGCCATGGCAGGCACCGCAGTGCGGCTGGCCGAACATCACCAGGCTGATGCCCGGCTGCGCTACCAGCGCGGCATCGAAGCCGAATTCGTCCAGCGGGCGCCAGCGTGCATCCGCGGCCAGCGCGGTACTCATTCCACCTTGGCGATATAGCGCGCCAGCTGCAGCATGGCGCGCACCGCCTCGCTCTTGGCGCCCTGCTCGCCACGCACCTTGGCATAGCGGCGCAGGATGGCGCGCGATTCCACGTGCACGTCCATCTCGGTATCCGGCGAAGTGATCAGCGTCATGCGGCTGCCGGCCTCCTGCAGCCTGGGCACGCCTTGGGCAATCGCCAGGTAGACCTTGTGCGCATTGTGCTGGGTAACGTGGTCGAACAGGTAGAGCATGGAATTGATGCGCAGCCCGGTCTGCTCGCGGATATGGCGCAGCAGTGCCTGCGAGCGCAGCTCACCGCGCTGCGAGGCGCCGCCAGGCAGACAGAAGCGCCCGGTCTGGCTGGCTGTCACCAGTACGCCGTCCGGCAGCTCGATAATGGCGGTCGCCCGGCGCGGCAGCGTGGGCGACAACTGGTATTCATAACTATTTCTTTCCGATACCACTGACATATTTGTTCCGAAAATTCCCAGTTCTGTTCAATATTTCATTTAAAAATCATGTTCTTTGCTGCACTACAGGCAGCCCGCCATTTTAAACAGCCGCTTGGAATGCGGCAAACGCCGTAGTCATGAAATCAGCCATGAAATCGCACTCGGCAAAGTGCAGCCCGCCCCTTTCCGACAATTCCCCAAACACGGGCCGCCGCCACGCCGATTCGGTACAATCGCGGCCTCGCCCCTGCGGCCAACCTTACGGGTGCCACGAAAACCCCGCTTTCCGGGCGCGACATGGCGCAAGCGAAAATCCCGACGCAGCATATAGGCAAGGCGGGATTTTTCGTGAGCAGCGCCGTAGCGCAAGGAAAGCGGCGTTTTTCGAGGCGCCCTTGCGAGCAAGTTTGCGTATGTCCCCTACTCCTTCTCCACGCGCCATCGTCATCGGTGGCGGCCCGGCCGGCCTGATGGCCGCCGAGCTGCTGTTGCAGCACGGACTGCAGGTCGAACTGTTCGACGCCATGCCCTCGGTTGGCCGCAAGTTCCTGCTGGCCGGCGTGGGCGGCATGAACATTACCCACAGCGAGCCGCGGGCGCCGTTCCTGGCGCGCTACGGCCTGCGCGAACGCGAACTGACGCCCATCGTCGATGCCTTCGATGCCGATGCGCTGCGCAGCTGGGTACATGGCCTCGGCATCGAGACTTTCGTCGGCAGCTCCGGCAAGGTGTTTCCCACCGCCATGAAGGCGGCGCCGCTGCTGCGCGCCTGGCTGGCGCGGCTGCGCGAGGCCGGTCTGCAGCTGCACGTGCGCCACCGCTGGCTGGGCTGGGACGATGCCGGCCGGCTGCGCTTTGCCACCCCGGCGGGTGAAGTGCTGCGCGAGCACGCCCCCACCGTGCTGGCGCTGGGTGGCGGCAGCTGGGCAAAACTGGGCTCGGATGGCCGCTGGCTGCCGCTGCTGACGGCCAAAGGCGTGGATGCCGCACCGCTGCAGGCGGCCAACTGCGGCTTTGTCTGCGGCTGGAGCGAGCACTTTGCCGCCAAGTTTGCCGGCAGCCCGCTGAAGAACGTGGCGCTGGGTTTCGAAGATGTGCACGGCCAGCCCTTGAGCCGCCGCGGCGAGATGGTGCTGACGCAGGACGGCATCGAGGGCAACCTGGTATACGGCTTTGCCGCCGCCATCCGCGAGCGCATCAACCGCGACGGCAGCGCCAGCGTGCAGCTGGACCTGGCGCCGGACCGCGATCTGGAACGGCTGCGCAGCGAACTGCAGCGCGGCCGCGGCGCGGCATCGCTCTCCAACCACCTGCGCAAGCAATGCGGCATCGACGGCGCCCGCGCCGGCCTGCTGCGCGAGCTGCTGGACAAGGAAAGCTTCAACGATATGGCGCGCCTGGCCGCCGCCATCAAGGCGCTGCCGCTGACGTTGCGCGCTGCGCGCCCCATCGACGAAGCCATCAGCACCGCCGGCGGCGTGCGCTTCGAGGCGCTGGACGAAAACCTGATGCTGACGGCACTGCCCGGCGTGTTCTGTGCCGGCGAGATGCTGGACTGGGAAGCGCCCACCGGCGGCTACCTGCTCACCGCCTGTTTTGCCAGCGGCCGCGCCGCGGCGCAGGGGCTGCTGGCCTGGCTGGCACGCGCCTAAGCCTGCTCAGTGCGGCACCGCCAGCACCTGCCCCCAGCTGACGCGGAAATACTGCAGGTAGAACTGCTCCAGCGTGCCGTTCTCGGCCAGCCTGGCGGCCTCCTGCTCGATGCCGTCGCGCAGCCACTCCAGCCCGGGGCGAATGCTGAACGTTTCATGGTGGCTGGCCACCAGCCCTTCCAGCCGCTTGACCCGGCCGCCGAGCTGGCGGGCGATGTCCTGCGTGGCCTGGTAGTCATCGAACACCACGTCCACCCGGCCGCCGGCCAGCATGGTGAATGAGGCCTGGGTATCCGGCGCCTCCACCCGGCGCCAATGCGTCTGCTTCACCAGCGGCTGCGGATAATCGTAGGACGGCACCCAGGCCACGCGCAGGCCGGCGAACTGCTGCAACTCGTGATAGCGCTGTTCCGGCAGCGTGGACGACACCCAGGCATGCAGCGGCCAGTACACCAGCGGCCGCTGGTTCTGCAGCCAGCCCGCCGGGGTTTCCCGCGCCGTGGCAAAAGCCACCACATCGGCGCGCCCGGCGGCGGCCTGCTTGTAGCAGCCACTCATGGACAGGAACTGGAAGTGCACGGTGGCATCGTGCTGCCGGGCTACCTGCTGCAGCACCTCGGCGCCCAGGCCCTTCACTTCGCCATTGTCGTCGCGGTAGACAAACGGCACCCAGCGCTCGGCACAAACCGTCACGGTCTGTGCCTGTGCCGCACCGGCCAGCACCATGGCCAGCACGGTGCCCCAACAGATCTTGCTCACTGCCTTCCCCCTGCGTCGCGATGACGCACTGTTTGCATTATCGGCGGTGCAGGGGGCAGCTTTCAATAAGTGGCGCCGGCGGTGAGCCACGCCACCGCTGCCGCCGCGTGCAGCGCGGTGGTGTCGAACAGCGGCAGCGGGCTGTCGTCCGCGCCCAGCAGCATGCCGATCTCGGTGCAGCCCAGGATCACCGCCTGCGCACCAGCCGCCTGCATGGCGGCGATCTCCCGCTGGTAAGCCGTGCGCGAGGCCGGCAGCACCCGGCCCAGGCACAGCTCGTCGAAGATCACCCGATGTACCTCGCTGCGGCCGGCTTCGTCCGGCAACAGCACCTGCAAACCGGCTGCGGCCAACCTGTCGCGGTAGAACGCCTCGTCCATGGTGAAGCGGGTGCCGAGCAGGCCCACGCGCTGCACGCCGGCGGCCTGCAGCGCGGCAATGGTCGGGTCGGCAATGTGCAGCAGCGGCACATCCACCGCCGCCTCGATGGCCGGCGCCACCTTGTGCATGGTATTGGTACACAGCAGCAGCGCCCCGGCCCCGGCCTGCTGCAGCCCCTGCGCGGCGGCCGCCAGCTGCGTGCCCAGCGCCTGCCATTCCCCGGCGCGCTGCCGCGCGGCCACCGGGGCGAAATCCACGCTGTGCAGCAGCAGCGGCGCCGAGTGCAACCCGCCAAGGCGTGCGCGCACGCCTTCGTTGATCAGCTGGTAGTAATGCAGTGTCGATTCCCAGCTCATGCCGCCCAGCAGCCCCAGATAACGCATCACCATACCCCCGCCAGCAACAGTTCATCCCACAGCAGGTAGCCGGCAGTCGCCGCCATCGCCGTGGCCATCACGCCATTGAACCACAGCCGCACCCGCTCGCGCGCCAGGTGGTGGCGCAGCGCGTCACCCATGCCGGCCCACACCGCGATGCACGGCAGGTTCACCATGGCGCAGATCAGTGCCAGCAGCAGCGAATGTCCGGCGGTGGCATCGTGCGGCAGGAACAGCACACTGGTATTCACCACCATCACCCAGGCCTTGGGATTCACCCACTGGAACGCCGCCGCACCGATGAAGCCCAGCGGCTTGCCCGCCTGCCGCCCCTGCGGCGCACCGGCGCGCCATACCTGCCACGACAGCCAGAACAGGTAGCTACAGCCGGCCAGCGCCAGCCACAGCCGCCCCTGTTCCAGCAGCGCCAGCACCCAGCCCAGCAGCAGCGACACCAGCAGGATCTGCAAACCGTGGCCGCCGGAAATGCCCAGCATGTGCGGCACGGTGCGGCGCCAGCCGAAATTGACTCCGGATGCGGCCAACATCAGGTTATTGGGGCCGGGGGTAACGGACATCAGCGCGACATAACTCAGTAATGGCCAGCTCAGCATGGCTTGCTCCTCATGAACGGATAGCGATGAGTACATGCTAATGGCGCGCCAACTCTGGTTACAGCCGCACGGATTTGTTATTGTCACGGTGACAGTTACCGGCAGCAGGCAACTGTCACCATCACTTTTCCACCCCGCTGTCACGAGATGCCGATGAGCACCGCCACCCTGTACCAGCAGCTAGCCGATGACCTGTCCTCCGCCATCAACCTGGGCACCCTGCCACCCGGCTCGCGCCTGCCCTCGGTGCGCAAGACCGCCAGCAGCCGCCAGCTGTCGCTCAACACCGTGGTGGCCGCCTACCGCGTGCTGGAAGACCGCGGCCTGATCGAGGCGCGGCCGCAAAGCGGCTACTACGTGCGCTCGCGGCTGCCGTCGCCGGCGCGCGGCGCCAGCCACCGCCCCGGCCCGGCACGCGGCACCGACGGCGCAGTGCTGGATCTGATCGGCGCGGCATTGAAGGCGCAGCAGACACCGGGCTACATCGACATGGCACTGGCCTGCCCGCGCGGCGGCGACTTCTACCCCTCCGCCCGGCTGGCGCGGCTGATGGGCCAGGTGCTACGCAAACAGCCGGGGCTGGTGGGCAACTACGCGCTGCCGCCGGGCTCGGAACGGCTGCGCACCCAGATCGCCCGCCGCGGGCTGGAGCTGGGCATGGCGCTGCAGGCCGACAACATCATCCTCACCCACGGCGCCATGGAGGCACTGCAGCTGGCGTTGCGCGCCATCACCCGCCCCGGCGACACCGTGGGCATCGAATCGCCCACCTACTTCAACCTGCTGCCGCTGTTCAACAGCCTGGGGCTGAAGGCGGTGGAGATTCCCACCGACCCGCAGCACGGCCTGGCGCTGGACGCGCTGGAACTGCTGCTGCAGGAAAAGCGCCTCAACGCCATCATCGCCATGCCCAATGTGCACAACCCGCTGGGTTGCAGCATGCCCACCGACAACAAGAAAAGGTTGGCCGCACTGGTGAACCGCCACCGCGTGCCGCTGATCGAGGACGCGCTGTATGCCGAGCTGCAGTTCGGCGACGCACTGCAGCCGGCGGTGAAGGCTTTCGACCAGGACGGCTGGGTACTGGTCTGCGCCAGCTACACCAAGACGCTGGCGCCGGACTTCCGCGTCGGCTGGCTGGAAGGCGGCCGCTTTGGCGAGGAGATCAAGAAGCTGAAGTTCGCCAGCTCCATCGCCGAGCCGCTGGTGCTGTGCGAAACGCTGGGCACCTTCCTGGAATCCGGCGGCTACGACCACCACCTGCGCGCGCTCAAGCGCCGCTACGCGCTGCACGTGGACAAGGTGCGCGCGCTGATCGCCGAGCACTTCCCGCCCGGCACCCACGCCACCACCCCCAGCGGCGGCTTCCTGATCTGGGTGGAGCTGCCGGAGGACTACGACACGGTGGCGCTGTTCCACGCCGCCATCGCCGAGCGCATCAGCATCTCGCCCGGCCCGCTGTACTCGCCAAGCGGCCGCTACCGCAATGCGCTGCGGCTGTCCTGCTGCCAGCCGCTGGACGAGCGCTATGTTGGCGCACTGCAGCGGCTGGGCGAACTGGCGCGCAGTGCACGGGTACGGCGCGCACAGACGTAACGGCATGAGCACGTAGGGCGGGTTGGCTGCAGGTCATACCCGCGCAGCGCGCTGGTGCACGCGGGTATGAACCGCTGGTTCAACCCGCCCTACCGGTTCGGGCGACAGGTCGAAACAGTCACGACATGGCCATGCGGCCAACCCTCACCGTTGGCCGCATGATGGCGGAACACCCCGGCGGGGCTTCCGCCCTACTTCGCGGCAAACAACACGGCGGCTCACCATGAGCCGCCGTTGTTCCGTTCCGAGCACAAGCGTAGGGCAGGTTGGCTGCAAGCCATACCCGCGCAGCGCTGGTGGCTCACGCGGGTATGAACCGCTGGTTCAACCCGCCCTACCGGTTCGGGCGACAGGTCGAGACAGCCACGACATGGCACATGCGGCCAACCCTCAACGTTGGCCGCATGATGGCGGAACGCCCCTGCGGGGCTTCCGCCCTACTTCGCGGCAAACAACAACGGCGGTTCGCCATGAGCCGCCGTTGTTCTCTTCCGAGCGCAAAGGTAGGGCGGATGCCCGCTGGGCTATCCGCCGTTGTGACATAAGGTTGGCCGCAAGCAGGCAAGCAACAAAAACGGCGGCTCGCCCGCAGGCTGCCGCCGTTTCCACAACACCAGGACTTACAGGTAACGCGCTTCCAGGTGCGCGCGGAAGTGCGTCGGGTTCAGCGCCTCGCCGGTGGCGCGCTGCACCAGTTCGCCGGTTTCCCAGCGGCTGGCCTGCGACCAGATATTGGCTTCCAGCCAGTCGAACACCGGCGCCAGATCGCCGGCGGCGATGCGCGCGTCCAGATCCGGCACCTGGCGACGAATGGTGGCGAAGTATTGCGCCGCGTACATGGCACCCAGGGTGTAGCTGGGGAAGTAGCCGAAGCTGCCGTCGGTCCAGTGGATGTCCTGCATGCAGCCGTCGCGATAGTTGCCGCGGGTGTCGATGCCCAGGTAGGCCTGCATTTTCTCGTCCCACAGCGCCGGAATGTCCTCGGCCTCGATGTCGCCCTCGATCAGCGCGCGCTCGATTTCGAAGCGCAGGATCACGTGCGCCGGGTAGGTCAGCTCGTCGGCATCCACGCGGATGAAGCCGGGGCGAACGCGGGTATACATGCGCGACAGGTTGGCCGCATCGAACGCAGGCTGCTCGCCCAGGTGCTTGCGCACCAGCGGCGCGATCAGCTTGAGGAAGGCCGGGCCACGGCCCAGCTGCATCTCGAACGACAGGCTCTGGCTTTCGTGAATGCCCATCGACCGCGCCTGGCCCACCGGCAGGTGTACCAGTTCGCGCGGCAGGCGTTGCTCGTAGCGGGCATGGCCGGTCTCGTGCACGATGCCCATCATGCTCTGCATGAAGTCATCGGTGCGGTAACGGGTGGTGATGCGCACGTCCTCGGCCACGCCACCGCAGAACGGGTGTACAGAGACATCCAGCCGGCCGGCATCGAAATCGAAACCCAGCAGGCCCATGATCTCCATGCCCAGCGCGCGCTGGCTCTCCACCGCAAACGGCCCCTTGGCCGCCTGCAGCGTTTCACCGGCCTGCTTGTCCATGGCCTGGCGGATCAGCCCCGGCAGCCAGCTTTTCACGTCGCCGAAGATGCGCTCGACTTCGGCGCTGTTCATCCCCGGCTCGTATTTGTCCATCAGCGCGTCGTAGCGGCCCTTGCCGGTGGCGTCGGCCAGCAGCTGCGCCTCTTCACGCGACAGGCGCAGTACTTCGCGGAAGTTCTGCAGGAAGCCCTGCCAGTCGTTGGCCTTGCGCTGCTCGCGCCAGGCGTGCTCGCAACGGCTGCCGGCCAGCGCCTTGGCCTCCACCAGCGAAGCCGGCAGCAGGTTGGCATGCTGCCAGCTGCGGCGCATTTCGCGCAGCGAGGCGCGTTGGGTGGCGTCGAGGTCTTCCTGTTCGGCGGCAGCCAGCCAGCTCTTGAGCTGCGGGTCGGTCAGCGTGCCGTGCATCAGCACCGACAGCTCGGCCATGGCGGCACCGCGGGCATCGTTGCCCTGGGGCGGCATCATTGCCGCCTGGTCCCAGCCGGCAATGGCCGCCAGGTGCTGGTAGCGGTACAGGCGGGTAAAGATGGTTTCCAGTTGCTGGTAGGCAGGTGCGCTCATGCGGTACTCCGGGTGAAATCAGGGTTGGCCGCATGATGCCATTGGCAACGCCGGCGCTCAATTGGCCGGCGGAACAGCTGGCCACGATCTGCGGCGCTGCGGTGTTATAAACGGCGGCGGCGGCACGCTGAGCATTGGCAAACTCCGCGCCCCCCGGCCGTTTCTGCCTTGTCTCGCCCAGGCGGGCGAGATCGTACTCAGGCAGATTGCGCCTCCCCGAACTGGCCGCGCACGTCGGCATCCGGGAACGACAGCCAGTAGTAGAAGAATTCGCGGGCGATGGAGAGGAAGCTCTCCTTGGCCTCGCTGTCGCTCAGGTGCAGCAGCATGGCATCCACCGCCATGCGGTAGCTGTCCGGGTGGTGGCTCTGATCGTGCAGCAGGTACAAGAGCGGCTTGAGCAGCGCGCCGCGCTCGCCCAGCACTTCTTCCTCGGAACCCAGCTCGTACAGCTGGCCCAGGTACAGCTCCAGCGACGGCGGGAACTGGCTGTAGCCGTCCTGCTGCATGCGCTGCTGCAGGTCATCGAAGGAGGACAGTACCGGCAGGCGTACGTGGCGGGTGGTGAAGCCGGAGCGGGCGTTCATCTCGGTGACTTTCTTCACGTCGCCGATCCAGAAATAGTAGTACTCGCGCGCGGCGGTCATGGCGCCGGGGCGGTCTTCCGGCAGACACAGCGATAACAACGCATCCACCGCGGAGCGGTAGATGGTGGTGTTGCGCGGCTGGCCGCGCATCAGCAGGTTCAGCCGCGACAGCACACGGCGGCGCAGTACCAGTACCTCGCTATCCGCCCCCTTGCTTTCCAGTAGCCGCAGGTAGGCATCCAGTGCGTCCTGCGCATCACCCGTTTCTTGTTTGCTGCCTTTATCCGCGCTGCTCATGCGTGGCTGTCTCCAGAATTACGCGCGTGCTTCCCGCGCGGGCCCCAGCATAGCGCCTCATTCTTTATCAGACAATTCCGAAAACGCACCAAGCGCGAAATCAGCGGCCACGCGGCCGCAACGTCAGGCGCAGATCGCAGCCCACTTTGCGCACGTCGTCGATATCCAGCGGCAGCTTGTCGTCCAGCGAGTGCAGCGCCGGCCAGTCGAACAGGCCGCGCGCGGCATCGCCGGCCAGGTAGGGCGCCAGGTACAGCACCACCTCGTCCACCAGTGCGGCCTGCAGCAGTGCCCCGTTAAGACCGGCGCCGGCTTCCACCATCAGTTCGTTGATGCCGGCAGTGGCCAGCGCGGTGAGCAGCGCCGCCAGATCCACGCGCCCGTCGGCACCCGGCAGCGTCAGCAGCAGCACGCCGCGCGCGCGGTACGGTGCCAGCCGTGTTTCGTCCGTTACCGTGGTAGCCAGCCAGGTCGGCGCCTGCGTGGTGTCGTAGATACGAGCCTTCGGTGCGGTGGCGAGCTGGCCATCCACCACTACCCGCGCCGGCTGGCGCAGGCAGGGGGCGTCGCGCACCGTCAGCTGCGGGTCGTCCGCCAGCACGGTGCCGCTGCCGGTGAGCACGGCACAGTTGGCCGCACGCAGCGCGTGCACGTCGCGACGGGCATCGGCCGAGGTGATCCACTGGCTGACGCCGTTGAGCAACGCGGTCTTGCCATCCAGCGTGGCCGCCGCCTTCAGCGTAACAAACGGCCGCTGCCGGCTGACACGCGACAGGAAGCCGCGATGCACGCGCCGCGCCTCGGCCTCCAGCAGGCCGGCCTCGGCCGGAATGCCGGCCGCCTGCAGCATGGCAATGCCGCGGCCGGCCACTTCGTGGTACGGGTCCACCATGGCCGCGACGACACGGCCGATTTTTTCCGCAATCAGCCGCCCGGCGCATGGCGGGGTGCGGCCGTGGTGGCTGCACGGCTCCAGCGTGACGTAGGCGGTGGCGCCGACCGGGCTCAGACCACGCGCGTAACAATCCTTGATTGCCTGGATCTCGGCGTGATCGCCGCCCACCTGCAGGGTGGCGCCCTCGCCTATCACGGCACCATCGCGCACCAGCACGCAGCCCACGCCCGGGTTGGGCGCGGCACGGCGGGTGGCGGCAGCGGCCAGGCGCAGCGCCTGCTGCATATAGCGGTGGTCGTCGGCGGAGAAGCTCACGGCAGCGCGGCCCATTCACTGTCCAGCAGGCTGTAGATGCGCGCATCCCAGTAGCGGTCGCGGATATGCAGGTAGCCGCGCAGCACGCCTTCCAACTGGAAGCCCATGCGTTCGGCCACCGCGCAGCTGCGCAGGTTGGCCGCAGCGGAAATGATCTCCAGGCGGTGCAGCCCCATCTGCTGGAAGGCGATATCCATCAGCAGTTGCAGCGCCTGCGGCAGAATGCCGTGGCCGACGTAGGCATCGCCCAGCCAGTAGCCCAGGCTGGCGCGGCAGTCCTGGCTGCTGATGCTGTGCAGATCGCACACGCCGGCCGGCTGATCGTCCACCATGATCAGGCAGGTGCGCGAGGCACCGACACTGCGCTCGCAGGTGCGCAGCTGCAGGAATTCGCGCACCTGTTCCTCGCTCTGCGCGCTATCCACCCACGGCAGCCACTGGCCCAGCGCATCGCGGCTGGAGTTGATCAGCCCGAACAGCTGGGCCGCGTGTGTTTCTTCGGCCTCGCACAGCGTAATGCGGGATGTAGTCATATCGGGCCTCCAAAGCGGAAGCGGCTGTCATTGCCGCAAAAAGCGCGGGGTCATGGGCACCGCGGCGGCGGCGCTGGCCGGCATCAGGGTTTCTTCTGGATTTCCTTGATGGCATCGCTGAATTCGGCGATGTCCTGGAAGCTCTTGTACACCGAAGCGAAGCGCACGTAGGCCACCTTGTCCAGCTTGGCCAGCTCGTTCATCACCATTTCGCCGATCTGGCGGCTGGATACCTCGCGCTCGCCCAGCTGCAGCAGGCGCTGGCAGATGCGGTCGATGGCGTCGTCCACCAGCGGGGTGGACACCGGGCGCTTGTGCAGCGCGCGCATGAAGCTGGTACGCACCCGCTCCACGTCGAAATCGATGCGATGGCCACCGGCCTTCACCACCTGCGGCATGCGCACGTCGGCGGTTTCAAAGGTGGTAAAGCGCTTTTCGCAGGCGAGGCAGCGGCGGCGGCGGCGAATGGTGCTGCCGTCATCGCTGACGCGGGAATCCACCACCTGGGTATCCATACCACCGCAGAAAGGACATTTCATTGTTTTACGTCTCGCTTGCTTGCCATAGCCGGATGTTATCAGCAAACCCGCTGTCAATTTAAGCCTTGCCGGCCGGAAACAGCGCAAATAGCCGCCCAGCCCGGCGATCCATGCAAAACGGGCCGCCCAGGGCGACCCGTTGTCATGCGGCCAACTTTCAGAACCGCTTTACGATCCAGCGAGCTAGAGCGAGACAAGGCGAAAACGGCTGAGGAGGCGGAGTTGACATGCAGTCAACGAGCATTCCGGAGACGGTTTCAACGCCGTATCGCCGACGCGCAGCAGATCGTCAGCAAGTCCTCAGCGGGTCATCAGCCAGTCCACGTAGCGATCCACCCCCTGTTCCACGGTAAGCATCGGCTCCTGGTAGCCGGCTTCGCGCAGCTTGCCGATATCGGCCTGGGTAAAGCTCTGGTACTTGCCCTTCAGCGCGTCCGGAAAGTCGATGTATTCCAGGATGCCCTGCTGCACCAGTTCGGCCAGGCTCAGTGCCGGCTTGCCCTCGTGGCGGCGGCAGGCGTTGACGGTGGCCACCGCCACGTCGTTGAACGGCTGTGCGCGGCCGGAGCCCAGGTTGAAGATACCGCTCTGGTCCGGGTTGTCCAGGAAGTACAGGTTCACCTTCACCACGTCTTCCACCGACACGAAGTCGCGGCTCTGGGTGCCGTCGGCGTAGCCATCGTAGCCGCCGAACAGCTTCACCTTGCCGGTTTCGCGGTACTGGTTGAAGTTGTGGAACGCAACCGAGGCCATGCGGCCCTTGTGCTGCTCCTGCGGGCCGTAGACGTTGAAGTAGCGGAAACCGGCCACCTGCGAGGTGAGGCCCTCGCGCATGCGGCGGCGCAATACCTGGTCGAACAGGAACTTGGAGTAGCCGTAGACGTTGAGCGGGCCTTCGTACTGGCGGTCTTCCTTGAACACCGTGCCCTTGCCGTAGGTAGCAGCGCTGGAGGCGTACAGCAGCGGCACTTCCTCGGCCTGGCAGAATTCGAACAGCTCCAGCGTGTACTGGTAGTTGTTCTCCATCATGTACTTGCCGTCGTGGTTCATGGTGTCCGAGCAGGCACCCTGATGCAGGATGGCGCGCAGCTCACCGTCGAAATCGCCGCTGCCGATCAGGTTGATGAAGTCTTCCTTGTCCAGGTAGTCGCTGATCTCGCAATCCACCAGGTTGACGAATTTGTCACCCTTGGTGAGGTTGTCTACCGCCAGGATGTCGGTTTCGCCGCGCGCATTCAGCGCCTTGACGATGTTGGAGCCGATGAAGCCGGCGGCGCCGGTAACGACGATGGTCATGTGTATTCCTCGTTGCGCGGGCCGGCTTGCGGCCAACCCGCTATCAGATTCGGTTAAAAGCTGCTGCCCGGCTGCTGCAGAAAGGCGGTTTCTTCTGCGGTGTTGTCGCGCCCCAGCGCCGCGTTGCGGTGCGGAAAGCGACCGAAGCGGGCGATGATGTCGCGGTGGCGCCGTGCGTAGTCCAGCACGCCGGCGTAGCCGGGGCTGTCCGCCGGCAGCGCACCGAAGCAGCGCACGCAGTCGTCCTGGTCGCTCAGCCGTTCGCTGTGCTCCAGCGGCAGGTAGCAGAACCAGCGCGCCACCGGCGGCAGCTGGGCGTCCAGCCCGGCCGCCAGCATGGCATGCGCCACGTCGCGCGCCCGCGCATCGCTGGCAAAGGCACGCGCATCGCCACGAAACAGGTTGCGCGGAAACTGGTCGGCCACGATCAGCCAGGCCAGCGTCTGGCGCGCATCGTGCAGCGCCGGCTCCAGCCTGTCTGCCTGCAACCCGTCCACCAGTGGCAGGAAACGTTCGCGGATGATGGTGTCGAACACCTCGTCCTTCCGGAACCAGGCATCACGCGGCACGGCCAGCAGCTCGTCGCTGCTGCCGCCGAACCAGAACTGCAGGACTTCCTCGTGCCACAACATGCCAGCCTCGCTTTCTGCGACGGTTACAGGGCAAACAGCTCGCGTTGCTGGCACACCGCGGTGCCCAGCTTGGCCACCACGATGCCGGCGGCGGCATTGGCCAGGCTCATCGCCTGCGGCAGCGGCAGGCCGGCGGCCAGCATCAGGCCCAGGGTACCGATAACGGTATCGCCGGCGCCGGAGACGTCGTACACCTCCTTGGCCAGCGTCGGCTCATGCAGCGCGCCGTCGGCACGAAACAGCGTCATGCCTTCCTCGCTGCGCGTTACCAGCAGTGCATCCAGATTCAGCTCGCTGCGCAGGCTCTCGGCCTTGGCATTGAGCTGCTCTTCGCTCTGCCAGCTGCCGGCCACCTGGCGGAACTCGCTGCGGTTCGGCGTCAGCAGGGTTGCGCCGGCGTACTTGCTGTAGTCGTCACCCTTGGGGTCGATCAGCACCGGTTTGCCGGCGGCTCGCGCCAGTTCGATCATGCGCGATACGTGAGTCAGGCCGCCCTTGCCGTAGTCGGACAAGATCACCACATCGTGCTCGGCAACGATGGTGGCGTACTCGTCCAGCTTGTCGGCCAGAATCTCGTGGCTGGGCGCATCTTCGAAGTCCAGGCGGATCAGCTGCTGCTGACGCGCCACCACGCGCAGTTTCACGGTGGTGGAAATCTCCGCATCACGCTTGAGCGAGGCGGTAATGCCATCGGCTTCCAGCAGACGCGACAACGCGCTGGCGGCTTCGTCATCGCCCACCACCGACAGGATGGTGGCCTTGCCGCCCAGGCTGGCGATATTGCGCGCCACGTTGGCCGCACCACCGGCACGCTCTTCCATGCGGTTGATGCGTGCCACCGGTACCGGCGCTTCCGGCGAGATACGGCTGACATCGCCGAACCAGTAGCGGTCCAGCATCACGTCGCCCACTACCAGCACGCGGCTGGCAGCCAGTTTGTTACTCAGGGTGTCGGGGGTCAGGCCCAGTTGCTGCAGCAGACTCATCGATGCCCTACCCTCAGCCGCGCGCCTGTTGCCAGGCGCGGATATCGGCGTTGATGTCGGACAGCACGCCCAGCGGGTCTTCGGCGCGGGTGATCGGACGGCCGATCACCAGATAGTCGGCGCCGGCTTCCAGTGCAGCCACCGGGGTCATCACCCGGCGCTGGTCGTCGGCGGCGCTGTCGGCCAGGCGGATGCCCGGGGTAATCAGCTTGAAGTCCTGGCCCAGCAGCGACTTCAGCTCGGTAGCCTCCTGCGCCGAACACACCACGCCGTCCAGCCCGCTGTCGCGGGTGAGCTGCGCCAGGCGCAGTACCTGCTCGTGCGGCGACACGGTGATGCCGACTTCGGCCAGGTCGGCGGCTTCCATGCTGGTGAGCACGGTAACCGCGATCAGCAGCGGCGGATGGCTGCAATGCGCCAGCGCGTCAGCAGCAGCGCTCATCATGCGGCGGCCGCCGGAAGCGTGCACGTTGACCATCCACACGCCCAGATCGGAGGCCATCTTGCAGGCCTGCGCCACGGTATTGGGAATGTCGTGGAATTTCAGGTCCAGGAACACCTGGAAGCCGCGTGCGGCCAACTGTTCCACCAGCTGCGGGCCGGCGGCGGTGAACAGCTCCTTGCCGACTTTCAGCCGGCACTCGGCCGGGTCCAGTCGCGCGGCAAAGGCCAGCGCGGCATCGGCGGTGGCAAAGTCCAGTGCCACCAGCACCGGCGACGCGGTAACACCCGCGGCATTGTCGAGAATCAGGGGATTCATGCTGTTATCCGTATTCTTTCAATGGGTTTCCGAGCGGTTGGGCGTAAAGCTTTCCCACTCGCCACAGGCCGGGCAGTGCCAGAAGAACGCCCGCGAACGGAAGTTGCAGCGCTTGCAGCGGTGCACGTTCAGCTTCTGCGCGTGCTTCATCACCAGCGCGCGCGCCACCTCGGCATCCATACGCCCTTCCGGGCTCAACTCATCCATCTGCGCCTCGATGAGGCGATAGACACCCAGCAGGTTGGGGCGGGCATGCACCGCTTCGCGCGCGGCTTCCAGTGCCTTGGCCTCGCCTTCGTAGGTAGCCACCTTTTGGTATAGAAGATCGGTGAGCTCCAGCTGCGAAAAGGTGCGCTGGTAGCCGCGCAACAGGGCGATGCCCTCATGCGGTTTGCCCAGCGCTTCGTAGGCGTCGAACAGGCGTTCGGCCACCATGGCCAGGTATTCGTAGTTCTGTTTCTCGATGGCCTGCCAGGCGGCAATCGCCGCTTCCTGGCGGCCTTCGGCCACTTCGATGTCGCCCAGCAGGATGCTGGCGCGCACGCACTTGCGGTTGGCCGCAAACGCCTCGGCCACGTAGTGGCGGGCCTTGTCGTAATCGGACTGGTACAGCGAGGCCTGCGCCAGTTCGCAGAAGAACTGCGCCACCTCGTGCTGGAAGGAGTGCGCATCGCTGCGCAGCTCGCGCGCGGTGCTGATCGCTTTCTCCCAGTCGCGATCCTGCTGGTAGATGCTCAGCAGCTGCTCGCGCGCCGGCTTGCCCATGCTGTGGCTCTTTTGCAGCGTCAGCAGGATTTCCTCGGCGCGATCCACCAGCCCGGCCTTGTGGAAGTCCTGCGACAGCTCGAAGCGCACCTGTGCCTTCTGTTCGGCAGTGAGGTCCGGTTGCTCCAGCGTCTGCTGGTGCAGGCGGATGGCGCGGTCGTTCTCGCCGCGGCGGCGGTACAGTTTGCCCAGGCTCAGCTGCACGTCCAGTGCATCCGGATGCGCGCGCGCCACTTCGGCCAGCGAGCGCGACGCCACGTCGGTGCGATCATCCACCAGCGCATCCAGCCCCTTGTAAAAGGCGGCCGGTACTTCCTTGGCCTGCTTCAGTACGGCGCGCAGGTCAACGCGCGCGGCCAGCCAGCCCAGGCCGAAAAACGCCGGGAACAGCAACAGCCACCACAGATCTAGATCCAACATTCAACCTCGGAAAACAGGAAAGCCGCCGGCTCAATCGGCCAGGGCATCGCTCGGATCGGACACCACCTTGCTGGCGGTCTGACGGGAGCGCAGTTCCTTCTTGAGCTGCGACAGCTCGCGACGGACGCGCAGGGAATAGGCAAACGTCGCCACCAGGCCGATAACGGCGCCGGCAACGAAGAAAATCAGCAGCAGCAGGATCAGCGGCACTTGCCAGCTGTGGCCGAAGAACAGTTTGAATTCGACCACGGTGCTGTTCTGCACGGTGACCGCAACCAGCAGGACGAGCAGCAGCAGCTCAAACAAGCGGAACAGGTAACGCATGGGAATCTCACTGGGTTGACTCTGGGATAGGCCGCCCGCGCCATGACAACGGCGGCAAAACGGTCTGCGGGGCAAGTTTAAACGAAAGCGCGGCACCTCCCAAGCGCGCCGGGCATAAAAAAACGCTGTGACCCGGAGGTCACAGCGTTGATTGGCAGGCTGCCAGAGGCTTACTGGTCGGCTTCGTCAGCGAGATCTACCCGCTCACGCAATTCCTTGCCTGCCTTGAAATGCGGTACGTATTTCTCAGGCACGACAACGCTGCTGCCTGATTTGGGGTTGCGACCAACCCGCGGCGGACGGTAGTTCAGATCGAAGCTACCGAAGCCGCGAATCTCGATTCGCTGCCCTTTTGCCAGGCTGCCGGCCATCGCATCCAGAATGGTTTTGACGGCCAGCTCAGCATCTTTGGCGACCAACTGAGGATAACGCTCGGCAAGCCTCGCAATAAGCTCAGATTTGGTCATGTCCATGGCTTACTCGTTGCCGCCGGACAGTTTTGCCTTCAGCAGCGCGCCCAGGCTGGTGGTACCAGCGGACACGTTTGCATCGGAGGATACGGCTGCCATGGCAGCTTTCTCTTCCTGCATGTCCTTGGCCTTGATGGACAGGCTGATGGAGCGGGACTTGCGATCAACAGCGATGATCACGGTTTCGACTTCGTCACCCTCTTTAACGTGGGTGCGGATGTCTTCAACGCGGTCGCGGGAGACTTCGGAAGCACGCAGGTAGCCTTCAACGTCGGCATCCAGCTGGATCACGGCGCCCTTGGCATCAGCGGACTTCACGGTACCCTTCACCAGGGAGCCCTTGTCGTTCATGGCAACGTAGTTGTTGAACGGATCACCTTCCAGTTGCTTGATACCCAGGGAGATGCGTTCTTTTTCCACGTCGATGGACAGAACAACGGCTTCAACCTCGTCGCCCTTCTTGAACTTGCGCACGGCTTCTTCGCCGGTTTCAGCCCAGGACAGGTCGGACAGGTGAACCAGACCGTCGATGCCGCCCGGCAGACCAACGAACACGCCGAAGTCGGTGATGGACTTGATCGCGCCCTTCAGCTTGTCGCCCTTCTTGAAGTTGTCGGCGAATTCGTTCCACGGGTTGGCCTGGCACTGCTTCATGCCCAGGCTGATACGACGACGTTCTTCGTCGATCTCGAGGATCATCACTTCCACTTCGTCGCCAACCTGAACTACCTTGGACGGGTGTACGTTCTTGTTGGTCCAGTCCATTTCGGACACGTGTACCAGACCTTCGATGCCCTGCTCGATTTCCACGAACGCACCGTAGTCGGTCAGGTTGGTCACCTTGCCGAACAGGCGGGTGCCGGACGGGTAACGACGGGACAGGCCCACCCACGGATCTTCGCCCAGTTGCTTCAGACCCAGGGATACGCGGTTCTTCTCTTGATCGAACTTCAGTACCTTGGCTTCTACTTCGTCGCCAACAGCCAGAACTTCGGACGGGTGCTTCACACGACGCCATGCCAGGTCGGTGATGTGCAGCAGGCCGTCGATACCGCCCAGGTCAACGAACGCACCGTAGTCGGTGATGTTCTTGACGATACCCTTGATAACAGCACCTTCGCGCAGGGTTTCCAGCAGTGCCTTGCGCTCTTCGCCCAGGGTCTCTTCCAGAACGGCGCGGCGGGATACCACAACGTTGTTACGCTTGCGGTCCAGCTTGATAACCTTGAACTCGACTTCCTTGCCTTCGTACGGGGTGGTGTCTTTCACCGGACGCACGTCAACCAGGGAACCCGGCAGGAAGGCACGGATGCCGTTGACCATAACGGTCAGACCACCCTTCACCTTGCCGCTGATAACACCGGACAGGATCTTGCCGGCTTCCAGCGCTTCTTCCAGGTCAACCCATGCAGCCAGACGCTTGGCTTTTTCACGGGACAGCTTGGTTTCGCCGAAACCGTTTTCCAGGGAATCGATCGCAACGGTAACGAAGTCGCCTACGTTAACTTCCAGTTGGCCGTTGTCGTTCTTGAATTCTTCAACCGGGATCAGGGATTCGGACTTCAGACCGGCGTTAACGGTCACGAAGTTGGAATCAACGCCAACAACTTCAGCGGTGATCACTTCACCAGCGCGCATCTCCTGCAGGGAGAGGCTTTCTTCAAACAGCGCGGCAAAGCTTTCCATTTCGAAGGTAGTCATTCGATATACTCACATGTGCGTGCCTTGCGTCACGCGGGGTCAGGTTGATAGACGCAGCCAGCGCAAGGGAAATACAAGCTGCGTTTACAAAAAATTAATGGCCGGGCCACGTCGTTGCGGGAATCCGCCGCAATCTGTTGTCAGACAGCGGCGAACCACGCCAGCACCTGATCGACCGCCTGGTCGATAGTCAGGGCCGAGGTGTCCAGCAAGCGGGCATCCGGCTCTTGCCTCAGCGGAGCAACCGTGCGGGCGGCATCGCGCGCGTCCCGTTCGGAGATATCCAGCTGAATCTGAACGAGATTAGCAGATTCCCCTTTTGCGATCAACTGCTTATAGCGCCGCTCGGCACGCACCGCAGCGCTGGCGGTCAGGAAAACCTTCAGTTCGGCACGCGGAAACACCACCGAACCCATGTCGCGGCCGTCGGCCACCAGGCCCGGCGGGGTCAGAAAGGCGCGCTGGCGCTCCAGGAGCGCGGCGCGCACTTCCGGCAGCGCTGCCACCTTGGACGCGCCCATGCCGATATCCTCGGCGCGAATCGCCGCGCTGACATCGTTGCCATCCAGCCACACCTTGCCATCGCGGAATGCCGCCGGCAGCTGTGCGGCCAACCTGGCTACGCCCTGGGCGTCTTCCCAGCTCACGCCCTCGCGCAGCGCATACAGCGCGGTGAGGCGGTACAGCGCGCCGGAATCCAGATAATGAAAGCCCAGCTTGTCGGCCACCAGCGCGGCCACCGTACCCTTGCCGGATGCCGACGGACCATCGATGGTGATTACAGGTTTCAACGTAGGCATGTCACATCGCCTTGAATCAAAACCGGATATTGTAACGCAGCTCGCCACCCGGCAGCAGGTTTGCGTCGCAGTGCACAAAACCGGTACAGTCGCTGCACGAGATCACCCCGCGCGGCGCCCTGCCGCACGCCAAAAAGACAAGACCATGGAACAACTCACGCTGCACCCGATTCCCCGCCTGGCCGGCACGGTAAAACTGCCCGGCTCGAAGAGCATCTCCAACCGCACCCTGCTACTGGCCGCGCTGGCCGACGGCCCTACCCTGGTGCGCGAGCTGCTGGACTCCGATGACATCCGCCGCATGCTGGAAGCGCTGGCTACGCTGGGCGTGAAAGTGGAACAGCAGGGCGACAGCCGCGACTTCCTGGTGCACGGCACCGGCGGTGCCTTTGCGGTGAAGGATGCCGACCTGTTCCTGGGCAATGCCGGCACCGCCTTCCGTCCGCTTACCGCCGCGCTGGCGCTGATGCAGGGCAACTACCACCTGCATGGCGTACCGCGCATGCACGAGCGCCCGATCGGCGACCTGGTGGACGCGCTGCGCGTGGCCGGCGCCGACATCCGCTACCTGGGCAATGACGGCTACCCGCCGCTGCAGATCCACCCGGCCGGCATCAGTGCCGGCAAGGTGATTCCGGTGAAGGGCAATGTCTCCAGCCAGTTCCTCACCGCGCTGCTGATGGCGCTGCCGCTGACCGGCGAGAGCGTCACCATCGAAGTGGTGGGCGAGCTGATTTCCAAACCGTACATCGAGATCACCCTCAACCTGATGGCGCGCTTCGGCGTAAGCGTGCAGCGCGACGGCTGGCAGCGCTTCACCATCGCCGCCGGCCAGCGCTACCGCGCGCAGGGTGAAATCCACGTCGAGGGCGATGCCTCCAGCGCTTCCTACTTCCTGGCGGCCGGCGCGCTGGCCGGCGGCCCGGTACGGGTGGAAGGGGTTGGCCGCAGCAGCATCCAGGGCGATGTGAAATTCGCCGACGCGCTGGCACTGATGGGCGCCGAGATCAGCATGGGCGACAACTGGATCGAGGCACGCGCGCCGCAAGGCGGGCTGAAGGCCATCGACGTGGACCTGAACCACATCCCGGATGCAGCAATGACCATCGCGGTGGCCGCGCTGGCCGCCAACGGCACCACCACCATCCGCAATGTGGAAAGCTGGCGGGTGAAGGAAACCGACCGCCTGGCGGCCATGGCCACCGAGCTGCGCAAGGTCGGCGCCAGCGTGGTGGAAACGCAGGACAGCATCAGCATCACCCCGCCGGCCACGCTGACCGCCAATGCCGAGATCGACACCTACGACGACCACCGCATGGCGATGTGCTTCTCGCTGGTGGCGCTGCTGGGTACGCCGGTGATCATCAACGACCCGAAATGCGTGGCCAAGACCTTCCCGGACTACTTCGAGGTGCTGGGCAAGCTGGCGGCGAACTGACCCGCCCCGCCCCCACCAACAAGGCCGCTGCCATGCAACGGCCAGGCTGCAGACAAAGTACTTCGTTCACACTTGACCGGACCCGGCCAAGCCGGGCCGGCGGAGTGATTGAATCGGCAGCCTTTCTGTTTACAAGACAAAGTCCTTTCGCGAGGCGAAAGGACTTTGCCAACCCTCTCAAGGCCGCTGCCATGCAGCGGCCTTTTGCACGCCCTCGGCTTGCCAAAGCGGCCCACAAAACACAAAATATTGCGCCGACAACTCACGAGAAACACAAGATGAGCGACCCATTCAGCCTGCGCCGCGACTTCATGCAGCGCTTTGACATGAATCTCCCCGCCCAGCCGCAATATCACGCCGAGGCGCTGACCATGTGGCAGAACATGCTGCAGGAGGAGTGGCAGGAATTCATGACCGCACTGCAGGACTACCAGCGCATCCAGCAGGCCGATGCTGCCGGGCAGACCCGGCTGCGCGCCGAACTGGCAGCCGAGGGCGTGGACGTACTGAATGTACTGATCGGCCTGCTGCTGTCGCAGGGGCTGCCGCTGGAAGACATGTTCGCCGCCATTCATGCGGCCAATCTGGCCAAGTGCGTGGACGGCAAGGTGGTGCGCCGTGAAGACGGCAAGATATTGAAACCGGCCGGCTGGCAGCCGGCGGATAAAGAGGGCGTGATTCGCGCCAGCGGCGGCTAACTGCCGCCAAGCAACGCCCTTGATCCAGGATTGCATCGCCTTGCCGTAGCAGCGGAATTGTCTGTGTCGGCGCGCCCTGGCTCAGCTGCTCGGCGAGGCCTTGTTGCCGGCACCAGCCTCGCGCAATACCAGCAAGCAGATGCCTTAGCGTTTTGCGGCCAACTTGTGCAGCAGCTTGTCCAGCTGTGCGGCGAAGTTGGCGCGGTCGCGCTGGCTGAATGCCGCCGGGCCGCCGGTCTGCACCCCGCTGTCGCGCAGCTCGGTCATGAAGTTGCGCAGCGCCAGCGCTTCGCGGATGGTGGCATCGCTGTACAGCTCGCCGCGCGGGTTCAGCGCCAGCGCGCCCTTGGCCACCACCTGCGCCGCCAGCGGAATGTCCGCCGTCACCACGATGTCACCCGGCTGCGCCTGCTGCGCGATGTGGTTGTCGGCCACATCGAAACCGGCCGGCACCTGCAGCGCGCGGATGTGCGGCGATGGCGGCACCCGCAGCAGCTGGTTGGCCACCAGCACGGTGGCCACGCCGGTGCGCTCGGCGGCACGGAACAGGATGTCCTTGATCACGCCGGGACAGGCATCGGCATCCACCCAGATGGTCATGCGTTACCCCGGTTGAATTTCTGCTGCCAGCTCTGGCGGGCGGCGCGGGCGCGCTCAAAGCGCTGCATCATCGCCTCGGCATCGCCGGCTTCCAGCTCGGCGCGCAGCGCGTCCAGCGTCTGCTGGAAGGTATCCAGCTCCACCAGTAGCGCATCGCGGTTGGCCAGGGCGATGTCGCGCCACATTTCCGGATGGCTGCCGGCAATGCGGGTGAAGTCGCGAAAACCGGTGGCGGCGAAGTCGAAACAGCGCTCGGCATCGGCCTTGCCGACAATGGCGTCCACATAGGCGAAGGCCAGCAGGTGCGGTAGGTGGCTGACGGTGGCGAACACCGCATCGTGCTCGCCGGCGCTCATCTGGTAGACGCGGGCGCCGCAGGCCTGCCACAGCTCGCGCACCAGTTCGGCGGCGGTGGGGTCGGTTTCCGGCAGCGGCGTCACCACGATGCGGCGGTTGTCGTACAGGCCGTACTGCGCAGCAGCGGCGCCGGACAGGTCGGAGCCGGCAATCGGGTGCGCCGGCACGCAATGCGCCAGCTGGCCAGGCAGGTGCTGGCGCATCAGCGCCACCACGTCGCTCTTGGTACTGCCGCCATCGGTGAGCACGCAATCGGCAGGCAGGTGCGGCGCGATCTCGGCGAACACGCGCCCCATCTGCCCTACCGGGGTGGCCACCAGCACCAGGTCGGCGCGGGCCACCGCCGTTGCCGCGTCGTGGCTGGCTTCGTCGATTACCCCCAGCTCCACCGCCCGCTGCAGGTTGGCCGCAGAACGCCCGACGCCGATCACCCGCGCCACCTTGCCGGCGCGCTTCAGCGCCAGGGCAAACGAACCGCCGATCAGGCCGACGCCGATCACTACCAGGGTCAAGCCGCCCTCACCCACCTGCATACCGCATCCCGTGCCAATGAATCAGAAGCGGCTATCATAACCGCATTTTGCCAATACCAGCGGGGCACCCATGGCACTGTCGCTGTACATCTATTACCGGGTTGACGGCAATTTCCTGCCAATGCAGCAGCAGGCAAATGCACTACTGGCAGAAATTCAGCAAAAAACCGGAATAGCGGGACGATTGTTGCGACGTCGCGATGACGCGCAAACCTGGATGGAAATCTACGAGCCGATCGGCGACGCCGCTGCCTTCGGCGCTGCGCTGCAGGCCGCCGTCAGCCACCAGCCGCTACTGGCGGCGCTGCAGCGGCATGAGGAGTGGTTCCAGCCGCTGGATACCTAGTCCGCTAACGCTTGTTGCAGCCGCCGCGTCAGCGGCCACGCCTGCCACTGCCGCTGCTCCAGCTGGCGCAGCGGCCAGATGCCGGCCAGGCTGTTGCAGATAAAGGCTTCGTCCGCCGTCAGCACGTCGTCCGGCAGCAGCCGTGCTTCGCGCACGGCGATGCCAAGGTTGGCCGCAAGCTGCAGCACACAGGCGCGCATGGCACCGCTGACGCCGCAGCGGTCAAGCGGCGGGGTCAGCAGTTCGCCGCCGCGCACGATGAACAGATTGCTCATGGTGCCTTCCACCACCGTGCCATCCATGTCCAGCATCAGCCCTTCGGCAATGGCGGCATCCTGCCACTCGCTGCGTGCGAACACGTTTTCCAGCCGGTTCAGGTGCTTGATGCCGGCCAGCAGCGGCTGGATCGCCAGCCGCGTGGCGCACCAGCGCACCACCACGCCCTGCTCCGCGCGCTCGGCCGGATAGCCAGCCCAGGCGGCGGCGCTGACGATGCGCGTCGGCGTAGTGTCTGTCGGCATGGCGTAGCCGCGCTGGCCGCTGCCGCGGGTCAGCACGATCTTCACCACCGCGCGCGGCAACTCGCCGGCCACGCGCGCGATCTCGTCCAGCAACAAGGCTTCGTCCGGACAAGGCAGACGCAGGCTGGCGCAGTCTGCGGCCAACCTTTGCCATTGCCAGTGCCACAGCAGCGGCTGGCCATGACGCACCTCCAGCGTGCGATACAGGCCATCGCCGTAGGCGAGGCCGCGATCGCTGGCGACGATGCTGTCGCCCGGCTGGCCGTTGATCAGCATCAGGCTTGCTCCACGCCCAGTGCGCGCAGCAGGCCGCGTGCCTTGTGGCGGGTTTCCTGCAGCTCGCGCTGCGGGTCGGAGTCGGCGACGATGCCGCCGCCGGCGCGGAAGCGCAGCTGCTGACCCTGCTGCATGAAGGTGCGGATCAGGATATTCAGGTCCATGCTGCCGTCGCGGTTGAGGTAACCCAGGCTGCCGGTGTAGGCGCGGCGGGCGCTGTTTTCCAGTTCGCGGATGATCTGCATGGTGCGCACCTTGGGGCAGCCGGTGATGGTGCCGCCGGGGAACAGCGCGCGGAACACGTCCACGGTATCCACGCCGGCGCGGATGCGGCCGCGGACATTGGATTCGATGTGATGCACGTAGGCGTAGCTGGCCACTGCCATCAGCTCGTTCACCTCCACCGTGCCCGGCTGGCAGATGCGGCCCAGATCGTTGCGCTCCAGGTCGATCAGCATCACGTGCTCGGCCCGCTCCTTGATGCTGCTGATCAGCCGCTGCTTCAGCGCGGCGTCCTCGGCGGCATCCGGCGAGCGCGGGTGGGTGCCGGCAATCGGGCGGGTATCCACCCAGCCGTCGTGCACGCGCACCAGCCGCTCCGGCGAGGAGCTGACGATATGCGCATCGCCGAAATCCGCCAGCGCGGAGAACGGCGCCGGGTTGGCGCGGCGCAGGGCGGCGAACAGGTCTACCGGGCGCACTTCCTCGCCCAGCATGGCGCGCCAGCCGCGCGAGATGTTCACCTGGAACACGTCGCCTTCGTAGATGTAGTCCTTCAGCTTCACCACCGCGTCGGTGTACCAGTGCGGCGGATCTTCCTCCAGCCCGGCCAGGCTCACCGCGCGCGGCGCGAATGGCGCGGCAGCGGCCAGTGCCGCCTTCAGCTCATCCAGCTGCGCGGCGCTTTCCGCCATGAGCCAGCTCTGCCTACCGGCGCGGTCATGGATGACGGCCGCCGGAATGCGCGTCAGCGCTGCCAGCGGAAAGCTGTCGCTGATCGCCTGCGGCACGCTGGGTTCGAACTCGGACAGCAGGTCATAAGCCAGGTAGACGAACCAGCCGCCGGTGAACGGCAAGCCGTGCGGGTTGGCCACCGTCTGCGGTGCCGGCAGCGCGCGCACGTCGGCAAGGAAGGCCGCGCCCTCGCCTTCGCGGTATACGCGGTGGCTCTGCGGCAGCGCCATCAGGATGTCCCAGCCGATGTCGCCGGAGGACTGCAGCAGGCAGGGAAAGCGCGCCCGGTCGGCGGCATGCAGCGCCAGCAGGTCGGGTGTGTGGTTCAGCAGTTCGAAATGCATGGATTCGGCTCCAACGCGCACCACGTTGGCCGCAAAAAGAAAAAGACCGCGCGAGTTTATCGCAGCGGTCTTGGCTGTCAATGTCGCCTGCGCGACCGGACATGGCCAGAGTCTGTTTACGTTCCAGCGAGCTAGAGTGAGACAAGGCGAAAACGACTGAGGAAGCGGAATTTACAAGTCGTAAATGAGCATTCCGAAGACGTTTTCAACGCCGTATCACCGAAGCGCAGCAGATCGTAAACAGATTCTTAGATGCGCTTGAACACCAGGGTACCGTTGGTACCACCGAAGCCGAACGAGTTGGAGATCGCAATATCGATCGCCATTTGGCGCGCGGTGTTCGGCACGTAGTCCAGGTCGCAACCGGCCTCGATGTCCTGATCGTGCAGGTTGATGGTCGGCGGAGCGACCTGGTTGTGCACGGCCAAGATGGAGTAGATGGCTTCCACACCACCAGCGGCGCCCAGCAGGTGGCCGGTCATCGACTTGGTGGAGTTTACCGCCAGCTTCTTGGCGTGATCGCCAAATGCCAGTTTCAGCGCATTGGTTTCGTTGGCATCGCCCAGCGGGGTGGAGGTGCCGTGCGCGTTCACGTACTGCACCTGGTCCGCGTTGATGCCGGCATCGCGCAGCGCGTTGCTCACACCACGGGCCGGGCCTTCGGCGTTCGGCGCAGTGATGTGGTAGGCGTCGGAGCTCATGCCGAAGCCGATCAGCTCGGCGTAGATCTTGGCGCCACGCTTCTTGGCGTGCTCGTACTCTTCCAGGATCACCACACCGGCGCCTTCGCCCATCACGAAGCCGTCACGGCCCTTGTCCCACGGACGGGAGGCAGTGGCCGGGTCGTCGTTGCGGGTGGACAGCGCCTTCATGGCGGCAAAACCACCCACGGCCAGCTTGGTCACGGCACCTTCGGCGCCACCGGCCACCATCACGTCGGCGTCGCCGTACTTGATCAGGCGCGCAGCATCGCCGATGCAGTGCGCACCGGTGGTGCAGGCGGACACGATGCCGTAGCTCGGACCCTGGTAGCCCTTGAGGATGGACACGTGGCCGGCGATCAGGTTGATCAGCGAACCCGGGATGAAGAACGGCCCGATCTTGCGGATGCCGCCCTGTTGCAACGCCACGCCGGTTTCCTCGATCAGCGGCAGGCCGCCGATGCCGGAACCGATGTTCACGCCGACGCGGGTCTTGTCCAGGCCCGGAACGTCATCCAGGCCGGAATCGGCCACGGCTTGCAGCGCGGCAGCGATACCGTAATGGATGAAGGCATCCATGCGACGGGCATCTTTTGCCGGAATGTACTGGGTAATGTCGAAGTCTTTGACTTCACCGGCGATCTGGCAGGCCACATCGCTGGCGTCAAAACGGGTGATGGCAGTAATGCCACTCTTGCCGGCAAGGAGATTGGCCCAGCCGCTGGCGACATCGTTACCGACCGGGGACACGTGTCCGAGGCCGGTCACTACTACTCTGCGTGTAGACACAGGGTATCTCCGTGAAATGTGGGGAGCCTGGCTCCCGTTAGCTCCAAAAGCGGTGACTCGCGCCTGACGGCATTGAATCAAACACGCGTTTCAGAACTGCTACAGCAAAAAACCTCTGCAGGCGCGTTTAGCCACACCGGCAGAGGTCCTGGTAAATCCGGATGGAATTACTTGTTCAGGTGAGCAGTTACGTAGTCAACGGCTTGCTGAACGGTGGTGATCTTCTCGGCTTCTTCATCCGGAATCTCGCACTCGAACTCTTCTTCCAGCGCCATAACCAGCTCAACGGTGTCCAGGGAGTCAGCGCCCAGATCGTCAACGAAGGAAGATTCGATCTTCACTTCGGCTTCATTCACGCCCAGTTGCTCGGCAACGATCTTCTTTACGCGCGCTTCGATGTTTTCCATTTGTTTAAACCCTTTACCTTTCTGTGTTCGGGACAACAAAACCCCGACATTCTACAAAAAAAAACCTCGGTAGCCTACCTGGAGCAATCTGCAACTGCAAAATGCTGTCCGGGCGGCCACCCGACTGTTGGTTGTCTGCCGCAAACCGGTGCCTTGCGGCGGACCATTTGCCTTACGGCATCAGCATGCCGCCGTTGACGTGCAGTGTCTGACCGGTGATGTAGGCGGCCTTGTCGGACGCCAGGAACAGCACCGCATCGGCGATATCCTGTGCATCGCCCAGGCGACCCAGGGCGATCTGGCTCACCAGCATCTCGCGCTGCGCTTCCGGCAGTGCGCGGGTCATGTCGGTGTCGATGAAGCCCGGAGCCACGCAGTTCACGGTGATGCCGCGGCTGCCCACTTCGCGCGCCATGGACTTGGTAAAGCCCATGATGCCGGCCTTGGCGGCCGCGTAGTTGGTCTGGCCGGCGTTGCCCATCGCGCCCACTACCGAGGCGATGTTGATGATACGGCCGGTACGGGCCTTCATCATCGCGCGCAGCACAGCCTTGGATGCCTTGAATACCGACTTCAGGTTGGTATCCATGATGGCGTCCCAGTCCTCGTCCTTCATGCGCATCAGCAGGCCGTCGCGGGTGATGCCCGCGTTGTTCACCAGAATCACCACATCGCCGTGCTCCTTGGCGATGGTGTCGATCAGCGCGTCGATGGCGCCTTCTTCACCCACGTTCAGCACCATGCCGACACCGCCCCACTGCGCCAGGCGCTCGCCGATGGCGGCGGCGCCGCTGTCGGAAGTGGCGGTACCAATGACCTTGGCGCCAGCTGCGGCCAGCGTGTCGGCAATGGCGGCACCGATGCCGCGCGAAGCGCCGGTCACCAGTGCGACTTTACCTTGCAAACTCATGTCTCTCTCCTGATGTTGGCCGCAAGCGGCCAAACCGTAGGACACCCCGAAAAACGCCAGCTTTCATTGCGATACTGCGTTACGCACAAAAAATTCCGTCTGACATATCTGCTGCGTCAGAATTTTTCGCTCGCGCCTTGTTTCGCTTGGAAATCCGGGTTTTCGAGGCGCCCCGTATTTTTTACGCCAGCTCGGCGCGGGCGGCTTCCAGCTTGGCCGCGTCGGTCAGCGCATGGCAGTTGACGTTGCCATCGATGCGCTTGGCGAGGCCGGCCAGCACCTTGCCCGGGCCGCACTCGGCCATCAGCACGATGCCGTCTGCGGCCAGTTTCTGAATGGTTTCGGTCCAGCGCACCGGGCAGTACAGCTGACGGGTCAGCGCGTCGCGGATCTGTGCCGGGTCGCTGTAGGCGGCCACGTCGGCGTTGTGCAGCACCGGAATCTGCGGTGCCTTGATGTCTACCGCGGCCAGTGCCACAGCCAGGCGCTCGGCAGCCGGCTTCATCAGCGAGCAGTGCGACGGCACCGATACCGGCAGCGGCAGCGCGCGCTTGGCGCCCTTGGCCTTGCACAGTTCCATGGCGCGCTCCACGGCGGCCTTGCTACCGGCAATCACCACCTGGCCCGGCGAGTTGAAGTTCACCGGCTCCACCACTTCGCCCTGTGCCGCTTCGGCGCAGGCTGCGCGGATATCGTCGTCGGACAGGTTGAGGATGGCGGCCATGGCGCCCTCGCCTGCCGGCACCGCTTCCTGCATTGCCTGGGCACGCAGGCGCACCAGTTGTACCGCGTCGGCAAAGCCCAGCGCACCGGCAGCCACCAGCGCGGAGTATTCACCCAGGCTGTGACCAGCCAGCACGGCCGGCACGGCGCCGCCCTGGGCCAGCCAGGCGCGGTAGGTGGCCACACCGGCAGCCAGCATCAGCGGCTGGGTGTTGACGGTGGCGTTGATCGCGTCGGCGGACTCGGCCTGCAGCATCGCCCACAGGTCTTCACCCAGTGCGGCGGAGGCTTCGTCGAAAGTCTGTTTTACTACCGGCAGGTCGGCAAAGCCGTCCATCATTTTCAGGCTCTGCGAGCCCTGGCCGGGGAAAAGAAAGGCAAACGCCATTGCGGGTCTCCTTTTGAAACGGGGTGAATGATGACTGCTTGCCGGCATTTATGCAAAAAAACGCTCAAACAACCGTATGAACTGCACGTTCAACGCAGTTGGCCGACAATCACTATCAATTAGCCAAAGAAACGGGCATGGTCATGCCATGCCCGTTGGCCGCAATCAGTAGCGCAGCAGCAGCGCGCCCCAGGCGAAACCGCCGCCGATGCCTTCCAGCATCACGGTCTGGCCGCGCTGGATCTGGCCGTTGCGCACGGCGTGGTCGAACGCCAGCGGAATGGAGGCCGCCGAGGTGTTGCCCTGCTCCGGCAGGGTAACGATCACCTTGTCCATCGGCAGGCCCAGATGCTTGGCGGTGGATTCGATGATGCGCAGGTTGGCCTGGTGCGGCACCAGCCAGTCCACATCGGCCTGTGCCACGCCGGCTTCGGCCAGGGTTTTCTCGGCGATGTCAGACAGCGCCTTGACGGCGAACTTGAATACCGCCGGGCCATCCATGTACAGGTAGGGAGTACCGCCCAGTTCGCCACCGGCGATCTGCGCCTCGGTCTTGAGGATGTCGCGGTAGCGGCCGTCTGCGGCCAACTTGGCATGCAGGATGCCCGGCTCGTCGGACGGGCCCACCACCACGGCGCCGGCGCCATCGCCGAACAGCACGCAGGTGCGACGGTCATCCCAGTCCAGCAGGCGGCTCATCACTTCGGCACCCACCACCAGCACATGCTTGGCCATGCCGCTCTTGATGTAACCGTTGGCAGTAGCCAGTGCGTAGACGAAGCCGGCACACACCGCCTGCACGTCGAAGGCCGGCACGCCCGGAATGCCCAGCTTCTCCTGCAGGATGCTGGCAGTGCTGGGGAATACCATGTCGGGGGTAGTCGTGGCGACGATGATCAGGTCGAGATCGCTTGCTGCCAGCCCGGCGCTTTCCAGCGCCTTGAGCGATGCCTGGTAGGCCAGGTCGCTGGTTTGCTGATCTTCTGCAGCAATGCGGCGTTCGCGGATGCCGGTGCGGGAAACGATCCAGTCATCGCTGGTTTCCACGCGCTCCGCCAGCGCGGCATTGGTCAACACGGTTTCCGGCAGGTAGCTGCCGGTGCCGAGAATGCGGGAATAGGTCATGAGCTATCTTTAAGCTTCAGACTCGGGGCGCTTGAGATTTTGTAGTTGGGAAGCGACCCGGTCCGTGATGTGACCAATCACATTGGCGCGGACTTCCTCGCAAGCCTGCTCCAGTGCGATACGGAATCCCAGCGCGTCGGTGCCGCCGTGGCTTTTCACCACGATCCCGCGCAGGCCCAGGAAACTGGCGCCATTGTAGCGACGGGGATCGACGCGGGCCTTGAAGTGTTTCAGCACCGGCATGGCTGCCAGTGCGCACAGCTTGGTCCACCACGTGCGGGCAAACTCTTCGCGCAGGAAGGTTGCAATCATGTGCGCCAGCCCCTCGGAGGCTTTCAGCGCCACGTTGCCGGTAAAGCCGTCGCAGACTACCACATCTACCGTGGACTTGAAGATGTCGTTGCCTTCGACGTTACCGTAGAAATTCAGGCCGGAGTCACGCAGCAGTTCGGCTGCGCGCTTGATGGTTTCGGTACCCTTGATGTCTTCGGAACCGATGTTCAGCAACCCCACGCTGGGGTTCTGCCGATGTTGCAGACTGGCCGCCAGCTCAGCACCCATGATGCCGAATTGCAGCAGTTGCTCGGGCGAGCAGTCCACGTTGGCACCCAGGTCCAGCACGCAGGTCTCGCCGCCGGTACCCGGCAGCATCTTGGCGATGGCGGGGCGGTCGATACCCGGAATGGTCTTGAGCACGAATTTGGCGGTAGCCATCAGCGCACCGGTGTTGCCGGCGGAGACAGCCGCTTGCGCCTGGCCATCCTTGACCAGGTTGATCGCCACCCGCATCGACGAGTCTTTCTTGTTCTTCAGCGCCAGCTGCGGCGCTTCGTCCATGCCCACCACCTGGGTGGCATGCTGCACGGTAATGCGCGCGCGCACGGACGCCGGCTGCGCGGCCAGTTCGGCTTCAATGCCGGCACTGTCGCCTACCAGGATCAGATTGACGTCGGGGGTGTCTTGCAGAAATTTTACGGATGCCGGGACGGTGACCTTGAGGCCAACGTCACCGCCCATGGCATCGATCGCTACGGTGATAGTCATTAACGTGGAACGGTAGTGAGCCTACCTGTAGTTATGAGGATAGTAGCGATGAGGTGGACGAGAATTACTCGCCCTTGGCCTTCACAACCTGGCGACCACGGTAGAAGCCGTTCGGGCTGATGTGGTGACGCAGGTGGGTTTCACCGGTGGTCGGCTCTTTAGCCAGGGCCGGAACGGTCAGAAAATCGTGTGCACGATGCATGCCGCGCTTGGACGGGGACTTTTTGTTCTGTTGAACAGCCATGGTCGACTCCTAAGTAATACAAGTAAAAGTTCAGGACCCGGATTTCTTCAGCTTTGCCAGTACCGCAAACGGGTTAGGTTTGTCAGTCTTGGCGCGCTCCAGATGCTCCGAGCCGCAGTCGTCGTGTTTCGCCGACAGCGGCAAGCCCATAATGATTTCGTCTTCGATCAGTGCCAGCACATCGAACTCGTCCTCGGCCATGATGGCATCGAGTTCTTCGTCCTGCGCCACCGCGTCTTCCAGCTTCGCTTCGTTGGTGAACAGCGTAATCACACCGTCACTCGCGATATCGAAGGGCATGACGTCCAGGCAGCGCTGGCAGGTCAGCTCGACGTTGGCAGTCAACGTATAGCGCAGCGAAGGCCGGCGCAGGCGGTCGGTAAAACCGTCCAGCGTAAACTTCACCGCGCCGGCGGTCGACGCCAGCTGCTCGTGCACGCGCTCATCCAGCTCGGCGATGCGCAGTTCCTTGCGAAACTCGACACCGTCGCGGGCGAAAGCGAGCGGATCAATCAAAATCGGGTTAGACATAAACCTTGGATGATATAATCGCGGCAGGTAATTTGTCAAAACAATCAGGGCTTAGGCTGCATTTCGTCCGGCAAGCAGTGGCAAAAGCCATGAAACGGATGCGCAGCTTACCGCAAACGGAACATTCATGCAGATCGTCCTTGCCTCCACCTCCCCTTATCGCCGCGAAATCATCGAACGCCTGGGCCTGCCGGTACAGGCGGTAGCGCCGGTATGCGACGAAACCCCGCTGCCGGGCGAATCCGCGCTGGACACCGCGGTGCGCCTGGCACGCACCAAGGCCATGTCGCTGGCGGAGCGCTTTCCCGATGCGCTGATCATCGGTGGCGACCAGGTGGCGCTGCTGGACGGCCAGCAGATCGGCAAGCCGGGCAGCTTCGACAACGGCGTGGAGATGCTCAAGTGGATGAGCGGCCGTACCGTGGTGTTCCACTCCGCACTGGCTGTTTATAACAGTCGCAGCGGCCATATCCAGGAAGACGTGGGCATTACCCGCGTCACCCTGCGCCAGCTCACCGAGCAGCAGATCCGCAACTACCTGACGCGCGAGCCGGATGCGCTGCACTGCGCCGGCAGCGCCAAGAGCGAGACCCTGGGCGGCGCGCTGCTGCAGAAGGTGGAATCGGACGACCCCAACGCGCTGATCGGCGTGCCGCTGTTCGCGCTGGTGACCATGTTGCAGAACGAAGGCGTGGAGATCCTGTGATGGCCGGCACCCTGTTCCTGATTCCCACCCCGCTGGGCGAAGGCGATACCCCGTGGCTGCCGGAAGGCGAGCGCGCCCGCGTCACCCATATCAGCCACTTTGTGGTGGAAGCGGAAAAGACCGCGCGCAAGCACCTGAAGCAGCTGGGCGTTAGCACGCCGATTCGCGAACTGGTGATGAACACGCTGAACGAGCACACCAAGCCCGCCGACGTGGCCGCGCTGCTGGCACCGTTGGCCGCAGGCCAGGACGTGGGGCTGGTATCGGAAGCCGGCTGCCCGGCAGTGGCCGACCCCGGCGCGCAGCTGGTGGCGCTGGCGCACGAGAAAGGCTACCGCGTGGAGCCGCTGATCGGCCCGTCGTCGATTCTGCTGGCACTGATGGCCAGCGGCGCCAACGGCCAGTGCTTTGCCTTCCACGGCTACCTGCCGGTGGACGTCGCCGAGCGCGCCAGGGCGATCAAGGCGCTGGAAGCGCGTTCGCGGCAGAACAACGAAACCCAGGTATTCATCGAAACGCCGTACCGCAACAACGCGCTGCTGCAACAGCTGCGCGAGACGCTGGCGCCAGCCAGCCGCCTGTGCGTAGCCGCCGACCTGACTGCGCCGACGCAGACCATTGTCAGCCGGCTGGTGAAGGACTGGCCCAGGCAGGCGCCGGACTTCCACAAGCGGCCGGCGATCTTCGTGATTCACGCCGGCTGAGGCGGACATGCCGACAGACAGCAATCAGCTGCGTTTCTACCACCCCACCCTGCCCGAGCGGCAGGTAAACAGCGGCTTCAACTGGCTGGCCTGCATCACGCCCACGCTGTGGGCGCTGAGTGAAGGCCTGGCCTGGCACGCGCGCTGGCTGCTGCTGTCCGAATTTGTGTTTGCCGGGCTGCTGCTGGCCAGCCGCGATATGGAAATCCTGCTGGTCGGCCTGGCCTACCTGGCACGCAATATCTGGCTGGCGCGCCAGGGGCCGCAATGGCTGATCGCCAGCCTGCTGCGCCAGGGCTACCGCCAGGCGCCGCCCGACCCGCTCACCACCCCGCTTACTCCGCCCTGAACCCCGACTGCAACACCCGGCCCAGCGCCGCCTGCGCCGCCGCATCCAGCCGGCCTGCGGCCAAGCTTGCCGTCGCCTGCCCCAGTGCGCAGTACAGCACATCATCCGCCGCCGACAACACCGCGCGATGCCTGGCCACCGTGCCGGCATCGCCACGGGCGATGGGGCCGGTCAGCGCCGCCTGCGGCCCCAGCGCCAGGGTGTTTTCCAGCGTCTGCCGCATCAGCCCGCCCAGCACCGCGGCGGCGATGTCTTCATTCATGCCGGCCTGTGCAGCCACCCGCGCCGCCAGATCATGCAGCGTTACCAGGTAGTTGGAGGCGATAGACAGCGCAGCGTGGTAGGCGGCCTTGCCGCCCGGCGCCAGCGCAAACGGCACACCGCCGATGGCAGAGGCAAAATCGCGCAAGGCGGGAAAGGCCGCGGGATCGCCCTCCAGCGCACAACGGGTGCCGGCAAAACCCTGCACCGCCCGCGCCGGATCGGCAAAGGAAAACGCCGGGTGCAGGCTGGCGCAGTGCACGCCGGCCGCGGCCAACGGCGCCAGCAAGCTGGCCTCGCCCACACCGCTGGCATGAAACGCCACGCTGCCGGCCGCTAGCGCGCCGCGGGCCGCCAGCTCGGCAGCCACACTGGCGATGGCGCCATCCGGCACCGCCAGCAGGGTAAGGTTGGCCGCAGGCAGCGCCTGCAGGCTGTCACGCGGCTCGCCGCCGCCGATGAAGGCGCAAGCCTGCTGCGCCGCCGCCAGGCTGCGGCACAGCACCGCACCGACGCGGTACTGCCCGCTGCCTTGCGCCAGCCGCGCCAGGGTCTTGCCCAGGCGACCGGCACCGATGATATTGAGGGTTAGCATGTTTCATTCCTTGTGCATGCCGCCGGCTTGACAGTGGCACCCGTGCCACTGACGATGGCTGTCTATCCAACGGAGACCACCATGCCCTTGATCCTGTTTCTGGCCGCCTTCGCCGTGCTGTTCTTCTATGGTGTAGCGCTGTACAACGGCCTGGTACGGCTGAAGCACGAGGTCACCAAGAGCTGGGCCAATATCGACGTGCTGCTGAAGCAGCGCAACGAGGAACTGCCCAAGCTGGTGGACGTATGCCGCCACTACAGCCAGTTCGAGCAGAACACCCTGAGCCAGGTAATGGAAGCGCGTGCCATGCTGTCCGAGGCGGCGCGTGCGGCCAATGTTGGCCGCATCGGCGAGCTGGAAAGCGAACTGCGCAGCCTTACCGGCCGCATCTTCGCGGTGGCCGAAGCCTACCCGGAGCTGAAGGCCGACCAGCAATTCCAGCACCTGATGCAGCGCATCAGCCAGCTGGAGGAGGCCATCGCCGACCGCCGCGAACTCTACAACGAAGCGGTGAACAACAACAATGTGCGCGTCGAGCAGTTTCCGGATGTGCTGATCGCCAACAGCTGCGGCTTCCGCAGCGCCAGGCCGCTGCGCTTTGCCGAGGCGGAAAAACGCGACGTGGACGTGCACAAGCTGTTCAGCCGCTGATATGCGCGCGCTGCTGGAATATGGCTGGGGCACCCTGCTGCCCTACCCGCTGCTGATACTGGCCTGGTGGTGGATGTCCGGCTGGGCGCAGCCGCTGCCCTTTCTCGCCGTGGCCAGCCTGGGCGGCCTGCTGCTGTGGGCCGGCTTCTACCGCTACTACCGCCACGTGGCGGACACCCCCACCGCCAGCACCCGCGCCGCCGCGCAAGGTTATACCGAGTGCTACGGCCACGCCGGCGCCCCCGCCGGCCAGCCGCTGCTGACACCGTACGGCCACCTGCCCTGCCTGTGGTATCGCGCCGAGTGCCGTTACCAGGGCCGCGAGCGCCGCCGGCAACGCAGTGAAACGCAGCGCAGCGACGATGTGTTCCGCCTGCTGGACCAGCATGGTGAGATCAGCGTCTACCCGGTCGGCGCCCTGGTAGAGTGCCGCCACCGCGCGCAATGGCGCGAGGACGAGTACCTGTATATCGAACACTGGATCGCCGCCGGCGACCCGCTGTACGTGCTGGGCGACATGCGCAGCAGCGGCAACAGCCTGCAGCGCGATGACTACCGCCAGGACCTGCAACTGACCCTGAACCAGTGGAAGGCAGACCCGGCCTACCTCAGGCACCGCTTCGACAGCAACCGCGACGGCCAGCTGTCGGCAGAAGAATGGGAAGTCGCCCGCCAGACGGCGCACCAGGAGGTGGAGCGCATGCACCGCGAGCTGGCCGCCGCCCCGGCCAGCAGCCAGCTGCAGCGCCCGCCCGACAGCCGCCCCTTCATCATCAGCTGGCGCGAACCGCGCAGCATCGCCCGCCGCATGCAGCGGCTGGCGTGGAGCCACGCCGCCATAGCCACCTTTGCCGCGCTGACGGTGGTGCGCCACCTGGCCCACTAGTTTGCAGCCACCAGCTTGCGGCCAACGTTGGCCGCAAGCCGACGCGCCTCCCGCAAGACCCTGCAATACGAACAAGGGCGTGGCCTGCGGCCACGCCCTTGCTTGCGCCGACTCCCCCTGCGGCCTAGCGCACGCGCTGCATGCGCGCAATCGCCTCCGCCAGCCGCTCGATACCGGTGGTGTAAGCCACCCGCACATGCTGGCCGGCGCGGTGGCTGCCGAAATCCGCACCGGGCGTAATCGCCACCTTTACCTCGTCCAGCATGCGCTGGCAGTAGGCAAAGCTGTCATCGGTCACTGCCGACACATCGGCGTAAATGTAGAACGCGCCATCCGGCACCGAATCGATGTTCCAGCCCAGCTTGGGCAATTCTTGCAGCAGGTAGTCGCGGCGGCGGCCAAACTCGGCACGGCGCGCCTCCAGCAGCGCCTGCACATCGGGCTGGAACGCCGCCAGTGCCGCATGCTGCGCCGCCGCCGGCGGGCACAGGAACAAGTTCTGCGCCAGGCGCAGCGCCGGCTCCACGCAATCCTGCGGCACCACCAGCCAGCCCAGGCGCCAGCCGGTCATCTGGAAATATTTGGAAAAGCTGTTGATCACGAACACATCGTCCGCCAGCGACAGCGCGCTGAACGAATCCGCGCCGTAGGTCAGCCCCTGGTAGATCTCGTCCACAATCAGCGCCGCGCCCTTATCGCGGCACAGCGCCGCCAGATCGCTCACCTCGTCGCGGCTGAGCACCGTGCCGGTGGGGTTGGCCGGCGTGGCCACCATGGCGGCCACGGTGTTGGCCTGCCAGTTGGCAGCAGCGGCATCGGCCAGCAGCTGGTAGCGGGTGGAAGCATCCACCGCCACCGTCTGCGGCACCCCGCCCAGCAGGCTGACAAAGTGGCGATTACAGGGGTATGTAGGATCAGGCATCAGCACGCCATCGCCCTGCTCCACCAGCAGCCCCAGCGCAATCTGCAGTGCGCCGGAGGCCCCCGGCGTGACGATGATGCGCTCCGGCGATACCGCCACCCCGAAGCGCTGCTGGTAGAAATCGGCAATCGCCGCGCGCAGCTGCGGCAAACCCTGCGCCGCGGTGTAGAAAGTATGCCCGGCCGCCAGCGCCGCGCGCCCGGCCTCCACGATGGCATCCGGCGTGGCAAAGTCCGGCTCGCCCACTTCCAGGTGAATCACGTCATGCCCGGCCGCCTGCAACGCCCGCGCCTTCTCCAGAATCGCCATCACCTGGAACGGTGCGATGGCAGCCAACCTGTTCGATAGTTTCACTGCTTCCCTTTCCATCCCTTTAGCAGCAGCCCGTCATGGCCGCTGGCCAAGCAGTATGCCGCAGCAAAGTGGCGGTTGACAGCCACAAGGGTCGAATCTATACTGCGCAGCCTGTCGCGGAGAGGTGGCAGAGTGGTTGAATGTACCTGACTCGAAATCAGGCGTAGGTGCGAGCCTACCGAGGGTTCGAATCCCTCTCTCTCCGCCAGTACACACATCTAAGCCCTTGAGAAATCAAGGGCTTTTTTGTTTTTCTCGCCCCAGGAAACGCCGGTTTCCGTCCCTGATTCCGTTCTACAAAATCTACAAAAGTTCTACAAAAACCGATCGCGACTACCTTGCAACGCTTTGATTTTCAAGAAATTGTTCGCTGAAAATCAGTCAGGAGCATGCAGCCGGCACAGACAACGAGAAAAATCAATGCTTTGCATGCACCCAATCACTCGCTCTTAAGTTCTTATCAGTCATGCCAATGCGCTATCATGGCAGCTATCGGCCAGGAGTGGACGCCGGGGAAGTTGCTTCAACACGGCAGTAAGCAAGGGATGCTCACTGGATGACAGCCGAGAGTGTGGCTGGCACAATTCCTACGTCATTAGGCTGCACCACGTATGACTGCCACATATTCTCGTAGATATTGCCGGAATCTCTGATCACCTGTATCTGCAAGGCTTCCTGGCTGCTCTGCTGTCAGGATATACAGTACTCTGCCAGTGTTATGCGGCTGTAACGTCGTCTATTTTACGTTAGGGCTTGAGAGTGCGTATTCGAACCACAATCGCGGGCATACTCTGTTCAATCGCCGCCATGTCGGCAGCCAGCGCCGCCTCTCCTTCTCATGCTGCAAGTGAGCAGGCTGTCATCGTTCACTTCAAGTACGACTCAAAGAACCTCCAGCGTTTGTTTGAGCTTGAGGATCAATTGGAGAAGGCGATCTCCAAGGCTGGTATTGGCGAATACGATGGAAATGAAGTTGCCGTCGATGGAAGCGACGGCTATCTGTACATGTACGGGCCAAGCGCCGATCGGCTAGTCGAAGTCATCACCCCCATTCTTGAGTCCACCTCGTTCACGCGGGGTGCCACAGTGAAGAAGCGCTATGGCCCGTCCGGGGCTGGCGTCCGAGAGGTGCAGCTTGTCATCGAGCCCTAAACCGCGCAGGCCGGTTACCTCTACATTAATCGTCCGCTTTCCTAAAACGCCGACCGTCGCCTATGGGTCGCAAGCTGCCGACAGAAGATTCTCGGCCGATACGGCCTCCACTACAGAAGGCATGCCCACCCTTCTACAAAAAACAGCCACACCCTAGCAAAATAAGGCTGTAACAGCTCATTACAAAGCATTTTTGTAGAAAAAAAAAATCGGATAAGTTACTGAAAATATTGAATTTGCCACCTAACTCGAAATCAGGCGTAGGTGCAAGCCTACCGAGGGTTCAAATCCCTCTCTCTCCGCCAGACCACACATCTAAGCCCTTGAGAAATCAAGGGCTTTTTTTGTTTTTCCCTTTCCCGGAAACACCGGTTTCCGTCCCTGCCTTCGTTCTAAAGTCAGTCTTATTAATCTAAAAAAACACTTCGTGGGAGTCGCGCAAGGCACTGATTTTCATGAATTTGTTTCCTGACTTCTAGCCAGTCAACAAATCCACAAAAATGCCGATCCCCCGCAGCGGATAGGTCTGCTTACAGCCAGGAGCAGTCATTGAGCAATTCGTCACTCAGCGGATCTTCGAGACTATGTTTAGCACCCAAACCATGCCAAAATCATAAAAATTCGTTCAGCTGACTTAACATTTCAGAAGAGTGGCTCTCGCACGATTTGGTAGTTTATGTGCGAGGTGTGAAGTCTTGCTGCATAATAGTCAAATAGCATTAAAAATTCCTTACTTCGACTAATTATGACTGCCCCTTCTTCATGGATAACGTTCCGTCCAGAGCGAACACTGCACCTTCACGCCCCACGATTGAGAGCTGGAGAAGTTTCTGTTGTTATCCCGGTTCGTGATAATCAGCCGGGGGTGATTCGGCTACTGAGGTCGATTGCAAACTTAACCGAATTGCCCAAAGAGGTTGTAGTTGTTGATAACCTTTCTCAATCCCCTCTCTCATTACCGGGAATGCCATACCCTGTCTCAATCGTTAGTTGCCATACACCTGGGCCTGCGGCTGCGCGTAACGCTGGTGCTCAAGCATCGCGCGGTGAGTGGATTTGGTTCCTTGATAGTGACTGCATTGTTCAAAGGGATGCCCTACTTGAATTTGAGCGTGCTTCTGGTGATGTCATCGGAATGGCCGGTCGAGTGAAGTCGAGTACAAATCGTCTGCTAGGAAGGTATTACGACTCTCAAGAAATCTTGTTTCCACAATTTGCTGAAGACGAGGAGCCGCTTTATCTGATTACTGCTTCAGCATGTATTCATCGTGCATCTTTTTTTGCTGTGGGAGGGTTTGATGAGTCTTTTCCTCTTGCTGCAGGTGAAGATATCGACCTTGGATTTCGCCTGTTTGGGTCAGGAAGACTAGCTTTTGTCCACAGCGCAATTGTCCATCACGATTTTGAGGAAGACACCGGAGCATTCATCAAACGATTCCAACGTTATGGACTTGGGAATCGACTTTTAGCAAAGAAATACAACATCTGCCTTGCCCCATCGCCGTTCATTCCAAACCATCCAACATACCTAAAGCGTACGTTGGCAAAGATTCAGTATGAGGCCCTATTGGCAGGATATTCTCAATCTGTTTAAGGCCCTACTATTCGGTCAGCAAGGCCACTTGCAACCGGTGGGCTTTGGTACTCAGCCCAGAACAAGACCAGTTACTCTCTCATTCGTGAACGTCCACGTCTTCATGTCGGTAACAGCTGCTTTGGGTCGGCAGCCGTCTGACCAACAAGGCAGGAAAAATGATCTAAAGCAACAAATACAAACTACATATTCATTGGGCTTTAGGCGTGATAACAGTATGTTTTTTTAGAGGAAGAAAACACCTAACCTTATGAATATGTTGCATTTGCAACCAAAATCGAAATCAGGCGTAGGTGCGAGCCTACCGAGGGTTCGAATCCCTCTCTCTCCGCCAGACCAAATACCTAAGCCCCTGAGAAATCAGGGGCTTTTGCTGTTCTGCCACAGATCTGCCCCTGCCCCGCTCCCCGCCCAACCCTGCCCGTCGCGTATGCCGACACCTTCGTCCTGCAGCGCCACTGTATAAAGAAACATATCGTATCCGCACTCCCCAAGGAAACGCCATGACCACCCCTGCCAGCCCCAAGCAAGCCGCGGTTGCCTTTTTGCAGTTGGCCGCCGCCGGCCAGGTCGATGAAGCCTTTGCGCGCTTTGCTGCGGCCAACTTCCGGCATCACAACCCCGGCTTTGCCGGCGATGGCGCCACGCTGCAGGCCGCGATGCGCGACAACGCCCGGCAGCACCCGGACAAGACTTTCGAGGTGCAAAGAGTCATTGCCGAGGGGGAGCTGGTGGCGGTGCATTCGCGTGTCCACCTGCCGGCCATGGCGCTGACCCTGGCCGTGGTGCACATCTTCCGTTTCGAGCATGGCCGCATTGCCGAGCTGTGGGATATCGGCCAGCCGCAACCGGCGGCGATGCCCAACCAGCACGGCATGTTCTAGCCTGCCGCCCGGCTATGCCAATACCGCCGCGCTAGCCGCCGCCTGTTCCCGCAACCAGGACAGCAGCGCCTGCAGGCCGGGATGTTCCGCATAGCTGTCCGGGTACACCAGGTAGTAGCCGGCGCCGGTGTGCAGCACGTGTTCGAACGGGCGCACCAGCCGGCCTTGCTGCAGTTCCTCCTGCAGTAGCGCCATATCGCCGATGGCCACCCCCAGCCCGCTGGCGGCGGCAGTCCAGGCCAGGTGGTGCAGGTCCACCACCTGGTGCTTGTACTGTGCCAGCGAATGCACGCCCTGGGTGGCCAGCCAGGCTTCCCATTCCTCGTAATCCTTGGTGGTGTGAAACAGGGTATGGCCGCGCAGCGCGTCCAGGCTGCGCAGCGCATGCTCGCCCTGCAGCATGGACGGTGCGCACACCGGGCTCAGCAGCTCCGGCAGCAGCAGTTCCGCCCGCATCTCCGGCCAGCTGCCGCGCCCGAACAGGATGTAGGCCTGGGAGGCGCCAGGGTCGAGTTCGGCCGGTTCGTACACCATGCTTTCCATGCGCAGCTGGGTGAGCGGGTGTTGCTGGTAGAAGCTGCCCAGGCGCGGCATCAGCCAGCGCACGGCAAAGCTGACATACACCTGCAGCGACAGGATGTCGGTCTGCGTCTTCAGCTTGCGCTCCACCTCCCTGAGCCGCTCCACCACGTCCTGCGCCACCGGCAGCAGCACGCGGCCGGATGGCGTGGGCTGCACCTGGCGGCTCTGCCGCTGCAGCAGCGGCGTGCCGTAATGCTCCTCCAGCAGGCGAATCTGTTTGCTGATGGCCCCCTGGGTGAGGCACAGCCGGCGCGCGGCCTCGGTAAAGCTGCCAGCCTGCACCACGGTAACGAAGGCGCGCAGCGCGGTAAGGGCGGGAAGATGGTGGGTCTCGTTCATGACGGTATGGAATAGCTTCATGCCAATAATTCGTTCGTACAAATTAGGCTATTTCCGTATGTTGCTCAATACACAGCGCCAGCCTACGGAGCCCGCATGTACCACGAATACGATTCCCAACGGCAATATACCCTACAGCATGACCGCCGCCTGAGCGCCAGTGGTGGGCAGCTGGCGTTCGAGGGCGTTGAGCTGCCGGCGCTGGCGGCCACATTCGATACGCCGCTGTTTGTCTACTCGGCACCGGAAGTGCGCCGCAATATCGCGGAAATCCGGCAGGCGTTCGCGACGCACGGCAACACCCGCATCTGCTACGCCTCCAAGGCCTGCTCGCTGCTGGCGGTGCTGCAGGTAGTACGCGAGGCAGGCATCAGCGTGGAGGCCAATTCGGTCAACGAGATCCGCCGCTGCCTGGCGGCGGGCTTTCAAGGCAGCGACATCGTCTACAACGGCGTGGCCAAGCGTGACGAGGAGCTGGATTTCGCCATCCGCCAGCAGCTGCACGCCATCAATGTGGACAGCGAACAGGAGCTGGCCGCCATCGACCGCATCAGCCGGCAGCTGCAACTGCCGGTGCGCATCTGCCTGCGGGTGGAGCCGAACGTGAAGGCCGCCACCCATGAGGGGCTGATCACCGCCTTCCGCGCCAAGTCCGGCGTGGACCTGGCGGATGCCGAGCGGCTGTGCCGCCAGGCGCTGGAGATGCCTTATGTGCGGCTGTGCGGCCTGCACATGCACGTGGGCGACCAGGTGCCGGATGCGGAGCCCTTCGCCGCCGCCAGCCGCGTGCTGGTGAATACCGCCCGCCAGCTGGAAGCCACACTGGGCATCCGCTTCGACATGATCAACGTCGGCGGCGGCATTCCCACGCCGTATCGCTATGCCAGCGACCGCGGTGCCGGCGGGCCGGACAATATGCAGCCGCAGATCGGCGCCAGCGAGTTTGCGCAGGCGGTGATCCGCGAAGTGCATGCCTGGCGCCAGGACATCGAAATCTGCATCGAGCCCGGCCGCAAGGTAGTGGGCAGCGCCGCGCTGCTGCTCACCGGCATTGTCAGCGGCAAGCACAAGACCCTGCTGCGCGAGGACGGCAGCGTGGAAGGCCAAGTGCAATGGCGCATGCTGGATGCCGGCTTCAATGTGATTCCCGATTACAAGGACTGGTATTTCTACGTCTACAACGCCAGCCGGGTAACCGCCAGCCACTGCCAGGCGGTAAAGCTGGGCGGCCCGCTGTGCGACGGCGGCGACTACTTCCGCCAGGGCCCGCTGGGCGAGCAGTTCCTGCTGCCGGACAGCAGCGCCAGCGGCGACGTGCTGGCCTTCCTCGACGTGGGCGCCTACCAGCTGGAAACCCAGACCGTCTACAACGCCCAGCCGCGCGCCGCCGCGGTGCTGATCGACGACGGCGGCCACTGCCGGCTGGTGCGCCGCCGCGAGCAGTTCGACGACATGCTACGGCTGGAGCGCGACCTGGGCTGAGCCTGCTTTCGCTGGCGGCGGCCCCGTCGCCGCCGGCAATACCTGCAACACCATCACCTGAATAAAAAGCTGTTACTACAAACCGGAGGAGTCGTGATGAAGCTGAAAACCCTGTGTGCCGTATTGCTGTCCGGCATTGCCCTGCAGGCGGGCGCCACCGATCTTGGCAACCTGCGCATCGGCACCGATGCCAGCTACCCGCCGTTCGAATCGCTGAACCCCAGCGGCCAGATCATCGGCTTCGAGGCCGACCTTGCCGTCGCCGTGTGCAAGGAGATGAAGGCGCGCTGCAGCCTGATCAACCAGGACTGGGACGGCATCATCCCCGGGCTGATCGCCAAGAAATACGACCTGATCATCTCGTCGATGACCATCACCAGCGAGCGCGCCAAAACGGTCACCTTCACCGAGCGCTATTTCCGCACCCCGCAGCGCATGATCGCGGCCAAGGGCAGCCCGCTCAAGTTCACCCCGGAAGGCATGAACGGCAAGCACGTGGGCGTGCAGCGCGGCACCACCGCCGACATGTACCTGAGCAAGTTCTGGGCGCCGCGCGGCATGGACGTGGTGCGCTACGAAGACCAGGACAAGGCCTATGCCGACCTGATGAACGGCCGGCTGGATGCCAGCTTCCAGGACGAGCTGCAGGTTGAGGCCGGCTTCCTCAAGAGCGAACAGGGCAAGCGCTTTGCCTTCGTCGGCCCGTCTATCAACGGCGACAATGCCGCCGAGCGCGAAGTGCTGGGCGCGGGCGCCGGCATGGCGGTGCGCAAGGAAGACAAGGAGCTGGTGGCGCGCCTGAACAAGGCCATTGCCGCGGTACGCGCCAACGGCACCTTCAAGAAACTCAGCGTGCAGTACTTCGGGCGCGATATTTACTGATAGCCCATGCCGCAACAGCAAGGCCCTGCCCAGCCGGCAGGGCCTTGTGCATTTGGGCCGGGCTCTGCGCAGGGAAACCGACAATCAGTCGCAGTGCCACCTGCCTGCGGAGGGAACCGTAACCGGGGAGTGCGGCGCTACTCGGCAAACTGCTGGTACAGCTGCTGGTACACGCCATTGCGGCGCAGCTTGTCCAGCGCCGCCTGCCAGCGGCGTACCTCCTGCTCCGGTGTGGCGGCGGACAGCGCGATGTAGCCGTCGTCGCTATTCACCACCACCGGCAGCTGGCTGACTTCGCGCGGGTTGATGTCGGCGTTGCGCAGCTTGCGGTCGATATCGAGGCTGGAGGAAACAACCAGCTCCACCCTGCCCGCCACCAGCATCTGCAAACAGCCTTCGTAGCTGTTGCTGCGCGACAGCTGGCTGAAACCCAGCTGGGCCAATAGATGATCATGCACATTGCCGTTCAGCACGCATACCGGCAGCAAGCGCGCCTCTTCCAGGCGGGTAACGCCGGTGGGGTAGGCCGAGCGCTCGTAAAAGTAGTCCGCCTCCTGCCAGATCGGCCCCACCCAGCGGGCCAGCGGTTCGCGGGCCAGGGTGCGGCTGAGATTGAACAGCGCCACCTGCGGCTGCACCTGCAGCATCTGCCAGCCGCGAGCCAGCGGCACGTCGCGTACCGCCACATGCAGTTGCAGCTCCTGCTGCAGCTGTAACAGCAACTCCACAAAGAAGGCGCGCTTGCCGCCATGCGGCAAGCCATGCAGCTGGCCATTGCGATACGCCACCTGGCCATCGGTGCTGTGTGTCAGCAGCTCTGCGCCGCCCCCGCCAACCACAGGCTGCAGCCTAGTACAGCCACCATCCGCCCTGCCCAGCCGGATATGCTCACCATCATTGCCCCGCCACTCTGCTTTTATAGAAACATACGATATACGGAAATTTATATCGAATATTACAGCGGCAATTCGGCCAACTTGTCCTTGATGGTCTTCATCACGATGTAGGAACAGATGTCGCGCATGCCCGGCAGCTTGTTCAGCTTTTCCACCACGAAGCCGGAAAACGCCGTCAGCCCCTTGGCGCGGATGTGCAGCACATAGTTGCTGGCGCCGCTCACCACGTAGGCGGCCACCACTTCGTCGAACTCGGTTACCTGCTTCAAGAACCCTTCGTGCCAGTCCGGGTGGCTGTGATCCACCGTCACGTGCACGATGGCCTCCAGCTCGTAACCCAGCTGCACCGCGTCCAGCCGCGCGTGGTAGCCGCGAATCAGGCCGTTTTCCTCCAGCGTGCGTACCCGCCGCAGGCAGGCCGATGGCGACAGCGCCACCTTGTCGGCCAGGTCCTGGTTGCTGAGCCGGCCATTGGCCTGCAGCGCGGTCATAATGCGAAAATCGATGGCATCCAGTTGCATACGCAAGATCCTTTCTTACATTCACCTCACCACTGCATGATTTGCGAAAAACCGCCGTTTCACAAGTCAAGTTTGCAACCAGCCAAACTTGCCGCGGTGCTACGATTTTGGTGTGGAGAGCGGTGCGGCCAACGCACCGAACAATTGCAGCAGCCGGCGCCGCCGGCATCTACGTAAAGAGGAACACAGACATGCTGACCCGTGCCGACTGCCTGGCCGCCGATGCCCGCGACCCGCTGGCTTCGTTCAAGGAGCAATTCAACATTCCGCAGGGCGTCATCTACCTGGATGGCAACTCGCTGGGCGCGCAGCCCAAGGCGTCGATGTCGCGCTGTGCCGAAGTGGTGGCGCAGGAATGGGGCGTGGGCCTGATCCGCAGCTGGAACACTGCCGGCTGGTTCGAGCTGCCCGGCCGCCTGGGCAACAAGCTGGGCCAGCTGATCGGCGCCGGCGAAAACGAAGTGGTGGTTACCGACACCACCTCGCTGAACCTGTTCAAGGCCCTGGCCGCCGCCATCCGCATCCAGCAGCAGGCCCAGCCGCAGCGCCGCGTCATCGTGTCCGAGCGCGACAACTTCCCCACCGACATCTACATGATCGAAGGCATGATCGACCTGCTGCAGCAGGGCTACGAGCTGCGCCTGATCGACGACGCGCTGCCGCTGGAGCAGGCGCTGGATGCCGACGTGGCGGTGCTGGCGCTGTCGCACGTGAACTACCGTACCGGCGCCATGTACGACATGGCCGCCGTCTCCGCGCTGGCACACCAGCGCGGCGCGCTGGTGATCTGGGACCTGGCGCATGCCGCCGGCGCAGTGGAAGTGGACCTGAACGCCGCCGACGCCGACTTCGCCGTGGGCTGCACCTACAAATACCTGAACGGCGGCCCGGGCTCCCCGGCCTTCATCTGGGTGGCGCCGCGCCACCAGGACCGCTTCTGGCAGCCGCTGTCCGGCTGGTGGGGCCACAACCGCCCGTTCGCCATGACCGACAACTACCAGCCGGCGCACGGCATCCGCCGCTTCCTGTGCGGCACGCAGCCGATCACCTCGATGGCGATGGTGGAATGCGGGCTGGACGTGGCGCTGCAAGCCGACATGGCCGACATCCGCGCCAAGTCGCTGGCGCTCACCGACCTGTTCATCCAGCTGGTGGAGCAGCGCTGCGGCCAACACCCGCTGACGCTGATCACCCCGCGCGAACATGGCAAGCGCGGCAGCCACGTCAGCTACCGCCACCCGCAGGGCTTCGCGGTGATGCAGGCGCTGATCGCCCGCGGCGTGATCGGCGACTACCGCGAGCCGGAAGTGCTGCGCTTCGGCGTCACCCCGCTGTACCTGGGCCATGCCGACATCTGGGACGCGGTGGAAGTGCTGCGCGACATCCTGGACAGCGGCAGCTGGGATCGCCCCGAATTCCACCAGCGCGCCTCGGTGACCTGAGCCTGTAGCCAGCACGTAAACGCGAAAATGCCGCTCAGCAATGAGCGGCATTTTTATTGCAGCCGCCCAGGGTTGGCCGCATGGTGGTTTCCTCTCTACGCCATCCGTAGCCAGGATAAGCGCAGCGCATCCGCACTACGCGGCACGTAGGGCGGGTTAAACCAGCGGTTCATACCCGCGTACACCGACAACTGCGCGCGGGTATGGCCGCGGCCAACCCGCCCTACAGGGCGTTTCGTCATGCGGGAGCAAGCCTGGTCGCATGGCTGCGGAACGCCGCTTTGCGGCTTCCGCCCTACCACTGAGCAAACCACGCGGTAAGCGTTGGGCTTCGCTACGCTCGGCCCAACCTACACATCACGTAGGGCGGGTTGAACCAGAGGTTCATACCCGCGAGCACCGACAACTGCGCGCGGGTATGGCTTGCGGCCAACCCGCCCTACAGGGCGTTTCGTCATGCGGAAATAAATTTGGCCGCATGGCGGAACGCCGCTTTGCGGCTTCCGCCCTACCACTAAGCAAACCATACGGTAAACGTTGGGCTTCGCTACGCTCGGCCCAAGCTGCACGGCCGCCATGAAAAATGCGGCCAACCCTGTAAAGGTTGGCCGCATCGCCAGCACAGGCAAGCCGTGCCCTTACTGCGTTTCCAGCTGTTGCAGCAAGGGCGGGTCGATGATGTCGATGTCGCGGCCGCGCACCGCTATCGCGCCCTGCTCCACCAGGCTGTGCAGCACGCGCGAGAAGGTTTCCGGGGTGATGTTGAGGCGCGAGGCGATCACGTTCTTGTTCACCGCCAGCCGCACCACACTGTCGCCGCGCTGGCGCTGCAGCTGCAGCAGGTAGCCGGCCACCCGCTGCGAGGCGTTTTCCACCGAGTAGCGCGCCACATCGCGCATCAGGTTGTGCAGGCGCAGCGCCAGGCCGGCCAGCATGCGCTGCGCAAAGCCGGGGTCGCTGACGATGGCGGCGCGGATCGCATGCGAGCTGACATGCAGCAGCAGGCCGTCCTCGATGAACTGTGCCATCACCGGGAACGGCTGGTTGAGGAACATCACCGCCTCGCCGAAGCTCTGCCCCGGGTGCAGGATCTCCACCACCTTTTCCACCCCGCCGTTGGAGCTGAGGGCCAGCTTGACCTTGCCGTACACCAGCAAATACATGCCGTCGCAGGTATCGCCCCGCTGAAAGATCACCTGCCCTTTCAGCCCGCGCAGCTCGCGCGTGGCCGGCACCAGCGCCTGCAGCTGCGCCGGTGACAGTTGCTGGAACAACGGCTGGTGACTCAGAAACGCCGAAACGTCTATCGGTGACATACTGCCCTCGACGATGAAAATATCTGGCGCAAGGCTACGCCGGCCGCCGGCGCACTGCCATGCGCCGGAAGAGGGTGACGGCTAGCTCCTAATGACTAGTCCCACTGGAGCGCGTCACCTTGTTGTAAACGTTGTACTTGCCGATGGGCTTCATCATCGGCAGCGCCGCCACTTCGCGGAAGGTGGCGGCATCCACCACCACCAGCTCGCCCGGCGTTTCCATGATGCTCACCAGCGCGTAGCGGCCGTCGCGGGTGAACTCCACGTGGGCATTGGTCTTGCCCGGCCGCAGCGTGAGCTGGCGCACCACCTTGAAACTGCGCTTGTCGATGATGGAAAGCGTGTCGCGCTGCGGCGACATCATGGCGTCCACCCAGGCGTACGGCGTGTTGTCGTGGCTGCGCAGGAAGAAGCCCGGCCCCGGCGTGGCGATATTGGCCGCCACCTGCCAGCGGTCCATGTCTATCACCGTCACCCGGCCGCTGTTGAGGTTCGGCGTGGCCATGTAGTGGTGGCCGTCCTGTTCGAAGGTGATGCCGGAGCCCAGGTGCGGCATGCCGTCCAGCGGCAGCTCGGCCACCTTGCTGCGGCTGTCCAGGTTGATCACCTGGGCGTGGCCGTCGCGCGAGGCCGCCATCACGTGGCGGTAGCTGTCGTCAAAGAAGAAGTCGTCCAGCACCATGTCCAGCGGCGTCACGCGCGGGTTGAGGTAGCCGGGCAGCGCCAGGCCCTCGCCCATCTGGTAGTCGTGCACGTAGCCGGGGTAGATCGGCGCCGCCTTGGGGTCGTAGGAGATTTCCCACAGCTCGGCGGCATCCTTCAGCGCTACGACGAAGCTGTTGCGCGGTGCGGCGTCGTACACCGCCGATACCCGCGACGGCTTGCCGCCGCGATCCTGCACCGGGTAGGTCTTCACCGGTTTGAGGCCGTTGGCGTCCAGCAGCACCAGGGACTGCGGCAGGGTGTTGCCGGCCAGCACCCAGCGGCCATCGGCCGATACCGCCAGGTTGCGGGTGTTCAGCCCGACGCGGATCTCCGCCACGGTCTGCAGCGTGTACAGGTCGTACTGGCTGATCCAGCCATCACGGCTGGCAAAGTAGACAAAGCGCCCGTCCGGCGAGAACTTGGGCCCGCCATGCAGCGCGAAGCGGCTCTGGAAACGGGTAAGCGGCTGGAAGCGGTCGCCATCCAGCACGGTGACGTGGTGATCGCCCGCTTCCACCACCACGAACAGGTTGCGCGGGTCGATGCCCGCCGCAAACTGCGGCCTGGCCGGCAGGCTGGCCGGATTGACATACTGGATGCGCGAGGCCGCGGTATCCGCCTCGCGCCAGGCCGGCGGCGTGGCCGGCGGGGTGGCCAGCCAGCCGGCCAGTGCGCGGATGTCGGCATCGGACAGCCGGCCGGCAAAGCCGGCCATCTGCGTGGCGGTGCGGCCGTCGCGGATGGTGGCCAGCACCTCGGCCGGCTTCAGCCGCTCCAGGCTCTGCGGCAGCAGCGCCGGCGCCATTGCCCCCATGCGCTCGGCGCCGTGGCAGCTCTGGCAGTGCTGCTGGTACAGCGCCGCCGGGTCGGCCTGCGCCGCCAGCGGCAGCAGGGCAGTCAACAGCAACAGCAGCTGGCGCTTCATGCCTGCACCTCCCGGATGCTGCCGCGTCGCCACGGCGTCAGCGCCGGCAGGGTGTAGCTGCCCGGCGTCACGCCGATTTCGGCGTCGGTGAGGTAACAGGCCGGGTCGGCCGCCCAGTAGTCGCCGGTAAGCTGCCAGGCGCGCACGCGGGTGTTGCCGTTGCAGATCGCCAGGTGGGCGCAGGCGGCGCAGCGCCCGGTCACCGGCCGCGGCCGCTGCTTGAGCCCGGCCATCAGCGGGTGGCTGGTATCCGGCCAGATGGCGGAAAACGGCCGCTCGCGCACATTGCCCAGCGTCACCTGCCACCACATGGTGTCCGGATGCACATTGCCGACGTTATCGATATTGGCCACATTGACACCGCTGGCGTTGCCGCCCCACTGCAGCAGCCGCTGCTGCAGCGCCGGCGCCTCGGCCGGGTAGTGCCGCGCCGCCCACTGCAGCAGGTAGATGCCGTCGGCGTCGTTGTTGCCGGTAACGAAGTCGCGCGGGTCGCCGGCCCGCAGGTGCGCATGGCAGGCGTCCAGCAGCAGGTCCATCGCCCAGCGGGTGCGCGCGTGGCGCGCGTCGCTGTCGCGGTGCTTGTTGCCGCGCCCGGCGTAGTTCAGGTGCGAGAAGTAGAACTTGTCGATGCCCTCGTCCGCCACCAGTTGCAGCAGCGCCGGCAGGTCGTGGGCGTTGTCCTCGGTCATGGTGTAGCGCACGCCCACCTTGATGCCCACGTCGCGCGCCAGGCAGATGCCGTCCAGCGCGCGCGCAAAGCCGCCATCCATGCGGCGGAAGCGGTCGTGGGTGGCGCCGATGCCGTCCAGGCTCACGCCCACGTAGTCGAAGCCGGTATCGGCGATGCGGCCAACGTTGGCCGCATCGATCAGCGTGCCGTTGCTGGACAGCCCCACGTAGAAGCCCATGTCGCGCGCGCGGCGGCCGATGGTGAAGATGTCCGGCCGTAGCAGTGGCTCGCCGCCGGACAGGATCAGCACCCGCACGCCGAAGGCGTACAGGTCGTCCAGCACCGTGAACACTTCATCGGTGGACAGTTCGCCGTCGAAATCCTTGTCGGCGGAGGTGGAATAGCAGTGCTGGCAGGTAAGGTTGCAGCGGCGGATCAGGTTCCAGATCACCACCGGGCCGGCCGGCGGTCGCGCTGACGCCAGCGGCGCCGGGTGCAGCAGGGTGTGCAGGTAATGGCTCAGACGCAACATGACAGCCTCCGGCGATAACAATGGCGTCATCGTCGGTGTTGCCAGCGGCAATCTCATTGACTGCAGTCAAGCGCCAGTCAAACGGCGCTCAATGCAGGTGCGGATGGTGTTGCCGGTACCACTCTTTCAGGAAGCTGCCACCGCGCATGGTGAAGGTGACCACTGCCGCGCTGCCCAGGGCAGCCAGCAGCAGCAGCGGAATCCACGGCTGCGCCATGAACAGCACCAAGACCAGTACCAGCGCCATCATGAGGGCGCCGTTGTACCAGCCGCGCTGTCTGCGTAGGGAAGACATGACCATACTCCTTGCCCGCCGGCATGCAGCGGGCAGTGCATCGTGCGCCTGTGCGCACCCTTTCAGTGTAGCCCCGGGGACGCCCCGGCACAGAACACACTGGGCGCCGCCACGGCTTTCCCGCCGGGCCGTCTGCGCCTATCATCTCGGCCCGATACCGTTTACAAACCGATTGCCATGCCTTACCTGATCATCGTCACCATTCTGTGGGCGTTTTCCTTCAGCCTGATCGGCCAGTACCTGGCGGCGCAGGTGGACAGCGACTTTGCCGTGCTGCTGCGCGTGCTGATCGCCACCGCCGTGTTCCTGCCGTTTACCGTGTGGCGCGGGCTGCCGCAGCGGCTGGCCGGCGGCTTCTGGCTGGCCGGCGCGCTGCAGTTCGGCATCACCTACCTGTGCCTGTACCGCAGTTTTGCCGTGCTGACCGTGCCGGAGGTGCTGCTGTTCACCGTGCTGACGCCGATCTACGTCACCCTGCTGGACGATGCACTGTCGCGCCGCCTCAACCGCTGGGCGCTGCTGGCCGCCGCGGTGGCGGTGGGCGGCGGCATCGTCATCCGCTTCCAGCCGCTGCAGGGCGAATACCTGCTGGGCTTTCTGCTGCTGCAGCTGGCCAACTTCACCTTTGCCGCCGGCCAGGTGCTGTGCCGCCGCCTGCTGCAAAACTACCCGCAGCAACTGCCGCTGCACCGCTACTTCGGCCATTTCTTCCTGGGTGCGCTGCTGGTGGCGTTGCCGTCCTTCCTGCTGTTCGGCAACCCGGCGAAGCTGCCGCACAGCACCATACAGTGGAGCGTGCTGGTCTATATGGGGCTGTTCGCCACCGCGCTGGGCATGTACTGGTGGGTGAAGGGCAGCGCGCAGGTCAGCGCCGGCACGCTGGCGATCATGAACGAGCTGCACGTGCCGGCCGGGCTGCTGGTGAATGTGCTGATCTGGAACCACCACGCCAACCTGCAGCGACTGGCGCTGGGTGGCGCGGTGATCCTGGCCTCGCTGTGGCTGAACCGGCTGGGGCGCGCGCAAAGCGTCTGAACGCCGGCCTCCCAGGGGTTGGCCGCACGCCGCGCTAGCGCAGCCGCTAGTGCAAGCGATAGTGCCGCACCATGGCGGCCAGCTGGCCGCTCTGGCGCATCTGCGCCAGCCGGCTGTCAATCAGGGTCTTGACCTCCTCCGGCATGCTGCGGTCGTACATCAGGTGGATGTCGATCACCGGTATCACCGCCGACAGGTCGTAGAAACGGAAGTCGTCCGGCGACAGCCCCTGCTCGCGCAGGTTGTATAGCAGCCGCATCTCGGTATCGACATAGCCCACGCCGCGCCCGGCGCGCAGCATGCGGATGGCGCTGTCCTGCGACAGCGCGCGCTGGTCGATGATGCGGCCCTGCGCCGATTTGCTGCGCAGGTAGTTGTCCAGCCCCGGGTAGTCGTAACCGTGCATCAGGATCAGCTGCTGCTCGAACAGGTCGCGGAGCCGGTGATAGCGGAAGCGGCTGCTCCTGGGCACCGCCAGTACGTGGTGCCAGCTGAAGATGGGCTGCTGCGACATCTGCCAGCCCGGCTGCAGCCAGGGCCTGGCGCCGTAGCTCAGCCAGTTGGGCGTCTGCCCGCTGCTGCGCAGCGATGCCATCCGTGGCCCCGGCGCCACTATCGGGTGAATCCGGTGCGGGCTGCCGTGGAACACCTGGCGCACGATTTCGGTTACCAGGCCGCCATGCATCGGGTCGTCGCGCGTCACGATCTGGAACGGCTCCACCTGCTCGATCACCATGTAGCTGATGTCGGCCGCCAGCGCCGGCGCCAGCAGGCCCCAGCACAACAGCACGGCCCACAGCCGCCGCATGCACTGCCCCGTCATACTCCTCCCCCGTACAGCATTTGTTCTTATCGATAGTTGTATCGGGATCGCCGGCCGGCGGCAAGCTGTATATGCAAAGCAGATGGCGGCAGGCTCACACCCGCAAGCCGCTTTTCTTCAGGATGCGGCTGGAGAACAGCACCTCGTGGCGGCGGCAGGCGTCGCCCAGCTGCTGCCGTATCGCCGCCACCTGGTCCTGCACCTCGTCGCGGCTGCGGCCGTGGCACATGGCGAACAGGTTGTACGGCCACACCGGCTGGCGCCGCAGCCGGCGGTAGCAGTGGCTGACAAAGGGCTGCGCGCCCACCTGCTGCCCCAGCGCATCCACCTGCTCGTCGTCCACATCGAACACCGCCATACCGTTGGCCGCATAGCCGATGGCGTAGTGGTTGGGCACCGCGCCGATACGGCGGATCACCCCGTTCTGCACCATGGCGGCCAGCCGCGTGCACACCTCGTCGGCCGCCAGGCCCAACTCGGCGCCCAGCTGCTGCCACGGCTCGGCCAGCAGCGGCAGCCCGCCCTGGGTGCGGCGGATCAGCTGCCAGTCGGTGTCGTCCAGCGCCACCGCGCCGGCATCGCCGGCCACCAGCTCGCGCCGCCCCACCGGGGCGCTGCCGCCCACCGCGAACTGCATGCCCACGTAGTACTCGCGCAGCTTGGGAAAGTCGTACACCCGCAGGCCGGTGGCCTCCTCGATCTCCAGCATGGCGTCGTAGATGCGCCCCGGCGTGCTGGTGGCCAGCACGAACCACATGTTCAGCTCGTGCTCGCGGCGGTAGTTGTGCGCCACTGCCGGCAGCGCGTCCAGCTGCGCCGCCACCGCGTCGTAGCGCGCCTCCGGCACCACCATCGCCGCCAGCACGAAGGCGCCGCCCATGCGCTCCACCTGGTACATGGGGCCGAAGCGGGTCAGCACCTTGCGATCCAGCAGCGACTGCAGCCGCTCGCACAGCTTGGCGGCCGACAGGCCCAGCGGCTCGCCCGCGAGTGCGAACGGCCCTGGCAGCAGCGGAAAGCCGCCCTGCAGGCGGTCGATAATCAGGCTGTCGATGACATCCAGCGGCAAGGCAGCATTCATGTGGTTTCCTGGTGGTAACGGGCGCCGCGCTGGGTGTAGCGGCGGGTGGACAGCAGCATGGCCTGCGGCACGTGCAGCAGCAGGTGTTCCTCGGCCAGCCGCCGCACCTCGCGCCGTGCGCTGTCGGCATCGCGGGTATGGATCATGCAGAACAGGTTGTACGGCCAGTGCGGGCCGAGCGGCGGGCGGGCATAGCACAGCGACACCGCGGCATCGCCGGCCAAGCGGGCGCCGATATCGTCGCGCGCCGCGGCCGGCACCTGCCACACGCACATGGCGTTGCCGCGAAAGCCCAGCTCGTGATGGCGCAGCACAAAGCCGAAACGGCGCACCACGCCGCTGGTTTCCCAATCCTGCAAGCGTTCGCGCACCGCCTGTTCGGCCAGGCCGCTGGCGGCGGCCAGTGGCAGAAACGGGCATGGCAGCAGCGGCAGGCCGTCGCCCAGCGCGCTGATCAGCCGGCGGTCGGCCTCATCCAGCGCCGGCGGCGGCGGGCTGACGGTAACTCGCCGCGACGGCCCCTGCTCGCCCAGGGCAAAACCCAGGTCGATGTGGTATTCGCGCTCCAGCGGCAGATCCAGCGGCACCAGGCCGGTAAGCTCCGCGATGCGCGCCAGCGCGGCGACAATGCCGGCGCGGTCGGGCGCCGCCAGCACGAACCACAGGTTGTAATGGTGATCGCGCGCGTAGTTGTGGTTGACCTGCGGCAGGCTGCTCACCAGTGCCGCTACCTCGTCCAGCCGCGCCGGCGGCACCGCCAGCGCCGCCAGGGTGCTGGCGCCCACGGTGTTGGGGGCGAACACGGCGCCGATGCGGCTGATCAAGCCGTCGTCGCGCGCCTGCTGCAGGCGCAGCAGCAGCACCGACTCCGGCAGGCCGCACTCGGCGGCCAGCAGCGCGAACGGCGCCGACTGCAGCGGGAAGTCGCGCTGGTAGCGGTCCAGCAGCCGCAAGAACGGGTCCTGCAAACGCTGCTGCATGTCACATCCCCATGCGCGCGGCGCGCCAGCTGAAGAAGATGCCGGAAGGGTTGGCCGCAGGCAGCTCGGCCACGGTGGCAAAGTTCTGGGTGTCGATCACCACCAGCTTGTCGTCATCGCGGCTGGACAACCACACCGCATCGCCACGGCCGGTGAACTCCATGTGCAGGATGGCCTTGCCCGGCTTCAGCGTCTTGATGACCTGCATGCTGGGCACATCGATCACCTGCACGGTGTCGTTGTGCGGGTAGGCAAAGTTCACCCACACCCGGCGCCCGGACGGCTCGGCCATCACGAACACCGGCTGACCGTACACCGGCACCTGTGTCACCTGCTGCCAGCTGCGGCTGTCCGCCACCAACACGCTGTTGTGGCCGATGGCCGGCAGGAAGGCGTAATCGCCGGCCATGCTCCAGCCGCGCAGGTGCGGCATCTTGTACACCGGCTGCCGCTGCTGGCCCTGGCCGTAGCCCGGCAGGATGCGACGCACGCCGGCCTCTGGGTGCCAGGTGTCCAGCAGCGCCAGGCCGTCCTCGCCGTACAGGCCGGCAATGTAGTAGCGGCCATCGCCGCTGGCCAGGCCGTCATAGGGCTGGCGGCCGATGTCGCGGTATTTGCTCACTTTCGGCGCGCGAGGGTTGGCCGCATCCAGCAGCCAGATCTCGCCGGCCTCGAACAGGCTGTAGGCAAAACGGTTGCCCGGCAGGTCGGCCAGGCCCACCACCTTGGATGGCTGGCCGTGTTCATCCACCGCCGGTACATCGGCCAGCAGCGCCAGGCTGTCGGCATCGAACAGCTTCACTCCCCCCGGGCTGTAGTTCTGCGCCGCCACGATGCGGCCGTCGCTGGAAATGGCGCCGCCTATGCTGTTGCCGGCCTGCATTACCCGCGCCACCAGCTTGCCGCTGAGGATGTCCACCTTGGACAGCCCGCCGTCGCGGCCGAACACGTACACGTAGCGCGCATCGCGGCTGTACACCAGCGAGGCGTGCGACAGATCGCCCAGCCCCGTTACCCGCGACAGCTGCGCCAGGTGGCTGTTGTCCACCACCTGCACGCTGCCGCTGGCGCGTTCTATCACTACTCCCAGGTCGCCGCTGCCACGCAGCGCCGGGCTGGCGCAGCCTGCCAGCAGTGCGGCGGCGGCCATGGCCAGCGCCAGTTTGCTCAATCGTTTCATGGTGCGCTTCCCTGTTGCAGTTGCCGGATCAGCCAGCGCGCCTCGTCCTCGCTGATGAACGGTCGCCACGGCGGCATGGCGGTGCCGGGGCGGCCATCCAGCAAGGTGGCGACCAGGCTGTCCGCCGGCTTGCCGGCCAGCGCCGCGGCGGTGAGCGGGCTGCCCAGCCCGCCCTGCAGCGTCATGCCATGGCAGGCGCCGCAATCCTGGCGCAGCAGGTGCTGCAGCTCGGCGGTGCGGGCGGGGGCTGGCGCGCCCGGGGTTTCGGCATGGGCGGACTCGTAGAACAACACGGCGCTGCAAACCAGCAGCAGCAGGCATTTCAGACTCAGCCGCAAGGGGCTGGCAGGAGGAGGTTTCATGCTTGATCTTCCGGCAAAGGCTTGCGCCAGCAGGCGGCACCTGCTGGCACAAGCCGTCGCAGCGTGCGGCCAACCTTGCGGCCGGCCGCTTTACAGATACGACTTATTGCGACAACACCCACTTCACCAGCTGCTTCAGCTCGGCATCCGGCACCTGCGGGTTGGGCGACATCGGCACCGGGCCAAAGCTGCCGGAACCGCCCTTGCGGACTTTCTCTTCCAGCTTGGCCTGCACGTTCTGGCCCTTGTACTTGGCGGCAACGTCCTTGAACGCCGGCCCTACCACCTTGTGATCCACGCTGTGGCAGGCCAGGCAGTTGTTCTTCTTGGCCAGCTCCAGCGAGGCGTTGGCCGGGGCGGCCAGCAGCAGGCCGGCGGACAGCAGGCCGACAGTCAGCAATGTCTTGTACATGGCGTTATCTCCTTGGCGGGCATCGGCCGCCGCCACCTCACGGCGCGGCGGCGTCATGCCCGGGCTATCAATAAATATCGTGCTGGGTGTTGAACACGTTGAACTTGCCGGTCGGGGTGATCAGGCGCTTGTCCTTGATGACCGCCTTGCAGCTGCGGGTCTTGTCGTCCACCACCACGATGGCGGATTCCTTGTTCTTGGCGCTCCACACCGAGAACCACACCTCGTCGCCGGCCTTGTTGTACTCCGGCTGCACCACGCGCTTGGCACCGTCATCACCCAGCTTGGCGCAGGCGGCCACGTCCACGATCTGCGGGCCCTTGTCCAGGTTGTTGATGTCGTATACCGCCACGCTCTGGCTGACCTTGGCTTCCGGGTTCAGCGGGGTATCCACCCACAGATTGTGCGATTTCGGGTGGGTCTTGATGAACAGCGAACCACCGCCCTGGCCCTTGAAGGTGGCGACGGCCTTCCAGGCGTACTGCGGGTGTTTCACCGGGTCGGTGCCGATCAGCGTCACGTCGTCGCTACCCAGGTGCGAGGTGCTCCACACCGGGCCGAACTTGGGATGCACGAAGTTGGCGCCACGGCCCGGGTGCGGGGTCTTACCCACGTCCACCAGCGCGGCCAGCTTGTCGAGCTTGGTATCCACCACCGCGATCTTGTTGGAGGCGTTGGCGGCTACCAGGAAGTAGCGGCCGCTGCTGTCGAAGCCGCCATCATGCAGGAACTTGGCGGAATCGATAGTGGTGGTCTTGAGGTTGTTCAGGTCGGAGTAGTCCACCATCATGATCTTGCCGGTCTCCTTGGCATTGATCACGAATTCCGGCTTGTAGTGGCTGGACACGATGGACGCCACGCGCGGCTCGGGGTGGTACTCGTTGTCCACGGTCATGCCGCGGGTGGAGACGATCTTGCGCGGTTTCAGCGTATCGCCATCCATGATCACGAACTGCGGCGGCCAGTAGGTGCCGGCCACGGCGATCTTGTCTTCCCAGCCCTTGAACTTGGAAGTTTCCACCGAGCGCGCTTCCAGGCCCACCTTCACCTCGGCCACGTTGTCCGGCTTCGGCATCCACAGGTCAATGAGGTTGATCTTGGCATCGCGGCCGATCACGTACAGGTAGCGGCCGGAGCTGGACAGGCGCGAGATGTGCACCGCGTAGCCGGTCTTGACGATATTGATGATCTGCTTGGAGTCGCCGTCGATCAGCGCCACTTCGCCGGAGTCACGCAGCGTTACCGAGAACAGGTTGTCCAGGTTGTAGTTGTTCATCTTGTGCGTCGGGCGCTGGGCCACCGGCACCAGCTCCTTGCGCGACTTCTCGATGTCGGCCATCGAGTATTCCGGCGGTGTCGGCGGCTCCTGCTGCACGTAGCGCGCCATCAGGTCCACGTCCTGCGGCGTCATTTCACCGGAGGTCTGCCAGTTGGGCATGCCCGCCGGGCTGCCGTAGGCGATGAACACTTTCAGGTAATCGGTGCCCTTGGCCAGGGTGATGTCCGGGGTCAGCGGCTTGCCGGTAGCACCCTTGCGCAGCACGCCGTGACAGCCGGCGCAGCGCTCGAAGTAAATCTGCTTGGCACGGGCAAACTCCGCCTTGGTCATCGGCGGCGCCTTGGGGTTGATGTTCTGGTACATCTCCTCGCCGGCCAGCGGCGAAGGGGCTGACTGATAGGCCGCCTCCGGCTGGGGCTTGGCAGCCGCATCGGCCCAGGCCAGGCTTGCCGCCAGCGGCAGGGTTACCAGCAATACGCCTTGTGCGAGCGCGCTCATCCTCGGGACTTTCATGATGTTCTCCACCACGCTTATGAAGGAATCGATGCGTGCATCATCCGCCCGCCATCAGGACGCCAGCATTGATTCGCATCAACGCTTTCCGGACACGTCAGCAGGGGTATTTTCCTCAAGCTCCAGACCCCAGTCGCCATGCAGGTACCAGTCGTCGCCGAGAATCTCCGCCGGGTGCTGAGTGCGCCCGGAACCGTTGCCGCATTGCAACGACCCGGCCGGGCAGTACTTGTCGCAGCCCCAGCACACACGCTCCGGATGCGCCGGGTGAATGGGAAACTTCTTGGCCATGACGGCCTCCTTTTCTTGCGGCCAACGTTGGCCGCATGTCTTGCATCCCGGATGCGGCCAAGCTCAAGCCGTAGCACGTAGGGCGGAAGCCCCGCCAGGGGTGTTCCGCCAGCATGCGGCCAACCTTGTATTCGAACGGCGGAACGCCCGGTAAAACCGGGCTTCCGCCCTACCTGTGAACGCGTTGCCGCGTAGACCCGTAGCCCGGATAGGTGCAGGCAGAGCCGAACCGACGTGCCCCAGTCCCGTTGGCGCGAGCCGGGCAAAATTGTGCGTCCCAGGTTTTAAGACGCCGATCTGTCTGAGCCCCGAGCCGTTAGCGAGGGGCGAGTTCGGCGGCGCCTGGGGCGTGCCTTTTTGCACGGGGTTTCGAGCAGCGCCAATAGATATCAGGGGTCGCCTTTTCTTTGGGTACTTTCTTTTGGTGAAGCAAAAGAAAGTACCCCGTGTGCCGGGCGGAACCGGCGACTTCAAACCATCATCCGCGCAGCGGACTCCACACCAGACAACACCACCAAACCAACCCGGTAAACGTTGGGCTTCGCTACGCTCAACCCAAGCTACGCGGCTGTGCCGAGCTGATGCGGCCAACCCGCCCTACGCCGTCAACCGCGCATACAGGCTGGTAAGCACCTGCGGCAGCCGCCGCGCGTCGTGCACCACGCTGTAACCACGGCGGCCGAACAGGTGCGGCAGGTATTCGCCGGCCTCCTTGTCCACCGTGACGCAGAACGGGATCAGCCCGGCCTGCCTGGCCTCCAGCACCGCGTGGCGGGTGTCTTCCACGCCGTAGCGGCCTTCGTAGTGGTCCAGGTCGTTGGGCTTGCCGTCGGAGACGATCAGCAACAGCCGGCGCTGCGCCGGCTGCTCCAGCAGGATGCGGGTGGACTGGCGGATGGCGGCGCCCATGCGCGTGTAGTAGCCGGGGCGTATCGCCAGGATGCGGCCGCGCGCGGCGTCGTCATAGCGCTCGGCAAAATCCTTCAGCAGCAGGTAGCGCACCTCGCTGCGGCGGATGGAGGAAAAACCGTACAGGCCGAAACTGTCGCCGCAGGCGGCCAGCGCCTCGGCGAACAGCAGCAGGCTGTCGCGGATCACGTGAATTACCTGCCCGGCTTCGCCCAGCCAGCTTTCGGTGGACAGCGACAGATCGGCCAGCAGCAGGCAGGCCATGCTGCGCCCGCCCGGCGGCCAGGCCTGGTACAGCGCCGGCTCGGCCACCGCCACGCCGCTGTTGCGCTCAGCCAGGAAGCGGATCACCCGGTCCAGATCGATATCCGGCCCGCTGGCTTCGCCGCTCTTGCGGGTGCGCTCCGGCGACAGCGCCTGGAACTGGCGGCGCAGGCGGCGCGCCAGCGGCCGCAGGCTGTCCGGCAAGCCGGCCGGCTGCGCGTCGCGCGGCTGCATGGGCTGCAGCCGGCAGTGGTCTGCCACCAGCCGCTGCCGCCGCCAGTCCCACTCCGGCAGCAGGATGCCACCGCCCAGCGGGGTGTCGTCGTAGGCTGCCGCCGGCAGGTCGAGGTCGAATTTGAGGCGGCTGGAGCGAGTCTTGCCGTCGCGCGCCACGGTGAGGCGGTCCATGTCTTCGGCGGCGGCGCCGTCGTCCACGTCGTCGTCATCCTGGTGACGGTTCACCTTCACGTAGTCGTCCCAGGTGAAGATGCTTTCGGCGCGGAACTGCAGCAGCATGCCGTTCTTGCGTTCGTCCGGCGTTTCGCGGCGCGCGCGGTAGCGGCGGCGCTGGCGGCCATCGCGGCTGTCGCCCTGGCTGGATTCCGGTGTCTGGCCATCGTCGGGGTTGGCCGCAGCGCTGCCCGGCGGTTCCGGATGCAGCCACAGCAGCACCGGCTGCGGCGCGCCGCCGGCGGCCGGCAGTTGCACCGCCTGTTCCGGCGCCTGCAGCGCCTGGCGGATGGCGGCTTCGCGCGCAGCGGCAGCCGGCTCGCGCGGGTTGTCACGCAGCGGCAGCAAGGCGGCCACCAGCCGGCGGTACAGCGCGGCCAGGCCGGGCATCTGCGCCAGGCAGGCTGCCGCCGCCAGGCGGTTGCGGCTGAGCCAGTCGCCCGCCGGCACCGGCTGCGCCGCCAGTGCCATCAGCCAGAAGTACAGATCGCGGTTGAGGGCGGTATCCGGGTACAGGTCGATCTTGTCCGGCAGGTACAGCGACTGGCCGTCGCGCCAGGCCAGCTCCACCTGGGTGTTGCTGCCGGCGATGCGTTCCAGCAGGCGGCGGCGTGCGCCGTGGGCGGTGCCCACCGCGCTGCGGACGGTGAGCGCGGCATCGCCGCCCATGGCGCGGAAGAACAGCGGCGCCTGCTTTTCGATATCGGCCAGGCAGACCTGTGCCTGCGGGTAGCCGCGGTAAGCGGCGCGGCGGATGAGTTTGTCCCACCAGCCGCCAACCAGGTCTTCCATGTCAGTTTCCGAATTGGGTGGCGACCACCGCCAGCAGCGCGGCAAGGGTTTCCGGCTCGTCGGACAGCGGTTCCACCAGCGCCACGCGGCAGGCGGCCAGCGGCGGCATGCCGCTGGCGATGAGTTTGGCGGCGTACACCAGCAGGCGGGTGCTTACCGACTCGTCCAGGTCGTAGCCGGTGAGGCGGCGCAGCTGGCCGGCCAGCGCCACCAGCCGTGCGGCCAACTTCTCGTCCGCCCCGCCCTCGCGCTGCAGCACCGCCAGCTCCACCGCCGGCGACGGGAAATCGAAACTCAGCGCCACGAAGCGCTGGCGGGTGGACGGTTTCAGCGTCTTGAGCACGTGCTGGTAGCCGGGGTTGTAGGACACCACCAGCATGAAGCCGGGCGGCGCCGCCAGTTCTTCGCCGGTGCGTTCTATCGGCAGGATGCGGCGGTCGTCGGTAAGCGGGTGCAGCACCACGGTGGTGTCCTTGCGCGCTTCCACCACCTCGTCCAGGTAGCAGATGCCACCTTCGCGCACCGCGCGGGTGAGCGGGCCGTCGCACCAGCGGGTGTCGCCGCCGGCAATCAGGTGGCGGCCCACCAGGTCGGCGGCGGACAGGTCGTCATGGCAGGACACGGTGAACAGCGGCAAACCCAGCCGCGCCGCCATGTGGGCGACAAAGCGGGTCTTGCCGCAGCCGGTGGGGCCCTTGATCAGCACCGGCAGCTGGTGACGCCAGGCGTTTTCGAACACCTGGCATTCGTCGGCTACCGGCTGGTAGTAAGGCGGGTTGGCCGCAAGGGCGGCATGGACGGGGGCATTCATCGGGCGCTCCTACAGAAACCCCGCCAGCAGGCCGCCACACACCAGCAGCAGCCAGCCATGTACCGTGCCGCGCAGCCACAAGGGCGCGCTGCGCAGGGACATGAACTGCTCGGCCACCGCCACGCCCTTGAGCCAGGCGCCGGCCAGTGCCAGCACGGCAACCAGATGGCCGCCTTGCTGCCAGTCGGCCAGCCAGGCCAGCAACAGGGTGAGTACGGAGAGCCACAGCCAGGTCAGCCACAGCCGGTGGCGGGATACGAAATAAGTCATGCCCGAAGCATGCCGCACACACCCTGCGGCCAACCTTGATGGCAGGCAAGAAAAAAGCCCGCGCAGGGCGGGCCGAAGATTGGACAGTAACAGCTCAGGCAGCTTGCAGCCGGCGCCACGCCTGCAGCGACGGGCGCTGCCACTGACGCGTGGCGTAGTCGGCCAGCTGCGGCGGCAAGGGCTCGCCGCTGCGCAGCAGGCGCTGCAGCATCAGCGCCAGGTCGGCATCGGCAATGCACCAGTCGCCGAACAGGTGCTCGCCGCCGTGCGCCAGCAGGCCCGCGGCCACTGCCTGCAGCTTGGCAGCGGCCTGCTGCCCGGCGGCATCCAGCGGGGCGACGGCCGGCTGGCGGAACACCACTTCGGTCGTGCGCTGCTCGCGCAACGGCAGAAGGTCGCTGCGCAGCCAGGCTTGCAGCTGGCGCGCCTGGGCACGCTGCTGCGGCTGCGCCGGGTACACCGCCGGCGTCGGGAGCAGCTCTTCCAGGTATTCGCAGATGGCGGAGGATTCGGCAAGACGGAATTCGCCAGCCACCAGCAGCGGTACGCGCTGCATGCCGGTGAGCGCGGCATAGGCCGGCTGGCGGTTGGCGCCGCCGTCCAGGTCCACCGTGCGCAGCTCGAACGGCAGCTGTTTCTCGGTGAGCGTCACGAAGGCGGACATCGCGTACGGGCTCAGGTACTGGTTGTCTACGTACAGCAGGTAGGGCTGGCTCATGGCGGGCTTTCAGTCTGGCAAGGGAAGCCCCCACTTTACCCCGGTGTGCTGGCTGGCGGCAGCAATGCCATACAAAAAGCATATAAACACATGGCGGATGCCCAAAGGGCGATCCGCCAGCTAGTTGGCCGCATTGCGGCAGAACACCCGGCTAGTGCGCCACGTACAGCAGCGCGAACAGCACCAGCCACACCAGATCCACCATGTGCCAGTAGGCGGCGGCGGTTTCCACGCCGACATGGTTGGCCGCATCGTAGTTGCCCTGCCGCGCACGGCGGTACACCGCGGCGATGATCACCATGCCCAGCACCACGTGCAGGTAGTGAAAGCCGGCCAGCGACAGGTAGAACATCCAGAAATCGTTGCTGGACAGGGTGATGCCGGCGGAGAACTTGCCGACGAATTCGCTGCCCTTGAGCAACAGGAAGCAGCTGCCGCACAGCAGCGTGCCCAGCAGCCAGCGTTCGCCGCGCCGCACGCGGCCATGGGCGAAGTTCTGCACCGCCGCCGCCACCGCGCCGCTGCCGGCGATCAGCAGCAGGGTGTTGAGGATGGCCGGGGTGAGCGCCAGCGCATGCTGGCCGGCGGCGAACAGCGCCGGCTGCCGTGCGCGCACCACCCCGTAGATGGCGAAGAACACGCCGAATACCGCCAGCTCCGCCAGGATGAAGAACCACATCGCCAGATCGCCCGGCACCGTGCGCTGCACGCTGGGGGCCAGTCTTGTCGTCTGCATTGTCTTGCTCCGGGTGGGCCGCGCCCACCGCATTACGCTTTGCCTGCCTGTTTACAAAAATGGCCTGCAGGCTGCCAGGCTGGTGCCTTGTCCGCCGGCAACGCCCGCTGCAAAGCCGGGCCGTTCCAGCCGGCAAGCTGCACCGGCAGCCAGGCCATTTTCACGACAAGCCCCTGCAGCAGAGCGGCAGGGGCCTGTTACCGCGGTGGCGCCCATCAGGGCGCCACTGTTTGCACGACAGCTCAGTTGTTTTCTTCGCCGCGCATGAAGAAGCTGCTGATGTACAGCATCAGGCCGATGAAGAACACCACGCCGCTGCACTCGCGCAGCCAGTAGAACACGGAGATCTGGTCCTGGGTGGCCATGAACGACAGCGGCTGGCTACTCATGCGCTGCAGCCATACCTGCAGGATGCCGGCGGCGGTCAGCATCAGCGTGATGGACACGATGGCGCAGGTCATCAGCCAGAATGCCACCTTCTCCACCTTCTGCGCCGCGGCGCTGTTGGCTTCACGGCCGCGCAGCAGCGGCATGGCGTAGGAGATCATGGTCAGCACCACCATGGCGTAGGCGCCGTAGAACGCCATGTGGCCGTGGCTGGCGGTGAGCTGCGTACCGTGGGTGTAGTAGTTCACCACCGACAGCGTGCCGATGAAGCCCCACACACCGGCACCGAGGAAGGACATCACACCGGTACCCAGCGCCCACAGCGTGGCAGCCTGGTTGGGGTGCTCGCGGCGGCGGCGTTTCACCATATTGAAGGCGAACATGGTCATCATGAAGAACGGTATCGGCTCCAGCGCGGAGAACACCGAGCCCCACACCTGCCAGTAGGATGGCGTGCCGATCCAGAAGTAGTGGTGGCCGGTACCGATGATGCCGGTGATCAGCGTCATGGCAATGATCACGTACAGCCATTTTTCGATGATCTCGCGGTCAACGCCGGTAACCTTCACCAGCACGAAGGCCAGCATGGCGCCCATGATCAGTTCCCACACGCCTTCCACCCACAGGTGCACCACCCACCACCAGAAGTACTTGTCCAGCACCAGGTTGTTCGGGTTGACGAAGGAGAACAGGAAGAAGATCGCCAGCCCCCACAGCCCCAGCAGCATCACCATGCTGATGCTGGTCTTGCGGCCGGCCAGCAGGGTCATCGACAGGTTGTAGAGGAAGGACAGCGCCACAACCACGATGCCCACCTTGGTGATCAGCGGCTGTTCCAGGTAACCGCGCCCCATGGTGGGTAGCAGGTCATTGCCGGTCAAATGCGCCAGCACGCTGTAAGGCAGCCCCAGGTAGCCCAGGATGGTCAGCACGCCGGCCACCAGGAACACCCAGAAGGTAATGATGGCCAGTTTCGGGCTGTGCAGCTCGCGCTCGGCCTCTTCCGGAATCAGGTAGTAACCCGCGCCCATGAAGCCGAACAGCAGCCACACGATCAGCAGGTTGGTGTGCACCATGCGCGCGGTGCCGAACGGCAGGGCCGGGAACAGAAAATCGCCCACCACATACTGCAGGCCGATGATCAGGCCAAAAATGATCTGCCCGACAAACAGGGCAATGGCGGCAGTGAAATACGGCTTGGCCACCGCCTGCGAGCGGTACTTGAGTTGCACGTTGGCCGCGGCCTGCCCCGCTGTCGGGGGCAGTGTGGCCGTAGTGGAGGAAGTCATACTTGTCTCCTGATGGATAAGATCGGCAATCGAAGGAAAATCAGCCTTCGATGTTCGGCGGCCAGTGGTTGGTATTGATTTCGGAGCTGTACTTCAGGAATGCCACCACATCGTCCAGCTGCGCATCGGTCAGGTGGAAGTTGGGCATCTGCCGACGACCCGGCGCGTTGGTAGGCTGCGCCTTGATCCAGGCCTTGATGAACTCGGGGCCGCGGCGCTGGTAAACATTACCCAGCTCCGGCGCGTAGTACGCCCCCTCGCCCAGCAGCGTGTGGCAGCCGCCACAGTTGTTGTTCTCCCACAGCTTCTTGCCACGTATTGCCTGCGTGGTGAGGTGGGCCTGGCTGTTGTGTTTCGGCAGCGCGCTTACCGTGTCAAAGGTCAACGCAAGAAACAGCAGGAAGAAAAACACCGCGCCGCCATAAAAAATATTGCGTGCGGTGGATTTGGTGAAACTGGCGCTCATCGCAACCTCCTTGTCATCTGCTCCGGCAACCCGGCATGTCAGCGCGGACTGTACGTTTTCGGGCATCCGGGTAGCATTGATGGGAATCAACGATTTCCGGCCGCCATCCTTCCTACACTGGCGCATCCTCATCACCGTGGAGGCGCAAGATGAACGCCGCACAGCCCTTCCCGCACCCCGCCCCCCTGCACCCCGGCCAGGTAAGCCTGGTCGGCGCCGGCCCCGGCGACCCCGACCTGCTCACCCTCAAGGCACTGCGCCGGCTGGCCGAAGCCGACGTGGTGCTGTACGACTTCCTGGTGGCAGAAGAAATACTGGCGCTGATCAACAAGCGCGCACGGCTGGTCTGCGTGGGCAAGCGCGCCAGCCGCCACACCCTGCCGCAAGCGGAAATCAACCAGCTGCTGCTGCGCGAGGCGCAGGCCGGCCAGCGCGTGGTACGGCTCAAGGGCGGCGACCCGCTGCTGTTCGGCCGCGGCGGCGAAGAGCTGGCCACCCTGCTGGCGGCCGGCATCGAAGTGGAAGTGGTACCCGGCATCACCGCCGCGGTGGGCGCGGCAGCCGCCGCCGGCATCCCGCTGACCCACCGCGACTGCGCACAGGGCGTAAGCCTGGTCACCGGCCACCGCCGCGACGGCGCCAGCGGCCTGGACTGGGCGGCGCACAGCGGCAGCGAACAGACCGTGGTGGTGTACATGGGCCTGGGCGAAGCGGCCGCCATCGCCGCCGACCTGCAGGCGCACGGCCGCAGCGGCGACACGCCGGTGGCCATCATCGAACAGGCCACCACGCCACGGCAGCGGGTACTGCATTGCACGCTGACTACCCTGGCCGACTGCGTGGCCCGGGAGTGCCCGCAGCCACCGGCACTGCTGGTCATCGGCGAAGTGGTAGCGCTGGCGCGCGGCTGGCAGCGGCAGGCGGAGGTTTGCCTGGCTGATTAGCGCCTTGTTCTGGGCACGGCCCTTGGCAGCAGGAGAAGGTTGGCCGCAGCGCAGTGGAGGGGCCCATGCGGCCAACGTTGAAGAGCGCACGTAGGGCGCAAGCCCCGGCAAGCCGGGGCGTTCCGCCATTGGTCGGGCCAATACGCAAGCTGGCGGAACGCCCCTGCGGGGCTTCCGCCCTACCCGATGATCGCGGGAGTCACAGTCACCGGCTCACCCGCGCGTAGCTTGGGTTGAGCGCAGCGAAGCCCAACCCACAGCTCTGCGGCCTGATAAGGCCGGTATTTTCGATAAACAGGCAGCTTAGCGCCCCTGATGGTCGTTGCTGTTGCCGCGCGGCAGCGGCTGACCAAACTGCTTGCGGTAAGTCGCAGGTGGAATGGAGAAGGCACGACTGAACTGCTGGCGGAATGACACCGTGGAGCCAAAACCGGTCTGCTCGGCGATACGATCCATGCTCTTGCAGCCGGTTTCCAGCAAGCGCTGCGCAGCAGCCAGCCGGTGCGTCAGCAGCCAGCCGGTGCGTCAGCAGCCATTGCGCCAGCGTGGTGCCGGTCTTCGCCTTGAAACGGCGGGTGAAGTTACGCCGGCTCATACCAGCCCGGGCGGCCAGGCTCGCGATATCCAGCGGTTGAGCCAGGTGCTGCAGCGCCCAATCCATCGCCAGGCACAAGGCATCCGTGCCACCGCCTATCGCCAGCGGTTGTTCAATGTACTGGGCCTGCCCACCCTGGCGCTGCGGCGCCACCACCAGGCGGCGTGCCACCCGCTTGGCCACCTCCATACCGTGATCGCGGCAGATCAGCTGCAGGCAGCAATCGATGGCCGCCGCCGTGCCGGCCGATGTCAGCACCCCGCCGTCCTCCACGTACAGCGCATTACGGTCCAGTGCGACACGTGGATACTTGCGCGCAAACTCCCCACTCCACGCCCAGTGTGTCGCCGCCAGGCGACCATCCAGCAACCCGGCCTCGGCCAGCACAAAAGCGCCCAGGCAGAAGCCGACTATCCTGGCACCGCGCCGGCTGGCATCACGCAATGCGGCCAACAGCACATCCGGCGGACGCTCGTCCGGGTCGCGCCAGGCCGGCACGATCACGGTATCCGCCTGCACCAGCGTCTCAAGGCCATACCGCACTTCGATATTGAAACCGGACATCGTGGCCACCAGCCCTACCCGCTCAGCGCAGATCAGCAAACGGTAACGCGGTGCCTCCAATCGCGCGAGATCGTCCCCGAACACGATGCAGGGTACCGATAGATGAAAGGGGCTGATGCCCTCGTAGGCAATCACGGCGATGGTATGCATGGAGTGGCCCTGCTGGAGGTTGGCATCACACAGCGGCAGACAACGGCCCGCGCCGCACTGCGCGCCATGTTAGCCAGCCATGCCCTGTAGCAAACCGCAACAACCGTCAGGCGGATGCAGGCCAGGCAACAACGTTGGCCGCATGAACGGCAGCCGTGAACATCTGGCCCGGCTTCATCACATTTTGTCCTGCGGGCCGCTATTGGCCGTGCCATGCCGGCGGGATACTGCCGCATGCCTGCCAGCAGTGGCCGGCTGCACTCAACCCGCATCAGGAGCCAATATGAACCACCCCACCATCCGCCAGCTGGCAGGAGCCAGCGCACCGCAGCAGCTGGACAGCCGTCATACCGCCCTGCTGGTCATTGATTTCCAGAACGAGTATTTCAGCGGCAGGTTGCCGATTCCCGATGGCCTGTCGGCACTCAACAATGCGCAACGCCTGGTCGACTTTGCCGATCAGCATGGCATGCCGGTGTTCCACATACAGCACGTCGCCCCCGTCGACAGCCCGGTTTTCGCCGCACAGGGCAACACGGTGCGCTTTCACGAGCAACTGCTGCCATCCGGCCACCACCGTGCGCTGCAGAAAAGCTCGGTAAGCGTATTCCCCAGTACCGATCTGGATGCCCGCCTGAAGACAGCGGGCATCAGTACCCTGCTCATCAGCGGGCTAATGACGCATGCCTGCGTCGCCGCCGCCGCCCGTGACGCGGTACCACTGGGTTACAACGTGATCGTGGCGGCAGATGCCTGTGCCAGCCGCCCGCTGGATGACGCCGACGGCGTACTGCCACATCAGCAACTGCATCGCGCCGCGCTGGCCTCCATTGAAGACACCTTTGGCGACGTGCTGACTACCGCACAGATCCTGCAACTGCCGGTGCATTAAGCAGCCACCGTGCAGACTACTACCAATGCCGGATTACTCGACCTCAGTGGCAACCCACCGTGGTTTCCCACTCAAGTGGAGAGCGTGATGCAGCACAACTACGGCGCTGCCAGTGGTTGTGAAAGGTTGGCCGCAGCGCAGTGGGGAGCGTGCGGCCAACGTTGAAGAGCACGCGTAGGGCGGAAGCCCCGGCAGGCCGGGGCGTTCCGCCATTGGTCGGGCCAGTACGCAAGCTGGCGGAACGCCCCTGCGGGGCTTCCGCCCTACCCGATGATCGCGGGAGTCACGGGCTCATCCACGCCCCTACCCCGCCTGCGCCACCTTCCCCACCGGCTGCGTGCCCTGCCGCCAGCGCAGCCAGGCAGCGCGGTAGTGGGTAAACAAGACACCCGCCAGCACAGCGCCGCTGGCTGCCGGCAGCCACCACAGCGCCGGCCACAGGCACCAGGCCGCGCCGCAGAGTTGCCAGAGGCACAGCAGTTTCCAGCCCAGCCGTGCCTTGGCTTCCGGCAACAGCACCTGCAGCGACGGTACTTTCTGCTGCGGTTTTACCCCGCGCCGCAGTTGCAGCCACAGCAGGAAGGGCACGATGCGGTACAGCATGCCCACGGTCAGCGTGAAGGCCACGCCACCCAGCAGCAGCCAGCCTTGCAGCCGGCGTAGTGCCGGCACATCCAGCCACTGCCCGGCCACGAATACCGCGCACAGTGCCAGCAGCAGGCCCAGCGCCAGCTGCCAGTAGCGTGGCAGCCATTCCTGCGGGCGGCGGCTATGCCGCAGCGCCCCGCCCCACACCCAGGCGCATACCGGCAACGGCAATGCCGCCAGCCACCACCAGCCACTGTCCGGCCAGGCTAGCGACAGCGCGCCAGCCAGCAGCAGCAGGCTGCCCCAGGCCGGCGATGCCCAGCGCTGCCACCAGCCGGGCAAGGCCGGGGTGAGCAGGAACATCGGCAGGATCACCTGCGCCACGGCGACCAGCAGCAGCCATACCCAGCCTTGTGCGGCCAACCTGTGCAGCGGCAGCAGGGTAAGCAGGGACCACGGCCGGCCCCAGCCGAGTACGCCCAACTGGGCGATGCCCAGGCCCAGGGTGAGCAGCAGCGCCGCCAGCGCCCAGCGCAGGCCGCGGCTGCTGCTGTCTTGCGCCGGGCTGCGCCACAGCTGCCACCACAAGCCGGCCAGCAGCAGTGTGGCCACGCTGAAGCCCGCTGACGCCAGCTGCAGCCAGCCCGGTGTCAGGCCGCTGGCAAAGCCGGCGAACAGCGCGCCGCAGCCCAGCTGCCAGCTGCCCCACAACCCCTTGCTCCAGATGCCGGGGCGCGGAAACGCCAGTGCCGACACCACGGCCAGCAGCTGCAGCAGCGCGCCCAGCATCACATTGCCGAGCACGCCCAGCGCCATCAGGTGCAGCGGCAGCCACAGGCCCGGCGACGGGTAGGCGCCATCGGCGGTGCCGGCCCAGCTGGCGGCCAGCAGCAGCAGCCACAGCCAGGCGGCCAAGAAAAAGCGCACCGGCAGTCCAAGTGGCGGTGCGCTGTCGTAACTGGGTACGGCCTGCATCAGGGAATGTCCACGTGGAAGATCACGCCACTCATGTCGGGCAGCATTTCACTGTCGAAGCCTACCGCGCGGTCGCGCAGCATCGGCAGCAGCGGGCCGGGAAAGTGCGGCAGCACGAAGGACAGCCGCTCGCCGCTGGCCGCTTCGTCCACGGCGTCCAGGATGATTTCCATCGGTTCGGGCGGCACCAGGCCGCGCAGGTCACGCGGACTCATGGCCCAGCTCCGCCAGCAGCGCCGTCAGGCCGGCGCGGTCGCACATCGGGTACAAGATGTTCTCCTCCTTCAGGTTGTGCTGTTGCATCAACAATAGCAGGGTGTCGGCGGCGGCGGCCAGGCTGTCGCCATCCCGCGCCCGGGCCGCCTGCTGCATCTCGTCCATCAGCGTGCGCATGTCGGCGTGCTCGCTGCGCATCACCACGGTAGGCCCCTGGCGCATGCCGGTGGCCTGCTCGAAGGCGGGAAACAGCACGTCTTCCTCCTCGCGCAGGTGTTGTTCCATCAGCTGGCAGAAGGCATCGCAGTCGGCGAGTGCCCGTGGCCAGTCGCCAGCATGCAGCGCCTGCTCCACGGCAACGAAAAGGTCGTCACAGGTGCGGTGCACCCGGGTAAAGCTATCGGTAACGGTCATGTCGGCCCCCAACGGTTACGAGTCGGGATCATTGTGCGTCGCAGCCAAGCGGCACAGACATGACATCGGTCAAGCAGATCAAGCCCGGCTCGCATCAGTCGTGGCTCACCACCGTTACCGGCACCGGCGACAGCGCAATCACCTCGGCGGTTACCGAGCCCAGCAGCGCGCGTCCGATGCCGCCATGGCCATGCGAGCCCATCAGCACCAGGTCGGCCGCCACCTGGCCGGCGTAGTGCGCGATGGTTGCCGCCGCCAGGCCGACGGCAATGTGCGGCGTATAGCCCTGCCCGGCGGCATCCAGCAGCGCGCGGGCCTGCTGCAATGCGGCCAGCCCTTTGTCGCGGTAGTAGTCTTCCAGCTGCGCATGGTCGACGAACCAGCGCACGTGGCCGGATTCGGCCGGCGCCAGCACGGTCAGCAGATGCAGCTCCAGGCCGCCCAGGCGTTCGCGCAGCCGCAGCAGGCGCCGCACCGCGTGCAAGGAGCCTTCGGAGCCATCCACCGCCAGCAGGATGCAGAGAGTCATGTCGGGCCCTTTCCGGTGCTATCGCGAGGCGCTTCGTCACCGTCCAGCGGTACTTCGTGGATGCTGCGCGCCTCGCGCTGCCTGAGCTGTATCTGCCCCAGCACGTGCCCCAGCGACATCACCAGCAGCGCGCCGCCGGCACCGGACAGATAGCGCAGCCAGTCCGGCAGCGGCGGCAGCCAGCTGCGCAGCAGCACATCGCCCAGCAGCATGTCGCCGGCGATCCAGCCCAGCAGGCCGGCGCCCAGGGTGATGACCAGCGGAAAGCGATCCATCAGCCGCAGCACCAGCTGGCTGCCCCAGACGATGATGGGAATGCTGATCATGATGCCCAGCGCCACCAGCCCCAGCTCGCCGCGGGCGGCACCGGCCACCGCGATGACGTTGTCCATGCTCATCACGGCATCGGCCACGATGATGGTCTTGATGGCGCCCAGCAGGTGGCTGCTGGCGGCAATGTCGCCATGCGCCTCGCCTTCTTCCGGCAGCAGCAGCCGGGTGCCTATCCACAGCAGCAGCAGCGCGCCGGCGATTTTCAGCCCCGGCAGCGCCAGCAGCTGCAACGCAAAGAAAATCAGCAGGATGCGCAGCGCGATGGCGCCCAGCACGCCCCACAGAATGCCGCGCCGCCGTTGCTGCTGCGACAGCTTGCGGCAGGCCAGCGCGATCACCACCGCGTTGTCGCCGCCCAGCAGCACATCCACGGTAACGATCTGCAGCACGGCGGTAACGAACGCCAGGCTGAACAGCTCCAGTCCGAACAGGGTCATGGCATCTCCGCTTTGCCGACAAGGTTTCCTGTCAGCTTAGAAGCTGTTGACGATCTTGCGAGGGGAGCGGAACAAGGCGAAAACCGGGGGAGATGCATCGGCTTCTTAGCGGTAGTGACGCAGCACCGCCTGCAGGCTGCCCTCGGCCTGCAGCGTGCGGATGGCGGCATTGAGCTGGCGCAGTTCGATGCGGCTGCCGGGCGACAGCGCGCAGCGCACCTGGCTGCGGCTTACCAGCAGGCGCGGGTGCAGCGGCAGTTTGAAGCGGCCGCGCTTGCGCTGGTAGTCCAGGTACAAGCTGCTGATGATCACGTGCGGAATGCGGCCTGCGGCCAACTTGTCGAGATTGGTTTCGGCGCTGGGTGCGTCGTCGCGGATGAAGCGCGTACCCAGCACGGCCTCCAGCTCGGGGTAGCGAAAGCCCAGCACCGTGCCCACCGGCTGGCCGGCCACGGCGGCCAGGCTGCGCGGGCGCGGCTCGCGCTGCGGCGTGATCAGCACTTCGCTGAGATCGGCCACCGGCACGCTCCAGGCGAACGGGCCGGGCAGCCATTCCGGCTTGTAGCCGCACACCATGTCGGCGCCGCCGTTGTTCAGCTCGGCAGGCAGGCGCTTGCGCGGCCGGATCACGAACTCGGCCTCGCGGCCCAGTCGGGCAGCCAGCAGCTCGCCCACATCCTTGTGCCAGCCTTGCAGCAGCAGGCCGTCGCGCAGCTCGGCCAGCGGCATTTCGGTACTGTCGTCCACCACCACGCGCAATGTTGCCGCCTGCAGCGGCGCCAGCCACAACAACGCCAGCCACAGCGCCAACCAGCAGCCCAGCTTGCGCGTCATGCCTTACTCCACCCTGCGCCCGCCCGCTGCCGGGCAGGGGCGGTACTGTTTATCGAAAGGCATACTTTGCCACAGGGGATTTACCCTGTCATGACAATCACAAGCCGGGTGGCTGGGCGGCCGTCTCAACCCGGCAGCGGAATGAACTCGGTCTCGCCCGGCACCATGGTGAAGCGGCCGGCGCTCCAGTCGTCGCGCGCCTGCTGCAGGCGCTCGCGGTCGCTGGCCACGAAGTTCCAGTCCAGGAAGCGCGGCGCATCCAGCGGCGCGCCGCCGAACAGCACGCCGTGCGCGCAGGCGCTGGCTTCCAGGCGGATATCGCCCTCGCCCAGTTGCACCAGCTCACCGGCGCGCACGGTTTCCTCACCCACGCGCACCTCGCCATCGAACAGGTACAGGCCGCGCTCGGCCGCCTGCGGCAGCAACATTTCACCGCCGGCCTTGAGCTGCCAGTCCAGGTACAGGGTGTCGCTGAAGGTGCGCACCGGCGAGCGCATGCCGAAGGCGCTGCCGATCAGCAGCCGCACCAGCGCACGCGGCAGCTGCGCCTGCGGTAGCTCGTCCGCCGGGTAGTGGTGGAAGGCCGGGTCGCAGTCTTCGTCCGCCAGCGGCAGCGCCAGCCACATCTGCAGGCCCTCCACTGCCAGCTGGCTGTCGCGGATGTCCGGCGGCACCCGCTCGGAGTGCACGATGCCGCGCCCGGCCACCATCAGGTTCACCGCGCCCGGCTCGATGCGCTGCACCGTGCCCAGGCTGTCGCGGTGCATCATCGCGCCCTGGGTGAGGTAGGTCACGGTGGCGAGGCCGATGTGCGGATGCGGGCGCACATCGCCCGCGGTGCCGGCGGCCACGAAGTAGGCCGGCCCCATGTGATCCAGGAACACGAAGGGGCCGATATTGCGGCAGCCGCGCACCGGCAGCAGCCGGCGCACGATGAAACCGATGTCCTGCTGCCGCGGTTCAATGCGTTGGATGATGGCGTTCATCGTTGCTCCTCAGGCCAGGGTGCCGGCTTGGTAATCGGCAAATGCCTGCTCCAGCTCGGCGCGGCTGTTCATCACGAACGGGCCGTACTGCGCGATAGGCTCGCCCAGCGGCTTGCCGGCCAGCACCAGCACGCTGGCGCCCTCTTCGCTGTGGAAGCTCACGCCATCGCCGCTGCCGGACAGCACCGCCATGCGGCCTTCGGTTACCTGCCGCGCCGGCTCGCCCACACCGATCTGCCCCTGGTACACGTAGAGGAAGGCATTGTGCCCGGCCGGGATGCTGATCTGCTGCGCCTGCCCTGCGGCCAACGTTACGTCCAGGTACAGCGGCTCGGTATCCGGCTGCTGGATGGTGCCGGCGGTGTCGCCGTAGTGGCCGGCAATCACCTTCACCCGCGTGCCGTCGTCCAGTTGCAGCACCGGAATGTCGCTGGACGGAATGTCCTGGTAGGCGGCCGGAATCATCTTGCGCTTGGCCGGCAGGTTGATCCACAGCTGGAAGCCGTGCATCAGCCCTTCTTCCTGCTCCGGCATTTCGGAATGGATCACGCCGCGGCCGGCGGTCATCCACTGCACGCCGCCCGACCCCAGCAGGCCCTCGTTGCCGCCGCTGTCGCGATGGCGCATGCGCCCGGTCAGCATATAGGTAACGGTTTCGAAGCCGCGGTGCGGGTGCGGCGGGAAGCCGGCGATGTAGTCGTTCGGGTCGTCGGAGCGGAACTCGTCCAGCATCAGGAAAGGGTCGAGCCGGCGCTGCAGATCCTGCGTCAGCACACGCTTGAGATTCACCCCGGCGCCATCGGCGGTGTCGATGCCGACAACTAGTCGTTCTACCTGGCGGGATTGAAAAGCAGTAGTCATGGCGGCGTTCCTCATCATGTTATCGGCGGCGGCGGCCAGGGGCCGGCTGCACCTATGCGGCCAACTATAAGAAAGCCGCTGTTGATAGAAAAGCGCAAAAATCTGCAAACTCTCTTCAAAAAAGGCGAGCGTGGCGCCCGTGGGATCATCGGCTTGGGCGGGTTGAAGCAACCGTTCATACCCGCGCCTGCATGCGCCTCATCCTCACGCGGGTATGGCCTGCGGCCAACCCGCCCTACTCCTGCATCACCAGGCGGCGGCGAAAAAAATGCCGCCCACTGCATGCAGTGAACGGCATTGTCGCGCCTGGCGCCGGCGCTTACTCGCTGGCCGGCGTCAGCATTTCCTGCGCCCACACCATGGCGTCCAGATGGCAGCGGTTCACCGCCTCCGGCGCCAGCTTGAGCATGCGCGCCAGCGTGGTGACACGCTCGACGTTGTCCTGCTCCTCGGCCATGGCCAGCGCCAGGTAGGGCGCGAACAGGCCGCGCTGGTTCAGCAGCGCGTCGGCCACCGTCGGCGGCAGCTCCAGCGGCTCCAGCGCATCGGACAGCTTCACCTGCATCAGTGCGTCCAGCAGCGAGAACATGCCGGTGAGGAACAGGTGCTCGCACTCCAGCTTGTGGTTGCCGCCCAGCTCGCCCAGCTTCTGCATGAAGTGCGCGCGGAACAGCGAGCGCTCTAGCAGCGCGATGGAGCGGCCGTCGTCCTTGCGGGTGGTGAACAGCAGCAGCGTCAGCCACTTGAACAGCGAGTCGCGGCCGATCAGCATCAGCGATTCCTCGATGGTCATCACCTTGCGCGACAGGCCGTTCATCGGCGAGTTGATGAAGCGCAGCAGCTTGAACAGCAGCAGCGAATCGAGCTTGAACTGCGCGTCGATGTCCTTGCTGTCCGCCCCGGCGCGCAGCAGGCGCATGATTTCCATGATGCGCATCTGGCTGGCGTCCACCTGCGCCGACTGCAGCGGGTGGAAGTTGGTGAGGAAGCTGCCCTGGTACAGCGCAAAGCGCTTGGCGGCGCCCGGCGTCTTCACGCACACGTCGAATTCTTCCGCCGAGCCGATATTGCGCGCATACCAGCGCGCCGCCGGGTACTTGCCCGGCAGCTGGTCGAGGAACGGCGCCAGCACGGCATCCACCGCGGCGGCAAAGTCCAGCACCAGGATGTCCATGCGCGACAGCAGCTCGTCCTGCAGCAGCTCGGACGCCACGTGGTGGCCGAACAGCGCCGGCTCCAGCGCGAAGCGGCGGCCCTGCGCCTTGTGACGGTCGATCTCGGCGATGATGGCCTCGGTCACCGGCTCGTCGGACGGCGGGTTGAGCACGAAGAACACGCGGTCGGCCGGGAAGCCTTCGATCTCCGGGTCGGACAACGAGGTGGTGGAGATGTGCACCAGCGCGCGGCGGAAGGCCAGCAAGCGGAACACGTCCATATTGACCAGGGTGCTGATCATCAGGTGGTCGAACTGCAGCCACTGGCTGGCGGTGGATTCCTTGCGCCGCAATGCGTCGCGCACCATGAACTCGTAAGCCACCACGCGCTGCTGGTTGTCGTGCACCGCCTGGTGCATCACGAAGCCGAAGGTGGGCGGCAGGCTCGGTTCCGACTGTGCAGCCTGTTCCGGTGCCGGGGCGGCCGGGCGGGCATCCGGCTCGTTGGCCGCAGGCTCGCTCTTGCTGCCTTTCAAACCACCAAACAGATTCTTCAACATGATCGCTTATTCCGTCGTCTGAGCCGAGTTGGTCAACTCGGCACTGCGGCGCAGGTTCTATGACCCTTGCTTAACGCAGTGCCAATTATCTGTTTATCAATCTAGCCGATACGGCCCGGAATGCGCGGGGTATCGACATGCACATCGCCACATTGCGCACGGTGGCGCAGCGCGTGGTCGATCAGCACCAGCGCCAGCATCGCCTCGGCGATAGGCGTGGCGCGGATGCCCACGCACGGGTCGTGGCGGCCGTGGGTTTCCATCAGCACCGGCTCGCCGGCCTTGTTGATGGAATGGCGCGGCTGGGCAATGGACGAGGTTGGCTTGATGGCGATGGACACTTCGATGTCCTGGCCGGTGGAGATGCCGCCGAGCACGCCACCGGCGTGGTTGCTGGCAAAGCCCTGCGGCGTCAGCTCGTCGCCGTGTTCGCTGCCGCGCTGGGTAACGCAGCCGAAGCCGGCGCCGATCTCCACGCCCTTCACCGCGTTGATGTTCATCATCGCGTAGGCGATGTCGGCGTCCAGGCGGTCGTACACCGGCTCGCCCCAGCCCACCGGCACGTTCTCGGCCACCACGCGCAGGCGCGCGCCCACCGAGTCCAGGCTCTTGCGGATGCTGTCCATATAGGCTTCCAGCTCGTCCACCTTGCTGGCATCGGCAGCGAAGAACGGGTTGTCGTTCACCACGTCCCAGCTCTGGAACGGAATCTGCACGTCGCCGATCTGCGTCATGTGGCCGCGAATCACGATGCCGTGCTTTTCACGCAGCCATTTCTTGGCGATGGCGCCGGCAGCCACGCGCACCGCGGTTTCGCGCGCCGAGGAACGGCCGCCACCACGCGGGTCGCGGATGCCGTACTTGTGCCAGTAGGTGTAGTCGGCATGGCCGGGGCGGAAGGTGTCGGCGATATTGCCGTAGTCCTTGCTGCGCTGGTCGGTGTTGCGGATCAGCAGCGCAATCGGCGTGCCGGTGGTCTTGCCCTCGTACACGCCGGAGAGGATCTCCACCGTGTCCGGCTCGCGGCGCTGGGTCACGTGGCGGCTGGTGCCCGGCTTGCGGCGATCCAGCTCGGCCTGGATGTCGGCCTCGGACAGTTCCAGCCCCGGCGGGCAGCCGTCCACCACACAGCCGATGCCCGGCCCGTGGCTTTCGCCGAAAGAGGTGACAGAAAACAGCAAACCCATGCTATTGCCAGACATTGCTTCATCCCTAGATTCTTGTGGTGATCGCGATGGATTCTAGCACGGCTGGCGCCGCCCCCAGACAGGCGCTGACTTTGCTACCGGCCGCCCTGTCTCCATCGCGGGCACCAGTTCACAACAGGCGACCGCATGCGGCCAACCCTTAAGCCGGATCGGGAAAAATTCCGTCCGCCCCCTGCCCCGGCGCGGCAAAGTGGCTGTCCATCCACTGCTGCAGCTGCTCCATGAACAAGCGCACCTTCAGCGAATTGCGCCGCGTGGCCGGGTATACCGCGTACACATGCTCGCGGCCGAAGCCCTCGCCGGTGCAGACATAATCCGGCAGCACCTGGCGCAGCCGCCCGGCCTGCACATGCTGCCAGGCACTCCAGCGCGGGCACGGCAGCACGCCCTGCCCGGCGCAGGCGGCATCCAGCAGCAGGTCGAAGTTGTCGGACTGAAAACGCCCCACCGGCTCGATGCGCCGCGTCTGGCCATCGCGGCTGAAAAACAGCGCCGGGTTGAGCAGCGGGTGGCGGTAGATCAGGCAGCGGTGCTGCGCCAGGTCCTCCGGCTCCGCCAGCGGCGGCGCCGCCGCCAGGTAGTCCGGCGAGGCGCACACCAGCACGCGGTTGTCGCCTACCACGCGGGCGATCTGCCCCGGCAGGTCGTGGTGGCCGAGGCGCAGCGCCAGGTCGAAGTTCTCCGCCACCAGGTCCACGTAGCGGTCCGCCAGGCTCACCTCCAGCTCCACCTCCGGGTAGCGCTGCATGAAATCCGGGCAGAACGCCGACAGCACCGCGCGGCCGAACGACAGCGGCGCGGTGATGCGCAGCCGCCCGCGCGGCATGCCGTCCAGCTCGCGGATGCGCTGCGCCACGTGCCCCAGCTGCGCCATCGCCTCGCTGGCGGTTTCCAGGTAGATGCGCCCGGCTTCGGTCAGCGCCACCTGGCGCGTGGTGCGCGTCAAGAGCCGGGTGCCCAGCGCCGCCTCCAGCGCATTGATGGCCTTGGTAATGGCCGATGGCGTCTTGCCCAGCTTCAGCGCCGCGCGCGACAGGCTGCCGGTTTCCGCCACCGCCAGAAAGGCGCTGATGGCTTGAAAATTGTCCATGAGTTTTTCCATTCAGGAAAAAAAGAACTGCTGCCGCGCTACTTTATCCCGCCGCGGCACTGGCGTCATGATGTCGCCACAGAGCAAGCCGCCCGCCACGCCACAGTTGCCACGGATTATTGCCGCCAAAGACAAAACCGCCGCCAGCGGCCATCAAGTGAACACAGCCGCCGCCGGCGGCAGAGGAGAACCACCATGCGTAACGTCACCGTCGCCACCACCCAGATGAGCTGCAGCTGGGACCGTGCGGCCAACCTCGACCGCGCCGAGGCGCTGGTACGCGAGGCCGCCGGCCGCGGCGCCAACATCATCCTGCTGCAGGAGCTGTTCGAAACCCCCTACTTCTGCATCGACCAGCGCCACCACCACAATGCGCTGGCCGCACCGTTCGACGGCCACCCGTGGCTGGGCCGCTTCGCCGCACTGGCGCGCGAGCTGCAGGTAGTGCTGCCGGTGAGCTTTTTCGAACAGGCCGGCAACACCCAGTTCAACAGCCTGGCGATGATAGACGCCGACGGCAGCATCCTCGGCCACTACCGCAAGATGCACATCCCGGACGGCCCCGGCTACAGCGAAAAGTTCTACTTCTCGCCCGGCGACATGGGTTTCAAGGTGTGGGACACCCGCTACGGCAAGCTGGGCGTGGGCATCTGCTGGGACCAGTGGTTCCCCGAAACCGCGCGCTGCATGGCACTGATGGGCGCCGAGATCCTGCTCTACCCCACTGCCATCGGCAGCGAGCCGCACGATGCCGGCATCAACTCCATGCGCCACTGGCAGAACACCCAGCGCGGCCACGCTGCGGCCAACGTGATGCCGCTCCTGGCCAGCAACCGCGTCGGCACCGAACATGGCGAAGCCGGCACCCACATCACCTTCTACGGCCATTCCTTCATTGCCGGTGAAGACGGCGAACTGCGCGCCGAGGCGGCAGACGGCGACGGCAGCATCCTCACCGCCAGCTTCGACCTGGACGCGGTGGCCGCCAAACGCCGCGCCTGGGGCGTATTCCGCGACCGCCGGGTGGAGCACTACGGCACGCTGCTGGGGTACGCACAGGGCTGAGCCTGGCAGTAGCAACATGAAACAACGCCGTCCGCTGGCAACAGCGGGCGGCGTTTTGCATGCGACTCTTGTGAGGAGATCACGTGTATTGTCCGCCGTGTGAAGTCGGCTGGGATTAAGAGCAAGACTTACCAGCACGCTACGGGTCTCTACAACTTACCTTTCCTTCTGCTACCCAAGACATTATTCTTTGATCCACACCTTGGAAAAACAACCTCTCCAGCAAACCGACCCTACTAATCAATCAAAAAACTCTCTGAGGATCCACTATGGGCCATGGAAATTACATTGCATTGTTTGATGTACTGGGCTTTGAAGAACGGCTTGAGGCTTTAGGTTTACAAGAAATGCTTATTCGTTATGAAGCATTAATCGATACTGTAAATTATCGCAAACATCATACAGAACACGTATTTGAGAAACTCGGTTTCTCCGAAGAACCGTACTGGACAGCTGAGGGTGACATATTAATATTCACCAAAACACATGGCGCCTACGCTAGCGACTCAATACTACTTTGGGCAAACCGTACCTGGCCTGCGGTCTCGCAAGAAAATGAGGAGTCATTTCTCTCACTTGCATCCAACGCTACTAATGGGTGGAAATACCATCCAATCCCTTGCGACAATTTTTTGGAGGTTTGTAACGATTTGATGTGCAGAGGCCTGGAAGTTGGTTTACCACTCCGTGGCGCAATTTCTATAGGAGAGGCAGTGTTAGATTCGAGCCGCAGCATCTTTCTTGGAAAGCCAATAATTGAAGCTGCTCGTCTTGAAGCTGGACAGCGACTGATTGGGACAAGCTTCTGCTCATCAATGGTTGCACAATTTATCCCGCAACGTTTCAAAATTAGCTTTGACAATCACATAAAAGAAAATTATCACTCACTTTTTGGTGGCGCCATGCTTGACTGGCCTCGCCACTGGAGAAACACGAGAAAATCCGATCTTCGCGAAGCTATTTCAAAATTAAATACAAATGAAAAATATTCAGAATATTACAAAAACACTCTAGAAATGATCTCATTCTCGGAAACATTTGCAGACCAATTCGAGAGCCTGCAAGAAAAATCGATTCGAACACAGTACGACCAATTTTCTTGGTCAAACTCGGAGCTATCGGTTAGCTGCCGAGCAATCCGTAGGGTATCTGTTTCATAGTACGCATTTATCAATGCACATCAGCATGATTGATTGAGCCGAGTGTAGCGAACTCGTAAATACCGCAGTGAATAACCCAGATAAGCCGCCCACGCGTGCCGACCAAGGAGAAACGCATGGATCAAACCCGGAAAGCCCTCGCCTTCCAGGCGCTGCACCAGCAGGACAAGCCCTTCATCATTCCCAACCCGTGGGATGCCGGCACCGCCCGCATGCTGGCGGCGCTGGGTTTTGCCGCGCTGGCCACCACCAGTGCCGGCCTGGCGTTCAGCCTGGGGCGGCGTGATGCGGAAGGCGCATTGAGCCGGGATGAAACACTCGCCAATGCAAAATCCATCGTCGAAGCCAGCGAACTGCCGGTAGCCGCCGACCTGGAAAACGGCTTTGGTGACGCGCCCGAGGTGGTGGCCGACACCATCCGCCTGGCGGCAGACATCGGCCTGGTGGGCGGTTCGATCGAAGACGCCAGCGGCAATGCGGCACGGCCGATCTACGACTTCAACCACTCGGTGGAGCGCATCGCCGCCGCCGCGGAAATGGCGCGCCGGCTGCCGTTCCCCTTCATGTTGGCCGCACGTGCGGAGAACTTCCTGCATGGCAAGCCGGATCTGGACGACACCATCCGCCGCTTGCAGGCCTACGAGGCCGCCGGCGCGGATGTGCTGTTCGCCCCCGGCCTGCCCGATGCCGATGCCATCCGCGCGGTCTGCAGCGCCGTGAGCAAACCGGTGAACGTGGTGATGGGGCTGAAAGGCAAGCATTACTCGGTCACCCAGCTGGCCGAACTGGGTGTGCGCCGCATCAGCCTGGGCTCCTCGCTGAGCCGCGCGGCACTGAGCGGCTTCATGCGCGCGGCGCAGGAGCTGGTCGACAGCGGCACCTTCTCCTTTGCCAACGACATCCTGACCTTCGCCGAAGTGAACGCCATGATGCAGCCAGGCAAGCAGTAGCCCGCAGGGTTGGCCGCATGTGGCCGCCCTGGCTAGCCGGCTGCGGCCCGCCGGGCGGCCAGGGCCGCCAGCGCCTGCACGACTTCCGCTATCGGCGTATCCCAGTCGCCGCGCTGCGGCTGGCGGAACAGGCGCAAGGACGGGTACCAGGGGGAATCGCTGCGCCCGTGCAGCCAGCGCCAGTCGGTCTTGTAGGCCGGCAACAGCACCCAGCCGGGAACGCCGAGCGCGCCGGCAAGATGGGCAATGGCGGTATCGACGCAGATCACCAGGTCGAGCTGGCTGATGATGGCAGCCAAATCGGCAAAGTCGGCAACGCTGCTGCCCAGGTCGGTCAGTGCGAACTCGGGCATCGCCAGCGGCGGCGCTGGCTCACGCGGCATCTGCAGCGACACGAACTGCACGCCGGGCACCGTCCACAACGGCGTCAGCGGCATGAGGTCCGGCAGCGAGCGCTCGCGGTCATTGGCATGCGCCGGGTTGCCCTGCCAGGCCAGCCCCACCCGCAAACCGCCGGCCGGCAGCCGGGTTTGCCACTGCGCCCGCCGCTCTTCCGTGGCGCCAAGATAGGGCTGCGTGCCGGGAATGCTATCCAGCCGGGTATGGTGGTAAAGCGGCACGCTGAGCGGGTAGACCCAGTAGTCGTAGTCATCGATCACGCTCAGCGCCTCGTCGCGCGTGAACAGCGCGTCCGGGCCCTGCAAGGTGGCCAGCAGCGGCTTGAGCGGCGTGCGGCAGACCAGTGTCAGCCACGCCGGGGCCTGCGCCTTGAGCCAGGGCAGGTAGCGGCAGAACTGGATATCGTCGCCATAGCCCTGCTCCGGCAACACCAGCAGGCGCTTGCCGGCCAGCGGCTCACCGCGCCATGGCTGGCAAGGCGCGGCGGCACGCTGTCGCAGCCAGGCCTGCATGGCCGGGGTGTCGTAACGCGCCTCGTGATGCGGCCAACCTTCGTCGAATCTTCCCTGCGCCAGCAGCAGCTGCCCCAGGTTCATGCGCGCCTGCGGATGATCTGCCCGCAAGCGCAGCGCCGCGCGAAAGCAGGCTTCGGCCTGCTGCTGCCGGCCCAGATCGTGCAGCAGCACGCCGAGATTGGCATGGTTGGCCGCAGTCTGCGGCGCCAGGCGGATCGCCTCGCGATAATGCGCTTCCGCCGCGGCGTAGCTGCCACGCCTGGCCAGCAGTTCGGCAAGGTTGCCGTGAATCTGCGCCGAGTGCGGGTACAGCGCCAGCGCCGCCTGCTGCAGTTGCTCCGCCTCTTCGTCACGGCGCTGGCTGGCCAGCAGCAGGCCCAGATTGGTAAGCGGCGCGGCATCGCCCGGCGCCAGGGCGATCACGCGCCGGTAGCATGCCTCGGCCTCGGCATGGCGCTGTTGCTGCACCAGCAGCCCGGCCAGATGGTGGTGGCCGAGAGCCGAATCCGGCTGCAGCGCCAGCAGCTGCCGCCAGCCCTGCTCGGCCAGCGTGTAGTCCTGCCGGTCGCTGGCGCATTCCGCCACGCACTGCCATAGCCCGGCATGCTCCGGCGCTATCGCCAGGCCGCTTCTGGCAATGTCGATGGCAAGCGCCGGCTGCCCCTGCTGCTGCAGGGACAGGGCGTGCTCGAATATCTGGTCTATCGATGGCATGGCGCATTGTGGCGCGTATCGGCACGCTGCCGCTAGCGCCGCGCTGACCCCTCACGGCGATAGCGCCTGGCGCTGGCCCGCCCGCCCCGGCGCCCGCGATGTCCGGTCCGCCTGCCACACGAACAGCGCCCCCAGCAGGGTGAGCGTCAGCATGCTCCACAACACGCTGTTGCCGGGCATGGCGGTGATCAGCAGGCCGGCCAGCATCGGGCTGCCGGCGGCGCCCAGCTGCGCCAGGTTCTGCGCGCCGTAGTAGCTGCCCTTGAGATGCTCCGGCGCAATGGCGTCGATGTACAGATACTCCGCCGGCACCAGCAGGATCTCGCCCAGGGTGAACAGCACCATCCAGCCGCACCACTGCCACAGCGACGGCGACAGCGCAAAACCGGCCAGGCCGCCGGCCAGCAGCAGCGAGGCCAGCATGATCCAGCGCAGCAGGTTGTGCGGCCGCAGCAGGCGGCCCAGCCAGTACTGGCACAGCACCACGGTCAGCGCGTTGCTGGTGATCAGCGCCGACATCCAGTGCAGCACTTCGGCATCGCCATGGCGCTGCAGCAGGTACAGCGACAGCGAATCGGAAAACCGCCCGTGCACCGCGCAGGCCAGCAGGCTGCCGATGGTGAACAACACCAGGGTGCGGTCGCGGCGCAGCAGCTGCAGCGTGGCGGAGAACTGCGGCGGCCGCACGCCATGCGTGCCGCCGTGGCCACGCGGCACCTGCCGCAGCAACGGCAGGGCCGCCACCGCCAGCACGGCGGCCAGCACGAAGGCCCACGCCGGCCGGGCGCTGGCCAGCCAGCTGCCCAGCAAGGGGCCGATGGCATAGCCGACATTGGCCAGGGTGTAGCGCAGCGAGAAGGCGCGGCTGCGTTCCGCCGGCGGCAGCAGGTCGCTCAGCAGCGCCTTGATGGCAATGCCGAACAGCACGAAGGCCAGCTCCACCAGCAGCAGCGCCACGCCGGCCATGGCCAGCTGGTGGCTGCCCGGCAGCAGCGCAAAGCCGGCAGCCACCCCCAGCAATGCGCCCTGCAGCAGGCGGCGGCGGTCGCTGCGGTCCACCAGGTAGCCGGCGTACAGGCCGCTCAGCGTGGCGCTGACCAGCACCGCACCCAGCAACAGGCCGATCTGCTGCGCACCCAGCTGCAGCTGCCGCCCCAGCGTCAGCACCAACAGCGGCGACACCAGCGCGCGGCTGATCGACAACATGAAACTGCACAGCAGCAGCTGGCGGACCAAGGGGGAAAAACGCGACACGACGACACTCCGGGCAAGCTGTTCACGATCCGCTGCGTTGCGGCGATACCGCGCAAGCAGGCTTGCGCAGCCCTTGTCGCCTTGCCTCGCAGCAACTTGCCAGACCGTAAACAGGCTCATGATGGCAATGCCTGCAGTATCGGCAATAAAGCAGAAGTAAAAAATGGATAGACTTGCAGCATATTACTTCCGCTTTTTACCGGCCAGGGTTGGCCGCAGGAGTCCGCATGCGTCTGGAACAACAATACCGCCTGCTGTACCAGCATTACGGCGAGGGCGATGCCCACCCCGGCCTGCCGGCGCTGGCGGCGCTGCTCAACTGCAGCGAACGCAATGTGCGGCTGCAGCTGGCGCGCATGCAGGCGCAGGGCTGGCTGAGCTGGCTGCCCGGCCGTGGCCGCGGCCGGCGCTCCACCCTGCGCTGCCTGCTGTCACCCGATGCACTGGCCTTGCAGGGCGTGGGGCAGCTGCTGGCGCAGGGCGAGCTGGAGCAGGCCTTCGCCCGCCTGCCGCCGGCGCAGCGCGGCCAGCTGATGGCGCAACTGCCGCGCTACCTGGGCGCCGGCAACAACCGTCGCCAGCTGCGCATCCCGCTGCATCGCCAGCTCACCACGCTGGACCCGATCGCGGTGAGCAGCCGGCTGGAGGCACACCTGGTGCGCCAGGTGTTCGACCGCCTGTGCGGCTTCGACGTGCACAGCCAGACGCTGCAGCCGGCGCTGGCCCACCACTGGGAAGCGCAGGACGATGCCCGCCGCTGGCGCTTCTGGCTGCGCCCCGGTATCAGCTTTCACGACGGCACGCCGCTGGATGCCGCCGCGGTGGCCGCCAGCATCCGCCGCCTGGACGACCCGGCCTGCCCGTGGCGGCGCCAGTACCGCGGCCTGCGCGCCATCCGGGTGCACGATGCGCTGTCGCTGAGTTTCGAGCTGGCCGACAGCGACTGGCTGTGGCCGCAGCGGCTGATCACCGCCAATGCCTCCATCGTGCCGCTGCGCCGCGCGGCCGGCTTCGCGCGCCAGCCGGTGGGCAGCGGGCCGTTCCGCGTGCTGCGCCACAGCCCGCAGCGGCTAACGCTGCAGGCCAACCCGCACTACTACCGCGAACGGCCGCTGCTGGATGAAATCGACCTGTGGGTCATCGAGGGCGCAACCGGCGCAGCGCAGGGCTTCGACCTGCGGCTGGACGCCGGCGATACGCTCAGCGCGCTGCAGTCGGCCTGCACCTACCTGCTGCCCAACCCGCGGCGCCCGCTGCTGGCCGATGCCGCGCGGCGGCGCTGGCTGCTGCGCTTGCTGTCACTACCGGCACTGGTTACCGCCGACGACCCGCTGCGCCAGCCGGCGCTGGGCCTGCTGCCGGACTGGCAACAGCCGCCGGTGGCGCCCGGCGACGCGGCGCTGCCCGCCGGCAGCAGGCTGCGGCTGGTCACCTACGAGTTGCCGGCCTTCCAGCCGCTGGCGCAGGCACTGGCCGCAAGGTTGGCCGCACACGGCATCACGCTGGACATCGACACCCTGAGCTACCCGCGCTACGAGGATCATCACAGCTGGTGGCCGCACACCGACCTGGTACTGTCCAGCGAGGTGCTGCACGACGACCGCGACTACAGCTGCCACGAGTGGTTCGGCAGCAACCCGGTGCTGCAGCAGGCGCTGACGGGGGAAGCCGGCATGCGCATGGACGCGGCGCTGCTGGCGATACAGCGCCAGCCCTATGCCGCGGCACGCATGGCGGCCTACCAGCAGATAGGCGACTGGCTGGTGGCGGAAGGCTGGCTGCTGCCGCTGTCGCACGAACGGCAGGGCATCCTGGCCAGCCCGGCGGTGGCCGGGCTCAAGTTGGGGCTGAACGGCTGGATGGATTTCTGCAGCCTGTGGCTGCGGGAGGAAGGTTAGCGCCGGTGGCTACCAGCTCACACCGTCTACGCGGCGGCGGTACCAGCCGGTAACCGACAGCCGCTGCTGGCGCGCCGGCAGCACCTCGTGCCAGAAACGGTCGGACAGGAACAGCACCAGGGTGCCGGCCTCCGGCGTCACGTCGATGTGCTGCGTGCAGTCAGTGTCCAGGTACAGGCGGATCTGGCCGCCGCCATCCTGCGGCCAATCCTCGTTCAGATAGAACACCGTGGTCAGCGTGCGCGCGTCGTCGTCGCGGAAACGGTCCAGGTGCTTCTTGTAGAACGCCCCTTCCGGGTAGACGGCGAAGTGCGACTCCAGCTCGGCCAGCCCCAGGTACAGGCCGCGGTTCACCGCCTGCATCACCTCGTCCATTGCCGCGTTGTAGGCCTGCACCGCCGGCAGCCCGGCCACCTGGTCCAGCCACAGCACCGAATCGCTGCGGATCTCGGCGCGGCGCGCCTGGCCATCGCCACGGCCGGTGGCCGCCTCGTGGAAGCGGCCTTGCTGCCACACCGCCAGGCAGGCGTCGCGCAGCCCGGTGGTGAGCGTGGCCGGCAGCGCGTGGGGAATCACCACCCAGCCATCGCTGGCCAGGCGGTCGAGTACGGCATCAATATCGAATTGCAGGGACATCGCGGGCATCGGCAAGAAATCGGTCAGGCGGCTTTCTATCATGCCCTGCCGCCGCCGCCAATGTGCTGCATCAAGCCTGCAGCAGCCAGTTGATGCCGCCACCGCCCAGCAGCAGCCACAGCGACAGCAGCGCCGCCAGCAGCAGCGGGCGCCAGCCGGCGCTGCGCAGCGCGGCAAAGCTGGTATCCAGCCCCAGCGCCGCCATGGCGGTGGCCAGCAGCAGACGGTCGAGTTGCAGCAGGCCGCTGTGCAGGCCGGCGGGCAGCCAGCCGCTGCTGTTCACCGCGATGGCGGCGATAAAGCCGAAGGCGAACCACGGCACGGTAATGGGCGCGCGCTGGCCCTGCGCCGCCGCCCGGCGTTGCGTCACAGCGGCCAGCAGCAGCAGGAACGGCGCCAGCAGCATCACCCGCATCATCTTGGTCATCACCGCGCTGGCCGCCGCCGCCTCGCCCACCGCCTTGCCGGCCACCACCACCTGCGCCACCTCGTGCATGGTGGAGCCGGTGAGCACGCCATAGGCCGACTGCGTCAGCCCCAAGGGCGCCAGCAGCCCGTACAACCATGGGTACAGCAGCATGGCGACGCTGCCGAACAGCACCACGCCTGCCACGGCCACCCCGGCGCGCTCGCCGCTGGCGCGGATCACCGGCTGGGTGGCCAGCACCGCCGCCGCGCCGCAGATGGCGCTGCCGGCGCCGATCAGCACGCAGCTGTCGCGATCCAACCCCAGCCGCCGCCCCAGCCACAGCGACAGGCCGAAGGTGGAGGCCAGCACCAGCGCATCGATCAGCAATACCCGCCCGCCCAGCTGCTGCAGCTGGCCCAGCGTCAGCTGCAGGCCGAACAGCACGATGCCGGCGCGCAGTAGCTGCTGCTTGCACAGCCGCAGGCCGGGCTGCCAGCCGCCGGGCAGCGGCCGCAGATTGGCCACCAGCATGCCGCCGACAATGGCCAGCAGCAGTGGCGAGATGGCGTGTGCGGCCAACCATGGCAGCGCCGCCAGCCACTGCGCGGCAAATGCCAGCAGCAGCGCCGCCAGCAAACCGGGGAAATAGGCGTTTTTTTGCATATCGATAGCGCCAAAAGATTTAACAATGGCGCCAGCTTACGCAGCCAGCTTTTAGTGGTAAAACGGATAATATCGATCACAATAATTAGCAAAACCGATCAATGACCCTGAAACTCAGCCTGCGCGAGCTGGAAGTGTTCGCCGCCATTGCCGATGCCGAGTCGGTTACCCGCGCCGCCGACATGCTGGCGCTGTCGCAATCGGCAGCCAGCCAGGCGCTGGCGCAGCTGGAGGCCGCGCTGGGCGCCACGCTGTTCGACCGCGTGGGCCGCCGGCTGCAACTGAACGAAAACGGCCGCAGCCTGCTGCCGCGCGCCCGCGCCCTGCTGGACGAGGCGATGGCGCTGCAGGACATGTTCGGCAGCGCGGTGCTGTCGCTGCGGCTGGGCGCCAGCACCACCATCGCCAACTACCTGCTGCCGCAAAGGTTGGCCGCACTGCGCCGCGACTGGCCGCAATGCAAGGTGGCACTGCAGGTGGCCAACACCCGCGACATCGTGGCGGCGGTGGCGGCGCTGCGCGTGGATTTCGGCCTGATCGAAGGCCCCTGCCACCACCCGGAGCTGCACGCCACGCCGTGGCTGCAGGACGAGCTGGTGCTGATCGCCGCCGCCGGCCACCCGCTGGCGCAGGGCGTACTGACGCGCGAGGCGCTGGCCGCCGCGCCGTGGCTGCTGCGCGAAGCCGGCTCCGGCACCCGCGAGGAAGTGGAACGCGTACTGCTGCCGCAGCTGGGCAGCCTGCGGCTGGAAATGGAACTGGGCGATTCGGAAGCCATCAAGCGCGCGGTGGCGGCCGGGCTCGGCATCAGCTGCCTGTCGCGGCGGGTGGTGGCAGAGCTGCTGGCCGATGGCAGCCTGGTGGAGCTGGCCAGCGACCTGCCGCCGCTGGCGCGCACGCTGTGGTGCGTGCGCCACCGCGACCGGCCCGCCGGCCGCAGCATGCAGGCCCTGTTGCAGCTGGATGCCGCACCAGGAATGTGAACGCAGCCGGCCCGGCTCAGTAGTTCTCCGTCACCCGCTGGTAGTCGCCGGCCAGCCAGTGCAGCACCAGCGGAAAGTGGTCGCGCGCCGCATCCGGGTGGGTCAGCAGGCTGACATGGTCGTAGTCGTGGCGATGGCCCTTGTGCCGCGCCAGCAGCCGCAGCCGCGACAGGTGGCGGCCGCTTTCGTCGCGAAAGCGCTTCACGTCGGCCGGGTGGCCGCGGCAGGGGTCGTTCTGCGCGGCGAAATACAGCGCCGGCGGCAGGCTGTAGCGCTGCGCGGCGGCGGCGTAGTCGAAGCCGTCGTCGCTGTCCCGCCACGGCGCCACCCGCGCCCATTGCTTGCTCTGCCAGTGGCTCTTGTCGGTTTCGTCGTCCGCGCCCAGGCCGATGCGCCGCGCCGGCAGGTAGCCCACGCTACGGCACAGCATGCGGCCAACGATGTTCCACACCAGATCCACCTCCAGCCGCTTGCGCCAGTTGCGCACGTGCACACTGCGCTTGCTGCCGAAATACACCAGGCTCTGCACCTCGGCGATCAGCTGCGGGTGGCGCAGCAGGCAGCTGCTCATATGCACCCCGCCCCAGGAATGCGCCATCCAGTGCAGCGGCACATCGCCCTTGATGTGACGCACCGCGGCGTGCAGCGCCGGCAGGTCTTCGGTAATGGTCTCGGTCTGGCCGTAGCGGGCGTGGCGGTCGATATGCGGCGTGCTGTTGCCGCGGCCGCGCAGATCGGCCACGAACACATCGTAGCCGTGCGCCGCCAGGTAGGGCGCCAGCCCCTTGCCGCTGGCGGAGTAGAAGATGCGGCCATTGGCCATCACCCCATGCAGCAGCAGCACCGCCGGCGCGTTGGCCAGGCGGGTGGGCTGGAAGCGTTTCAGGTACAGCGTGTCGCGGTCGGTGACCGGCAGGTGGATGTCGTGCTGGCGGATGCCCATGTTTCCTCGCTTCGTAGTGGTTGCTGGCCGTCTGTTGCAGCCATTCAAACAAGCGATTGAATCATCCATGGGCAGGCGGGCAGCGTCAATGCATCCGCCACGGCGAGCACAGACAGCTTGGCCGCATGCTCAGCCAGGCATGCGGCCAACCTGCCTCGCAAGTCCGGCCCTGGCCGGGCTAGGAGTTGCCGTTCCGGCGCCACGGCCAGCGCGGGCGCAGGCGCAGCTTGCGGCCCAGCCACAGCAGCGCCAGCAGCAGCACGCCCCAGGGCAGCAGGAAGGCTGTTGCCGTGATCGCGGTGGCGATGCCCCGCGACAGGTTGTCGCCGAACTCGGCAAGCGCCTGGCTCACCGGCTTCCAGAACGCCTGGTGTTCCTGCGAGCCGATGGAAACGGTGAGCAGCTCGGTCTGCACCCGCTGCAGCAGATAGGCCTGCTCGCCCGCGCTGCTTTCCAGCTCGCTCTGCACCTGCGCCAGCTCCCGGTTCACCTTGATGAGGGCATCCACGTCACTGCCGGCGCGTTCGCGCAGCGCCTCCAGCCTGGCGCGGTAATCCCTGAGCATGGCCAGCTTCTTGCCGGCATCGGCAATCGGCTGCGCCAGATCCTCGGCGCTGGTGGACTGGTTGGTCACCGTGGCCTGTTTGCCCAGCGCGGCGACGATGCTGCGGATGCCCGGCGGCCGTGCTAGTTGCCACCGATGAAAAGCCGTAGACTTGCCGCCTTTCCGTTTTTGCCGCCTGGCGCAAGCCATGCTCGCCGATGCCCTTTTCCTCCTTTGCCCTGGACCCGGCGCTGCTGCACGCGCTGGATGAAGCCGGCTACCCGGCCGCCACCGCCATCCAGCAAGCGGCCATTCCGCTGATCCTGGCCGGCCACGACCTGCTGGCCACCGCCCACACCGGCGCCGGCAAGACCGCCGCCTACAGCCTGCCGCTGCTGCAGAAATGGCTGCAGACCAGAGGCGGCCACGGCAAGCGCTGCACGCTGATCTTGCTGCCCACCCGTGAGCTGGCGCAGCAGGTGGGCGCCACGCTGCAACAGCTGGCCGCGCATCTGTCGCGCGTCAGGATCGTCACCGCCTATGGCGGCGTGTCGATCAACCCGCAGCTGCTGGCGCTGCGTGGCGGCACGGATTTCCTGATTGCCACCCCGGGGCGGCTGCTGGATCTGATTGAGCACAACGCCCTGCAGCCGGCCGATATCGATACGCTGGTGCTGGACGAGGCCGACCGCCTGCTGGCGCTGGGCTTTGCCGACGAGCTGAACCGCCTGCTGGCGCTGCTGCCGGCCAAGCGGCAGACGCTGCTGTTCTCCGCCACCTTTGCGGCCAACGTTCAGCAGCTGGCGGCCGGCCTGCTGCAGCAGCCAAAGCGGGTGCAGATCGACAACGCCGAGGTGCCGGACATCGCCCAGCGCGCCATCGAGGTGGATGCCCGCCGGCGCAACGCCCTGCTGCTGCAGCTGCTGCAACAGGAGGCCTGGCCGCAGGCCATGCTGTTCGTCAACAGCAAGCACGATGCCGCGGAGCTGGCGCAGTGGCTGCAACGCGAAGGCATCCGCGCCGCCGCGCTGCATGGCGAGCTGGCGCAGGGCCGGCGCGAGCGGGTGCTGGAGAACCTGAAGAACGGCACGCTGCAGGTGCTGGTGGCCACCGACCTGGCGGCACGCGGCATCGACGTGCCGGCGCTGCCGGCGGTGATCAACGTGGCGCTGCCGCGCTCGCCGCAGGACTACACCCACCGCATCGGCCGCACCGGGCGTGCCGGGCAAAGCGGCGTGGCGGTGAGCCTGATCGATGCCGACAGCCGCGCCCACTTCCGCCTGATCGAAAAGCGCCTGGGCCTGCGCCTGCCGCGCGAGGTGCTGCCCGGCTTCGAACCCACCGACCAGCCGGCGCCGCGCCTGGCCGCCAGCGACGACAACGGCGGCATCAAGGGCAAGCGCATGAGCAAGAAGGACAAGCTGCGGGCGGCGGCGGCAGCACAGAACGGGCAGCCAACATGAAAAATGCGGCCAACCCGGCAAGGTTGGCCGCATCGTGGCGGAACGCCCCTGAGGGGCTTCCGCCCTACGGGCCATACGGCACGCAGCTTGGCGTCGAGCGCAGCGAGGCCCAACGTTTACCGCGTCAGGGACACCTTGCCGCGCTCAGCTCTCCCAGCGCGTCTCGCGCCATTCAGCCATTTCTTCCTTGTCGAGGAAGGTCCAGGCCACCACGCGGCTGATCTTGTTGCCTTGCGCCATGTCGATCACCACCACGCGGCGCGCATCGCACATTTCCAGTTCGCGCTGCAGGCCGCGCACATTGTCCACCTTGGACACCAGCGAGCTGAACCACGCCACCTGGTGGCCGTAGCGCGCGCTCTGGCGCGCCATGGTAGCCAGGAACACTTCCTCGCCGCCCTCGCACCACAGTTCATGGTGCCGACCGCCAAAGTTCAGTTCGACATTGGCCATGCGCTGGCCGGTGAGGTTGGCCACCTTGCGCCGCGCCGCCGCTTCCGCCTCCTGCGCCGAGCCGTGGAACGGCGGGTTGCAGATGGTCAGGTCGAAACGGTCGTCGCGCTTGATGATGCCGTCGAACACATCGTTCGGGTTGGTCTGCTGGCGCAGCTTGAGGCCGCTTTTCAGCTGCGGGTTGGCATCCACCAACAGGCGCGCCATGCGCAGTGCGTCGGCATCGATGTCGCTGCCGACAAAACGCCAGCCGTACACGCTGCGGCCAACGATGGGGTAGATGCAGTTGGCGCCCACACCCACGTCCAGCACGGTGACGCGCTTGGGGATGGTGCCCTTGTTGCTCTTGGCCAGCAGGTCGGCGGCATGGTGCAGGTAGTCGGCGCGCCCCGGCACCGGCGGGCACAGGTAGCCCGGCGGAATGTCCCAGTACAGCACGCCGTAATGGTGCATCAGCAGCGCGCGGTTCAGCGCCTTCACCGCCGCCGGGTTGTGGAAGTCCACGGTCTCGATGCCGTGCTCGTTGTGGCGCACGTAGTCGGCCAGTTCGGGGTTGACCGCGATCAGCTTGGCGAAGTCGTAGGGGTCGCGATGGACGCTGCGAAAATGCAGGCCGGGCTTGGAAGCAGAAGTTGTCATGGCAGATACCGCAAGAGCAATCGGCGGATTGTACGGATTTATCGCGCAGCCTGCAGGCTTGCGGCCAACCTTATGCCGCCAGGGTTGGCCGCAAGGGCTTGGCCTGCATAAGGTACTGCGCCTGTTCACGATCTCGCGAGCCAGGGCGAAAACAGTTGAAGAAGCGGAGTTGACTTTAAGTCAACGAGCATTCCGGAGCTGTTATTAACGCAGTATCGCCGACGCGCAGCAGATCGTGGGCAGGCGCTTACAACCCCGGCCGCCCCGGGCTGCCCGGCAGATACTTGCTCCACACCCGGCGCATGTCGCGCGCCGAGCCGAAGCCGGCGCCCTCCGCCGCACGCTCCACGCTGACGCCCTGCTGCAGCAGCTGGCGCACCAGCGAGATGCGCAGCCGCTGCTGGTATTCCACGATGCCCACCCCGGCCTGCTCGCGGAACAGCCGGGTGAGGTGGCGCGGGCTCAGGTGCACGCGCCCGGCCAGGTCCTCCACCGGCCAGCGCTGTGCCGGCTCGCGGGCGATCAGGTCCTGCGCGCGGTGCACCGCCGGGTGCAGGTGGTTGCGGTAGGCCAGCCACGGCGACAGTTGCGGATCGTCACCGCTGCGGCGCATGTACAGCACCAGGCGGCGCGCCACGCGGGCGGCGATGTCGGCGCCGGCATGGCGCTCGATCAGCGCCAGCGCCAGGTCCATGCCGGTGGTGATGCCGGCCGAAGTGGCGATGTTGCCGTCCTCGACGAAGATGCGGTTGTCCAGCACCCGCGCCGCCGGCGCCAGTGCCGCCAGCTTGTCGACGATGCTGTGGTGGGTGGTGCAGCTGCGCCCGTCCAGCAGCCCGGCCATGCCGGCCAGCAGCGCGCCGGAACAGACGGTGGCCAGCTGTACCTGCGGCGTGATGTGCTGCCGCAGCCAGGCCACCAGCTGCTGCGCCTCGGGCGTGGCGTAGTCCTCGTCCTCGTCCACCGTGCCGCACAGCAGCACCAGGCTGCCCTCGGCCAGCGCCTCCGGCAGCGGGTCTATGCACGACACCAGCCCCAGCGAGCTGACGCATTCGCGCGCCGGGCCGGCTACGTGCAAGCGGAACGGCGCGCCCTCCTCGATGGCCATGCGCAGCGCCTCGGCCGGGCCGACGAAGTCCAGCGCCATGTAGCGCGGGGTGAGCAGGAACCAGATATCCATACCGTGTGCGCTTACAGTTCGCCCAGCTTGATGTCGGGGTGGAACTCGCCGTCCACTTCCTTGACGATGGCCTGGCCGGCGATCACCCGCTCGCCGTTGAAGGTAAGCGTGGGCTGGCCGTGTAGCTGCCAGCCGCGGTTCAGTGCCTCGCTGACACGCAGGCAGAAGGCGGCATCGTCCGGGCCGGTAAGCAGGCGGTAAAGCTTCATGGAGAAAGACTCCTGATGAGGTAGTTAGAGCATCGCGCGGTAAACAATGAATCCGGTAGCACTCGCCAGCTGGTCATACAGCCGGCGCGCGGTGGCGTTGTCCTGGTGGGTATGCCAGTACACGCTGGGGCAGCCCTGCGCGCGGGCGGCGTCTTCCACCGCCGCGATCAGTGCCCTGGCCACGCCCTGCCCGCGCGCCTGCGGCGCGGTGAACAGGTCCTGCAGGTAGCAGGCGTAGTGCGGCATCAGCGTATTGCGGTGGTAGATGCAGTGCGCCAGCCCCAGCAGCTGGCCATCCCGCTCCGCCAGCAGCAGCTGCATCGGCTCGGCATCGTCCAGCAGGCGCTGCCAGGTGAGCAGCAGCTGCGCCTCGGGCAGCGCGGTGTCACCATGGCGGCCGTAGAAGGCGTTATAGCCGGCCCACAGCTCGCACCAGCCCGGGTAGTCGGCGGCCGTGGCCGCACGGATGCGCAGCGTCATCACGCCCTCCCCAGCGCCGGGCGGCGCAACAGGGCCAGCAGGCGCGGGCCGAGCATATTCACCACCAGGCCGCCGATCAGCACCACGCCGCCGACCAGCTGCCAGAAGCTCAGCCGCTCGCCCAGCACCAGCGCCGCGGACAGCACGCCCACCAGCGGCGCCAGCAGCGAATACGGCGCCACCACGTTGGCCGCATGCCGCGACAGCAGCTTGCTCCACTGGCCATAGCCGAACAGGGTGGCGATCAGCGCCAGGTAGGCAATGGCGAACAGGCTCTTGCCGCTGACCACCTGCTGCCAGTGGATGGCGCTGGATTCGAACAGCGCCGACAGCGCGAAGAACGGCAGGATCGGCGCCAGGCTGCTCCACACCACCAGCCCCAGCATCTCCGGCTTGTAGCCGGCGCGGACGATGCGGCGCACCACCACATTGGATACCGCCCAGCTGCCGGCGGCGCACAGGGTAAGCAGGAAGCCGGCCGGCGGTATGCCGGCGGCGCCCAGGCCGCCGATCAGGTACAGGCCGCTGCCGCCGACGATCAGCCCGCCCAGCTGCCAGCGGGTGAAGTGCTCATGCAGCCACAGCCGGCCGATCAGCAGGGTGAAGAAGGCGGAACTCTGCAACACGATGGAGGCAAGCCCGGCCGGCATGCCCAGCTTCACCGCCGAGAACAGGCAGGCGAACTGCCCCAGGCCCATGGTGAGGCCGTATATCAGCAGCCAGCGCCACGGCAGCGCCGGGCGACGCACGAACAGCAGGCCGATGCCGGCGGCAGCGCTAAAGCGCAGCGCCCCCAGCAGGAAGGGCGGCACGCCCACCACGCCCCACTTGATGACCACGAAGTTGAAACCCCAGGCCACCACGATGGCCAGGGCGATAAGTCGGTCTTGCCAGTTCATGGCTACGCTCCGGATTGCATGCAAATAATGCGGCCAACCATGGCCGCCAGGCTGTGGTTCACCATACGCCAGTCATGTCGATGGCAACAGCAACAGTATGTTCACAAATAGGCAGTTACAGCTACCGCGGCTTGTAGACACGCTGCGTGCTGGCCGGATTGGCCGCTAGGCGCGCGCCTGTACGCCGTGGCCGCGGCACGAGTTCGCCACCGCAGTTCGGGCAGGCATGGCCCAGCCGGCTGGCGCAGTCGTGGCAGAAAGTGCATTCAAAACTGCAGATGAAGGCGGCGCCGCTGTCGCCGGGCAAGTCGGTATCGCACAGTTCACAGCCAGGTCGTAGTGTCAGCATGGTGTTGGCTCCAGGGTTGGCCGCATGGCGGGCGCAATCGCGGCACCCGTTCGGCGGCAGAGACTTAGCCGCCATTCTTGCCCGCGCCGGCAGCCTTGACGATACCGCATCCCGACGCCCTGCGGACAGATTGCGCCACAGCGTTGCCGCTGTAAGCAGCCGGATACAAAACCGCTATCGGCCGGACATGGCCGCCCGCCACACTGCAGGCTGTCGGGGATGCCCCCATGCAAGGAAGCACTGCCATGAAACGCTCCACTCTCACCCGCGGCCTCGCCGGCCTGGCCGCCGCCCTGCTGCTGGGCACTACCCTGGCGGCCGCGCCGCAAGCCGCCTCCGGCATGGCCGATTGCCCGCCACCCGGCATGCCGCATGCCCAGCACCATGACGGCGGCGAGCACGCATCCGGGCATGCCCTGTCGCTGGAGCCGCTGCTGCCCCGGCTGCAGCTGAACGCGCAGCAGGACGCGCTGTGGCAGCAGGCGGAAACCGCCAGCATCGCCCGCGAAGTTGCCCGCCGCCGCGCGCTGCAGCAGGCGCACGCCACGCTGCAGGCCAATCTCGCCAACCCGAAAATGCCGCTGAGCACCGCCCTGCGCGATGCACTGCCGGCCCCGCAGGGCGCGCCGTTCAGCGGCGTGGAGTGGGCGGCATTTTTCGACAGCCTCAAGCCGCAGCAGGCGGCACAAGTAAGACAATTCCTGCTGAAGCGCGCCGGTGATGGCATGATGCCGGGCATGCCGGAAGGCGGCCAGGCCCGCCCCTGAGCCACTGCAAGCGGCGGCACTGCCGAGCAAGCCGCCCGCCAGTAGCAGCGCAACGCCAGATATTGTCAGCAGTAGATATTGTCAGCAGCCTGATGGCGGCGGCCGTAACCCGGCCGCCGCCTGCGCTGCCTGTAACGGAACCACCATGTCAGCCCAAGCCACCCGCCTGCTGATCGTCGATGACGATCCCGATATCCGCAGCCTGCTCGCCGACTACCTGCAGGGCTACGGCATGCAATGCCTCACCGTGGCCGACGGCCAGGCCATGCGCGCCTGCCTGGCGCAGGAGCGCGTCGATCTGATCATCCTCGACCTGATGCTGCCCGGCGAAGACGGGCTGGCGCTGTGCCGCCAGCTGCGCGCCGAAGGCGACACCCCCATCGTCATGCTCACCGCGCGCGGCGAAACCGCCGACCGCGTGGTGGGGCTGGAACTGGGCGCCGACGACTACGTGGTAAAGCCGTTCGACCCGCGCGAACTGGTGGCGCGCATCCACACCATCCTGCGCCGCAGCCGCCGCAACGGCGCGCCGCTGGAGGTGCAGGAGGTGCACTTTGCCGGCTGGACGCTGCACCACATCAAGCGCGAGGTCACCACGCCGGAACAGCTGCTGGTGCCGCTGTCGCATGCGGAATACCGCCTGCTGTGCGTGTTCCTGGAGCGGCCGCAGCGCGTGCTCAGCCGCGAACAGCTGCTGGACGCGGCGCGTGGCCGCGCCATCGAAGCCTTCGACCGCAGCATCGACCTGCTGGTCTCGCGGCTGCGGCAGAAGCTGGGTGACGACCCCAAGGCGCCGCGGCTGCTGAAAACCGTGCGCGGCGAAGGCTACCTGCTGGACTGCAAGGTGGAATGACATGCTGCGAGCCATGCAAGGCCTGCTGCGGCGGGTACCCGACACCATGTTCACCCGCCTGTTCGGCCTGGCGGCGGCCGGGCTGCTGATCACCCACCTGGTGATGACCAGCCTGTTCCTGGTATTCGCCCCGCACCACGAGCCACCGCCGCCGCCGGCCATGTCGGCCGCCGGCCAGCATGCCGGCCCGCCGCCGCCCCCGCCACGGCACCAGCACTTCCCGCCCGAATTCTGGCTGGGGCAGGTACTGACGCTGGCCATCATCAGCCTGCTGGCCTGGTATGGTGCGCGCCGCCTGGCCCGCCCCATCCAGCAGCTCACCCACGCCGCCGCGCGGCTGGGCGACAACCTGCAAGCGCCGCCGGTGGAGGAAGCCGGGCCGGCGGAAACGCGGCAGGCCGCACGGCTGTTCAACCACATGCAGGACCGGCTGCGCCAGCAGATGGCCGAGCGCAGCCGCTTCCTGGCGGCGGTGTCGCACGATCTGCGCACGCCGCTCACCCGCATCCGCCTGCGCTGCGCACAGCTGGACGACCCGGCGCTGCAGGGCAAGCTGGCCAAGGATATCGACGACATGGCGGCAATGCTGGACGCCACCCTGGCCTATCTGCGCGACGATGCGCGCACCGAGCAGTGGCAGTGGCTGGACGTGGGGGCGCTGCTGCAGGCGCTGGTGGAGGACGCGCAGGAGCTGGGGCAGCAGCTGCAGCTGAACGGCCGGGCCGGCCGGCTGTACACCCTGCCGGACAGCCTGCGCCGCTGCCTGGGCAATTTGCTGGAAAACGCCATGCGCTACGGCGGCGGCCAGGTGGAAATCACCCTGCGGCAGCAGGCCGGCGAGCTGTGCATCGATATCCGCGATTACGGCCCCGGCATTCCGGAAGATCAGCTGGAAAGCGTGTTCGAACCTTTCGTACGGCTGGAGGAGTCGCGTAACCGCCACAGCGGCGGCACCGGCCTCGGCCTGTCCATTGCCCGCGATGCGGCACGGCGCCTGGGCGGCAGCCTGTCGTTGAGCAATGCGCCAGGCGGCGGCCTGAACGCCCGCCTGCTGCTGCCGCAGGACAAGAGCAACCCTCTGGGGTCCTAGAAAAATCCTGACGTCCCATCAAGCCAAGTCGCGGCGAGACAAGGCGTGAAGGAAACGGCCTCCGCGTATCTGGCTGACGGGCAAGGCGGGGGTTTTGCGCGTCCCCTCCCCTTTGTATCGGCCCTGATACCAACTGCCTACATGCTATAGACATGGCCCTTGCACACTGCCAAAAGCCCGCCATCCCGGTGGGCCTTCGTGCGCCCGCACCCACGGGTATAGGGAGATGTAATCATGACAAGTGCAATCAGCAGCTATGGCAGCAGTTATCAGTCCATGATGCCTGCCATGCAGCAAGGCCAGCGCCCGCGCCGGCCGGACGCCAGCCAGACGGCGTCCGACGTGTTCAGCGCGCTGGATACGCAGAATCAGGGCTATCTGCAGGCCAGCGACTTCAGCACCGCGCTGAGCAATCTGGGCGACAGCAACAGCAGCACGGACAGCCAGCAGCTGTTTTCCTCGCTGGATACCGACGGCGACGGCAAGCTGACCAAGACCGAGCTGACCAACAAGCTGAAGGACATCCAGTCGCAGATGGACAGCGCCTTCAACTCCATGCGCACCCAGGGCATGCAGGCCATGGGCGGCATGCAAGGCATGCAGGCCATGGGAGGTGGCGGCATGCCGCCACCTTCCGGCGGGGATGGCGACGGCGATGGCGACGATGGCGGCATGAGCCAGTCGCAGCTGTCGAGCATGGCCAGCAGTGCCAGCGCCAGCGGCGACACCAATGCGGCCAACCTGTTCTCCAGCCTGTCAACCAACTTCAGCAAGGCCGACACCAACGGCGACGGCAAGGTGAGCTTCCAGGAAAGCATGGCCTACCAGCAGGCGCAGAACAGCAGCAGCTCCAGCTCCAGTTCCAGCAGCAGCTCGGACAGCAGCACCACCAGTAGCACGAGCAGTAGCACGAGCAGTAGCACGAGCAGTACCAGCAGCAGCGACAGCACCAGCAGCACCAAGGCCGCCGAGGCCCGTGCGCTGCACCGGCTGATGGGCATGCTGCGCGCCTACGACGACTTCAGCAGCAGCAACAGCCAGAACAGCAGCACCAGCAGCAGTTCCGGCACCAGCAGCAGTCAGCTCAGTATCGCTGCGTAAACGCCGCCGGCGCGGTGGGGTGTTCCGGCAGGAACAGCTCCGCCAGCATGCAGCGCACGCCGCCGCCGCCCAGGGTTTCGATCACCGGAATCGCCGGCGTCAGCAGGCGGCCGTGGCCGGCCAGGCGGCTGCGCTGCGCGTCGTCCAGCGCGTCGCTGGCGCGCTGCGACAGCACCACCAGCGGCTCGCCGGCGGCGTTGTGCAGCGCCAGCATATTGCCTGCCAGTGCCACCACCTGCTCGCGGCTGATCGCAATGATGTCCTTGCCGTCTGCCTGCAGCTGCTGCTGCAGGCAGCGGCGTTCTTCCGCATCCTCCACCGCCTCCAGACACACCACCGCCCAGTCCGGGCCGACGCACATCAGCACATTGGTATGGTAGATCGGCCGCCCGGCGGCATCGGTGGCGGTAAATGCCGTTACCTGGTAGCCGATGCGGCTGGCAAACGCCTGCAGCTCGTCACCATGGGTACGGCTGGACAGTGCGGCATAGATGCGGCGCTGCACCCGGTCCAGCACCATGCTGCCGGTGCCCTCCAGGTAGCGGCCCTGGTGCTCGGCGGCGGACAGGTCGATCAGCTCGCCGGCGGCGAAACTGCCGCGCAGCCAGGCCACGATGTCGGCGCGGCGCTCCAGGCGGCGGTTGGCGCCTTCCATCGGGTACAGGAACAGCCGGCCGTCGGCATGGGTGCTGAACCAGTTGTTGGGGAAGATGGAATCCGGCGTATGCGGCAGCGGGGTGTCCTGGATCACGTCCACGGTGACGCCGTTGGCGCGCAGCAGCGCCACGTAGGCATCGAATTCGGCCACGGCGGCGGCCTGCGCCGCCTCGCCTTCCAGCGTGGCCTGCTGGTAGGCATTGCTGGCGGCGGTATCCGGGTTGAAGCCGAAACGGCAGGGGCGGACCATCAGTACACGGTGGGTGGTTTGCATGGCGGTAAGGGGCGAGGCCAGGAAGTGAACATGTCAGGATTGTGCAAAAAGTGTCGCATTGATAAACGACGAAACGCCCCCGGCTGACGCACACTTGCAGTCGTTATCGTTCACGACCACAGCGGATTCCGCTGTCAGGTTGTCAGGCAAAGTGGTTCGTTCCGGTTTTACCGGATCCGGCATAGCCGGGCCGCTCCAGCCAAGCGATTGATTCCACAGCCTTCCTTTTTACAAGACAAAGCCCATGCAACTGGACCGTATCGATCTGCAGATCATCAGCATCCTGCGCCACGATGCCCGCATCACCTACCAGGCGCTGTCGGAAATGGTGCATCTGACCGCCCGCCCGTGCCAGGAACGGGTGCGCAAGCTGGAGCGTGCCGGGGTGATTCGCGGCTACCACGCCGAAGTGGTGTTGCCGCAGGCGGAAAGCGTGGTGGTGATGGCGCAGCTGGCGCTGGGCGACAAGCTGGGGCGCGGCACGCAGCTGGCCTTCGAGCAGACCATGCGCGACACGCCGGAGGTGGAGGATTGCTGGCTGATCAGCGGCGAGTTCGACTACCAGCTGCGGGTGCGCTGCCGCGACCTGGCGCACTTTCGCGAGCTGTCCGGCAGCTGGCTGGACGACACGCGCTTTCGCATCAACCGCATCGTCAGCAACCCGCAGTTGCAGCAGATCAAGCTGGGCAGGCGCTAGGCGGCTTGCTCCGCCAGTGGCAGGTGGCCCACTTCCAGCCGGTGGCGTGCCAGCAGCGCCGGCAGCAGATCCGGCGCCGACAGCGCGGAAAATTCGCGCACCCGCTGCTCGCCCAGTTCGTCGCCGGGCGTAGCCGCGCTGGCCGGGTGGCACATCAGCAGGTCGCCATTGCCGGCACTGGCCAGCCAGGCCGCCAGCAGTGCCGGGTAGTCGGCGCTGGCGGCAAAGTCATACACCCCCAATAGATGAGCATTCATGGCCATGCCGCGGCGGCGGGCCAGGCGCTGCAGCGCGCTGCTGCCCAGCGTGGCGATGATGCCTGCCTTGCGCGCGTAGGCGGCCGGCATGCTGGCCGCCGGGCTGCTGCGAGTGCTGCGCAGCCAGGGCTGCCGCCCGGCGTAGCGCTGCTGCAGCTCGGCCAGCAGTGCCTCGCGGATCATCGGCAGCTGGTGCACGTGCTGGTGACCATCAACATAATCCGGCGTGCGGCCAACGTGCTGCTCGAAAGCATCCAGCTGACGACGGATTTCACGGGCGATGGCGGCACGGTCCAGCAGCCGCAGATAGCTTTTCACGATCAGCTGCGACAGCGGCAGCACATAGCCCTCGCTGCCCAGCAGCTGGGTGAAGTTCAGGTGCAGGCCAAGCGCGATGCCGCTGGCCTTGAGTTCGTCCAGGCGATGCGTCATTGCCGGCGCCAGCGTCATGCAGCTGGCCGCGCTCAGCCGGCCCTGCTGCGCCAGCTGCACGATGCCATCGTTGATGGCAGGCGACTGGCCGAAATCGTCGGCACAGATTACGATGCGCGCTGTTTTTTCTTTCCCAGCCGGCGCTGCCGCCGGATGCTGGTAGCTACTGTTCATGTCACGACTCTTCAAACAAGCAAGCTGGTTTATCGTGGTGGGCTGCGCGGCCGCCGCCACGCACTGGCTGATCGCCGTACTCTGCGTCGAGCTGGCGCATTTGCCGCCGCTGCTGGCCAATGTGGTGGGCTGGCTGGTCGCCTTCCTGGTGTCGTTCAGCGGCCATTACCGGCTCACCTTCCGCCACCAGCGCGTGGGGTTGTGGCCAGCCTGCAGCCGTTTCTTCCTGGTGTCCGCCGGCGGCTTCGCGGTGAACGAAGCCGCCTACGCCTTATTGCTGCATCTGCAGGTACTGCGCTACGACGTGCTGCTGTTCCTGCTGTTGCTGGGCATGGCCTTCATCACCTTCCTGCTCAGCCGTTACTGGGTGTTCCGCAGTAAGCCTGCCTGATGGCCGGAGTCAGCCGCCACACGCGCTGCTTGCCGTGCGCCAGCGCCGGCGGCAGCTTGCCCAGCCACGGGTAGCGGCCGCCATCCTGATCGTCGCCCCACAGCCACCAGTCGCCACCCTGGCGCTGGTCGCACAGGCGGCTGGCGAAATCGGTATTGGTCAGCAGCGTTTCCTTGCCGGCGGCGGGGTCGAACAGGCCGGCGTCGTACAGCTCCTTGCGCCAGTTGTCCTTCAGCGGGATATCCGCATCGTGCCAGCGGCTGATCACCCACGCCGGCTGCTGCAGCTTCAGGTAGAACGGCAGGTCGTACTGGTACTGGTCCAGCATCACCAGCCGGTCGCCGGCGGCCATCTGGCTGCGCATCTGCAACGCCAGCGGGCGCGCCGAGCCGCCATCATGCCGCGACACCGCCACTACCGCCGCCACGCAGATCAGCGCCCCGACCACGGTCAGCTGGCTGACACGGCGCACCAGCGCCTTGTCCTCGCCGGCAAAGGCGGTGGACAGCAATGCGGCCAACGGTGGCACGGTGGGCAGGATGTAGCCGATCAGCTTGGAAGCAGGCAGCGAGAAGAACAGCAGGATCAGCCCCAGCCAGCACAGCAGCAGGCTCTGCACATCACGCGCCGCGCCATGCTGCCCCGCACTGCGGCGGATGGCCTGCCACAGCCAGCCGGACCACGGCAGCGCCAGCAGCAGCAGCACCGGCACGTAGAACCAGAACGGCTGGCTGTTGTTGAAGCCGGTCTGCGAGAAGCGCTTGAAGTGGTGGTAGATCACGAAGTAATCGAAAAAGCCGTGATACTGCTGCTGCATGGCCACGAACCACGGCAGGCCGGCGGCCAGGAACAGCGCGATGCCCGGCAGCCACAGCAGGGTGAGGATGGCGCGGTAGCGGCGGGTGAGCAGCACCCACAGCACCAGCACGCCGCCCGGCAGCACGAAGCCGATCAGGCCCTTGGCCAGCATGCCCAGCGCGGCAAACAGGTAGGCCAGCGCCAGAGCGCGGCGATAAGGCTGTGCTTTCTCGGCCATCAGCACCGCATGCGCGGCGAACACGATGGTGGCGGAAATCATGCCGGCCACCAGCATGTCCAGGTTGGCGAACTGCGAACCGGCAAAGAAGAACGGCTGGGTCACCAGCACCAGCAGCGCCAGCAGCGCCCGGCGCGGGCCGACATGCTGCCGCAGGAACCACCACAGGCTGATGGCGCCTACCGTGCCACCTATCATGGAGGCCAGGCGCGCGCCCCACACGTTGAGCCCGAACAGCTTGAGCCCCAGCGCAGTGAGCCAGTAGAACAGCGGCGGCTTGTGGAAGAACGGCAAACCGTCGAGCAGCGGTACTTCCAGGCGGCCGCTGGACAGCATTTCCCAGGCCACGCCGACATAGCGCCCTTCGTCCGGCAGCATCAGCGGGCGGATGCCGGCTGTCAGCGCCAGCCAGGCAAACACCAACAGCAGCATGGCGGGCAGCGATAGCGCCTGCAGGCGGGAAAGCCAGTCACGTGGCTGGGAGATCATGCGTTTTCCTTGTTGTTGGCCGGCGACGACAGCCGGCTGGGAAGATGTTGGCGCACCAGGTACAGCGGGCGGCCCTTGACCTCGTCGAACACGCGCGCCAGGTATTCGCCGACGATGCCGATGGAGATCAGGATGATGCCGGCGGAGAACAGCTGCAGCGTCACGATGGTGGTCCAGCCGGACAACGGGTGCGCATGCACGAAGTAGTTCACTACCAGGTACAGGCCGTAAGCCACCGACAGCAGTGCCAGCAGGAAGCCGGCCAGGCTGACCATGCGCAGCGGCCAGGTGGTAAAGGCGGTAAGGCCGTCGAACGCCAGCCGCAGCAGGCGCAGCATGCTGTAGTGGCTGGTGCCGTGCAGGCGCTCGTCCGGGGTGTAGTCCACGGCGATGGACGGGAAGCCCACCCAGGCGTACAGGCCCTTCATGAAGCGGGTGCGCTCCGGCAGGCGCAGCAGCGCATCCACCACCTTGCGGTCCAGCAGGCGGAAATCGCCGGCATGCGGCGGCACGCGCACGCCGCGGGTGCTGCTGAGCAGGCCGTAGAACAGGTTGGAGCCCAGGCGCTTGACCGGGCCTTCGTCGTCGCGATGCTCGCGCACCGCGTATACATTGTCGTAGCCGTCCAGCCAGCGCTCCAGCAGCACCGGGATAAGCGAGATCGGGTGCTGCATGTCGGAATCCAGCAGGATCGCCACCTCCCCTTTCGCTGCCTCCAGGCCGGCGCTGAGCGCTGCCTCCTTGCCGAAGTTGCGCGACAGCTGCACGTAGCCGAAGCCGGGGCGCTGTGCCCACTCGGCCATCAGCTGCGGGGTGGCGTCGGTGCTGCCGTCGTCCACCATGATGATTTCCCAGCTGGTGCCCAGCTGCGCCAGCAACGCCGACAGCTGCGGCAGCAGCAGCGCCAGGTTGTCGTGCTCGTTGAGGCCGGGCACGATGCAGCTGACCGTCACGCCCGCCAGCGAATCGGGGCGCGCCACCATGCCTACCGTGCTGCGGCGGATGATAGGCGGCGTGGTGGTCGGAGTAACGGCATCAAGCATGGCAAGGCTCCAGGTTGCAATCGGGTGGCCGGTGCGCGGGCAGCCAAAACGGCGCACCTTAGCGGCGGCATCTTAACGCCGTCTTAAAAGCGGGCGGCGCAGGCAGCAAAAAACCGCCCACACGGCTCAGGCGGGCGGCTCGGGATGGCAGCAGGCGCGACAGGCGCCGGCACGGCTTTCGGCTGGGGCGGTATTGTGCACCATGCAAGGCCCGGCAAGCTACTCTGCGCTGGCATTACACCCGATGCAGGGCATCATCGTGCTGCCGCAGCCATTGCTCGGCCAGTACGCGGTTGTCGCACTGCCAGGGGTGGAAGCCGGGGCGCCAGTAGGCCAGGCCGTGGCGCAGCAGGCTCCAGCCAAAGCCGTCGCGGCCCCATACCAGCTGCAGCGTGCGCCGCGCGGTGGCCCAGCGCTGGCCGCGCGCCAGCGCACCGTCCTCGCGCAGCATCTGCCAGTACTGGCGGCTGAACATCAGGCTGAAGTTGAAAGTCACCAGCAGGAACAGCAGCACCCGGCGCCAGTAGCCGCCGCCGGCATGGCGGTACAGGTCGAAGCACACGGCCTTGTGCTCGGTCTCTTCCACCGCATGCCAGCCCCACAGCAGCGCCAGCCGCGGCTCGGCCTCGCTTAGCACCTGCGGGTGGCGCAGCAGGAAATCCCCCAGCGCCGCGGTGTAGTGCTCGTAGGCGCAGACGATGGCCAGCCGCGACAGCGGCGCCATGCGGTTGGAGGTGGCAATCAGCCAGGCCACGCGCGCGGCCACTACGTCGCTGAAGCCCAGCTGCAGCAGGTTGTCGTTGTACAGCTGGTGCTGGCGGGCATGTACCGACTCCTGCGCCACGAAAGCCCGCAGCTCGGCGTGCTGCGCCGGTGGCAGCGCCGGCACGGCGGCGGCCACTTCGCGCGCCACAGCGACGAAGAAGCGCTCTCCTTCCGGAAACAGCCAGGACAGGGCGTTGAAGACATGGCTGGCGGCAGCATCGTTTCCGTTCCAGCGCGCGGCGAAGCCGGCGGCCAGATTGCTGTTCGGCACACGGGCTTGAATGGCGAGCATCAGAAAATTCCTAAGTCATATATTTCAGCTTACGTGTTCTGCCACCCCGGCTCAAGCCCCCGTTCAATGCAAAACGCCCGCCGCGCAAGGCGCGGACGGGCGTTGTCAGACCGTGCGGCCAACGTTGGCCGCAAGCACGGATCAGACGGCGCTGAGCGGAATCTTGCCGATCTTCACGCGCCACTCGGCCGGGCCGGTGTTGTGCACGGAGGTACCGTTGGAATCCACGGCCACGGTAACCGGCATGTCCTTCACCTCGAACTCGTAGATGGCTTCCATGCCCAGGTCGGCAAAGCCCACCACCTTGGAGGCCTTGATCGCCTTGGACACCAGATAGGCGGAGCCGCCCACTGCCATCAGGTACACGGCCTTGTTGTCGCGGATCGCCTCGATGGCGGTCGGGCCGCGCTCGGCCTTGCCGATCATGCCCAGCAGGCCGGTCTGCTCCAGCATCTGGCGGGTGAACTTGTCCATGCGGGTGGCGGTGGTAGGGCCGGCCGGGCCAACCACTTCGTCACGCACCGGGTCAACCGGGCCCACGTAGTAGATGAAGCGGTTGGTGAAGTCCACCGGCAGCTTCTCGCCCTTGTTCAGCATGTCCACCATGCGCTTGTGCGCAGCATCGCGGCCGGTGAGGATCTTGCCGTTGAGCAGCAGTACATCGCCCGGCTGCCAGCTGGCCACTTCTTCCGGAGTGATGGCGTCCAGGTTGACGCGCTTGCCGTTGGAGCTGTCGTAGGTGATTTCCGGCCAGTCTTCCAGCTTCGGCGCTTCCAGCTTGGCCGGGCCGTTGCCGTCCAGGTGGAAGTGCACGTGGCGGGTAGCGGCACAGTTGGGGATCATCGCTACCGGCAGGCTGGCGGCGTGGGTCGGGTAATCCAGGATCTTCACGTCCAGCACGGTGGTGAGGCCGCCCAGGCCCTGGGCGCCGATGCCCAGCGCGTTCACTTTCTCGAAGATTTCCAGGCGCAGCGCTTCCACGCGCGACAGTTCGGCGCCGCTGGCGGCCTTGGCCTTCAGCTCGTGGATGTCCACGTGGTCCATCAGCGATTCCTTGGCCAGCAGCATGGCCTTCTCCGGAGTACCGCCAATGCCGATGCCCAGGATGCCCGGCGGACACCAGCCAGCGCCCATGGTCGGCACGGTCTTGATGACCCAGTCGACGATGCTGTCGGACGGGTTCAGCGCGTAGAACTTGGACTTGTTCTCCGAGCCGCCGCCCTTGGCGGCACAGATCACTTCCACCTGGTCGCCTTCCACGATCTCGAAGTGCACCACCGCCGGGGTGTTGTCCTTGGAGTTCTGGCGCTTGCCGGCCGGATCCAGCAGCACGGAGGCGCGCAGCTTGTTGTCCGGGTTCAGGTAGGCACGGCGCACGCCTTCGTTGACCATCTCCTGTACGCTCAGGGTACTGTCCCACTGCACCTTCATGCCCACTTTCAGGAACACCACGGCAATGCCGGTATCCTGGCAGATCGGGCGGTGGCCTTCGGCACACATGCGGCTGTTGATCAGGATCTGCGCCATGGCGTCCTTGGCCGCCGGGCTTTCTTCGTGCAGATACGCCTGGTACAGCGCATCGATATAGTCTTTGGGGTGGTAGTAGCTGATGTACTGGAAGGCATCGGCGATGCTCTGGACGAAGTCTTCCTGACGGATGATGGTCATTGTTGCGATCTCCAGCGTGGGGCTGTTTCGGGTTAGCCCGCCCATTTTAGGGAGTTACGCTGCACTGCGCCATCGTTCGGTACCTGCCGCACTACAGCCCCGCCCGGCAAGGCTGCATTTATTGCCATCCCCACCGCGCAAACCGCTCATGCCGCCGGGATGGCCACAGCGGCAAAAGGTTGGCCGCAAGCCTGCTCCCGCTACCCGCCCATGAAAAAGCCCGCCAGGTGGCGGGCGCTTGCGGTGGCAACGGGCAGGGTCAGGCTTTCTTCACGAACTCCGACTTCAGGCCCATGGCGCCGATGCCGTCGATCTTGCAATCGATATCGTGGTCGCCATCCACCAGGCGGATGTTCTTCACCTTGGTGCCCACCTTCACCACCAGCGACGAGCCTTTCACCTTCAGATCCTTGATCACGGTAACGCTGTCGCCATCCTGCAGGATGTTGCCATTGGCGTCGCGCACCACGCGCGCGGTTTCCACCTCCTCGGCGGCCTGCTGCGGCCATTCGTGCGCGCACTCCGGGCATACGTAGTTGCTGCCGTCCTCGTAGGTGAATTCGGAATGGCACTGCGGGCAATTAGGCAATTGACTCATGGGATAACCTTGCTGAAATAAAGACCGGCCGGCACGGCCACGACCACACCGGCAAAGTGCGTATTATGCGCCCGCGGCACGGGGCGCCGCCAGTCCCCATACTGCTGGCAGGGAATAACCCAGCGCCGTTGCTGCGCACTGGAGCGTGCAAACAGCAAAAGCTGCCCATGCCGACAGCACGCAGCCCATGCTTTAGCCCCCCATCGCACCTGGCTGATGCCGGGTGCACATCGGCGCCAGCCCCCTCACCGCCAGCATGACAAATGCGGCTTTTTGCGTGCACGGTGGCAACGGCTTGCTGCCTCTGTCCGCACTTCTTGTATGCAACTGGCTGCGCACAAGCGGCAGGCCACGGCCGGCGGCTGCCGGCAAGCGGCAAAGCGACATTTCCAGCACAACTATATTTTTAATATTTTTTATTTACCAGTATTTAAATTAAATTCTATTAATCATATTCTGCGTGCAGCATTTGCCGGCATGAAAAACAATCGAATCAGATGCAGGACAGATAATCTTCACGCCACGGCAATAAACGGCAGGCAAAATAATTTTCGTCACAGCCTTATCCATTCATGCAACCCACTGGCATATTCACAACAAATTATTGCGCAAAGCAAAATGCCATACGGGTTAATCATTCAGGAAATTCATTACCAGCCACAGATAAATACTTGCCAAGCCAATAAGCAGTACAGTAAAAATAATCATCGAACTGCTATTCCCCCCCAGGAGCTGCCGTGAAAATCTCCCAGCGCATGATTCTGCTGATTACTGTGGCCATTGCCGGCATGCTGTTACTGACGGTAAACACCTTCATGCAATTGAGCCGCATGAATCAGCAACTGGAAAACATCAGTGATAACGTATTACCCAGCATCAAGATACTGGGTGATGCCGCCAAGGAACTGGTGGAAACCCGCAACTCGGTGCTGACGCACATCATGGCCAACGATGCGGGCAAGAAAACCGAAATCGAGGCGGAGTACAAGGACAACCGCGACTCGCTCAGCAAGGACATCACCCTGTATACACCGCTGATCGTCAACGATCAGGACGGCGCCTACCTGAACAAGCTCAAGAACGGAGCCGAAGAACTCGACAAGCAATACGACAGTATTCTGGCGGCCTCCCATGCCGGGCAGACAGAAGAAGCCACCCGGCTCGCCAACGGGCTGCGCGACAAGTTCAAGGAAGTGCAGCAGGTGGTGGTGCAGCACATTGCCTTCAACGAGCAACTGGCGGAAACCGCCAAGGCAGAAGCCCGCAATGTCAGCAGCAACGCCCGCCTGATCTCCAGCATCATCGCGGCGCTGTCGGTGATTCTGCTGCTGCTGCTGGGCATGCTCAGCTACCGGCAGATCGTGGGCAGCGTCAAGCGTGGGCAAATCAGCATCCAGCAGCTGTCCGATTCGCTGGATTTCACCACCCGCTGCGACGTGCAGGGCCGCGATGAAATCGCCCAGATGCTCACTGCCTTCAACCAGCTGATCGAAAAACTGCAGTCCAGCCTGCGCAGCATGGTCACCGCCTCGCGCGACGTGGCGCAATCCGCCACCGAGCTGGCCAGCTCCGCCCGCCAGGTGGCTGCCGGCTCCAATGCGCAGAGCGAATCCGCCTCCGCCATGGCCGCCGCGCTGGAGCAGATCACCGTCAGCATCAACCACGTGGCCGACCGTACCCAGGAGGCCAACGGCCTGGCGCAGGACACCGGCAGCCGCGCGCAGAATGGCGAAGTGGTGATCACCGGCACCAGCCACTCCATAGAAAGCATCGCCGGTTCGGTGGAGCACGCCGCGGTGGAAATGGGCCAGCTGAGCGAGCGCACCCGCGAGATCGCCGTGGTGGTGAACGTGATCAAGGACGTGGCCGACCAGACCAATCTGCTGGCGCTGAATGCGGCCATCGAGGCGGCGCGCGCCGGCGAGATGGGCCGTGGCTTCGCGGTGGTGGCGGACGAGGTACGCAAGCTGGCGGAACGCACCGCGCAATCCACCCAGGAGATCGCCGCCATCATCGGCGCCATCCAGACGGTGTCGGAAAGCGCCTCCGAACGCATGCAGGGCGTGGTGAGCAATGTGGAAAGCGGCGTGCAGGAGGCCGACAAGGCTCGCGGCGCCATCCGCTCCATTGCCGAGGTGGCCGAACAGAGCCGGCACCTGGTGGGCGAGATCAGCCATGCCATCCGCGAGCAGGGCACGGCGGCCAACAGCATCGCCATGCAGGTGGAAAACGTGGCACAGATGGCGGAGGAAAATTCCGCTTCGGCAGCGCACGTCACCGACCTGGCCAGCCGGCTGCAGGGCCTGTCGCAATCGATGGAGAAAGAGGTTTCCGTGTACCGGGTGTGAACGGCCCCCGGCAGAAAAAAGGCAGCCTTCCGGCTGCCTTTTTTGCGTGCGGGCCGGCAGTAAGCCGGCGCCATGACGAGGCGTGCTAACGCCTCCTCCTCACTGCCGGGCAGTGGCCGCCAGTACCTTGGCGGCAGGCACGCGTTGCAGCCCCCATACGTTGGCCGCAACAATCAGCAGCACGCCCAGCAATTGCCAGCCATCCAGCAGATTGCCATAGGCCAGGTAATCCACCAGCAGGGCCACTACCGGGTAAGCAAATCCCAGCAGGCCGATCCAGTGGGTGGGCAGCTGGCGAAACGCGGCATACATGATGATGTACATCAGCGTGGTGTGCACCAGCCCCAGCGCCAGCAGATAGCCCCACTGCCCGCCGGCCTGCGCCAGGCTGGCAGTATTCAGCATCGGCCACAGCAGCAGCACGCCGGTCAGGGTCTGCACACAGGCGATATGCGTCGGCATCAGTGTCTTCGGCAGCTGCTTGCTGATCAGCGTCACCACCGCATACAGAATGGCGGCCCCCAGCGCCAGCACTATCCCGAACAGGGTGGCATGCCCGCCCTGCCCCGGCTGCACGATCAGCAGCATGCCGGCAAATGCCACCCCCACCGCGCCCAGCTTGCGCGGGCTAAGCGACTCGCCCAGCAGCAGGCGGCCCAGCAGCAGCAGCCAGAACGGCTGGGTGTGATACACCACGGTGGCAATGCCGATGGAGCTGTAGTGGTAGGCGTTGAACAGCAGCAGCCAGTTGGCCACCAGCGCCAACCCGCCGGCCACGCACCAGGCCAGGCTGCGTGCGGTGAACGGCCAGCTGCGCCACTGCCCGCGCCACCAGGCATACAGCCCCAGGCCCAGCGAGCCCAGCAGGCAGCGCACGAATACCACGTTCCACACCGGCTGGCCGGACTGCAGCACGAACCACCCTATGGTGCCGGACAGCGCCATGGCGGCCAGCATTTGCAGCACACCGCTGCGTAGTTGTTGTTGCGACATGATTTCTCCTCCCTGTCGGCTAGTGTGCAACAGCATAAAGGCGAAATGGCACTGGCCGAATGGACTTTGCAAGGTAAAACAGCACTGCTACCTTGCATTTGTCGCCCAAAGCATGGAGTTGCCTTCAATGAAAGACTGGATCGATGTGCAGCTGGCCGGCCTGCTGGGCCAGAACGCCCGCCAGAGCCTGGCCGAGCTGGCGCGGCAGCTGAAGATGTCCGGCCCCAGCGTGTCGGAACGGCTGAAGCGGCTGGAGGAGCAAGGGGCGATTCGCGGCTACACCCCGGAACTGGACTGGCAGCAATGGGGTTACAGCCTGCAGGCCATGGTGCGGTTGCGACCGCTGCCGGGCCAGCTCAAGGCACTGGAAGCGCGCATCGTCGCCACACCGCAGATCACCGAGTGCGACAAGGTAACCGGCGAGGACTGCTACATCGCGCGCCTGCTGCTGCGCGATATCGGCCAGCTGGACGCGATTCTGGACGATTTCGCCGAGCTGGCCACCAGCACCACCAGCATCGTGAAAGCCAGCCCGGTACTGCGCCGGCTGCCGCCGCTGCAGCCCTGAAAAAAAAACGGCCAGACGGGGAGACGTCTGGCCACAAGTGCAGAAGCAAGGGAGAGAAACTGTCAGGCGGTGTACTGGCGCTTGGGCTTGCCGCTACGCTGGGCGTTTTCCCAGCCCCCCACCTCGCCCACCGGCACATTCGCCGCTTCCAGCGGCGCAACACCACGCACCAGGTCGGCGGCACGCTCGGCCAACATGATGGTAGGCGCGTTGAGGTTGCCGTTCGGCTCGGACGGGAACACCGAGGAATCGATCACCCGCAGGCCGGCAATGCCGCGTACCCGCAGCTCGGAATCCACCACCGCCATGTCGTCCTCGCCCATGCGGCAGGAACCGCACGGGTGCATGGTGCTTTCCATATTGGCGCGCACGAAGGTGTCGATTTCGTCGTCGGTCTGCACCTCCGGCCCCGGCGCCAGCTCCACGCCGCGGTAGCGGTCCATCGCCGGCTGCGCCAGGATCTCGCGCGTCAGGCGCACGCAGCGGCGGAAGCCTTCGCGGTCCTCCTCGCTCTCCAGGTAGTTGAAGCGGATTTCCGGATGCTCGAACGGGTCGGCGGAGCGGGCACGCACATAGCCGCGGCTCTTGGGCTTGTTGGGGCCGGTCAGCACCATGAAGCCATGGCCCTTGAACGGCTTGTCGCCGTCGTAGCGCATCGCCGCCGGCAGGAAGTGGAACTGGATGTCCGGCCAGCGCAGGCCCTTGTCGGAACGGATGAAACCGCCGGCCTCGAAGTGGTTGCTGGCGCCCAGGCCATCCTTGAACAGCAACCAGCGCAGGCCGATCATCGCCTTGCCCCACAGGCTCATCTTGCCGTTGAGGGTAATCGGCTCCTTGCAGGCGTACTGGATGTAGATCTCGCTGTGGTCCTGCAGGTTTTCACCCACGCCCGGCAGGTCATGCTTGACCTCGATGCCGGCCTTGCGCAGCACGGCGGCCGGGCCGATGCCCGAGCGCTGCAGCAGGTGCGGCGAGCCGATCGGGCCGGACGACACCAGCACCTCGCGGCGGCAGCGCACGCTACGCTTCACCCCGCCCTGTTCGTATTCCACGCCCACCGCACGCTTGCCTTCCAGCAGGATGCGACGGGTCATGGCGTGGGTGACCACGGTCAGGTTCGGCCGCTGCATGGCCGGGCGCAAGTAGGCGTTGGCGGTAGACCAGCGCACGCCGTCCTTCACCGTCATGTGCATGGCGCCAAAACCTTCCTGCATATAGCCGTTGCAGTCGTCGGTCTTGATGTAGCCAGCCTCGGCACCGGCCTCGATCCAGGCACCGTACAGCGGGTTGGCCATATTGTTGCCGTTGTTGGTGGCCAGCGGGCCACTGCTGCCACGGTAGTCGTCACCACCGAACTTGAAGGTCTCGGCACGCTTGAAGTACGGCAGGCAGTTGCGGTAGCCCCAGTTCTTGGCGCCCAGCGATTCCCACTCGTCGAAGTCGTAGGCGTGGCCGCGGATGTACACCAGGCCGTTGATCGATGAGGAGCCGCCCAGCACCTTGCCACGCGGGCAGTGCAGGCGACGGTTGTTCAGGTGCGGTTCCTGCTCGGTTTCGAAGTGCCAGTTGAAGCGCTTGGTGTTCATCGGGATGGAGAACGCGCTCGGCATCTGGATGATCACGCTCTTGTCGCTGCCGCCGTACTCCAGCACCAGCACGCTGACGTTCGGGTCTTCGGTCAGGCGGTTGGCCAGCACACAGCCGGCGGAACCCGCCCCCACGATGATGTAGTCGAAAGTTTGTTCCATGATGCGTCTCGATTCGTCTTGCCAGCGGCCAGGGCGTGTCAGCCCCAGGCTGCCGGCACAGTACTTCGTTTAAGGTCTACCGGACCCGGCAGCGCCGGGTCGCAGCTGCCAGGGCATTGCCCCGGCAGCACGTTCTGGGCTTACCAGCCCTCGCCAGTGGTGTATTGCGGGGAAGTCTTCTCGATGTGCTTGATCAGCTTCTCTTCCTTTTCCAGGTCCAGCGACAGGCACAGCACGTAGTAGGCAACGCCGGATACGATCAGCCCCACCAGCCAGGCCATGTCCACACTGCCGATCATCTTGGCCAGCGGGCCGACGAACACTTCGTCCGGGCCGTTGAAGATGGCGAAGAACGGGATCATCGCCAGGAAGCCGATCAGGTAGGCCAGCAGGCCGCGGCCGCCCCAGTGGCCGTAGATGTTGTCGTGCGGCAGGAAGAAATGCGGGATGGCGTAGCGGCCCTTGCGCACGAAGAAGTAGTCGGTGAGGTTCACCGCGGTCCACGGCACCAGGAAGTACAGCATCACCACCAAGTAGATGTTCAGTACCGACAGGCCGGCGCTGGAGGTGTAGATGCCCATGGCCACGCCCAGCTGCAGGAACACCACGAACAGGATGGCCCAGACACGGACACTGGCGGTCGGCGTTACCTTCTTGAAGGAATCGACACCGGTAATGGCGGTGAGCTTGGCGCTGTAGATGTTCATGGCGATCACCGGCAGGAAGGCCAGGATGGTCACCGCCACCACCACGGTACCCAGCTGCGGCGCGAAGCTGGCGCCCACTGCATTCAGCGCCACCAGCACGTCGGTGGCATGCAGGTGCTCGCCCAGCCAGCCGCCTACCGCGATCATCCAGGCGCCGGACAGCGAGGCGCCCAGGAATACGGCGGCGATCAGCTTGCCGCTGGGGGTGTTCTTCGGCAGGTAGCGCGAGTAGTCGGAAACATAGGGTGCGTAGGCAATGTTGTAGCTGGCGCCGGCGGCGAACTGCGCTACGAAGCCTACCCAGTTGAAGCCCAGCGGCGCAGCGGCTGGCGCATTGGCCGCGGCAGCGGCTGCCGGGGCGTCATGCACCCAGCCCATCATCACCGCCAGCGTCACGATGCCGTACAGCGGCAGCGACAGGAACAGCGACCATTTGAAGGTCTTGTGCATCCAGTCATGGCCGAGAATCGCCAGGATGGCCGCCGGCAGGGTCACCGCCAGCGCCACCTGCATCGGCCCCCACTGGAACAGCGTGTGCAGCCCCTGCATCATCAGCACCAGGTTGACGATATTGAAGCCGGCGAACACGAACAGCGTGGCCAGCAGCACCAGCACCACGCCGCGGTAGCCGAACTGCGCCCGCGACTGGATCATCTGCGGCAGGCCCAGGTGCGGGCCCTGCGAGCCGTGGAAGGCCATGAACAGCGTGCCGAACATGATGCCCAGCGTGCCGGCGATGGTGGTCCACAGCGAACTCAGGCCGACGCTGGGGCCGACGAAGCCGATGGTCATGGTGAAGAAGGTGAAGTTGCCGACGAACCAGAACGGGCCCTGGGTGGACAGTTTGTCGGTGCGTTCGTGATCCGGCACGAAGTCGATGGAGTGGCCTTCGATTTCCAGCGCGCCCTTGGTAGGCGCCTGCTGCTGATGTTGCGCGTTCGATTTCATGATATCTCCTCGCATTTCTCTCGGCGTGTGCCGACTATGGCCCGCTCTGTGGCAGGCACCGGTGCGCTGTGACGGCATCCGCCCGGATGGCACGTCACAGGCTGTTGGCTGCTGCTGACCGGCCCCGGCGCTGGCCTTGCGGCCAACCTTGCCGGGCAGTCACTGCCACCTGCAGGCAAAGAGGGGGCAACACCTGCTTGACGTGGCAGGCACTTCCCTCCCCTGGCGCCGGCCGGCTGGGCTCGCCGGCAGCAACAGCCCCAAGCGCTTACGGCAGGGTGATCCACACCGCCTTGGTAGCCATCAGGTGCTCCAGCTGTTCGGCACCGAGATCCTTGCCGAAACCGGAACCCTTGAAGCCGCCGAACGGCAGGGCCGGGTCGATGGTGCCGTGGGCATTCACATACACCATACCGGCTTCGATGCGCGGGATGATGCTGTGCACCAGGCTCAGGTCATTGGAGTAGATGGCGGCAGCCAGGCCGTACTCGCTGTCGTTGGCCATGGCGATGGCATCGTCCAGCTCGTCGAACGGCAGGGTCACCAGCACCGGGCCGAAGATTTCCTCACGCACCACGCGCATGTCCTGATGGCAGTTGGCGAAGATGGTCGGCTCGACGAAAAAGCCCTTGCCCGGCACGGCCTTGCCGCCGCATACCAGCTCGGCGCCTTCCGCGATGCCGCTGGCGATGTAGGACATCACGCTGTCCTTCTGCTGGGCGGATACCAGCGGGCTGATATAGCAGTCCGGGTCCAGGCCCGGGGCGATCCGGAACTCGCGGGTGACCGCTACCAGTTCGTCCAGGAATTCGCGGTACACACTGCGCGCCACGTAGACGCGGGTACCGGCGTCGCACACCTGGCCGGCGTTGAAGAACACGCCGTTGGCCACCGCGGCGGCGGCGGCTTGCAGGTCGGCATCGGCCAGCACGATCACCGGCGACTTGCCGCCCAGTTCCAGGGTGACATGCTTGAGCTGATCTACCGCAGCAGCGCCGACCTTGCGGCCAACCGGGGTGGAGCCGGTGAAGGTGAGCTTGTCGATGCCCGGGTGGCTGGTCATGGCGGCGCCGATCACGCTGCCACGGCCGGTAACGATGTTGACCACGCCGTCGGGAATGCCCGCCTCCTGCACCAGCTCGGCAAAACGTAGCGTGGACAGCGAGGTAAGCTCGGCCGGCTTGATCACCATGGTACAGCCCACGGCCAGTGCGGCCGCCAGCTTCCACACCATGGTCTGCAGCGGGAAGTTCCACGGCACGATGGCAGCCACCACGCCCAGCGGCTCCTTGCGGGTGTAGGCCAGGTAATTGCCCGGCAGCGACGACGGCTCCACGGTACGGCCATGCAGCTTGCTGGCCCAGCCGGCAAAGTAGCGGATGGTGTCCACCGAACCCTGCACGTCGATGTCGCGGGCAAAGGCGACTGATTTGCCCATGTCGATGGCCTCCAGCTCGGCCAGCTCGGTGCCGTGCTGTTCCATCAGGTCGGCCAGGCGCTGCAGCAGGCGCTCGCGTGCCAGCGGCTTGAGCTGGCGCCATTCACCGCCGTCGAACTGCGCGCGGGCGGCAGCCACGGCGCGGTCCAGGTCGGCCACGGTGCCGGACGGTACGCTGGTAAGCAGGCCTTCGGTGGACGGCTCGGTTACGTTGAAGCGGGCGCCATCGCTGGCATCCAGCCACTGGCCGCCGATGAACATTTTCTGCTGCTTGGCCAGGAAATGGCGGGTGGCGTCGGAAATGCCGTATTTATCCAGATACTGCTGTACTGCTTGATCCATGATGGTCTCCTCTTTGGATGCCGCCCCGTCTATAAGCTGGCGCTACGCGGGGCTGGCACGACAGTTGTTGTTCAGCCGCGGCGAGCCTCGGCGCGAGCGTGGAAGATGAAGCCGATGCTGTTCATCAGCAGCTGCGCCGCCAGGATGGAGGTCACGCCGGTCGGGTCGTAGGCCGGGGCCACTTCCACCAGGTCCATGCCGACAACGCGGCCCTGGCAGCGCTTGGCCAGGCCCTGGATGATTTCCAGCACTTCGTAGTACTGAAAGCCGCCATGGCTGGGGGTGCCGGTGCCCGGCGCGATGGACGGGTCGAAGCCGTCGATATCGATGGTGATGTAGTAGTTGGCCGCTTCCGGAATCTGCGCCAGCACACCCTCGGCGCCCAGCTCGCGCACATGGCGCACCGACAGCACGGTGGAGCCGGCTTCACGGGCGGCGGCGTAGTCGTCGCGGTTGGAGGAGGACACGTTGCGGATGCCCAGCTGGGTCATGCCGACGATGTGGTCCATCTCGGAAGCGCGGCGCAGCGGGTTGCCGTGGCCGTAGCGCACACCGTGACGCTCGTCGACGAAATCGAGGTGGGCATCGATGTGCAGGATGTGGATCGGGCCCTTGCCTTCGAAGGCCTTGATCACCGGTGCGTGAATCGAGTGATCGCCACCCAGTACCACCGGCATGGCGCCGGAAGCCAGGATCTTGCGCACTGCCAGCTCGATGTTGGCGTTACTGCTGGCCATGTCGGTGTGCACGATGTCGGCGTCGCCCACATCCACCATGCGCACGTCTTCCCGGGTGAGGTACATCACGTCGTCTTCGAAGTCGTAGGCGCCGGAGTGACCGAAGGAGAACAGGGTGGATGCCTCGCGGATGCCGCGCGGGCCGAAGCGGGCGCCGGAGCGCCACTGGGTGCCCATGTCATTGGGCGCACCCAGGATCGCCACGTCGGCGTCGATGTTTTCCCAGTCCAGGCAGACCGGGGATTTGGCAAAGGTGCAGTGGCCGACGAACGGCAGATTCAGGCGACCTTCTTCGTAACTGTTTTTCGACATTTGTCTCTCTCCGCAAGTGTTTTGCCAACCAGGCCGGGGCTTGCCGGCGGCCTGTGTTTCCATGACTATGCGCAGAGTTTTGCGTCGAAAAAATAATAAAGATCAGATACTCACATCGGTATTGCCGAAGTAAAGCCGCCGCGGAAAACACCGCCCGGAAAGCGGCAGCCGGCAGGCCGCACCAGCCGTGACAGCAGCAGGCACTGCCTGCCATAACGCACCACTAGAACGTGCGGCCAACGTATAAGGGAGATAGAAATGAAACAACTGCAAGACGTTGATTTGAAACTGTTGCGGGTGTTCATGACCATCGTGAAATGCGGCGGTTTTTCCGCCGCGCAGGCCACGCTGAACATGAGCCAGTCCAGCATCAGCGAACAGATGACCAACCTGGAAACCCGCCTTGGCGTCACCCTGTGCGAGCGTGGCCGCGGCGGCTTTCGCCTCACCGAACACGGCAGCGCCACCTTTGAAGCCACCCAGCGCCTGTTGATGGCGGTGGACAACTTCTGCACCGACACCAGCGCGCTCAAGCAGCACATCTCCGGCAAGCTGTACCTGGGCATCATCGACAACACCATCAGCGATGCCGACTCGCCGCTGGCGCGCACGCTGCGCCAGTTCGTGGCCCGCGGCCACGACGTGCATCTGGATGTCTACATCGGCATGCCGGCCGAGCTGGAAGAACGGGTGCTGGATGGCCGCCTGCACATCGCTATCGGCCACTTTCCGCTGCGGGTGGCCGGGCTGGAATACAGCCAGCTGTACGAAGAACCCGACGGCCTGTTCTGCAGCCGCTACCACCCGCTGTTTGCGGCCAACGATAACGCCCCGGAGCTGTTCGAGCGCATCTCCGCCAGCCATATCGTGGCGCGCGGCTACCTGCAGCAACGCGACCTGCAGCAGCTGCAGGCACACAAGGCGGCGGCCACGGTGGACAATGTGGAAGCGCAGGCCATGCTGATCCTGTCCGGCGCCTATATCGGCTTTCTGCCGCTGCACTATGCCGCGCGCTGGGTGGAAAGCGGCGACCTGCGCCAGATCGCCCCGGCGCGCTTTCATTCCGACTGGCCGTTCAACGCCATCACCCGCCGCGGCGTGCCGCAACCCACCGTACTGCGCGCCTTTCTTGCCGACCTGCTGCCGGCGGTAAACTGAAATCACCTGCTGCCGGGCAGTTCCATTCATCGGGCATTGGCGCTACAGTGAAACCAGTAACAATTAATTAGAAATAGGCGGCTCGTGCCACGGCCGAACCGCCACTACCCGATCCTTGCCCACCAGCCCGCCGCATGATGATTTCGCCCTCCCACTACCAGTTGCCCGACAGCCTGTTCGTGCAGAACCGGCTGCAGCAGCTTGGTGACTGGCATTACGCGCTGACCGACAAATTCCGCCAACGCCTGTACCGCCCCCACCAGGGGCTGCAACTGCCGGTGCTGCCAGCGCCGCAGCCCGATGCGCTGCAGGAAATACAGGCCTTGGCGCAGCACTTCCGCCAGCTGCAATATCTGGCCCCACCCATGCTGCAGGCGGAAGACCTGTCCGCCCTGCTGACCAGGCTGGACAAACTGGCGGCGCGAACCACCGATGGCGCCGTGGCCGCCATGATGCTGTGCCCCTGGCAGGACTACACCGCGCAGCATGGCATCAACACCACGCTGCTGGCCTGCCTGCTGGGTCGCGCCTTGCAATTGCCGACCGAGCAGCAGAGCTGCCTGACCCTGGCCGCACTATGCATGAACCTGGGCTCCGCCGGGCTGCACAACGAACTGGCACAGCAGGAAGGCTCGCTATCCACCACCCAGCGCAAGCAGCTGGATATCCACCCGCTGGTCAGCTCTGCCCTGCTGCGTGAACTGGGTTTCGACAGCCCGCTGCTGCACCAGGCGGTGCTGGGCCAGCACGAATGCCCGGACGGCAGCGGCTACCCCTTCCACCTGGGCAAGGAGCAGATTTCACCACTGGCCCAGCTGCTGCGCCTGATCGACATCTCCAGCGCCAAACTGATGCCGCGCAGCTACCGCCAGGCAGTGCCTGCCCAGCGGGCGCTGGCGCAGCTGTACACCCAGGCGGACGAACAATTCGACCCGGTGCACACCGCGCAGCTGGTCAAGATACTCGGCGTCTACCCCACGGGCAGCTTCGTGCGACTGGCCAGCGGCGAAACCGCCATCGTGGTGGCGCAGGGCGAGCAGCTGAACCGCCCGCAGCTGGCCCCGCTGCGCGACCTCGACCAGCGCCAGGAAATCGACAGCAACGAAATAGGCGCCCAGCTGACCGTGCAGGTGGAGGAGCGCCATTTGCAGAAACTGCGGGGGCTGTGGCCGCTGGTTTGATGCAAACCCAGCCCCCTGGCGTACCACCAGACCGCAATGCGCTGGTGGCAACTTCCTGGAAGCAATGCCAAAAGAGAAACATTTGGCATTGCCCAGTATTCAGCAATCGTCGTATTTACAATATTTACTTATAGATAAAATATAACATCTTCATGCCAGCTCGGTTGCATGATGAAAGCATCCATCAAACCATCCCATCGCCCCACAGCCAACAATCAAGCCTGGCAAGGCTGCTCTTCAAGCACGTGTGTCATTGCATGATGAAGTAATGATGCTGTTTTGATACATAGCTGAAAAATCTTGCAACTTCCCCCATGCAGCAAACGCTCAATTTCTTTACAATTGTCAACTGCTTACCAATAATTGCAATTGCATAGCCAGGTTGAATTTTGTTTGGAATATTGCGAATAGCGCAGCTTTCACACCACCCGGTTACTGCTCTGTGCACAGACATCCTGAATCCAGCGGGCGGTTACCCATAATGCACAAGACACAGCAAGGCTTTACCCTGATTGAACTGGTGGTAGTCATGGTCGTGGCAGCCATCCTGGCCACGATTGCCATCCCTGCTTATAGCCAGTACATCCAGAAAAGCCGCCGCATCGACGCCAAGAATGCGTTGACTGCGGTGCAACTGGCGCAGGAAAAATACCGCGGCAACAACACCGCCTACAGCAGCTCGCAAGCTTCCTTGGGCCTGACTTCTTCGTCGCCACAGGGCTACTACACCATCAGCATCACCACTGCCACCAGCAGCACCTACGCTGCCCTGGCAGTGATCAACGCCTCATCCGCCCAGGCCAAGGACAGCTGCAACAACCTGACCATCAACCAGGATGGTTTTCCATCCAGCAATGACAGTTGCTGGGGCCTGCAATGACGCGGGTAAAGGGCTTCACCTTGTTTGAAGCCATGGTGGTGATGTTGATCATCGCCATTTTCGCGGCCTTCACCCTGCCCAACTTCGCCACCTCGATCAAGCGCAGCAAGGTACGCAAGAATGCCGACCTGGTGGCACAGACCATGCGCTATGCCAAGGAAAGCGCGCTGAACAGCAATACCACCATTTATGTATCGGTACAGGGCCAGAACCTGTGCATGAGCAAGGTATCGGCGACGGGTTGCGAGCTGCGCAGCGACCCGCTGACCACCGATGTCAGTGCCAGCATGAAAGACACCTCCGGAGCCACTCCCAGCAGCATCACCTCATTCAATATCAATGGTGTTTATGGCTCTCCATCTCCCAAAGATGTGACCTTCACCTTGAACAACGGTAGCGTCAGCCAGAGTATCAATATGAATCTGATCGGCATTGTTACGATTGGCCAAATATCATGAAGCGACATGCTGGCTTTAATCTTATCGAGCTCATGGTCGCTCTGACCATCGGCATGATCGTGATTCTCGGTGCCGAGAAAATATATTTCACCACGCTTTCGGCCAACGTCTCAGGAGCCAAAATGCAGCGTTTCGAGCAAACGCTGCAAATCCTGTCCAATGAAATGGTTACCGAAATACGCCGCGCCGGCTACGCCAACCCCAGCGTGACACTCACGGCACAAAGTAATGGCAAATACTACTACCCTCAAACCAGCTGCATTACCTTTTCCCACTCTACTCCTGCTGCCGGCGGAGTTTCCGCAGTCAACGAAGTATTTTACGGTTATCAATTAGCCAGCAACACCATTTACTACTGGAACAACAACAGCAATGGCAATTGCAGCACCACTACCAGCTGGAAAGCCATTACCGACCCGACTCAGATAAAAGTTACTGCACTGACGTTTACTGCAAGCGGTACCTCGCTGGTAAACATCAATATCCAGGCCGATGCCGTAAACATGACGACCCCAAGCGGGGGCACAGTGAGCCGCAATATGAGCAGCTATGTGCGGGTACGGAACTGATGGGAATAAGCATGAAACAACAGCAAGGTTTTACGACCCTTATTGTGTCGCTGATCATGGTGCTCCTGGTTACCCTGAACGTGATCATCGGCTCCAAGAGCGCCAACCTGGAAATAAAGTCGGCGAACAATATCTATCGCACCGAAGCTGCCTTTGAAAATGCGGAACAGGGTGTGCGAACCATGCTGTCAACACTTTCCGCCTCATTGGCAGCCAATCCCAGCACCAAGTTGACCAATACCACGCTGACCAGCAACAGCAAATACACATCTTACTTCTGCAACGCCGTAGACAGTAATTGTGCTGAGACCGACACCCTGAAGTTCCCTTACGTAAAAAGCGTAGGAGTGGACCCAAGCGGCGCCACCCGCACTGTCAGCCAGCGGCTTACTTACAACTATACGCCCGCCACTCCCCCACTCATCAGCACACCAATAACCGATGCATTGACTGCACTCGGTAATATTTCCATCGGTGGCAATGCCAATATTGATTCGGCGAAATCCGGTGGCAGTATTTCCACTTCAGGCAGTGGTTCTGTAGGCACCCAGGATAGTTCCGACTTTTACCAGAAGAATATTGTAAATGGTGTATCGACTTATCTGCAGGCTGCTAATGGGTCAAAAATCAAATGGACGTCCGATGAGTTTTTCATGAATTATTTTGGTGGCTTGTGCCCCACCACTGTTACTGGCTACAAAGCGCTTCAGGCTCTGACTACTGTTACCTCGGTTGCCCTTGCCCAGCAAGCGGCCCTGTGCAAGCCGGAAGTGCTGACGACCATTCAAAGTCGCAGTGATGGCTATGTTTGCGGCAGCGGATGCAATAATGCGGATCTTAGCGCCCAGTATACTGCCGGCAAACGTATCATGTGGCTGACCCAGGGGGGGATGAAGATCAACTCCAATGTAACGCTTGGCAGTGTCAGCGACCCGGTGCTGATTTTTGTGATGAATGGCGGCTCAGTGCAAATCAACGGCACCTCCAAGATATATGGCGTGGTGTATGTCGATGTTCCTGACGTTTCATACACGGTAACCAATGTTAGTGGTACCACTACCTGCAACTGTACCGGCACCAGTTATATTACGGCCACATCAGGCAACGGCAACAATAAAACGTTTACTTGGAGTAGTGTGTCCTTTGCCCCGACCACAACAACCCAATGGTGTACGGTACAGGCCTGCCTGAACGCCAGCAGCAAATGCACCCCATCCTATACCACGACCAACCAGTCCAAGGTAAATGACACCTCTACTTGTAATTACAACATCAGTGTCGATGTCGGCGATCAGATTACCAACCCGCAAACCCAGGTAGTTATTGAAGTGCTGGGCACCTGGGACAATAGTGGCGGTGGCAATGCGCTAATCGAGGGTGCAGCCATTACCTCGGGCAACTATTCGACTACCGGCGGTATCAACATCGTCAAGGATACCGGCGCGGTAAACAAATTCCAGTTGGGCACCCCCGGTACCAATACCCTGACCACCAGCACCAGCGGCTGGTCCGACATGAACTAGGGAGCCGCCATGCGCAGACAACAAACCGGTTTGAGCCTGATCGAATCCCTGATTTCATTGGTCATTCTGAGCGTGGGGCTATTGGGAGTGACCAAGCTGCAGTTGAGCCTGAACAAGGCCACGCAGGTATCCAGGGAGCGGGTGGAAGCCATGGCCCTGGCCCGCAACCAGATCGAGCAGATGCGCGACACCGGCAGCTGTAGCGCCGGCTCCGTTGGTCCGACCACTCCTTACCAGGGCTCAACATCCTATACGCTGAATATTGCCTGTACGACAGCTACCCTGCCGGTAGTCACCGTCACCTGGGTGGATTCCACCGGCAGCAGTAACAATGCAGTCATACAGACCAATCTATAGCCCGCCAGCCAGGCCGGCCGGCCCGAGATGAATAATACCCGCACAAAACCGTGGCCCGGCTGATAACCGGGCCACAGTTCATGGCGCAAATACCAAACCTGGTTGCGCAAATCTGGTTTTGAAGCGTTCTACCACCCTGTTCAGCTTGCCAGACAGCTGATGCATATTGCCGATGACCTAGCCGGCACGTGTTATTTCCATTACTTCCTGCTGTAAGCGAAAACCCGGTAGCGGCATCACGGAGCTCCTGGGTCTTGTCGATGTCCAGTACCCTGCTGTGCAAATTCCGGAGAGATATTCTGCACATCATTTAGCCGTGCATTGCGTTACCGCCTTCATACTGGCCCGCCCTCTTTCACCGCCTCCCCTTGCGGCCAACCCTTACACACTGTCCTGCGTATCCGCCAGCGTCTGCAGAAACTTCTCCAGCACCAAGTTGGGTCGCCGCCCCTTGCGCGTGGCTACCGTCAGCGGCACCTGGTAGTGCAGCTCGGCCGGGCGGATGGCGCGTAGCTTGCCCTGCGCCACCCAGCTGGCGGCGAAGTGGTCCGGCAGGTAGCCGATGTAGCGCCCGGTAAGGATCAGGAAGGCGATGCCTTCGCGGTCGCTGGCAGTGGCGCTGCCGTTAAGCATCTGGTGGCTCTGCTGCGCCTCCGGCGGCAGGCGAAAGCCCGGCAACACGGCCGGAGCGGCGGCGATGTCGGCATCGCTGATATCGGCATCGGCACGCCAGAACAAGGGGTGGCCCTGGCTGCAGTACAGCAGCGAATGCTCGTCGTACAGCGGGATGTAGTCCAGCCCGGCCAGCGGGCTGACCAGCGGCACCACGCCCACGTGCAGCTGGCCGTCCAGCACCCCCAGCTCGATATCGCTGGGCGTCATCATGCCGATATTGATGCGTACCCCCGGCCCCTGCTCGCTCAGCGCACTCAGCGCCTGGGTGATGCGCATGCGCGACTGGGTCACCAGGCTGTTGACGATGCCGATGTTCAGTTCGCCGCGCAGCTGCTGGTGCAGCTGGTTCACCTGGCTGCGGAACGCCTCGATGGCCGCCAGCATGGTCTGGCTGGCGTGCAGCACCTCGCGCCCCTCGTCGGTGAGCGCAAAACCGGCGCGGCCGCGCTGGCACAAGCGGATGCCGAGGCGCTTTTCCAGATCGCCCATGTGCAGGCTGATCGCCGATCGGCTGATGCCCAGCACACTTTCCGCCGCCGAGAAACCACCGCACTCCGCCACGGTCTTGAACAGGCGCAGCAGGCGGATATCGAAGTCGCTGACCTGGCTCAGGGATGCCTTCTTGCTCATGTTTAACAAATACTCAACTTAACGTGAGAAAGATGTGATTTAACTCACCTACAGTTCTATTGCAAGCTAGCACCATCAACACAGCGCTCACAGGGGCCACGTCATGAACAACAGCAACGACCAATTTGCCGTCAGCGATCTGAATCTCGATGCACAGTGGATGCCGTTCTCGGCCAACCGCGCGTTCAAGCGTGATCCGCGCATCATCGTGGGTGCCGACGGCAACTACTTCATTGATGACAAGGGTCGTCGCATCTTCGACAGCCTGTCCGGCCTGTGGACCTGCGGCGCCGGCCACAACCGCCCGGAAATCCAGGAAGCGGTGGCACGCCAGCTCGGCACCCTGGACTACGCCCCTGGCTTCCAGTACGGCCACCCGCTGGCCTTCCGCCTGGCCGACAAGATTGCCGGCGTGATGCCGGACGGCCTGAACCATGTGCTGTTCACCGGCTCCGGCTCCGAATGTGCCGATACCGCGGTGAAGATGGCCAAGGCCTACTGGCGCCTGAAGGGCCAGCCGAGCAAGACCCGCTTCATCGGCCGCGCCCGCGGCTACCACGGCGTGAACATCGCCGGCACCGCACTGGGCGGCATCGGCGGCAACCGCAAGATGTACGGCCAGCTGATGGATGCCGACCACCTGCCGCACACCCTGCAGCCGGGCATGGCCTTCACCAAGGGCATGGCCGAGACCGGCGGCGTGGAGCTGGCCAACGAGCTGCTGAAGCTGATCGAGCTGCACGACGCCTCCAACATCGCCGCGGTGATCGTGGAGCCGATGTCCGGTTCCGCCGGCGTGATCGTGCCGCCGCAGGGCTACCTGCAGCGCCTGCGCGAGATCTGCAGCCAGCACGGCATCCTGCTGATTTTCGATGAGGTGATCACCGCCTTCGGCCGCATGGGCAAGTGGACCGGCGCCGAGTACTTCGGCGTCACTCCGGACATCATCAACACCGCCAAGCAGGTAACCAACGGCGCGATTCCGCTGGGCGCGGTGGTGGCCTCCAGCGAGATCTACAACACCTTCATGCAGCAGGGCACGCCCGAGCACATGATCGAATTCACCCACGGCTACACCTACTCCGGCCACCCGGTAGCCTGCGCCGCCGGCCTGGCCACCCTGGAGCTGCTGCAGCGCGACCAGCTGATCGAGCAGTCCGCCGCGCTGGCGCCGGTATTCGAAGAAAAGCTGCACGGTCTCAAGGGTGCCCGCCACGTGCTGGACATCCGCAACTGCGGGCTGGCCGGCGCCATACAGTTGGCCGCACGCGATGGCGACGCCGCCATCCGCCCGTACGAGGCCGGCATCAAGCTGTGGCAGGCCGGTTTCTACGTACGCTTCGGCGGCGACACGCTGCAGTTCGGGCCGACCTTCAACACCACCGCGCAGCAGCTGGATACGCTGTTTAACGCCGTGGGCGATGTGCTGAACCAGACTGCCTAAATAACACGTGCCACCTACCCAAGCGTATGCGGCCAACCTGATTACCAGATAAAGAGAGCACCACACATGACTACCGTAAACCACCTGATCAACGGCGAACTCACCGCTGGCGGCAGCCGCCACGCCCCGGTATTCAACCCGTCCACCGGCGACACCATCGGCCAGGTTGCCCTGGCTGACGTAGCCACCGTGCAGCAGGCCGTTGCGGCCGCCAAGGCCGCCTTCCCGGCTTGGCGCAACACCCCGCCGGCCAAGCGCGCGCAGGTGATGTTCCGCTTCAAGCAGCTGCTGGAGCAGAACAAGGAACGCATCGTCCAGCTCATCAGCCAGGAACACGGCAAGACCATCGAGGATGCCGCCGGCGAGCTGCAGCGCGGTATCGAGAACGTGGAATACGCCTGCGGCGCACCGGAAATCCTCAAGGGCGAATACAACCGCAACGTCGGCCCCAATATCGATGCCTGGAGCGACTTCCAGCCGCTGGGCGTGGTGGCCGGCATCACCCCGTTCAACTTCCCGGCCATGGTGCCGCTGTGGATGTACCCGCTGGCCATCGCCTGCGGCAACTGCTTCATCCTCAAGCCGTCCGAGCGCGACCCCAGCTCCACCCTGCTGATCGCCCAGCTGCTGCATGAGGCCGGCCTGCCCAAGGGCGTGCTGAACGTGGTGCACGGCGACAAGGAAGCGGTGGATGCGCTGATCGAGGCGCCGGAAGTGAAGGCGCTGAGCTTTGTCGGCTCCACCCCGATTGCCGAGTACATCTATGCCGAAGGTACCAAGCGCGGCAAGCGCGTGCAGGCACTGGGCGGCGCCAAGAACCACGCCGTGCTGATGCCGGATGCCGACCTGGACAACGCGGTGAACGCGCTGATGGGCGCCGCCTACGGCTCCTGCGGCGAGCGCTGCATGGCCATTTCGGTAGCGGTGTGCGTGGGTGACCAGGTGGCCGATGCGCTGATCGCCAAGCTGGAACCGCAAATCAAGGCGCTGAAGATCGGCGCCGGCACCAGCTGCGGCCTGGACATGGGCCCGCTGGTTACCGCCGCCGCCCGCGACAAGGTGGTGGGCTACATCGACGACGGCGTGGCCGCCGGTGCCAGCCTGGTGGTGGATGGCCGCGGCTACCGCGTCGCCGGCCACGACAATGGCTACTTCGTGGGCGGCACCCTGTTCGACCGCGTTACCCCGGACATGCGCATCTACAAGGAAGAGATCTTCGGCCCGGTGCTGTGCGTGGTACGCGTGAACAGCCTGGAAGACGCCATCGCGCTGATCAACGCCCACGAATACGGCAACGGCACCTGCATCTTCACCCGCGACGGTGAGTCCGCGCGCCTGTTCGCCGACGAGATCGAAGTGGGCATGGTGGGCATCAACGTGCCGCTGCCGGTACCGGTGGCCTACCACAGCTTTGGCGGCTGGAAGCGTTCGCTGTTCGGCGACCTGCATGCCTACGGCCCGGACGGCGTGCGCTTCTACACCCGCCGCAAGGCCATCACCCAACGTTGGCCGCAACGCGCCAGCCACGAGGCGTCGCAATTCGCCTTCCCCAGCCTGTAACACGGGCCACGGCAGCCACCGCCCGGTGGCTGCCGGCACACCGCCATGCCACGCCACAGCGGCCAGCACAGCATCACGCGCGGGAGCAGCCACACGCTGCCCCCGCGTCATCACGCCTGCCTGGGCGTAGTCAATGCCGTGCTCGCCTTCTGGGCGCAATACCACTGCCGCCACGCGCGCAACCCGCATCCCGACCCCGCCTGACTCCTGCTACTCCCTCTTGGCACCACCTGCCCGCCAGCCGGCTCCCGCCGCTGCGGCCAACCCTGCCTGTTGCTTGCGGCCAACCTTCGGCGCGACGGCAACGGCACACCCGGAGTCAGACATGAACGCACGTTTCCAAGGCGGCAGCGCGCCGCGCAGCCCGTCCTACTACAGCGCCACCATCCATGAGGAAAGCGACTACCCTGCGCTGCAAGGCACGGTGGAGGTCGATGTGGCCATCATCGGCGGTGGCTTTACCGGCGTCGCCAGCGCGGTGGAGCTGGCCGAGCGCGGCCTGAAAGTGGCCATCGTCGAGCAGAACAAGATCGGCTGGGGGGCCAGCGGTCGCAACGGCGGCCAGGTCACCGGCAGCCTGTCCGGCGACGAGGCGATGCGCAAGCAGATGCGCAATACGCTGGGCACGGCGGTGGACGATTTCATCTGGTGGCTGCGCTGGCGCGGCCACGACATCATCGAGCAGCGCGTGGCGAAGTACGGCATCGCCTGCGACCTCAAGCACGGCCACCTGCACGCGGCAATGAAACCGGCGCACATGGCCGAGCTGCGCAGCAGCTACGAAGAGGCGCAGCGCCGCGGCATGGGCGAACAGGTCACCCTGCTGGACGCCGCCGCCGTGCGCGAACACCTGGCCACCGGCCTCTACCACGGCGCGCTGAAGAACACCCGCAACCTGCACCTGCACCCGCTGAACCTGTGTCTGGGCGAGGCACGCGCCGCCGCCAGCCTGGGCGCGCAGATATTTGAGCACACCGAGGTGCTGGACATCGTGCATGGCGACAGACCGGCCATCATCACGCCGCAGGGGCGCATCAACGCCCGCCAGGTGCTGCTGGCCGGCGACGTGTATCACAAGCTGGAACAGAATCAGCTCTCCGGCAAGATCTTCCCGGCCATGGGCGGCATCGTCACCACCCGCCCGCTGGGCGAGCTGGCAAAACTGCTCAACCCGCAGGATCTGGCGGTGTACGACTGCCGCTTCGTGCTCGACTACTACCGCCTGACCGCCGACGGCCGCCTGCTGTTCGGCGGTGGCGCCAACTACTCCGGCCGCGACTCGCGCGACATCGCCGCCGAACTGCGCCCGTGCATCGAGCGCACCTTCCCGCAGCTCAAGGGCGTGGAGATCGATTACCAGTGGAGCTGCGCGATGGGCATCGTGGTGAACCGCATCCCGCAGCTGGGCAAGCTGTCGGACAACGTGTGGTACTGCCAGGGTTACTCCGGCCACGGCGTGGCCAGCAGCCACATCATGGGCCAGATCATGGCCGAGGCCATTACCGGCACGCTGGCGCGCTTCGACACCTTTGCCGCCTGCAAGCATGTGCGCGTGCCGCTGGGCAGCAAGCTCGGCAACCCGCTGCTGGCGGCGGGCATGTGGTACTACCAGCTGCTGGAGAAGCTGCGCTGAGCTGCCCGCACGTCAAACCGTAGCCCCATGCGTAGGGCGGAAGCCCCACAGGGGCGTTCCGCCGATTGCAGCGGCTTGCGGCCAACCCGCTAACCGAACCGTGAGATGACAGGCGAAATGCCCGGCTTTGCCGGGCTTTCGCCCTGTCGGCCTTTACCCGCCTGCCATGCCACGCTCTTGATATAGTGACGGACAGATTGTTCCAGCCACCCCGAGCACCATGGCACCTTCCCCCACCCTTAGCGATGAGCAAGCGCTGCAACGCGAACTGGCCAGCCTGCGCCAGGAGCTGGCCGCCGCACGGCAACTGATTGCCGATCAGCAGGAAAAGCTGAATGCCGCCCTGGATGGCACCGGGCTGTGCCTGTGGCAGGGCCGCCCGCCCAGCGGCGAGCTACAGGTATTCAACCTGCAGAACTTCAAGCCGGGCGATATGGCCTCCCACTTCGATGCCTGGTATGCCAAGGTGCATCCGGACGACCGCGAACGCGTGGTGGCCAACTACTTTGCCCACCTGCGCGACGAGACCGACAGCTACGAGGCGGAGTACCGCACCATCGGCCCGGATGGCCGCATCACCTGGCTGTGGGACCGCGGCAGGGTGATCGAGCGCGACGCCAGCGGCAAGGCGCTGCGCATCATGGGCGCGCATGCCGACATCACCCAGCGCCGGGAAAACGAGCTGGCGCTGCAGCATATGGCGCAGCACGACGCGCTGACCGGGCTGCTGAACCGCAGCGCCTTCTACCTGCGGCTGAACGGCGCCATCGAATGCTGCCGGCACACCGGCAACAGCCTGGCGGTACTGTTTGTCGATCTGGACCTGTTCAAGCGGGTCAACGACAGCCACGGCCATGCCGTCGGCGACAAACTGCTGCTGCATGTGGCACAGCAACTGCAGCAAGTCGTGCGCGAAGGCGACGTGGTGGCCCGGCTGGGCGGCGACGAGTTCATCCTCTATCTGCAAGGCGAAACCGGCGCGCCGCCGGTGGCGGAAGTCGGCCAGCGCCTGCTTGGCCTCTTGAACCGGGTACAGCAGGTGGATGGCCTGCCCATCGACCTGGGAGCCAGCATCGGCACCAGCCTTTACCCGGACGATGGCGGCAGCGCCGAAGACCTGGTGCAGCATGCCGATGCCGCGATGTACCAGGCCAAGGCGGATGGCCGCCACTGCGTGCGCCACTACCACAGACAGGCACCGTAACCCGCCACTTGCAGGGCAAAAGCGCCACAGGGCGGGCCGCCAGCTTGCGGCCAACCCTGTCCGGCATGGATGGAGAAACGCCCGGTTTTACCGGGCCTGCGCCCTGCCGTTAGCAAGCGGCTCCCCCATGCAAAACGCCCACCATGCGGTGGGCGTTTCGTTTGCGGCCGGCGGGCAGCTTACAGCGCCAGCTGCGAGCCCAGCTCCACCACCCGGTTGGGCGGCAGCTTGAAGTAGGACGACGCCGAGCCCGCGTTGCGGAACATGGCAAGGAACAGCTTCTCGCGCCAGTTGCTCATCACGCCGGCGCCCACTTTCGGGATCAGCGTTTCGCGGCCGAGGAAGAAGGAGGTGTCCATCATCTCCAGCACCAGGCCCTGCTTTTCGCACTCGACCAGCGTGGCGGGCACATCCGGCTCGTCCATGAAACCGAACACTACCTTCACGCGGAAGAACTGCTCGCCCATCTCCTCCACCACCACCCGTTCTTTCGGTGCGATATACGGAATGTCGGCGGTGTCCACGGTGAGGATCACCACGCGTTCATGCAGGCTCTTGTAGTGCTTCATGCTGTGCAGCAGCGCATGCGGCGTGCTGTTGGTGTCGGAGGTCATGAAGATGGCGGTGCCCTGCACGCGCGGCACGGCAGGCGCCATGAATTCCACGAACTGGTCCAGCGGCATGCCCTCCTCGGCCAGCTTGTCGTGCACCAGCTGGCGGCCACGCTTCCAGGTGGTCATCACGGTGAACACCAGCAGGCCCATGGCCAGCGGGAACCAGCCGCCTTCGAACAGCTTGAAGGCATTGGCGCTGAAGTAGGCCAGGTCCACCACCAGCAGGCCACCCAGGATCAGCCGGCACTTGCTTGCGCTCCAGTGCCACTGGTGGCGGGCAACGATGAAAGTCAGGATGGTGGTGATCACCATGGTGCCGGTTACCGCAATACCGTAGGCCGCTGCCAGCTTGCCGGAGGAGCCAAAACCGATCACCAGCGCGGCCACCGCCGCCAAGAGCGCCCAGTTCACCGCCGGCAGATAGATCTGGCCGATTTCCTTGCTGGATGTGTGCAGCACCTCCATGCGCGGCACGTAGCCCAGCTGGATGGCCTGGCGGGTAATGGAGTAGGCGCCGGAGATTACCGCCTGCGAGGCGATCACCGTGGCCAGCGTGGCCAGGATCACCATCGGCAGCAGCGCCCAGCCCGGCGCCAGCAGGTAGAACGGGTTATCGATGGCCTGCGGGTTGCTCAGCAGCAGCGCGCCCTGGCCAAAGTAGTTGAGCACCAGCGACGGCAGCACCAGGCTGAACCAGGCCAGCTGGATCGGACGGCGACCGAAATGGCCCATGTCGGCGTACAGCGCCTCGCCACCGGTCAGCGCCAGCACCGAGCCGCCCAGCGCCAGAAAACCCAGCACCGGGTTGGCCGCAAAGAAGGACACCGCGTGCAGCGGGTTCAGCGCCGCCAGTACCTGCGGATTCTGCACCACCTGGCGAATACCCAGCAGCGCCAGCACCAGGAACCACAACACCATCACCGGGCCGAACAGCGCGCCCACCTTCTCGGTGCCGTGCTTCTGCATCACGAACAGGCCGAACAGCACCGCCAGCGATATCGGCAGGATGTAGGCGGTAAGCTTGGGCGTGACGATGCCCAGGCCTTCCACCGCCGACAGCACCGAAATGGCCGGCGTGATGATGCTGTCGCCGTAGAACAGCGCGGCGCCGAACAGGCCCAGCAGCATCAGGAAAGCCACCTGCTTCTTACTCTTGGCGTGGTGCAGTACCAGCGCCATCAGCGCCATGATGCCACCCTCGCCCTTGTTGTCGGCACGCATGATGATGCTGACGTACTTGAACGCCACCACCACCACCAGCGACCACAGCACCAGCGACAGGATGCCGAGGATGTTGCCGTGGGTCAGCGGCACCGGGTGCGAGCCGGCGAAGATTTCCTTCATGGTGTACAGCGGGCTGGTGCCGATGTCGCCGTATACCACCCCGAGGGCGGCCAGCGACAGCGCGGCCATGCGGCCAGAGTGTTGAGTCGAACTCATGCGTCGTTCCCGATGATTGATGACTACGGGCGCTGCCGCGGCGCTTGTCGCCGGGCATCGCCGTTACCGCCACACGCCGCGCCATGGCGCCGGTGGCAGGTCTGCAACTGCGAATCCCTTACCTGCCTGCCGCGAGCGCGGCACGGGCGGCGCATGGCACTGCACGCCAAAGGCGGATGACAGCGCTGCGCTCGCACCCGTACACCATAGGCCGGAATCCTCGATATCGACACTGGCATGGCCGTCAGGTATTCCGCGCCGGGTGTGGGCAGGGCTGGCGCGGACAGTACCAGCAGCCGTGCCGGCAGGCAATGGCCGCGCAAGCGCTTTGTTGCAGGTGCAGCATTCTTTACCACACTCACGCTGGCAGGTACTTGCCAAGCGGCCTGGCGCCTGCTCCAGCGCCCACCGGCAAAAGCGGCCGCGCCACCGCGCAAGGGTGCCGGCAGGCAACAAAAAACCGCCAGCACCTTGCGGTGACTGGCGGTTTGCTGCTGCTGCCCGCTCTCCATGCCGGCAACTTCAAACTCAGTGCGCGAAACCCCCGGCCGGGTGCCCCCCTGTGCAGGCCGGGCGTTCCGCCACTGCACGATAAACTGGTGGCTGCATCGATAGTGGATCGCCCCCATGGGGCATCCGCCCTACTGCCCGGCAGCGCCGTGCCGCCTCAGACCGAGATGTTGACGTTGACGCCTACGGTATCGGAGGAAGAAGTCTGGGTGGTGGTGGGGGTGGTCGTGGCCGCCTGCTGGCTGCCGCCCTGGCCATGATGGTGGTGGCCGTGATGGCTGCCCATGGCCTGGAATGCCTGCTGCGCCGCCTGCAGATCGCCGCTTTGCAGCGCCTGGCCCAGCTGGGCGAACGGGTTGTTGCCGTTGCTGCTGCCGCTGGTGGCCGTGGTGCCGCTGGTGCTGCCACTGCTGCCTGCGCCCTTGTCGTCGCCATCGCCATCGTTGCGACGGCCGCCGCGCAGCGACGACAGCGTGCCGTAGGCCGATTGCGCCGCGCCCAGATCGCCGCTTTGCAGCGCCTGCGCCAGCTGCTGGAAAGCCTGGCGGCGCTGCTGGCCGACGGAATTGCTGCCGGACGTACCCTGGGTGCCGGAAATGCTGGCGGTGATATCGATGCTCATTGCCATATTGTTCTCCTTGAATGTAGACGTAGCGATGCGGCCAACCCTGGTCATGAAAACAGACACCCGCTGTTGGGTATTGACCATACCTGCTTATCGGTTACGCGCACATGCGCAGGAGAGCCCGGCGGACGGGGCTTTATTAACGATTGTTTAGCATGGCGCCAAATTAACAAACCTTTATAGCGCCGCTGCGAGCAGCCCCGGCGAGCCCGGCCGGCAGCACCCGCTCCCGCTGCCGAGCGGTGGCTGCGCTACTCTGCGGCCAACCTGTAACCCACCCCGGTTTCGGTCAGCAGCCAGCGCGGCTGCGAGGCATTGTCTTCCACCTTCTGCCGCAGGTGGGTCATGTAGATGCGCAGGTAGTGGGTGTGTTCGACATAGGCCGGCCCCCACACCTCGTTAAGCAGCTGGCGGTGGGTAAGCACCTTGCCGCGGTGCGCGATCAGCGTGGCCAGCAGCCGGTATTCCAGCTTGGTGAGGTGCAGAGGTTCGCCGCCGCGGCTGACGCTGCGGTTCACCAGGTCCACCTCCACCGTGCCGAGGCGCACCCGGCTTTCCACCGAGCCCTCGCGGCCGGCGTGGCGGCGCAGTTGCGCGCGCACCCTTGCCTGCAATTCGCCGATGCCGAACGGCTTGGTCAGGTAGTCGTCGGCGCCGGCATCCAGCGCCAGAATCTTGTCCACCTCGCCCACCCTGGCCGACAGCACGATCACCGGCACACTGGCCCAGCCGCGCAGATCCTTCAGCAGGTTGATACCGCTGCCGTCCGGCAGGCCCAGGTCGAGGATGATCAGGTCCGGCTGGCGGGTGCCCGCCTCGATCAGCCCGCGCGCCATGGTTTCCGCCTCCGCCACATGCAGGCCCTCTTCCTCCAGCGCGGCGCGCACGAAGCGGCGGATGGCGGCATCGTCCTCGACGATCAACACGGTGGCGGCGGTACTCATTCAGTTCTCCGGGGGGAAATCCAGGGCGGGTTGCGCCACCAGCGGCAGCGCCAGGGTGAAGCAGGCGCCGCCCTGCGGCAGGTTCTCGGCACTCAGGCTGGCCTCGTGCGCGTCGGCAATGGTACGGCATATCGCCAGCCCCAGCCCCACGCCGCTGACATTGGATTCGCTGTCGCCACGGCTGAAGGCGCGGAACAGCCAGCCGGTATCGCCCGCCGGCAGCCCCACACCCTGGTCGGCCACCCGCAGCACGATGCGGCCGTTTTCCGCGGTGCCGCTGATGCGGATCTCGCTGCCGGCGCGGCTGTACTTGGCGGCGTTTTCCAGCAGGTTCACCAGCAGCCGCTCCAGCAACACCGGGTCGCCGTGGATCAGCGGGCAGTCCGGGTCGATGTCGGTGCGCAGCACATGCTCGTCCAGTGCGCCGCCCAGCGCGGCGATGGCGCCGCCCACCATTTCCTCCACCGGCAGCCAGTCTTTCTTCAGGGTAATGCCGCCGGCCTGCAGCTGCGCCATTTCCAGCAGATTGGTCACCAGCCGCGCGATGCGCTGGCCCTGCTGCTGCAGCAGCAGCACGTCGGCGGTGAACGGCGAGCCGGCGCGCTGCAGCTTGCGGGCCAGCGTTTCGGCATTGCCGGTAAGGCCGGTAAGCGGCGTGCGCAGGTCGTGCGACAGTGCGGCCAACAGCGAATGGCGCATGCGCTCGGCCTCCATGTTCAGCAGCGTCTGCTGCGCCACGTCGATGTAATGCAGCCGCTCCAGCGTCTGCGCCGCCAGCGCCGCCACCGCCTCGCACAGCCGGCGGGTGCCGAAGTCGGCCAGCTCGCCCGGCTGCGGCAGCGCCAGCACCAGCACGCCGCGGGTGCGCATCGGCGCCTTCAGCGGCAGGTACAGCAGCGGCGAGGTGGGCAGCGTGGCGGTGCCCTGCCCGGCCGGCTCGCCGTGGTCGAAGCACCAGCGCACGATGGCGCTGTCCGCCTCCGGCAGGCCGGGCTGCTGCGGCTGCAGGTTGTCGTCCTCGCCCAGCGGACGCCACAGGCCGATGCGCGCCCCCAGGCCGCTGTGCAAGTAGCGCGCGGTGACCTCGCCCACCTGTTCCTCGATCAGCGCCTGGCCCAGCTCGCGCGCCATCTCGAACAGGGTGCGGGTATGCGCCTCGCGCTGTTGCGCCATGTCGGCGCTCTGGCGCTGGCGCGCCACCAGCTGGCCGGCCACCAGGCCGACGATCAGCATCACCGCGAAGGTGATCAGGTACTGCACGTCGGACACGGCAAAATTGAAATAGGGCGGCACCAGGAAGAAATCGAACAGCCCCACCGACAGCACCGCGGCCAGCGCTGCCGGCGCGCGGCCGTAGCGCACCGCGCTCCACAGCACCGCCAGCAGGTAGAACATCACCTGGTTGGTGGGCTCCAGCACCGTGCGCAGCGGCTCCGCCAGCGCGGTAACGCCGACACACAGCAGCACGGTCTGCCACCAGCCATGAGCAGGCAGCTCGAAGCGCCAGCCGCGCGGTGTTTTGTCCGGCGGCGGCGAGGCTGCCAGTTGCAGCAGGTGCAGCTCCGGCGCCAGCCTGGCCAGCGCCTGCAGCAGGCGCGCCGGGTGCTGCCTGCCGGCCAGCGCCAGCATGGAAAGATTGTGGCGCCGCGCGTAGTCGGCCAGCAGCCGGGCGTTGTCGCGCCCGGACTGCACCAGGGTAATGGCGCCCTGCTCGGCGGCCAGTTTCAGCGCCGCCTGCACCTCGCTGCGTGCCTCGCCGTGCAACTGGCCGCTATCCAGCCATATCGCGTGCCACGGCGATTCCAGCGCCCGCGCCAGCCGCGCGCACTGGCGGATGGCGTCTTCGTTGCCGGCCTGCTGCAACAGCAGCAGCAGGCCGAAATTGCTGCCGGATACCGGCATGCGCCCCTGGATCGCCCGCTGCGCGCGCATCTGGCTGTCTACCCGGTCGGCCAGGCGCCGCAGCGCCAGCTCGCGCAGCGCGATCAGGTTGCCCTTGCGAAAGAAGTTGGCCGCAGCGCGCTGCGCCACCTCCGGCAGGTAGACCTTGCCTGCGGCCAACCTTTGCAGCAGATCGTCCGGCGGCAGGTCCACCAGCCGCACTTCGTCGGCCTGGTCGAACACGTGATCGGGCACCGTTTCGCTCACCGCCACGCCGGTAACGCGGCTGACCACGTCGTTTAGGCTGTCCAGGTGCTGCACGTTCATTGCGCTGTACACGTCGATGCCGGCGGACAGCAGCTCCTCCACGTCCTGCCAGCGCTTGGGGTGGCGGCAGCCGGGGGCATTGCTGTGCGGCAGCTCGTCCACCACCAGCACCGCCGGGTGGCGCGCCAGCGCGGCATCCAGGTCGAAGGCGTCCAGCTCGCGCTCGCGGTGCTCGCGCTTCAGCCGCGGCAGTTGCTCCAGCCCGGCCAGCATGGCCATGGTCTCGGCGCGGCCGTGGGTATCCACCCAGCCCACCACCACGTCCAGCCCGGCGGCGCGCTTCTCCTGCGCCTCGGCCAGCATGGCGTAGGTCTTGCCCACGCCGGGCGCGGCGCCGAAGAACAGCTTGAGGCGGCCACGCGCCGCGGGCAGCGAGGCCAGCAGCGCGTCGGGGTCGGGGCGGTGATCGTCTTCAGTCATGGTTACATCATCTGCTCAGGGTTGGCCGCATGTGCGGTAGCGCCATACTCGGTTGTAGGGTGGGCAAAGCGCAGCGTGCCCCGCAATGGCGCCTTGCTGCTGGGCACGGCCTGCGGCCTTGGCCCACCCTGCGGTGACTCAGCGCGGCAGGTCCATGTTCAGCTGCAGCACGTTGACACGGGCATTATCGCCAAACCAGCTGCGCTCGGTATGCGCAGCTATCAGCGCGCGCAGCTTTGCCGGGTCGACATGGCGTTGCGCCGCCACGCGCGGTAGCTGGTACAGCGCCGCTGCCAGGCTGATGTGCGGGTCGAGGCCGCTGCCGGAAGCCGTTACCAGATCCTGCGGGATCGGGCCTGCCGGCAGCGGGCCGGCGGCTTTCAGCGCGGCGATGCGCTCCGCCACGGCTTTCTTCAACGCCGGGTTGGACGGCCCCAGGTTGCTGCCGCCGGAGCCGATACCGTTGTACGGCTTGTCGGCGGTGGCGGACAGCCGGCTCCAGAACTCGCCGGGCTGGTGGAAATCCTGGCCGATCAGCACCGAACCCACCACCTTGCCATCCTTGAGCAGCAGCGAACCGTTGGCCGCATGCGGCATCAGCACTTGTGCCACGCCGGTTACCGCCAGCGGGTAGGCCAGGCCCAGCAGCAGGCTCAGCCCCAGCAGCACCCGTGCCGCCGGCCCCCACAGGCCGGCGCGCTCGCGCTGCCGGCTTTGTTCGATTGCGATATGCATGTTCTTGCTCCTTGAATATTGGCGCTCAGGCCAGGCCCAGCAACACCAGGATCAGGTCGATCAGCTTGATGCCGGCAAACGGCAGCAGCAAGCCGCCCAGGCCGTAGACCAGCAGATTGCGCTTGAGCAGCGCGTCGGCGCCCAGCGCGCGGTAGCGCACGCCCTTCAGCGCCAGCGGGATCAGCGCCACGATGATCAGCGCGTTGAAGATCACCGCCGACAGCAGCGCCGAGGCGGGGCTGGCCAGGTGCATCACGTTGAGCAGCCCCAGCTGCGGATAGGTGGCGGCAAACGCCGCCGGGATGATGGCGAAGTACTTGGCCACGTCGTTGGCCAGGCTGAAGGTAGTCAGCGCGCCGCGCGTCATCAGCATCTGCTTGCCGATCTCCACCACTTCGATCAGCTTGGTGGGGCTGGAGTCCAGATCCACCATATTGGCCGCCTCGCGCGCCGCCTGGGTGCCGCTGTTCATCGCCACCGCCACGTCGGCCTGCGCCAGCGCCGGCGCGTCGTTGGTGCCATCACCGGTCATGGCCACCAGCTGGCCGCGCGACTGGTAGTCGCGGATCATCGCCAGCTTGTTCTCCGGCGTGGCCTCGGCCAGAAAGTCATCCACCCCGGCTTCGGCGGCGATGGCGGCGGCGGTCAGGCGGTTGTCGCCGGTGATCATCACCGTCTTGATGCCCATCTGCCGCAGCTGGGCAAAGCGCTCGCGAATGCCCGGCTTCACCACGTCCTTCAGCTCCACCACGCCCAGCACGCGCGCGCCCTCGGCCACCACCAGCGGTGTGCTGCCGCGGCTGGCCACCTTGTCGGATGCGGCAATCACCGCGTCCTCCACCTTGCCGCCCAGCGTTTCCACATGGCGGCGGATGGCATCCACCGCGCCCTTGCGGATCTGCCGCCCAGCCACGTTGATGCCGGACATGCGCGACTGCGCGGTAAACGGCACGAAGCTGGCATTGGCCGGGCTGCGGCCCTGCTGCAGCTCGGCCAGCATGGCGCTGCCTTCCGCATGCTTGCCATGCGTCAGCTGCTGCGCCAGCACCACGATGCTCTTGCCTTCCGGGGTGTCATCGGCCAGCGAGGACAGCCAGGCCGCTTCGGCCAGCTGCGCCTGGCTGATACCCGTTGCCGGCAGCAGGGTGGATGCCTGACGGTTACCGAAGGTGATAGTGCCGGTCTTGTCCAAGAGCAGCACGTCCACGTCGCCGGCGGCCTCCACCGCGCGGCCGGAGGTGGCAATGACGTTGGCCGCCATCAGCCGGCTCATGCCGGCCACGCCGATGGCGGACAGCAGGCCACCGATGGTGGTGGGAATCAGGCACACCAGCAGCGCCAGCAGCACCGGCAGCGAGGTGATCTGGCCGCTGCCGGCGCTGTGCACGCTGTAGGCGGAGAACGGCAGCAGGGTCACGGTCACCAGCAGGAAGATCAGCGTCAGCGCCAGCAGCAGGATGGTCAGCGCGATCTCGTTCGGCGTCTTGCGGCGCTTGGCGCCTTCCACCATGGCGATCATGCGGTCGATGAAGGTTTCGCCCGGGTTGACGGTGGCACGCACCACGATCCAGTCCGACAGCACGCGGGTGCCGCCGGTGACCGAGCTGAAGTCACCGCCGGATTCGCGGATCACCGGTGCCGATTCGCCGGTAATGGCCGACTCGTCCACCGAGGCGATGCCTTCGATCACCTCGCCATCGCAGGGCACCACGTCGCCCTGCTGCACCAGTACGACATCGCCCTTGCGCAACGCGCTGGATTCCACCAGCGTCACCGGGGAATCATGGCGCTGCGGTGCGGCCAACTGCTTGGCCCAGGTGGTCTTGCGCAGCCCTTTCAGGCTGGCCGCCTGCGCCTTGCTGCGGCCTTCGGCCAGCGCCTCGGCAAAGTTGGCGAACAGCACGGTGAACCACAGCCACACCGCGATGCTGCCGGTAAGCCAGGCCGGCGCGTCGCCCTTGCCCAGCAGGGCCATTACCCACAATACGCTGCACAGCAGGCTGCCCAGGTACACCACGAACATCACCGGGTTTTTCAGTTGCTCGCGCACGCCCAGTTTGCGCACGCTGTCCCACAGCGCTGGCCGCAGCAGTTGCGGGTCCAGCAGCGGCAGGGCCATTTTCTTGTGACTCATATTGGTTCTCCTAGCGGCCAGCCCAGATGGTCAGATGCTCGACGATGGGCCCCAGCGCCAGCGAAGGCAGATAGGTCAGCGCGCCCACCAGCAGCACACTGCCCACCAGCAGGGTGACGAACAGCGCACCGTGCGTCGGCATGCTGCCGGCGGTTTGCGGCAGGGTTTTCTTGGCGGCCAGCGAGCCGGCCAGTGCCAGCACCGGCACGATGATGGCGAAGCGGCCGAACCACATCGCCACCGCCAGCATGGCGTTATAGAACGGGGTGTTGGCGGACAGCCCGGCAAAGGCGCTGCCGTTGTTGTTGGCCGCGGACGAGAACGCGTACAGCACTTCGGAGAAACCATGCGCACCGGGGTTGGCCATGCCGGCCACGCCCGGCGCCACCACCACGGCCACCGCGGTGCCCAGCAGCACCAGCAGCGGCGTAACCAGAATCACCAGCGCCACCATCTTCATGTCGAAGGCTTCGATCTTCTTGCCCAGGTATTCCGGCGTGCGGCCAACCATCAGGCCGGCAATGAACACCGCCAGCACCGCGAAGATCAGCATGCCGTACAGGCCGGAGCCCACCCCGCCGAACACCACCTCGCCCAGCTGCATCAGCCACATCGGCACCATGCCGCCCAGTGCGGTAAAGGAATCGTGCATGGCGTTCACCGCGCCGCAGCTGGCTGCCGTGGTAACGGCGGCGAACAGCGCGCTGCCGGACACGCCGAAGCGCACTTCCTTGCCTTCCAGGCTGCCGGCGGCGTTATCCACCCCCAGCGACGACAGCAGCGGGTTGCCCTGCAGCTCGAAATACGCCAGCGCCCAGGCGGCGGCAATGAACATCACGCTCATCGCCAGGTACAGCGCCCAGCCCTGGCGACGGTCGCCCACCAGGCGGCCAAAGGCATGGGTGAGGCCGGCCGGAATCAGGAAGATCGCCAACATCTGCAGCATATTGGACAGGTCGGACGGGTTCTCGAACGGGTGCGCCGAGTTGGCATTGAAGAAGCCGCCGCCATTGGTGCCCAGCATCTTGATGGCTTCCTGCGATGCCACCGGGCCCATGGCCAGCGTCTGCGCCTGGCCGGCGAAACCGTGGAAGCTCAGGTAGCCGGACAGGTTCTGCAACACGCCCTGGCTGACGAATACCAGCGCCAGCACGAAGGACAGCGGCAGCAGCAGGTAGACGGAGACGCGGATGGTATCGGCCCAGAAATTGCCCAGCTCGCCGCTTTCACGGCGCGAGAAACCGCGCATCAGTGCGAATGCCACAGCGATGCCGGTGGCGGCGGACAGGAAGTTGTGCACCGCCAGGCCGAGCATCTGGGTGAGGTAGCTCATGGTGGTTTCGCCGCTGTAGCCCTGCCAGTTGGTATTGGTCAGAAAACTCACCGCGGTATTGAATGCCGAGCCGGCTTCCACCGCACCCATCTGCTGCGGGTTGAACGGCAGCACGCCCTGCAACCGTTGCAGCGCATACAGGCTCACCGCGCCCAGCAGGCTGAATACCATCACCGCCAGCGCGTACTCGCGCCAGTTCATGCCGCGATCGTCGACACCGAACACGCGGAGCAGGCGCGCATCCAGCGCCTGCCAGCGCGACGGCATGCTGCCTGCGGCCAGCGGCGCCAGCCAGGCCCCCATCGGGCGCACGCTCAGGGTGAGCAGCAACATGAACAGCGCCAGTAACAAGCCAAAGGAAGTCATGTCAGATCTCCTCCGCATTCAGTAGCGCGTACACCAGCCACACGCCCAGGCCAAGCGCCATGGCGCCGGCAATCCATAGCATCAGGCTCATCGCGCCTCCCTGTGCATCAAAGCGTCGTAGCCGACAATCAGGCCGTGCAGCGCCAGGTACAGCACTACCAGACCGGCCAGCCAAATCAGGTCTTGCATGGCAAACCCCAGGTTGGAAAAAGACAGCCTCACTATAAAAACCGGGGTGCAAAAATGATGCTAAATGTCTGGCTGCGGGTATTAACGGGATATAAAAATCGGGGGAGAGCGGGTTGTAGGGCGGATGCCCGCAGGGCGATCCGCCATCACCCGTACCGGTCAGCCGCAGCACCTCGGCGGAACGCCCTGTTTTACCGGGCTTGCGCCCTACTTAGCTCAAAGAGGGAGCGAGCCAAGCCGTAGGGCGGATGCCCGCAGGGCGATCCGCCATCACCCGTACCGGTCAGCCGCAGCACCTCGGCGGAACGCCCGGTTTTACCGGGCTTCCGCCCTACTTAGCGCAAAGAGGGAGCAAGCCAAGCCGTAGGGCGGATGTCCGCAGGGCGATCCGCCATCACCCGTACCGGCCAGCCGCAGCACCTCGGCGGAACGCCCGGTTTTACCGGGCTTCCGCCCTACTTAGCGCAGAGAGGAAGCAAGCCAAGCCGTAGGGCGGATGACCGCAGGGCGACCCGCCATCACCCGTACCGGCCAGCCACAGCACCTCGGCGGAACGCCCGGTTTTACCGGGCTTCCGCCCTACTTAGCGCAGAAAGGGAGTAAGCCAAGCCGTAGGGCGGATGCCCGCAGGGCGATCCGCCATCACCCATGCCGGCCACCCGCAGCACCTCGGCGGAACGCCCGGTTTTACCGGGCTTGCGCCCTACTTAGCGCAGAGAGGGAGCAAGCCAAGCCGTAGGGCGGATGCCCGCAGGGCGATCCGCCATCACCCGTACCGGCCAGCCACAGCACCTCTGCGGAACGCCCGGTTTTACCGGGCTTCCGCCCTACTTAGCGCAGAGAGGGAGCAAGCCAAGCCGTAGGGCGGATGCCCGCAGGGCGATCCGCCATCACCCGTACTGGCCAGCCGCAGCACCTCGGCGGAACGCCCGGTTTTACCGGGCTTCCGCCCTACTCTCCCCACGCTCCGCACACCCTTTACGGGCAAAACTGCACGCGATCCGCCCGGTCCGCCGGCCACACCGCCTGCGGCCACTGCTCGGCACTGACCACCAGCAGCAGCCCCGCCACCTCGCGCCGGCACAGCAACGCGGCGCAGCGCTGGTACAGCGTATCGCCGACCAGCGGCAGCGGCTGGCCGTCCGGCGTCTCGGCATGGCCGGCCGTGGCCAGGTGGCAGGCGATGCCCTGCACGGCCAGTTCGCTGCGGCGCTGTCGTGCTGCGGCCAACGCTGCATCGCCGCCAACGAAGATTTCCAGCGCAATGCGCCCCTGCTGCGGCCACAGCAGGCTCATCAGGCGCGGCATGCTGCGCAGCGAACTCAGGCTGGCACCCAGCGCCGGCGCGGCGTTCACCTCGTTAACGATGGCGCCGTTCTGCCACCACGGCTGGCTGATGTCGCTGCTGATCATGTCCACGCCGGCCAGCTCCAGGCCGAACAGCGCGGCAGCGCGCAGCGCCAGCCGGCGGTTGTCCGGGTGGATGCACTCGCCCATATCCACGTCGCGGCCGCCGTCGGCGCTGGATTCTATCCAGCGCAGCGCCGCCCACTGCCCTGCCGCCGGAACCGCCTGCAGGCTCAGCCCCTGCTGTGCCAGACACTGCTGCGCGACGGCATCGCCCAGCAAGGGCGGCTGGCGCTGCCATGGCGGCAGTGCCAGCTGTTGCAGGTTGGCCGCATGGATCAGCGCCGCCACGCTGTGCACGCCATCGCCGCATACCGCCACCGGCAGGCGCTGCACCACGTAGATCACCTCGCCGCGCACCACCAGGATGCGGTGGCACACGCCCGGCGCCTGCTGCTCCAGCAGCACCGGCCAGCCGTACTGCCCGGCGTGGCGCAGCGCCTGTTGCAATGCAGCCGGATTGTCGATGCCGGTGCTGACGCCCTCGCCGCGGTCGCGGTTGTGCGGCTTCACCACCAGCGGCCAGCCCAGCTGCCGCGCTGCCGCCTCGGCCTGCTGTGCCTCGTGCACCGCCAGCTGGCGGGCGGTGGGCAACCCGGCCTGGCGCAGCAGCCGGCTGCCCTGCAGCTTGTTGCCGGCAGCGTGGATGCCGATGGGGGAATCGCCATCGGACCGGCTGGTAAAGAATTCACGCCCCTGCCCGCCCCAGCCGAGGCGGAACATGGCATTGCCCTCGTGCCGCCACGGGATGCCGGCAGCCGTAGCGGCATCCAGCAGCGCCATCATCGATGGCGCTGCAATGGCATGCGGCAGCAGCACCGGCAGCAGCTGCCGGGTGAGTTGCTGGTAGAAGGCCGGCAAGGCATCGCCAAGCGGCTGGCGGCGCAGAATCAGCTGCAGCCAGTGCAGGCTGCTCTGCACCGCTTGCAGCAAGGGCGCGGTGTCCAGCTCGTCCGGCCAGGCGAATGCCAGCTCCAGCTGCCAGCCGGCGGCGCCGGGCTGGCAATCGACCACCCGCCCCGCGGCCGGCAGCGGTATGCCGGCGCCGTGCAGCAGCCCGGCAGTGGCTTGCAGCACTGCGCTGCCCAGTTGCTGCATGGCGCCGCGGTCATTTTCTGCGGCGGTGTCGGCCAGCGATGCAGCCGGCAGCCATGCGGCCAACCATTGCGCCGCCGCCGGCCAGTCGGCGTCCGGCGGCAACGGCGACAATGCCATGCTCAATAGCTGTTCCGGCTGGCGCAGCGCCACCGCGTACTGTTCGGGGCTTGTGCTCATGCGGCGCACTCCTCGGCAGGCAGGTACTGGCGTAGCAATTGCAGCAGCGGCTGCCAGCGGGGCGCCTCCGGCTGCAGCGCATGCAGGCGGCTGATGCGGTCCACCGGTACGCCGTGCTGCAGCCAGGCATCGTCGCTCAGCCCGACCAGCAGCGCACCCGGCGCGACCTCGGCCAGCAGCGCCTGCACCCGCGTGAACACGTCGCCGCAGGTCTGTGGCCAGGCGTCGCCCTGCGGCCCCCAACTGCCATCAACCGTGCAGATGAAGGCGGCCACGCCCTGCGCGGCCAGTTCGGCCTGGCGCTGCCGCAGCGCCGGCAAGGGCTGGTCGCCCACCAAGACTTCCAGCGCTATGCGCGCCTGCTGCGGCCACAGCGCCTGCACCATGGCCGGCAGGTGGCGGCGATACAGCGTGCCGGGGCCAAGCTGCGGCGCGTGGTTCACTTCCAGCACCACCGCGCCATTGGCATGCCATGGCTGGCGGATGTCGGGCGACAGGATATCCACCCCGGCCTGCAGCAAGCCCAGCCGGCTGGCGGCCTGCTCGGCCAGCGCCAGGTTGTCCGGGTGCGCGTCGGCGCTGGCATCCTGCTCCCAGGCGCCGTGGCGGTTGTCGGCCAGCCGGCGCAGGTACAGCACGCTGCCGGCAGCCGGCACGCTATGCCAGTGCCAGCCTTGTGCCGCCAGGCAGGCGGTGGCTTCGGCATCATCCGGCAACGGTGGCAGCCGCTGCCACAGCACGCTGGCAGCGCGGCGGGCGTTTTCCTGCGCCAGGCAGTGGGCGATGTCGTGCTCGCCGTCGGCCAGCAGCGCCGCACCCTGGCGGCGAATGACGAACAGCGCCCGCCCGGCGACGATCTGCACGTGGTAGCAGTCGCCGGGCAGCATGGGCTCCAGCACCACCTCGGGCGAGCAGGCGGCAGCACGGGCATGCGCGGCCCGCAGCGCGTCTGCGCTGGCCACGTTCAGGCTCACGCCGTCACCTTCGCTCGCGGCCGGCTTCACCGCCACCACACCGCCCAGCGCCTGCCAGGCAGCCTGGGCCTCCGCTTCGCCGCGTACCAGCTGCTGCGGCGCCACCGGCAGGCCGGCCTGCTGCAGCCAGCGCCTGGTCACCGCCTTGTGCGCGCTGACCTGTATGCCGCTCATCGCCTCGCCATCCACGCCGCCGTGCTGCAGGTGGCCGCGCCGAGCGCCCCAGCCCAGCCGGTAGGCGCCATCCCCCAGCCACTGCCACGGCACGCTGGCCTGGTGGGCGGCCTGCAACAAGGCAAAACTGCCGTCGTCGGTTGCCATGGCGCGGCAGATCGGGCCGATCACGCTGGCTTCCAGCTGCCGCTGCAGCGCCTGCCGGTCGCCAAAGTGCCCAGGGTTGGCCGCATAGCCGGCCAGTACGATGGCCGCCGCCTGGTAGCAGCGCAGAAAATGCTCTTCTTCCACGCCCGGCACCCACGGCACGCGCAACGCCAGCTGCCAGCCATCTGTCAGCGGCGTCAGCAGTTGCAGCTCGCCGCTGCTGAACACCGGCACGCGGGCAAAGCGCAGCAGCTGTGCGGCCAAGGTCAGCACACGCTCGCCCCAGGCTGCCACCTGGCTGGCGGCATCGCTGCCGGGTGCGGCGGCGGGCATGCTGGCCGGCAGTGCAAAGCAGGCTTGCAGCCAGGCGTCCAGCTGCGGCCAGTCCACCCCGGCGGGTAGCGGGCCGCTACGCAGGCGCAGCTGTTGCCAGGGCTGGTGCCACTGCGGGTGGAAGCCGGCATGCGGCGGCTGACAGCGCTCGATGTGATAGGACATGGATGCTCAGGCAGGAAAACATGGCGCGGATTTGCGCCGACAATACGATAGAGATGAACAAGCCCTTCCGCCAAGGGAAGGGCTTGTTTGGTTTACCGGCATGCACGCCACCAGGGCGGCGTGCAGCCAGGCATCGCGGCTTAGAACAGCCAGCGCAGTTTCACCGACAGGGTCTGGTTGAGGAAGTCGGTCTTGTACAGCACATCGTAGCGACCGGTGATCTCCAGCCCGCTGGACAGCTTGCGGGTGATGCCCAGGCCGCCGCGCACCTGCCACGGGCTGGGCTTGGCGCCATAGGTAACGAAGTTGGCGGTAGGCGCGCCGGCAAAGGCCGACACGATGGATGCCTGACGGTTCATGGTGTCATAGCCCACGCCCAGGCTGGCCTGCAGCTGGGTGCCGTTGTCGTAGTTCTTGTTAAGCTTGCCATCCACGCCCAGTACCAGCGCCTCGGTGCTGCGGCCCTGTACCTGCAGGTCCAGCGCGCCGGCGCCGGTTTCACCGTAGGCCTTGTCCTTGAGCCAGGAGTAGTCGGCCCGCACCGCAGCGGTAAAGCTGCTGCTGTCGCTGAGCGTGTAGTTGTGGCCCAGGCCGACGCCGGCGTGCGCGGTCAGGCTGTCGTAGTCGGACGAGGCAGTCACGCCCATCAGCGGAATCTGGCGCTCGCCCTGGTTGCGCGACTGGCCGACATCCAGCTGGAAGTTCACATTGCTCTGGCTGTCCAGGCTGTAGCTGCCGTAGCCGATCAGCTGGTACACGTCCACCTTGCTGCTTTGCGGCGCCACGCTGGAATTGCCGTTGATATCGATGTTGGCGTAGGCCACTGCCGCGCCCAGGCGTACTTTCGGCGACAGTGCGCCGTCCGCACCCAGCGTCATGCCGTAGGTGCGGGCATCGTAGCCGCTGATGCCGTCACGGTCTTTCTGGTCCGCCCAGGAGCCGAACGGCTTCACCCACACGTAGCGCTCGCTCGCGGTATCGTCGCCGGTGGACAGGCCGGTGCTGCCCTCTACGCGTGCCTGCACGATCTGGTTGACGCTGGACAGCGCATCCATGGTGGCCGCGGCCGGTGCGCCGTTGTTCAGCGGCAGGGTCTGCGTTACCGCATTGGACACTTCTTTTTCGGTGCCCAGCTGGGCCAGCTTGTCGATCACGCCCTGCAGGCCGCTGGCGCCGGAGTCGAATACCTGTGCCGCACCCACGCCAGGGAAGTTGCTGTTGTCGCGCGCGGCCTGTTCCACGGTCAGGGCGCGGACGGCTTCGATGTAGAGGGCATTATTGGAAGTAGCCGTACCAGCACCTACAGATTGCACAAAGTTGAACAGCGCGCTGTTGTCGGTGATTTGTGAAAACTGTCCGTTGATGGTACCTGCACGAATGATTTCGAACTTGTGGATGCCGGAACTGAGGCTAAGGCCACTATTGGCTTTCACATCCACATCCAGCGTGCTGTTGCTATCGATTTGCACGCTGCTCGCAGACAAATAGCTGTAATTCACCTCCCCACTGGTGGACACGATAGCCACTCGCAAGGTGGAGCCGGACTCCTGATAATACTCACCGGTCAAGGTGGCAAAACCACTGGTACCCGTATTGGGGATATCGCTGCTAACCACGTTGTTTTTCAGCGTGATGACACCGTGGTTTTCGTTACGTAGATTTGTTGCCTCGATACTGCCAACCAGCTGGCCGCTGTTGTAGATATTGACTTCCTGTCCAGCGGTTCCGTTATTGCGGTTAATGGCAAAGTTCTGACCAATAATTTCGCCGGTACTACGGTTAGTAATCGTGGTCGCTTTATGCTGCCCGTCACTATCGTCTTGTACGTAAATGCCGGTAGCACCACGCAGCGAACCAGAGTTATCGACGCTTGAATCTTTGTAAGTTCCCTCAAAGCTGGCGCTCACCGTCACCGCAGGGTCGTTACCAGCACTTATTGCCCCACTTGAGGTCACCACCAGGTCCGGACAATTATATGTTGCGGAAGCAGGGGCCGAAGTGGTGTTAACCGTCGGGCAGGCGGTCGCCTGTGCAGTACCTGCAGCCATCAACAGAACTGCGGCGGCAGTAGCCTGTACCAGCGGCTTGCGCTTGGCGGCAAAAATCGAAGTACGTTGTGCGTATGTCATTGTTGTTCTCAGTCAGTTACCAATCGCGACATTCTGATTACATAATATTGCCTTGAAAATACCTTACACACTAATTGCCGACGATTTTGCTGCCGCTGTGGCATTCTGCATGCAAAAATCAGCGCACAAGCCGCTTGCAGCAAGGAATTTTTGTCCAAAACCAGCTACAGGCTCGTACAGGTGACAGCCTCTTCGACGCCACCAATTAGTAACAAATATTTATAGATAATGAGCGAAAACCAGCTACATCTCAATCACATGGACCTGTTCCCCACCCGGGTGTGGAGCGTGAGCCTGGCAGCATTGAACCCGCATGTGCCACAGTGGATTGAACATATCGAAGACTGGCGGCGGCAGACGCCGCAGCCGGAGGGACGTTCCAACCGCATGGGCTGGAACAGTGCGCAGAGCCTGCTGCAACAGCCGGTGTTCCAGCCGCTGGCGCAGGCGGTGCAGGCGGTGATGGATCACATCTTTGCCGAGATGGGCCCGCCGCAGCCGCGCTACCTGCTGAACGGCTGGGCCAATGTGCATGACCAGGGCGGCTACAACACCTTCCACAATCACGCCGGCGCGCTGCTCAGCGCCTGCTACTACCTGAAGGTGCCGGCGGGCAGCGGCCCCATCGTGTTCCGCGACCCGCGCCCCGGCGCGCTGCTGTCACCGTGGCAGGGCAGCCTGCGGCCCAATGCCGGCAGCGAGATTGCCTTCCAGCCGGAGGCCGGCCAGCTGCTGCTGTTCCCGCACTGGCTGGAGCATGGCGTCGAGGCACATGCGGCGGCCGACAGCCGCATTTCCATCGCCATCAACGCCATTCCCGACTACACCGGCAGCCCACGCTAGCCCGCGGCGCTGGCGGCCGGCGTTTCCTCCAGCGGGATGTCCGGCTTGATTACCGGCTTCTCTGCCGCTTTCTCTGCCGGCTTGCTGGCAGCCGGCTTCGGCTTCGGCTTGATCACCGGTGTTACCGTTGCCGTACTGTCGGTGGCGGCCAGCCTGGCTTTCACCGGCACCGGCATCTCCGCCTGCAGCACGCTGGGCTCCAGCGCCAGCCGATGCTTGAGCACCGGCGACAGCACTTTCAATATCTGCACCGGCAGCGCGCTGGTGAACTTGTAGTCGGCAGCCTGCGGCCCGGCCACGTAGGCGATCAGGGTGCCGAAGTAGCGGTCGCCGATGTAGAAGGCAAACGCACCGGAGCGGCTGACCACCCGCTCCGTCAGCAGCGCGCCCCCCTTGGCAAAGGTCTTGTAGCGGTTGTCGCCGGTGCCGGTCTTGCCGCCCACCAGGATGTGGGTGCCGTTGTCCAGGTCAAAGGCGCCGGATACCCGCCGCGCAGTGCCCTGCTCCACCACTTCCGACAGCACCTTGCGCACCAGGTGCGGAATCTCCGGCGGCAGCACCTGCTCGCCCTGCGCCGGCGCCTGCTGCAGCGTGGTGTCGTACGGAGTGCTGGCGGCAAAGTGCAGCTTGTCCAGGTACACCGTGGGCAGACGCTTGCCGTCATTCACCAGGATGCCCATCAGCTCGGCCAGCGCTGCCGGCCGGTCGGCGGAGGCGCCCAGCGCGGTGGCGTAGGACGGCACCAGCGAATCGAACGGGTAGCCTACTTTCTTCCAGACCTTGAGTATCTGCGCGAAGGCGTCCACTTCACGGATCTGGTTGATGCGCGAGGACTGGCCGCCCTTGTGGCGGCTGTTGAACAGCCAGGTGTACACCTCCTGCCGCTGCCCGATACTGGCCTTCACCAGCTCGCTCCAGCCTGCCTTGGGATGCTCGTGCAGATAGGCCACCAGCCACAACTCCAGCGGGTGCACGCTGGCCAGGTAGCCACGGTCGGTCAGGCTGAAGCGGTCCGGGCCGTACTGGTCATACAGCTTGGCCAGCGTGGCCTGGTCCGGCTTGGCGGCGGTGGTGTTGTGGCTGACGAAGGCGGAAAACTCGTCCAGCCCGGCCTGCGGCAGGATGCTGCGGTAGATCACCGCCAGCCGTTTCGGGCTTTGCCGCGCACGTTCGATCAGCAGCGCCTCGGATTCCTCCAGGCTCTTGCCGCGGTACTTGTTGTAGAAGCCGGCCAGGAAGGTGCGCCCTTCGCGGTCGGCAAAGCGCTTCAGGTATTCCTGGCGCTGGCCGTCCTCGTCCACCGCCTGGTCGTCGGCGGTGCTGGGCGGGTTCATGTAGTAGTGCACCACGTCGCGCATCAGGCGGATGTACACCAGGTTCACCGAGCGGCGGGTGGCCTCGCGCACGGTAAGGATGCGGTAGTTGTCTTCCTTGTCGAAGTTGTTGAAGGTGTGCAGGCCGCCGCCGGTGAAGAAGCTCTCGCCGGGGCTGGCGGAGTATTTGCGCTCCAGCGAAGCTTCCAGCATGGCCGGCAGGCTGTGGTCGCTGTTCTGCCGCAGGTAGTCGATGGCCCAGCGGCGGATAATGGGCTCGCGCTCATACGGCTTGATCTTCGCCAGCTCCTCGTTGCTCTTGTCGCCATACATGCGCTGCAGGTCGCTGACGATCTGCAGATAGGTCACCAGCGTGCGCAGCTTGGAGGTGGAGCCAAGGTCGAGCTTGGCGCCCTCGTTGATGTCGAACGGCTGGTCGAAGTTGTCGGCCTGCACCCGCACCTTGTTGCCGCCCGGGGTGCGCTCGATCAGGGTGAAGCTGTAGGTCACCCCTTCCGGCGCGCCCTGCTGCAGCAGGTTCTGGTCCACCAGGTTGGCCGCACGGGCATTGTCCGGGTCGCGCAGTTTCACCAGCTCGTCGGTTACCTCCTGCTGCAGGCGCGAATCCAGCGTGCTGTTGGCCACCAGGTCGAGGTGGTCCAGGTCGTACATGCGCGATACCCCCAGCAGCCCGGCCAGTTTCACCCTCACGGCGTTGGCGCCCTTCTGCTTGATGGGCTGCACCGCGGGTAGCCTTACCCGCTCCTTCTGCTGCCGCAGCGATACCTTCAGCGCCGCGTCACGCAGCTGCGGCGAGATCACGTTGTCCTTGGCCATCAGCCGCAGGTAGGAGTCGGTAAGCCCTTCCAGCACCTTCATGTCGCCGTTCAGATACCAGGACGGGCTACGCTGCGAAATCATCAGGCTCAGCGCTTCCTTGAACACCGTGGCGCGCTCCTGCTGCCCTACCGGCGAGCTGGCATCCAGCGCATGGTTCACCTGGTCGAACGAGCGGCCGTACCACGCCCACATGCCGTCGCCGATGCCGGAGATTTCGCCGAAACCGGCGCGTGCGGCCAACGGTACGGTGTTGAGGTAGGCCAGCACCAGCTGCCGCCGCGACAGCGTGGTGTCTTCACCGTTCATATAGGCGCGCACCGAGGCGGACAGCATCTGGCGCAGCTTTTCCTTCTCGGAATCGGTACGCCCGTCCGGCGAATGGCGGTATTTCTCGATCTGCGTGGCCAGCGTGCTGGCGCCCGGCGTGCGGTAGCCGGTATTGAGCAGGTGGATCGCCTTGTCGGCCAGCGCCTTGCTCAGCCGCCCCCACTCCACCGCCGGGTTGCGCGATGCATTGCCCTCATCCAGCAGGCTGTGGTTCTCGATGTACAGCAGGCCGGAGATCAGCAGCGGCGGCAGGTTGTCGAAGCCGGCGTACACCCGCTGCGGGTAGCGCGACTGGTACAGCGGCTGGCCGTAGCCGTCGTAGATGGTCAGCCCGGCCTGGTCTTTCTCGCGATAGGGCGGGAACAGCCCCAGCGACAGCACCGGCAGGGTGAGGCCGTGGTCGGTCAGGTCCTGCATGCCCTGCGATGGCACCGCCTGCTGCGTCACGGCGTAGCCGCGCGCTGTCAGGCGCTGCTGGAACACCGGCATGCCGGCATAGCCCATGCGCAGGTCGTACGGCCCGGCATTCTTGCCCGGAAAGCGTATCGCCTTGCTGGGGCCAGGCTGCAGCTGGAAGGTGGCGCCATGTGCCACGTGGGCAAAATAGCGCGCCTGCAGACGCGAGCTGCGGAACTCGTCCAGCAGCAGGTATGCACATACCCCGATCAACACAACCAGCAGCAAGATGAAGAACGGCCACATCTTGAAAGTGCGTGGTTTACTGTTGCTCAGTTTGAGGTTGGCTTCTGAATTATCCATGGTGTTTTCCACCCGAAAATTGGGGATCAGAACAGTTATCCAATCTACTCAAACCCTTGCGCCCGCCCGCTCGCGGCTGCGTATCCGCAACCGCTTTGCCGGCATGGTGCAAGGCGCACAGCCAACAGCATCGATGCCGGCTTCTGTCATGACAGCAGCCAACATCACGGCATACCCATCACCCGGCGCCCCCCTTTACGACCAGGCCCACGCAACAGGCATCCCTACTCGAAAGCATAGCTGGAGCCGCCGAGCTATGCACGCCCCGGACGCGCGCCAGTGCTGCCTGCCGGGCTATACGTTGGCCGCAGTGTAGGTAACAAACGGCAGCGTGCTCTGCAACGAGCCACGCGGCGCCTTGTGCTGTACCGCCGAGGCCATGGCCTCCACCAGCCGGCTGGCCATCCACTCCTGCGGGTGCGACAGCACCATATTGATGCGACGGTCGATCAGCGCCTGGCGGGTTACCGCGGTCAGGTCCAGGCAGATCGTCACCAGCTCGCGCGGCGCATCGCCGGCCTGCAAGGCCTGGATCACCCCCTCGATGCCGCCGCCGGCAATGTAAATGCCGCACAGGTCGGGGTGCTGCTTCAGCAGCTGCAGTGTGGCCACCTGCGCCAGCGAGATGTCCTCCAGGCTCACCAGCGTTTCCAGCAACTGGAACTGCGGCGCGTGCTCGCGAAAGTAGGAACGGAAACTCATCTCGCTCTGTTCCTGGCACAGGTAGCGGTGGCTGCCCACGATCACCCCCACCTTGCCCGGCTCCGGCGCCAGCTCGGCAATGGCCCAGGCGGCGGTGCGGCCAACCTTGCGGTGGTCGATGCCGACATAGCCGCTGCAACTGTCGGCGGTAAGGTCCGAGATCAGCGCGAACACCGGCGTGCCGCCGGCGGTGATGGCATCTATCGCCTGGCTCACCAGCGGGTGATCCGCCGCCACCACGGCGATGGCGTCGCATTTGCGGCTTAGCTCCCACAGCCGCGCCACCACCTGCTCCGGCGTCAGCTCGTCCAGAAACGACACCAGCGGCCGCCCGGCCGGCACCAGCTGCTCCCGGGTAACGGCTTCCAGCACTGCGCCCAGCTCCTTGTAGAACGGCGTGCTGCTTTTTTGCAGCACGAAGCCCAGCCGGTAGCCGGCAGTGCGCTCGTCAATGCGGTTGCGGATCAGGCTGGCGCGGCGAAAGCCCAGCTTCTCCGCCGCCGCCAGCACCCGCTCGGCGGTGTCCTGGCTGACGCTGGCGCGCTTGTTGATCACCCGGTCCACCGTGGCCACGCCTACGCCTGCTTCCCTGGCCACATCCGCCATTGTCGGCCCCATGCGCCTGCTCCGTGTTGATGGTTTCTATCAAGCCTATCAATGCATGCACTGATAGCAACTGATGCAAAGTGAGGCCAGCGGATTGTGGCTTTCACCTTGCTGATTATACTCGATTTACCGCGCTTCAACCTTGATTCACTTCAAGGCCGTGCGGTGGCATCGATCAAGAAAACACATAGAGGAGAATGATAGAAAATGATAAAAAACACGATAGCGCGGGACTACAGTCTCGAAGGCCCCTGCGGCCAGCAGGCCGCCGAGCGCGGCCTGGTGTCGGCGCAGTGGTACGCCTGCCAGGTGGACCGCAAGACCATGAAGCAGCTGATGCAGCGCAGCGACTGGCAGGCGCTGAAATACCTGGGCAGCTGGCTGCTGCTGCTGATCGGCAGCGGCGTGCTGGCCTACCACGCCTGGGGCACGCCGTGGGCGCTGCCGGCCTTCCTGCTCTACGGCCTGCTGTACGCCGCCGGCGAGCACGGCTCGCACGAGCTGTCGCACGGCACGCCGTTTCGCAGCGGCTGGCTGAACAGCCTCTTCTTCCAGCTCACTTCCTTCCTGGCGCTGCACGAAACCGTGTTCTGGCGCTGGAGCCACGCCCGCCACCACACCGACACCATCATCGTCGGCAACGACCGCGAAATCGCCTTTCCGCGCCCCATCCGCCTGGCCGGGCTGTTCGCCGACGTGTTCTTCCTGAAGTCCGGCAGCATCGAATTCCTGCGCACCATCCGCCATGCCTTCGGCAGCGTCAGCAGCGCCACCCGCTCCTTCGTGCCGGCGTCGGAGGTTGGCCGCATGATCCGCGCAAGCCAGCTCTACACCCTGATCTTTGCCGCCACCATCGCCGCCTGCGTGTACTGCCACAGCATCCTGCCGGCGATGTTCATCGTGCTGCCGCGCTTCTACGGCTCGCCGCTCACCCAGCTGTTCAACATCACCCAGCACGCCGGCCTGGCCGAGAACGTGCTGGACCATCGCCTCAACACCCGCACCGTGATCTTCAACCCGCTGTTCGCCTTCCTGTACATGAAGATGAACTACCACGTGGAGCACCACATGTTCCCGATGGTGCCGTTCTACAACCTGCCCAGGCTGCACGCGCTGATCCGCGAGCAGTGCCCGCCGGCCCACCCCGGCCTGCTGCATGCCTACCGCGAGATCATCCCCGCGCTGTGGCGCCAGCGCACCGACCCCGACTACACCATTCCACGCCAGCTGCCGCCGGCCCCCGCCCACACCGCGCTTGCGGCCAACCCTGTTACCGCCGGCAGCCCGGCCTGACAACACATACCAGGAGACCACCATGAGCCACTGGATAGCCGCCTGCGGCATCGACGACATCGAGCAGGAAGACGTGCTGCGCTTCGACCACGCCGGCCACAGCTACGCCATCTACCGCGCGCCGGACGACCAGTTCTACGCCACCGCCGGCCACTGCAGCCACGAGAAGGTGCACCTGGCCGACGGCCTGGTGATGGACCACATCATCGAATGCCCCAAGCACAACGGCCGCTTCGACTACCGCAGCGGCAAGGCGCTGGGCGCGCCGGTGTGCGTGAACCTGCCGACCTACCCGGTAAAACTGGAAGCCGGCCAGGTGTGGATCGCCCTGGCCGATGCCTGAACGGAGCCACGCCATGCACCCACCCGACCCCATCATCATCGTCGGCGCCGGCCACGCCGGCGGCCGCGCCGCGCTGGCGCTGCGCGAACAGGGCTACGCCGGCCGCCTGCTGCTGATCGGCGACGAGCCGCACCTGCCCTACGAGCGCCCGGCGCTGTCCAAGCAGCTACTGCTGGGCAGCCAGCCACCCGCTGACTGCCATATCGGCAGCAGCGAGCAGTACCAGCGGCTGGACATCGAACGCCTCGCCGCCACCCGCGTCAGCGCCATCGCCCCCGCCAGCCGGCAGATCACCCTGCATGACGGCCGCACACTGGGCTACCACAAGCTGCTGCTGGCCACCGGCGGCCGCGCGCGCCAGGCCACGTTGCCGGGTGCCAATCTTGCCGGCATCCAGCTGCTGCGCACCCTGGACGACGCCGCCGCGCTGCGGCCCCGGCTGCAAGCCGGCCAGCGGCTGGTGGTGGTGGGCGGCGGCTTCATCGGCCTGGAGGTGGCGGCCAGCGCCAGCCAGCTGGGCTGCCAGGTCACCGTGCTGGAAGCCGGCGACAGGTTGGCCGCACGCGCGCTGCCGCCGGCCATCTCCGCACGCCTGCTGCAACTGCATCAGGAGCATGGTGTAACGGTGCGGCTGGGCTGCAGCCTGCGCGGCTTTATCGGCAGCGGCAGCGTGGCGGCGGCGGAGCTGGCCGATGGCGAGCGCCTGCCCTGCGACAGCGTGGTGGTGGGCATAGGCATCCAGCCCAATACCGAGCTGGCCGCCGCCGCCGGGCTGGCGGTTGGCAGCGGCATCCGCGTCGATGAACGGCTGCAGAGCAGCGATGCGCACATCTACGCAGTGGGCGACGCCTGCGAGTTCCCCTGCCCGCAAAGCGGCCTGCCGCTGCGGCTGGAAACCTGGCGCAATGCCGAGGAGCAGGGGCGCCACGTGGCGCGCAGCCTGCTGGGCGCGGACGAACCGTATGCCGCGCTGACCTGGTTCTGGTCCGACCAGTTCGACCACAGCCTGCAACTGGTGGGCAGCCTGCCGGCTGCGGCCAACTGTGTCAGCCGCGAACTGCCGGACGGCGGCCTGCTGCTGTTCCACCTCGATGCGGCGGGCCGCCTGCAGGGCGCCTGCGGCTGGGGCGCCGGCAACAGCATCGCCCGCGACATCAAGCTGGCGGAAATGCTGATCGCCAGCGGCAAGGTGCTGGAGCCGGCAGCGCTGGCCACACCCGACATCACCCTGAAGACCCTGCTGAAAGGGGCAAGCCGTGACTAAACGTTTCCTGGTGTTCCAGTCGATGTGGGCGATGGAGAACATCCACCACGGCCACAGCCGCAGCGTGGAGGAAAACCTGCAGCAGCTGGCCGCCGCCGGCTTTGACGGCTTTACCGACCACTACTACCAGCGCGCGCATGTGCAGCGGCTGGCTGCCAGCGCCACGGCACTGGGCCTGCAGGCCGAGGGGCAGGTGTTCCCCACCGATATCGACGGCCTGCAGCCGGCACTGGAACTGGGCAGCGAGTTCGGCTGCCATCACATCACCATCCAGGCCGACCTGCGCCCGCGCAGTGTGCGCGAGGCGGTGCGGGTGCTGGAAGGCTGGCAGCGGCTGGCGGAGCAGGTGGACTTCCCGGTGCTGCTGGAAACCCACCGCTACCGGCTGAGCAACGACCTGCTGTTCATGCTGGACGTGCTGGACCAGCTACCCGACCTCAAGCTGCTGGCCGACCTGTCGCACTACGTGGTGGCGCGCGAGCTGCCGCTGCCGCCGGCCGAGGAGGACCAGCGCCAGATCCGCCGCATCCTGCAGCACAGCCGGGGCTTTCACGGCCGGGTGTCCAACGGCCACCAGGTGCAGGTGCCGCTGGGCTACCCGCAGCATCAGCCATGGCTGGCGGTGTTCCAGGACTGGTGGCGCTACGGCATGCAGCACTGGCTGCAGCGCGCCGGCAGCGGCGACACGCTGTCATTCACCTGCGAGCTGGGGCCGGCGCCGTACGCCATCACCGGCGCCGACGGCCTGGACATCACCGACCGCTGGCAGGAGTCGCTGCAACTCAAGCGCATCGCCGAGGCGGCCTGGCAACAGGCCAGCATGCTAGCCGACGCACAATAAGGCAGCCCAGCATGGCGGGCGCCGGCCCATGGGCAGCAGCGGTATCCGCAAGGCGCGCTTCCTGCTTAGCGCCGACACCGCCGCAATGCGGGTGCGCGGCTACCGCCACGGCCTTGCGGTGGCGCTACCGTTGGCCGCAAACGACAAAGCCGCTCGATAAGGAGCGGCTTTGTCTTTCCTGGCGGCAGCCTGTCGTTCAAACGATATGCGTCAGCCCCTGCAAGCCCATCACCAGCCCCACCACCATCATCAGCACGCTGGACAGATACGGCATCTTGCGGGCGACCTCCCCCAGCCCGCCAAAGCGCTTGTGCACCTGGCGCGCGCCCCAGGCGGCAATCACCCCCACGCTGACCAGCGAAATCGCCAGCCCGATGCTGAACGAGGCCACCATGGCCACGCCCAGGGTAAAGCGCTTCAGGTGCAGGCAGATCATCAGGATGGTGACCGACGCCGGGCAGGGCATCAGCCCGCCGGTAAGCCCGAACATGGCGATCTGCGCGGTGCTGACTTCGCGGCCGGCAAAACGGCGGCGGATGTCTTCGGCATGGGCGCGCTCGTGGGCATCCTGGTACTCGCCGCCGGCCTGATGCGCATGCTGGTGATCGTGCGCATGGTCATGATGATGGTGCTCATGATGATCGTGGTAATGATGGTGCCCGGCATGGGCGGCGTGTTCGTGCTCGTGGCCGTCTTCGCGGTAGCTCACCACGAACTGGTGCGCGTGATCGCCATGGCCGATGCTGAGCAGCACCTCGAACGCGTGCGGCTCCGGAACGGTGTGCTGCGACTCCAGGTACTTGCCCTGCGCCTGCAGCGTGAAGCTCTGCCGCTCGCCGTCCGGACGTATGGTCTCCAGGCTGACCTGCTCCTGCGGCTGGAACACCGTCGGCTGCATGTGGTGGTCGTAGCCATACAGGCGGAAGCGCGGCGGTACGCCGTCCTCGTGCAGCAGCAGCTCCACCACGCCATGGCCGGTATTGATGATGCGGCCGCCATGCGGCGCATGCTGCTGGGCGCGTGCGGCCAAATCGTCCCAGCGCGTGCGCATGAACATCCACAGCGCCACCCCGATCACGATGGCGCCCGACAGCACCATGAAATAAGGCTCGGCCTGCTCGGCGATCAGCTGGTTGCCGAACTTCAGCGCCACCGCCGCCAGCACCCATACCACCAGCGAATGCGACAGCGCCGCGCACAGGCCCAGCAACACGGCCTGGGCAATGGTGCCGCGGATGGCGATGATGAACGACGCCATCATGGTCTTGGAATGGCCGGGCTCCAGCCCGTGCAGCGCCCCCAGCAGAATGGCGGCGGGAATGAACAGCCACAGATTGGTGGCACCTTGCTGGATCAGCTCGGCAATGGGTGGCATGAATGGCCCCTGGAAAGTGGAAACGCCGGCCAGCGGCTATCGCTCGCCCGTCGCGCAATATACTATACCCCACTATACTAGATGAACGATAAGACGGACTGACTCATGGCACATACCATCAAGGGCAAACAGCAGCTGCTGGCGCGCATTCGCCGCATCAAGGGGCAGGCAGAGGGGCTGGAAAAGGCGCTGGAAACCGATAGCGACTGCAACGCGGTACTACAGCAGATCGCGTCGATACGCGGTGCGATCAACGGCCTGATGGCGGAGGTACTGGAAGGTCATCTGCGCGAGCACCTGGGGCCGGAAGCCGGCGACCCGCAACAGCGCGGCGAGGACCTGGAGCAGGTTATCGGCGTGATCCGCAGCTACATGAAGTAAGCATTGCGGCGGCATGAAAAGAAACCCCTCCCGGCGCGGGCCGCGGGGAGGGGCAAGGGAGCTTTACTACTCGCATCAAAGCACTGCACTCCAACACCGGGGAAACACGATTCACACTAGTTGACGGTATGGATTTCTCCAGCCGACCTGTACTTCCGGCCACTGTGCGGGCCTGCCCCGGCGGCTTTGCAGCCAGCGCCGGCCCTCACCAGCGGCAAACCGGGGCGCCAGGCTGGCTATAATGCCCAGCCATCACCCACACCGCTCAACCCGAGCCGCGACCCTCGCCATGCTGCCCGTTTTCCGCCTCACCGAACGCCTCAGCAGCCACGCCCGCAACCTGCTGCTGGCGGTGCCGATCGGCATCCTGGCTGCCGGCGTCACCAGCCTGTTCCGCCATGCCATCGACTGGGGCTACCGGCTGCTGTTCGGCTCGGCACAGGACATCACGCGCATCGTGGCGCAGCTGGACTGGTGGTGGCGCCTGCTGGTACCGGCGCTGGGCGGTGCGCTGGCCGGCCTGCTGCTGTATTACGCCCACAAGAAATACGGTGCGGCCAACAGTGAATACATGGATGCGGTAGCAGATGGCGATGGCCGCATCCCGCCTGCCCCCTCCCTGCTGCGCAGCCTGTCGTCGCTGGCGTCCATCGTGTCGGCCGGCTCCATCGGCCGCGAAGGCGCCATGGTGCAGTTGGCCGCACTCACCGGCTCGCTGGCCGGCCGTCGCTGGGCCAGCGAGCGCCAGCTGCGGCTGCTCACCGCCTGCGGCGCCGCCGCCGGCCTGGCCTCGGTGTACCACACGCCGCTGGCCGGGGCGATGTTCGTGGCCGAGATAGTGCTGGGCGCCATTACCGTCGATCTGCTGCTGCCGCTGTTTGCCGCCTCGGTGTCCGCCTCGCTGGCCATGCTGGCCAGCGGCAGCCACGATGCGCCGTTCGCGCTCGGCGCCGGCATCGCCTCCCCGGGGCTGGGGGTGTATTTGCTGATCGTGCCCATCGGCCTGCTGGCCGGCCTGCTGGCGCCGCTGTTCCTGCGCCTGCTGCAGTACGGCCGGCAAAGCTTCCGGCGCCTGCCGCTCGCCCTGCCCTGGCGCATGGCGCTGGGCGGGCTGCTGATGGGCGGCATCGCCGTGTTCATTCCCGAAGTCTGCGGCAACGGCTACGCCCCCATCATCGATATCCTGCAGGGCCACCCCATGTCGGCGCCGCTGCCGTGGACGCTGCTCGCCAAGATCGCCGCCACCGCGCTGATCGTGGGCTCCGGCGCCGTGGGCGGCATCTTCACCCCGTCGCTGTTCATCGGCGCGGCGCTGGGTGCCCTGCTCGCCCAGCTGCTGACGCTGGCGCCCATGCTGCCGCAAGGCGATGGCGGCCTGATCGCGCTGGTGGGCATGGGCGCGTTCATGGCGGCGGTCAGCCACGCCCCGCTGATGGCCATCCTGATGGTGTTCGAAATGACCATGAACGCCGGACTGCTGTTGCCACTGATGGCCGGCAGCGTGCTGGCCTACGCCGTGGCGCGGCTGTTCCGCACCGATTCGCTGTACGAGGTGCTGAACCGCCGACGTGCCCGGCTGGCCAAGGTGGATGCGCTGCACGATGCCGAGTTGATGTCGCTGCTTGAGCCGGTTGCCGTGCATCTTTCCCCCACCCACACCCTGGCTGCGGCCAACGTCTGCTTCCAGCAGACGCGCACCCGCTACCTGTACGTCATCGATGCCGACGGCCGCTTTGCCGGCGTGGTCTCCATCCACCGCCTGGCCGCCGAGCTGTGCCGCGACGGGCACCGGCTGGACGACAGCATTGCCGGGCTGATCGAAACCAGCTTCGAGCTGCTGCCGGCCAGGGCCGGCCTCAAGGATGCCTGGTCGCTGTTCGCCAGCAGCCCGCTGGAGCGCATCCCGGTGGTCGAAGACCTGGACAGCCGCCGCTTTCTCGGCGTGGTCAGCAAGCGCCAGGTGCTGCAGCGGCTGCAGGTGCTGGCCGGCTCCTGAGCCTGCCGCCGCCACATTCCCTTCCCGTATCGCCCCTCCGCCCGGCCGCTGCCGCCGGCTGGGGCTCCCGCTCCTTTCTGCCGCGCATCTGGCTTGTCACATTGGTAACGCACTAAATGATTAGCTTGCTAACTAAACAACGAAATGGCTAAAATGCAGCTATTCATTAATAGCCGCCACCGCGTCAGCCACCACCATGACCGACATCGATCAACTCCGCCTGAAATTCACCGGCAGCCTGCGGCCCATGGGCGTGCTGTGGCAGCAGATCGCCCAGGACACGCTGGGGCAATACGGTATTTCCACCTCCTGCGGCTCGGCCATGTTGTTCATCGGCCGCCTGGGCGAGGGCGTCAGCCAGAGCGAGCTGGCCGATGCCCTCACCATCGAGCCTGCGTCGATGGTGCGCATCATCGACCAGCTGAGCCTGGCAGGCCTGGTGCACCGCGAGAAATCGCCGCTGGACCGGCGGGTGAAAACCCTGTGGTTCACCGCGGCCGGGCGCGACATCGTGACCCAGATCGAAGCGCAGCTGGTGATGCTGCGCGCGCGGGTATTCGCCGACATCAGCGCACCCGACCTGGAGGCCGCGCTGCGGGTGTTCAAGGTACTGCAGCAGGCCGCCGAACAACTGCCGGCCAGGGGCAGCAGCAAGGAGCGCGACAATGATCTCGCTGCCGACTAAACGCGACTGGCTGTTTTCCGCCAAGGTATTCGCCGCAGCGATGCTGGCGCTGTACATCGCCCTGCTGCTGGGCCTGCCGCGCCCGTACTGGGCCATGGGCAGCGTGTACATCGTGTCGCACCCGCTCACCGGCGCCACCCGCTCCAAGGCGGTGTACCGCGTGGGCGGCACCCTGCTCGGCGCCGCCGCCGCGGTGCTGTTCGTGCCGATGCTGATCGACGCCCCCACCCTGCTCAGCCTGGTGATCGCGCTGTGGACCGGCACGCTGCTGTACCTGTCGCTGCTGGACCGCAGCCCGCGCAACTACCTGTTCATGCTGTCGGCCTACACCATGCCGATGATCGCCCTGCCCGCGGTATCCGCACCGCTGCAGGTGTTCGATATCGCCGTGGCGCGCAGCGAGGAGATCCTGCTGGGCATCGTCTGCGCCAGCGTGGTCTCCGGCCTGATATTCCCCTCGCGCGTCTCCACCGTGCTGGCGCAACGCATCGACGGCTGGCTGCGCGATGCCGGCACCTGGGCGGCGGCGGCGCTGCTACCCGGCAACGGGCAGGCCGGCGCCAGCAGCCGCCACAGGTTGGCCGCAGACATCCTGGCGCTGGATCAGCTGATCAGCCAGCTGTCCTACGACTCGGCCAGCCGCAGCACCACCCAGTACGCCCGCGAACTGCGTGCACGCATGAGCATGCTGCTGCCCATCCTTGAGTCGCTGTCCAGCCTGCTGGCCACCCTGCGCCAGCAGCCCGGCGGCGTGCCGGCGGAGCTGGAAGCGCTGATGGCGGAAATCGCCGCCTGGCTGGCGCTGGACCCGGACAGCGACAACTACCGGCAGCAGGCGCGCCTGCTGCACCAGCAACTGGACGACGATGAAGCGCAGGAACACTGGTCGGCGCTGCTGCTGGGCACCGCGCGCATGCGCCTGCGCGCGTTGGTGAACCTGTGGCAGGACTGCCAGACGCTGCGCCTGCTGATCGCCAGCGAGCAGCATGACGCCAGCTGGCAGCCGGCCTACCGCCGCTGGGAAGTCAGCGCCGACACCCGCCACTACGATTTCGGCATGCTGCTGTTTTCCGCCGCCTCCGCCTCGCTGGCCATCTTCCTGGGCTGCCAGTTGTGGATAGGCTCCGGCTGGGCCGACGGCGCCAGCGCGGTGATCCTGGGCGCGGTGGCCTGCTGCTTCTTTGCCGCGCTGGACGAGCCGGCGCCCTTCATCCAGACCTTCTTCGTGTGGACGGTGGTGAGCATCGTGCTGGGCGGCGTGCTGCTGTTCGCGGTGCTGCCGTCGTCGCAGAACTTCGAAACCCTGGTGGCGCTGCTGGCGGTGCCCTTCCTGCTGATCGGCACCTTCATCTCGCAGCCGCGCTTCAGCATGATCGCCATGCTGCTGGCGGTGAACACCGCCAACTTCGTCGGCATCCAGGGCGCCTACAACGCGGACTTCACTTCCTACGTCAACGGCAACGTCGCCGGTGCCGTGGGCGGCCTGCTGGCGCTGATCTGGACCCTGCTGACACGCCCGTTCGGCACCGACCTGGCGCTGCGCCGCCTGGTGCACACCAGCTGGCGCGACCTGGCGCATGCCGCCGCCGGCCGCCATAGCGACGACTACCCGCGCCTGACCTCGCTGATGCTGGACCGCCTGGGGCTGCTGGTGCCGCGCCTGGCCGCCAGCGGCGACGACAGCCTCACCGACGGCTTCCGCGAACTGCGCGTCGGCTTCAGCGCGCTGGACCTGCAACGCGACGAGCTGCGCCTGCCGGACAAGGCCCACCAGGCCATCGACAGCGTGCTGCAGTCGGTGGGCAAGCACTTCCAGCACTGCGCCGACAGCGGCAGCTTCCAGCCCCCCGCCGCTGCCGCGCTCACCCAGCTGGACACCGCCATCGCCAATGCCATCGCCTGCGCCAGCACTGCCGGCAACGAGGCACGCAATGCACTGGTGGAACTGCGCGTATCGCTGTTTCCGCAGGCACCGGCCTATGCGCCGCTGCCGCCATTATCCGTAGAGGCCCGAGCATGATCGGCGAAATCGATATTTACGGGGTGTACATCCCCAGCCTGCTGCTGCTGATGCTGATCGCCTTCGCGGCAACCAGCCTGTTGCGCCTGCTACTGGGCTACACCGGGCTGTACCGCATCATCTGGCACCGCTCACTGTTCAACTTTGCTCTTTTCGTGATCGTCCTTGGCGTGACGGTTGCGCTCACCCAAAGGTAGTCGCCATGAATAATCTCCTCCGTCGCATCGGGCCGATTGCACTGACCCTGGTCATCGTGGCCATTGCCCTGCTGGTGGCCCGCCACCTGTGGGACTACTACACCAACGCCCCGTGGACCCGCGATGGCCGCATCAGCGCCGACATCGTGCAGGTAGCGCCCGATGTTTCCGGCCTGATCACCCAGGTGAATGTCGCCGACAACCAGCTGGTGAAGCGCGGCGACGTGCTGTTCGTCATCGACCGCAGCCGCTACCAGCTGGCGGTACACCAGGCCGAAGCCGCCCTGGCGGCGCAGCGCGCCAGCCTGGCACAGGCCAAGCGCGAAGTGGCGCGCAACAAGCAGCTGTCCGACCTGGTGGCCAAGGAAGCGCAGGAAGAAGCCCAGGCCAAGGTGGAACAGGGTGAAGCCGCCATGGCCGCCGCCAGCAGCGCAGTGGAGCTGGCCCGCCTCAACCTGGCACGCACCGAGGTGAAAAGCCCGGTGGACGGCTACCTGAACGACCGCGTGCCGCGCAATGGCGACTACGTCAGCAGCGGCCGCCCGGTGCTGTCGGTAGTGGATTCCCGCTCCTTCCACGTGGTGGGCTACTTCGAGGAAACCAAGCTTGGCGGCGTGCAGATCAACGAGCCGGTGGATATCCAGATCATGGGCGACAAGCACGTGCTGCACGGCCATGTGCAGAGCATCGCCGCCGGCATCGACGACCGCGACCGCAGCAACGGCAACGCGCTGCTGCCCAACGTCAACCCCACCTTCAACTGGGTGCGCCTGGCGCAGCGCATTCCGGTACGGGTATCGCTGGATGAAGTACCGGCCGACTTCCGCCTGATCGCCGGCCGCACCGCCACGGTGTCGGTGCACAACAAGGACACCCGCCAATGAGAATCGCCGCCCCGCTGCTGGCCAGCGCGCTGCTGCTCGGCCTCACCGCCTGCACCACGGTCGGCCCTGACTACGCCGTGCCGCAATCCGCCGCCCTGCAGAAGCCTGCGGCCAACGGCAGCTTCATCGCCGGCAAGGATCAGGCGTTTTCCAGCCAGCCGGTGCCGGATGGCTGGTGGCGGCTGTACCACGACCCGAAACTGGACCAGCTGATCGCCCAGTCGCTGGCCTCCAACAGCAACCTGCGCGTGGCCATGGCCAACCTGCAGCGCGCACTGGCGATGGAAGACAGGACCGGAGCCGAGCGCAACCCGCATGCCGCGGTGGAAATCGGCGCGCGCAAGGCGCAGGAATCCGGCGAGGCCTTCCTGATCGAAGAACGCCTGCCGGTGGTGAACGAAGGCGATGCCGGCATCAAGATCGGCTACGAACTCGACCTGTTCGGCAAGCTCAAGCGTGCCGACGAGGCCGCGCACGCCAACAGCCAGGCCAGCGAGGCCGCCGTTGACCTGGTGCGCATCACCGTGGCCGCCGAAACCGCCCGCGCCTATGTGCAGGGCTGCTCGGCCAGCCACCAGCTGACCGTCGCCAGACACGAGCTGGAACTGCAGAACCGCAATACCGCCATCGTGCAGCAACTGCTGACGGCCGGCCGCGGCCGCATCACCGACCTGGAACGCGCCCGCGCCCAGGGTGAAGCCTTGCGCGCCAACCTGCCGCGCTACCTGGCCGAGCAGGATGCCGCCCGCTACCGGCTGGCCGCCCTGCAAGGCAAGGCACCGGGCGAGCTGGCGGCCAGTGCCGTGGCCTGCGACAGCGAGCCGCAGCTGTCGCAAGCGCTGCCGATAGGCGATGGCGCCGCGCTGCTCAAGCGCCGCCCGGACATCCGCGAAGCCGAGCGACAGTTGGCCGCAGCCACCGCCAGCATCGGCGTGGCCACCGCCGAGCTGTATCCCAGCATCACCCTGGGCGCCTCGGCCGGCTACACCGGCCTGCTGGAACACATGGGCGAAACCCGCACCTCGCGCTGGGCGCTGGGGCCGCTGCTGAGCTGGACCATTCCCGACAGCGGCGCCCATGCCCGCGTGAAAATGGCCAAGGCCGGCGCCGACGCGGCACTGGCGCGCTTCGACGGCGTGGTGCTCAATGCGCTGCGCGAAACCGAAACCGCGCTGACCTTCTATGCCAAGGACCTGGAACGCCACGCCGCGCTGCGCGCCGCGCGTGACGAGGCCCGCAAGGCGGCGCAGGACAACCACCGCCTGTATACCGCCGGCCGCGCCCCCTACGCCAGCAGCCTGGATGCCGACCGCACCCTGGCCGGCAGCGACGCCGCGCTGGCCGCTGCCGATGCCCAGCTGGCGCAGGATCAGCTGACGCTGTTCCTGGCACTGGGCGGCGGCTGGGAGCAGCCTAGCGCCCAGCCGGCCAAAGCGGCGGAATAAGGCCAGCCTCCTTCCCTCCTGCAGCCCGGCCCGCCACGCACGTGGCGCGGCCGCCTGCCCTGCACCTGCCGCACGCCCGTGCGTACCTGACTCCCTCCCGCTGGCGAAACTGCTTCCCTGCCTGCGCGCCATCACCCGGCGGCAGGCGGCGGCCTGAAACGCCATGGCGCATATTGCCGACCACTGCGACTAGGCAAGAAAAGCAATGTCTACGTAATATTGCGTGGCGGCCAGCACAGCAGTGCGCCTTCCCGTTGGCCGCAGATCCAGAATAGCAACAGCCCGGCCGGGCAAGCCGCACAGACGGCAGCGGCCGCACACACAGACCACACAGCACTGGAGAAAAACATGCAACGCCTAGCCAGCCACCTCGGGTGGATACTGCTGGCGCTTGTCGGCGCGTTCGCGCTCGGCACCGTCGCCCTGCATCGTGGAGAAACGATCAACGCCCTGTGGATCGTTGCCGCCGCGGTTTCCGTTTACCTGATCGCCTACCGCTACTACAGCCGCTTCATCGCCGACAAGGTGATGCTGCTCGACCCGCGCCGCGCCACCCCGGCGGTGCGCATGAACGACGGCCTGGACTACGTGCCCACCAACAAGCACGTGCTGTTCGGCCACCACTTCGCCGCCATTGCCGGCGCCGGCCCGCTGGTAGGCCCGGTGCTGGCCGCACAACTGGGCTACCTGCCGGGCATGCTGTGGCTGCTGGCCGGTGCGGTGTTTGCCGGTGCGGTGCAGGATTTCATGATCCTGTTCATCTCCACCCGCCGCGATGGCCGCTCGCTGGGCGAGCTGATCAAGTCCGAGCTGGGGCCGGTGCCCGGCATCATCGCGCTGTTCGGCACCTTCATGATCATGGTGATCCTGCTGGCAGTGCTGGCACTGATCGTGGTGAAGGCGCTGGCCGACAGCCCGTGGGGCACCTTCACCGTGGGCGCCACCATCCCGATTGCGCTGTTCATGGGCATCTACACCCGCTATATCCGCCCGGGCCGCATCGGCGAGGTATCGCTGCTCGGCTTCGTGCTGCTGATGCTGGCGATTGTCGGCGGCGGCCAGGTGGCGGCCAGCCCGACGCTTGCCGGCCTGTTCACCTTTACCGGCAAGGAGCTGACCTGGATCCTGATCTGCTACGGCGCCATCGCCTCGGTGCTGCCGGTGTGGCTGCTGCTGGCGCCGCGTGACTACCTGTCCACCTTCCTGAAGATCGGCACCATCGTCGGCCTGGCCATCGGCATCGTCATCGTGATGCCGGAGCTGAAAATGCCGTCGGTCACCCGCTTCATCGACGGTAGCGGCCCGGTATGGTCCGGCAGCGTATTCCCCTTCCTGTTCATCACCATCGCCTGCGGCGCGGTATCCGGCTTCCACGCGCTGATTTCCTCCGGCACCACCCCCAAGCTGCTGGAAAACGAAGCCCACGCGCCGTTCATCGGCTACGGTGGCATGCTGATGGAGTCCTTCGTCGCCATCATGGCGCTGGTGGCCGCCGCCTGCATCGAACCGGGTATCTACTTCGCCATGAACAGCCCGGCCGCGCTGCTGGGCAAGACCGCGGAAAGCGCGGCGCTGGCGGTGTCGCAGTTCGGCTTCATGATTACCCCCGAGATGCTGACCCACACCGCGCAGACGCTGGGTGAACACACCATCATCTCGCGTGCCGGCGGCGCGCCGACGCTGGCGGTGGGCATGGCCGAGATCCTATCGCGGGTGTTCGGCAACGACGGCATGAAGGCGTTCTGGTACCACTTCGCCATCCTGTTCGAAGCGCTGTTCATCCTCACCGCGGTGGATGCCGGCACCCGCGCCGGCCGCTTCATGCTGCAGGATCTGCTGGGGCTGTTCGTGCCGGGGTTCAAGAAAACCGACTCGCTGCCGGCCAACGTGGCCGCCTCCTGCCTGTGCGTGGCAGCCTGGGGCTATTTCCTGTACCAGGGCGTGGTCGATCCGCTGGGCGGCATCAACACGCTGTGGCCGCTGTTCGGCATCTCCAACCAGATGCTGGCCGCCATCGCGCTGATCCTGGCCACCGTGGTGCTGTTCAAGCTCAAGCGCGAGCGCTACGCCTGGGTGACCATCCTGCCCACCATCTGGCTGCTGGTATGCACGCTGACCGCCGGCTGGCTGAAGGCATTCTCCGATAATCCGAAAGTGGGTTTCCTCGCGCATGCAGCCAAGTACCAGGCTGCCATCGCCGACGGCAAGCTGCTGGCACCGGCCAAGAGCGTCGAGCAGATGCACCAGATCGTGTTCAACGACCGACTGGATGCCGCCATGACCATGCTGTTCATCCTGGTGGTGGTCAGCGTGCTGTTCTATGGTGTGCGTGCCTGCCGCCTGGCGCTGCGCAGCAGCCAGCCGACCTCCCGCGAAACCCCGCCGGTGGCGGTGGAAGCCGGCCGCGCCTGAACGGGAGAGCATCATGTTCAAACAACTCGGCACACTGGGTAAGCAACTGGGGCAGGCCGCCAGGCTGATGGTCGGCCAGCCCGACTACGACACCTACCTGGCGCACATGCGCAGCACCCATCCGGAGCAGACGCCGATGACGTACGAGGAATTCTTCCGCGAGCGTCAGCAGGCCCGCTACGGCGGCGGCAGCGGCAAGGTCGGGCGCTGCTGCTGACCTGACAGCCCGCCCCTCCCCCCGACAAGGGTTGGCCGCATGCGGCCAACCCTTGTCATATTGGCAAAGCCCTTTCGCAGTGCGAAAGGGCTTTGTCGTGTAAACGGGATGGCGGCAACTTATTCGTCGGAGTAGCGCAGGGCAATGGCGCGGAATTCCTCGCTTATCTCGCTGAAGGCATCCACCATGTCCGGGTCGAAATGCTGGCCACGCCCGGCGCGTATCATCGCCACCGCCTGCTCGTGCGGAAACGGCGGCTTGTACACCCGACGCGAAATCAGCGCGTCGTAGACATCCGCCACCGCCATCAACCGTGCCGACACCGGAATGGCATCGCCGGACAAGCCTTCCGGGTAGCCGCTGCCATCCCATTTTTCCTGGTGGTAGTTGGCGATCTCGCGCGCCAGCCGCAAAAAGCTGCTCGGTGCATTGAGCAGTTTTTCCGCCGTGGCGATGGCATCGCGCCCCAGCGTGGTGTGCGTCTTCATGATCTCGAACTCTTCCGGCGTGAGCTTGCCCGGCTTGAGCAGAATGGCATCCGGTATGCCCACCTTGCCGATATCGTGCAGCGGCGCCGACTTGTACAGCATGTCGATGGTGTCGTCGTTCAGCATGGCGCGAAAGCGCGGATGCGGCTGCAGCTGCTTCGCCAGCGCGCGCACATAGTTCTGGGTGCGGCGGATGTGGTTGCCGGTCTCGTGGTCGCGGGTTTCCGCCAGCGATGCCATCGCCATGATGGTCACGTCCTGGATCACCTGCACCTCCTGGGTGCGCGTCTCCACCTCGCGGCGCAGGAAGGCCGCCTGGTCCACCAGGAAGTCCGCCGCCGCCTTCAGCTTCATGTGGGTGCGCACCCGTGCCCGTACGATGGGCGGCGAAATCGGCTTGATGATGTAATCCACCGCGCCGGCATCGAAACCAGCCTGCTCGTCCTCGTTCTCGCCCTTGGCGGTCAGGAAGATCACCGGAATGCTGGCGGTATGCGGGTTGCTCTTCAGCTGTTGGCACACGGCAAAGCCGCCGATGCCCGGCATCATCACATCCAGCAGCACCAGGTCCGGCAGCTGCTCGCCTGCCAGCAGCTGCAGCGCCCGCTCGCCGCTGTTGGCCACCAGGATGCGGTAGCTGTCCTTCAGCAGGCCGTACAGCAGGGTCAGGTTCTCCGGCGTGTCGTCAACCACCAGCACCGTCTGCCGCGGCAGCATGCTCAGGTTCTCGATCATGACGCATCCTCCTGCCAGTTGATGCCCGCCTCCGCCGCCGCCTGTTCCAGCCATTCCCGCGCGGCGGGAAAGTCGAACTGGCGCAGCGCCTTGTCAAAACCGGCCAGCGCCGCCTCCGGCAACACCGCGCGAATGCTGACGGCGTGCTCCAGGAAGAAGCCCAGCGCGTCGCCGTCGCTGGCCGCCAGCAGGCTGCTCAGCTCGCGCAGCAGCGGCGCCGCCTCGCCCGGCACGCTGTCGGGCTCGCCTTCTTCCTGCGCCAGCGCATCCTTGAGCAGCATCACCACCCGCTGCAGCTGTTCTTCGAAATCAACCAGCAGCGGCGGGTAGTCCTCGCCATCGGTAATGGCCTGCTGCAGGCTGGCAGCCACCGCCTGCAGGCGCAGGAAGCCCAGTGTGCCGGCCAGCCCTTTCAGGCTGTGCACAATGCGTACCGCGGTATCGCGATCGCTCACCGCCAGCGCCACGGTGATACGGTTGCCCGCATCGCTTTCCTCGGCCACGAACTGCCGCAGCAGGTGCAGGTACAGGCTGCGGTTGCCCGCCACGCTACCAAGCCCGGTGCTCTGGCTGAGCACCGCCTGTATCGCCAGCGGTGGCGGCGCCACGACAGCGGTCGGCTCGGGTACGGCCTCCCCGGCCTCCCTGGGCTGCACCCAGCGCCGTATGGTGTCGAACATCACGTGCGGGTCCACCGGTTTCAGAATGTGATCCACCATGCCGGCAGCCAGACAGTTGTCGCGCTCGGTGGCCTGCACGTCGGCAGTCATGGCGATGATGGGCAGGTCCAGCAGCCGCGGGTCGCCGCGAATCAGCCGCGCCGCCTCGATACCGTCCAGCACCGGCATCTGCACGTCCATCAGCACCACGTCGTAGGCGTCCGGCCCGTGTTCGGCCAGGCGGATCACTGCATCGCGGCCGTTGTCCACCACGTCCACCGTGGCGCCGGCCGCCTGCAGCAGTTCCACCGCCAGCTGCTGGTTGATGCGGTTGTCCTCGGCCAGCAGCACCCGCACCCCGTCCAGGCTGGGCAGTGCCAGCGCCTGCCGCCCGCTGCCGCCCTCGCCGCGGCCGCCGAACAGGCCCAGCATCACGTCCAGCAGCGAGGACTGGCTCACCGGCTTGACCAGGAAACCATCCACGCCGATCGCCTCGGCCTGGGCGCGCACGTCGTCGCGGCCGAAGGCGGTGACCATGATGATCTTGGCGCCGTTGAGCGCACGGATATGGGTGGCGGTTTCGATGCCGTCCATCACCGGCATCATCCAGTCCACGAACACCATGTCGAACGGGTGATCCATGCTGGCCTGGCGGTAGATCTCCAGCGCCTCGCGCCCGGAAGCACAGGTGCTGACGGCAAAATCCAGCCCGCGCAGCTGCTCGGACAGGATGTCGCGTGCCGAGGCGTTGTCGTCGACCACCAGCACCCGCAGGCCGCGCGCACCTTCCGGCAGCGATTTGCCGCTGGGATTGAGCACCGCGGACACGCCCAGCCAGGTGCTGAACAGGAAGGTGCTGCCCTGCCCCGGCTCCGACTCCACCTGGATGCTGCCGCCCATCAGCTCCACCAGCCGCTTGACGATGGCCAGCCCCAGGCCGGTGCCGCCGTATTTGCGCGTGGTGGAGCCGTCAGCCTGGCTGAAGGCCTGGAACAGCCTGGCCTGCTGCTCTTCATCCATGCCGATGCCGGTGTCGCGCACGCCAAAGCGCAGCATCACCTTGTCGCCCACCTGCTCCCGCATCTGGATGTTGACCGTCACCTGGCCGCGCTCGGTGAACTTGATGGCGTTACTGACCAGATTGGTGAGCACCTGCCCCAGCCGCAGCGGGTCGCCGATCAGGCTTTGCGGTACTTCCGAGCCACACTCGAACAGCAACTCCAGCTCTTTCTCCGCCGCGCGCTGCCCCACCAGCGACGACACGTTCTCCAGCACGTCGTCCAGGCGGAAGCTCACCTTCTCCAGGTCGATACGGTCCGCCTCCACCTTGGAAAAATCCAGGATGTCGTTGATGACGCCCAGCAGCGAAGTGCCGGCGTTGTGGATCTTGCTGACGTAATCGCGCTGCCGCATGCTCAGCTCGGTTTTCAGCGTCAGGTAGGACATGCCGATGATGGCGTTCATCGGCGTGCGGATCTCGTGGCTCATATTGGCCAGGAACATGGATTTGGCGCGGGTAGCCTCCTCCGCCTCGCGCTTGGCGGCATCCAGCGCCACCGCGGTCTGTGCCAGCCGTGAGTACAGCAGGCCGTTTTCCAGCAGCAGCACCATCAGCACGAAGCTTGCGGCCAACAGGCCGTAGATGCGCCCGGCGTAGAAGCCCAGGTCGAAGCGGCCGTTGTTCAGCATCGCCGACAGCGCGATGTCGCACAGCCAGGCGAACATCACCACCGTCAGCCACAGATTGAGCACAGAACGCTGGTGCCAGCGGCAGATCAGCAGCAGCGCCAGCAGACTCAGCCCCCACACCGTGGACACCACGCCCAGCATCACCGGCGTGTAGTGGCTGCCCTGCATGATGCCCGGCAGATAGGGGTGGCCCAGGGTGGTCACCATGGTCAGCACCGCCGTGGCCAGCAGCGCCAGCAGGATGGACAGCAGAATCGCCCCGGAAGCCCGGAAGCGGGCCGGCAGCCGCCATTCCAGGTGTGCCAGCAGGGCGTAGAGCATCACCAGCAGCGGGAATATCCCGTGCCAGCACATGTACAGCCAGGCCGTGGTCTGCGGCCCGGCGCCCAGCAGGCCGCCGGGTACGAACAGGCCGGGGAAGCTCAGCGCATGCACCACCGCCATGCAGGCGGTGAACAGGTAGCCGGCGGCCAGCGTCAGCAGGGCCATGGTGCGCAGAATGTAGAACTGGCCGAACAGCAGCACGGCAGTGATCAGATCGTTCACCACCAGTGCCGACTGGTAGGCCGGAATGAATGCCCATATCTTGCCCAGCGGCTGCTTGGCAAACGGCACCAGCAGCGCGAACAGTAGGGCCGAACCCAGGATTGCCACCAACATCAAGCGGCGCTGGGCAGGAGTTGGAGCAGACGTGGAGAGGAAGGCGAACCCCTCGTACTGTCCTGGGGTTGAACGCTGCATAGGCCAGGCTTCTCGAAAATGATCGCGTCACAGTGCGCTACAGGTCCTTTCTATGTAGCACAAATGGCCGGATAATCATTCGACATTTATTGATATTGATACATCAGCCCTTATCGACAATGCAGCGTTGGTATGGCCCAGCTATGCCGGCTGGGCGCCCCCGGCTCAGTAACCCACGGTAAAGCGCTGGCGCGGGTGCGCGCCTTGCTCCAGCTCGTCCAGCATGGCTACCGCGTAGTCTTCGACGGAAATATGGCTCTTGCCGTCGGCATCGACCAGCAGCTGGTCCAGCCCCAGCCGGAAACGGCCGCTGCGCTCGCCCGGCGCGATCAGTGCCGACGGGCTGAGCATGCTCCAGTTCAACTCCTGCTCCTGCTGCAGCAGGCGCAATGCCTCGCGCGCCCCCAGTGCCGACTGCTTCCACTGCTCAGGAAAGTCCGGGGTATCCACCACCTGCACCCCCGGTGCCACCTCCAGGCTGCCGGCACCGCCCACCACCAGCAGGCGCTCGACGCCGGCTGCCTTGCTGGCGGCCACGATGGAGCGGATGCCATCCAGGTAGTAATCGTAGAGATTCTGCTGTGCGTGGCCGCTGAAGGCGCTGAGCACGGCATCGTGGCCCTTGAGCTGTGCCGCCAGTGCCGCGGTGTCCTGCACATCGGCCTGCAACACGGTGAGTTGCGGCTGCGGCGCCAGTTTTTCCGGATGCGCCACCAGGGCGGTTACGTGGTGGCCGCGGGCCAGTGCCTCCTTGAGCAGGCCGGAACCGATAAAGCCGCTTGCGCCGATCAATGCGATATTCATGCTGGAACTCCCATCTGGTAATTGCCGCACTGCCATCAGCACGGGCGATGGACGCAATAGTGCAACGGCGCATTGATCAGATAAACCGCCGATTCCATAATTCATTGTTACCAAGAAATTGACAGCCAGGGCATCGACAGCGATGAAACGCAATCTGCTGGACAACCTGAACGGCCTGCAAGTGTTTGCCACCGTGGCGGACAGCGGCAGCTTCACCACCACGGCCGAGCGGCTGGGCATGACCAAGGCCAATGTCAGCCTGCATATCTCGCGGCTGGAAACCCAGCTGGGCGTGCCGCTGTTCACCCGCACCACGCGGCAGGTACGGCTGACCGATGCCGGGCAGGCATTGCTGGCGCAGGCCCAGCCGGCCCTGCTGGTGCTGCGCGATGCGCTGCAGCAGGTTGGCCGCAGCGATACCGCCCTGGGCGGCACGCTGCGCCTGACCGCCCCCATCGACCATTTCATGCAGTCGCTGTCGCCGGCCGTGACCGAGTTCGCCAGCCTGCACCCGTCGCTGCAGCTGGATCTGCATACCAGCGACCAGGTGGTGGACCTGGTGGCGGAAGGCATCGATGTCGCCATCCGCCTGGGGGCGCTGCGCGACTCCTCGCTGCGCGCCGTGAGGCTGGGGGAGTTCGAGCAGCGGCTGGTGGCCTCCCCCGGCTATCTGCGCAGCCACGGCGTGCCGGACACACCGGAGCAGCTGGCCGGGCACAACTGGGTGGCATTCACCCTGATGCGCACGCCGCTGACCTGGACTTTCCACGCCGCCGATGGCGGCCTGCGCACGGTGCGCATGCAGTCCCGGCTACGGGTGGACTCCAGTACCTCGCTGCGGGCGCTGCTGCTGCAAGGGGCCGGCATTTCCGTGCTCGATCACTACAGCATCCGCCAGGATCTGGCTGCCGGCCGGCTGGTGCATCTGCTGCCGCAATGGTCGCTGCCCAAGGGCGGGCTGTACGCCGTGCTCCCGCCGGGCCGCCATACGCCGCCGGCGGCGCGCGCCTTCATCACCTTCTACCGCAGCTTCCTGGCGCGCCAGGGTGCGGCGGCCGAATCCGGCGCGGCCAGCTAGCCGGCCTGCACGATGCGGCCAACCTTTGCCGCCAGTTCCGCCAGCGCCGGCACGCTGCCGGCGCTGCGTTCGGTAATCAGGGTGTCGATGCGCTCCGGCGCGCAGAACACCACCCGGCTGCCCACGCCCAGCTTGCTGCTGTCGGCCAGCATCACCACGCGGCTGGCGTTATCCACCATCGCGCGCGCCACTGCGGCTTCCTGGTGGTCGTAGTTGCTGGCGCCGCGCGCCGCCTCCACCCCCACCGGCGAAATCAGCGCCACGTCGGCGCGGTAGCGGCCGATCTCGGCCACCGTGCCGGCACCCAGCGTGGACGGCGCACGCTCGCCCAGCGAGCCGCCCAGCACCACCACCTGGTTGCACGGCACCTCGCTGCTGGCGGCATCGCGCAGCGTCAGCGCCACGTCGAAGGAATTGGTGATCACGGTCAGACCGCCGAACCTGGCCAGCTCCTCGGCCAGGATCGCGGTGGTGGTGCCGGCATCGACGAACACGGTCTGCCCGTGCGCCAGCTCGGCCAGTGCGGCGCGGGCGATGAGGCGCTTGGCCTGCACGTTCTGCTGCGCCCGCTCGGCAATCGGCGCCTCATCCTCGATACGGATCGCGCCGCCATGGGTGCGCTTGAGCTGCCCCAGCTGCTCCATGGCCACCAGGTCGCGGCGCACCGTTTCGCGCGAAACGCCAAGCTCGGCCACGATGCGCTCGGTACTGACGCGCTGCAGGCTGTGCAGCAGGCTGCGGATGCGCTGGTAGCGCTCTTCTTGCCACATGGCAGGCTCCATTCGGAATGTCGTTGCAGGCATTGTGTCGGTCGCCAGCGGGCTGTCAAGCCAGTGCCGACGGCAAAGTGTCGCGTCGATGTTACGGCCGCGATGTGTCAATTTGTGGCATTTGTGTAATTTTGTGGAAATGATGCGCGATTATGCTCTTCAATGTATGCGTCGTGCGCCGCTTGCCGCGCCGGCCGATCACCGCCCACCACCGGGTCCTACACAGGGAGAGTCAACATGCAGCGTCGCCAGTTTCTGAATACCCTTGCCGCCGTATCCGTCAGCAGTACCGTGTTGCTCAAGGCCGGTCAGGCCCAGGCCGCCACGACCACCCAGCTCAGCGCCCCCACGCTGGACCCGGCGCGCTGGTCGCCGCTCAACGCCAAACGCCTGCAGCTGGTGCTGGACGAGCACGGCGTGAAGAGCAAGCACTACAACGCCAACAAGCGCCCGTACGCGGTGTTCGACTGGGACAACACCTGCATCATGAACGACTGCGAAGAAGCGCTGCTGATGTACCAGATCAACCATCTGCAGTACAAGCTGACGCCGGATGAGTTCGTGGAAGTCATGTGGAAGGACGTGCCCAAGGGCCCGTTCATGAAGGACTACACCACGGTGGACGGCAAGCCGGTGACGATGGACGACCTGGCTGCCGACGTGGAGGCCGATTACCGCTGGCTGCATGCCAACTACAAGGGTCTGGCCGGCAGCATGAGCCTGGAGGAGATCCAGGCCAGCGATCAGTTCAAGGATTTCCGCGCCAAGCTGTACTTCATGTACGACGCCATCTGTGACACCCATCCGCTGGAAATCGGCTACAAGTGGATCATCTACTTCTACAAGAACATGAGCACCGCCGAGCTGCAGGCCATGGCCGAGGCCTCGAACAACCACGACATCGGCGATGCGCTGCGCAAGGTGAAGTACGAAAGCCCGAAAACACTGCCAGGCAAGGCCGGCGTGGTAGCCGATACCCATTTCCACGGCATCCGCATCCATGAAGAAATCCGCGCGCTGATGAATGCGCTGCGCAGCAACGGCATCGATGTGTATGTCAGCACCGCCTCGATCGACGACGTGGTACGCGTGTTCGCCGGCCACCCCAACTACGGCTATGGCGTGCCGGCGGAGAACGTGATCGGCCTGCGCCTGGAAATGCAGGATGGCAAATACACCGATAACTACAAGGCAGGCTGGCATTTCAACTGGGGCCCGGGCAAGACCGTGGGCATCCGCAACGTGCTGGTGGCCGCCAAGGGCTACGGCCCGGTGCTGGTAGCCGGCGACAGCGACGGCGATGCCTGGATGCTGCGCGACTTCGCCGACACCTCGGTGGGCGTGATCGTGAACCGCATGAAGAAAGGCGAGATCGGCGCCGACAGCAAGTTGGCCGCAGAGCAGCTTGGCACCCCGCAGGCGCGCTTCATCCTGCAGGGCCGCGACGAGCATACCGGCCTGATGCTGCCGGACGAGAAATCGCTGAAGTACGGCAAGGCCGAGCGCAAGCTGCTGGCCTAAGCAAGCACGAGCCCCGGCTCGCCATGAACAAAGCCCTTGCGCGCTGCGCAAGGGCTTTGTCTTGTCCATACAAACGGAGCCAGCCGGCATCAACCACCGGGTTCACGCGCTCGGGTGCACATCACCCCGCCGCCGGCCCGCGGTAAAAGCGGATGGTATTCCGGCCCTCGTTCTTGGCCTGGTACATCGCGATATCGGCATGCTGCATCAGCTGGCTCTCGTCCGTGCCCTGCTCCGGGTATACCGCGCCGCCGATGCTGGAGGAAATGTCGAGCACATGCGAGCCGATCTCGAACGGCTGGCCAAGCGCCAGGCGGATCTTCTCGGCCACGTGGCCGGCATCGTCCACCCCCTGCACGCCCGACAGGATGGCCACGAACTCGTCGCCACCGATGCGGGCGATGGTGTCCGTTTCGCGCACGCATTCCAGCATTCTGCCAGCCACCGCCTGCAGCAGCCTGTCGCCCACGCCGTGGCCGTGGTTGTCGTTGACCGGCTTGAAATTGTCCAGGTCGATATACAGCAGCGCAAAATGGCCGCCATTGCGGCGCGCCAGTGCCAGCGCCTGTGACAGCCGGTCGGCGAACAGCGCCCGGTTGGGCAGGTTGGTCAGCAGGTCATGATGCGCCAGATGGTTGATCTGCTGCTCCGCTTCCTTCCTGGCGGTGATGTCCGAGAACACCGCCACCCGCCGCGTCACCTTGCCACCCTCGTCCAGAATGCTGTTCACGCTCAGGGCCACGGCCAGGGTGGCGCCGTCGCGGCGGCGTATGCCGAACTCGCCGCGCCAGGCGCCGGTTTCCCGCAGCGAGGCCCACAGTGCCTGCAGGAAATCGCTGGACTCCTGCCCGGCGCGCAGAATACTGGCATTGCTGCCGACAACCTCGAAGGCGCTGTAGCCGGTAATGGTTTCGAACGCCGGGTTGACGGCCAGGATCAGGTTGTCTTCGCTGGTCACCACAATGGCTTCGCTGCTGGTGACATACACCGAATTGGCCAGCTGCAGCTGCTGCTCCACCCGTTCGTGCTGGATGGCGATACTGAGCAGGTTGGCCGCCTGCTGCTGTTGCAGCAGGTCGGGCAAGGCATGGTTTTCCGCCGGGTTGCGGAACGACACCAGCACCCCTTCCAGCGTGGCATCACCGGAGACGATGGGCTCCGACCAGCACAGCTCCAGCCGCATCGACTGCGCCTGCGCCTGCAGGCTGCGCAGATAGCTGCTGCTGGTAATCGGCTGCTCGTGCGGCGTGCCGCGCAGCAGGGCGCTGCCGCCGCGCACCTTGTCCAGCCCGGGGTTGTCGAACCAGTTCATCGGCAGGTGGCGCCCCTGCCCGCCCGGCTGCTCGCCGGCTTCCTGGCTGAATACCATGAAGGTCAGTTCGTCGTTTTCCACTTCCAGGCTGGCGATGAGGGTCTCCAGCACATCGTGCAGCTTGCCGCCGCGGGCCAGCATCTCCATCACCGCGCTGCGCCGGGCATCCTGCGCCTGCTGGCGCTTGCGCTCGTCGATATCGGTATGGGTGCCGATCATGCGCAGCGGCCGGCCATCCGCGCTGTGGCTCACCAGGATGCCGCGCGCCAGCACCCACTTCCAGCGGCCATCGCGGGTGCGGGTGCGGAATTCATAGCTGTAGACCGGTGCCTTGCCGGCCAGGTAGTTGTCGAACGCGAGCTTGCGTACCACCTTGTCCTGCAGGTGCTGGCGGTCTGCCCAGTGGTCGATATGGGTCCATTGCGCTTCTTCACCTTCGAAGCCCAGAACCTCCATCTCCCGCTTGGTCAGGTACAGCTCGCCGGTTTGCAGGTTCCAGTCCCAGACACCGTCACCGGCGCCCTCCAGCGCAAATTTCCAGCGCTCCTCGCTGTCGCGCAGCGTGGCTTCGGCCTGCTTGCGCTCGGTAATGTCTTCCACGATGGACCAGATGTACTTCTCGCCATTGCGCCCGTTCAGCAGCAGCCCGTTCAGGCTGATCTGTACCAGGCTGCCATCCTTGCGCAGGTATTCCTTCTCGTACGGCCCGTAGCGGCCGCTACGCTGCAGCGATGCCAGCTGCGCTGCCTCGTCGGCCTCGTAGCGGCGCGGCGTCAGCGTCCAGTAGTCCAGCGCGCGCAGCTCCGCCTCCGGGTAGCCGCAGATACGCAGGAAGGCCTCGTTGAAGTCGATGAAGCGACCACCCATATCGGTAAGCGCAATGCCCAGCGGCGACAGCTGGTACAGGCCGGTCAGCTTCTCGCTGCTTTCCGACAGCTCGGCGATTTTCTCCTCCACCTGCGCCTCGACCCGGGCGGTATAGCCGGTGCCTAGCATGAGAAAGGCGCCCAGCAGGCCGGTACCCAGGATGCCGGCCGCCAGCACCAGCGGGCTCTGCCAGCCGCGGTGCTGCGCCAGATAGGCCGGGCTGGGGCTGGTTTCCAGCAGCAATACACGCTGGCCGAACGCCAGCTGCTGCTGCCAGACGATTTTGTCCGGGGAGACAAAATTATTGTGCACCACCTGCCCCGTGCCGCTGTCGGTAAGGCGGATGCACAGCTGCGCCTTGTCGTGCGGCAGCAGCTTGGCCAGGAAGTCATCGACGCGAATGGCGGTCAGCACGATGCCGTTGCCGGTATGCTCGGTGGACACCGCCTGCAGCAGCAGAAAGCCGAACGGGTGGCTGGGAGCCTGTACCAGGTGCAGCGGCGGCGTTGCCACACTGCGGCCGCTGCTGATCGCCTTGGCCACCGCCGCCGCGCGGTTGGGCGTGGACACGATGTCAAAACCCAGCGCCGGCTGGTTGCCGGCCAGCGGCTCGACGAAAGTGACCGGGTAATGTGCAGCCCGCCGCGCGGCAGGCTGCAAAACGTTGGCCGCATCCCGCTCCCGCACCTGGAAGCCGGGCACGCGCGGCCGCTGCTCGGCCTCGAACTGCGCCCGCCGCCCCCCTTCCACCCTGGGCGCCCACTCGATGGCCTGGATCATGGGAAAACGCTTCAGCGCCTGGCGGGTGAACTGGTGGAATTCTTCCGCCGTGACCCGGTCGTCGCCGGCAAACAGCCCCTTGGTCTGCTCCAGCAGCGACTCCTGCTCGTCCAGCCGCGCCTGCATGGTATCGGCCAGCCGCTGCGACTGCAGCCGGAACTCCACCAGCGACTCCGCCTGCTCCCAGTGGCTGACGTTGACATACAGGATCACCAGCAGCGTAAAGGCGAACAGCATCGGTACGGCCACGGTGCCAAAGCGCTTGCGCCACAGCGGGCGCGGCGCGCCGGCCACCACCATGGTCAGCGGTACCAGCACCAGCAGGCCCAGGGTGTCGCCGACCCACCACATGAACCAGCTCAGCGCGAAGCCGCCGGGCACCACCAGGCCCAGCAGCTGCAGGCTGCTCACCGACAGCGTGGCGCTGGTCAGGCAGATCAGCGGCGACAGCAGCTGGAAGCTCAGCACATCGCGCAGATTATCGAATGCGGCCGGGTAGCCCACCACCCGGCGCAACAGCGCACCGCCCAGCAGCGCCTGCAGCAGCGAAGCCACCGCAATCAGCAAGGCAGCGCAGCCGCCCAGCAGGCTCAGCTGATGGCTGCTGTCGTAGGCAATCCACAGATTGAGAATGAAAGAACCCAGCAGCACGCCGGGTATGGCGCGCCGCCCGATCATGAATGCAGCCGCCACCGCGATACCCGCTGGCGGGAAAATGGCGGAGGCATAGCCGGGGGGAATGGCCAGCAGCAAACCGAGCTTGCCGCAGACCACATAGGCCGCGCCGAGCAACAGCGTTGTCAGCAGCCAGTGCCGCGGCGCCTGCTTGGACGGACTTGCTACAGTCAGAGTCGGTGTCATGGCCTGTACGTTGTTATTACCCTGAATAGCACTACTCGCCACTGTTTACTTGTAAATAAAAGCCGCATTTGAAATTGCCGGCATATTACTCCCGCGCGCGCAAGGTGCGGGGCGCCAGTCTGGACATTATCGATAATTTTTCGGCGGCGAAACAGGCCATTGGGAGTAGGCGGCGAACAAGGCGCATCCCCGGGGTTACCGTACTAGATTGCACGCGGTGCCTGTCTATACTGCTTGCTTGACCGGCCCCGTGGCGGACACACCCGCCGCCAGCGGTGCCGGCGTTGGCCGCAGGCAGCCAGCACATAGCCTGCGTGCCGCACCACCAACCGGAGATTCGATCATGGCTCTGCGCATCAACGATACCGTTCCCGATTTCACCGCCGACACCGACCAGGGCAGCATCAGTTTTCACGACTGGATAGGCAGTGGCTGGGCGATCCTGTTTTCCCACCCCAAGGACTTTACCCCGGTGTGCACCACCGAATTCGGCGCCGTTGCCAGGCTGGCGGATGAATGGGCCAGTCGCAATACCAAGGTGATAGGCGTATCGGTGGACGATGCCGACGCGCACCGCAAATGGAAGCTCGACATCGAAAGCTACGGCGGCAGCAAGGCCGGCTTCCCCATCATTGCCGACCATGGCCTGGCGGTTTCCAAGGCCTTCGACATGCTGCCGGCCGAGGCCTACCTGCCGGATGGCCGCACCGCCGCCGACACCGCCACCGTGCGCTCGGTGTTCATCATCGGCCCGGACAAGAAGCTCAAGCTGTCGATGACCTACCCGATGTCGGTAGGCCGCAACTTTGCCGAAGTGCTGCGCGCGCTGGACGCCCTGCAGCTGACCTACAACGTGCCGCTGGCCACGCCGGCCAACTGGACGGTGGGCGAGGATGTCATCGTGGCACTGGCGCTCAACGATGATCAGGCCCGCGAGAAATACGGCAGCCTCGACATCAAGCTGCCCTACCTGCGCACCACGCCGATGCCGCGCAAGTAAGCAGCAACACGGGGTCGGCCACTCGGTCGGCCCCACCTTCCCCGCCGGGCGCCAGCCGGCACATGGCCACAATCAGCTCCCGCACCCCGGGCAGGACGGGGCATAGGCCCGCTATCGAACCTGCTTATCGCCTGTAGGCATTTGCACAGCCCGATTAAAGTCGCAAACAAGCCCCCTTGTCCCGCCTAGCTCTCCTCGCAATGGATACAGCTAAAGTCGTAAACAAGCCAGCTTCACAGGCCAAGTTCGCCCGCTAAGCGTCAATTAAAGTCGAAAACACAAGGCACGGTTCTGCCCTACCAACAGGATGGCATCAGCTTCCTCTGATTGATGCTTTACATGATGCTTTCGATCTACCACTCATGCAGCTTGATCGGCAGCAGGTCGGCCGAAGCAGACAGTCACTGAAATTGGTGACTACGTCTGCTGCCGCCCCAAAGGCGACAGTCGCCGCTTTGAAAAGCGGACGATTAACGCCCTTGTTAGGCTGCGGCGCGTAGAGATTATTGCCAACATGACAATTCTTTTTGCCAGTTTGGTTCAACATAAGTGTTCATGGCACTTATTGATGACTCACAAATACTTTCTAGTAGGTTTGCATTTTGGTTGTTGCTAAAGTCGAAAGGTAAGGCATAAGCAATTTGCTTCATGGACAATGATAGTTCGCTCTCAGAGTCTATTTCTTGGACGATTTGGGGGTATGTTTTAGAAACTAACTGCCTTACTTCCGAAACTTTTCCTATGTTTAATTTGTGATAGTGCAGACAGAAAGACAACTGATGCCATGCACCCATTACCAATGCACCGCCATTTCTGCATTGCATTTCTTTTCCCAAATCCTGTCCAGTCGTTGCAGTAGAAAAAAGAAAAGCAATCAAAATGATAACAGGCTTAACCATTGCAACCTCTAACGTAAAATAGACGGCGTTACAGCTGCATAACACTGTCAGGGCGCCGTATATCCTGGATAGCACAGCAGCTAGGAAGCCTTACCGATACAGGCGATAAGAAGATTCCAGGCAATATCTACGAGAATATATGGCAGTCATACGTGGCGCAGCCAATGGCCCAGAGATTATGCCATTCACACTTCGACGGTAATCCTGTGAGCATCTCTTGCCTACGGCTGCTTTGAAGCAATTTCCCCGACGTCCGCTTGTGGCCGTCAGCTGCCATGCTAGCACAATAGCATGGCAGCGTACTTCGGCTGAGTAGAATGCGTTTGGCTTGCGCCAGGTATCGACCCCAAGCTGTCGTTCTCCGTTATGACCAGGAAACGGCAGCTTTGAAGCATGATGCCGCCGTTGTCGCGGGCGATATGCCACTGTTGCCGGGCGCATAGGTATCTTTCTGCAACGCAATGCAGCCGTTACCAAGTGGCAGAACAAGGTGGTGGGGAGCCTTTACTGTACGCTCGGCGTACTTCTTGCCAGGCAGCAACGATAAAAATCCCCCTCATCCCCGCAGGACGGCGATCCTTCGCATGCCAGATGAAAAATGACTGTTTATATGTTGGCAGAGGCCAAAAGAGTATCTAGTAAACGAGGGGCGATTCAATCATTCCAAATCGTTTTCGATGAGAATTTTATCGTAAGTACCATTCGCCTTGATGATAGCTAGTCCCTTATTGAACGCATCAACGATGGCTTGGTGCCGAGGGTTCTTCAAGCCGCTAGTGACATGCAACTCCTGAATGGACAAGGGATTCTGCGTAAATTCGATCAGTTGTTGTAGCTCTGGGGCATCATGCTTAATGATCGAGCGAACTACAATCTCGTCCTCCAGAGTCAGGTCAATTCTGCCGAGGAGCAGCTTCTTAATGTTTTGCATGACAGTCGCGACCTCGGGACGGGTGAAGTTGGTAGCCTTGAGAAAGGCATCGCCATAGCCATATCCCCGAACGATACCTACCGTCTTTCCGTTCAGGCTTTCCAAACCCCTGTACTCGAATGGATCACCTTTACGCTTGATGAACTTGATTTCCGATTTGAGATACGGTGCGCTGTACAGCAAGAACGCTGTTCGCTCTTGTGTCCACCATGCATTTGGCAAGATATCGTATTCGCCATCTTTTACGGCATTGATCGCGCGGGCCCAGGGTACGAAGTGCATCTCGATGTCGTAGCCTTGAGTGGCATACGCAGCTCGGACAATTTGCAAGGAAATCCCTTGCTTTGGCTGCGTAGCATCTACGAAAGGCGGGTACGGATCGGCAACTGCCGTGATTGTTCCGGACCAGGCAGGAATAGAGAGCAGCATCCCTAGCAACAAGATAAGTATGTGCCCCATACACTTTCCTCCTCCATTGAAGGGACCCTGCTACAGGCAGTTGGTTCTGATTCGCCTTAGCCTCGTAGCCACTGCCCCATGGCTGGTGAACACCGCACAGCAGCCGATTAATGTATCCGGCCCAAATAGTCACTTTGGCCGAGGGTTTGCAAGGGGGTGGTAGGTCGGTCACAGCAGACCTTGGGGCAGTGGTCAGACCCTGATGCGATGTGCCAGTCGTCTTCTATTCAGCCGTTGATGGCAGAAAAAACCGCTTGCCACTTCCCGAATGGCCGGACTCGGCCCTAAGCAAACACTCCCTCCATCGAGGCAACGTCCGCTCTTGCCCTCGAAGCGGACAGCTACAGTTTTAATGTTTGTGCCTGTGATGAGAGTCAGGGAAATGCGGGTGGGCATGCGTCAGCACATCGTGCCGATGCCGATGACGGTGCTTGGTGCCTGGTGCGACCGGATAGTCATGGTCATGTTGGTGATGCTCATCATGCACATGCTCGTGCTCATGTTCCAACGCTTCGTGTGTGTGTTCATGTTCGTGGCGTTCGGTGAGGTGCAGCCAGATGCCGAGCGCCATCAAACCACCTGCAAGCAACAAGGGCAGCGTGATCGACTCCCCCATGGCCAACGCCAGCAGTGCTCCGAAGAACGGCGCGACAGAGAAGTAGGCCCCGGTGCGGGCAGTGCCGAGGTGGCGCAGCGCGACCACGAACAGCGCCAGGCTCACACCATAGGCAAGGAAGCCAACGAGCATGGCCCCGCCGAGGTTCGGTAGCGGCGGCAGAGAAGCCCCCCACATTAACGCCAGGGCCAGATTGACCGAGCCGGCCGCCAGCCCTTTTACCGAGGCGATCCAGGTTGCATCCGTCAGGGAGACTTTACGCGTCAGATTGTTGTCGATCCCCCAGGCGAAGCACGCGCCAACAACCGCCAGTGCCGGCCACATGCCAGCGAAGCGCGCCTCTCCCGGCCAACTCAGGATCAGAGCCCCGGCCACAATGGCCACCATCCCCAACGCAATGCGGTGGTCGAAGTTTTCCTTGAAGGCGAACCAGGCCAGCAGCGCGGTGAACACGCCCTCGGCATTGAGCAGCAGCGATGCCCCGGAAGCAGGCATCCCGGTCAGACCCAGCATGAGTAACACCGGCCCGATGACACCGCCCGATACGATGGCCCCGATAAACCATGGGGCTTCATGACGCGGCAAATGGACGGCAGCTGCTCGCATCAGGCGACGGTACAGTGTCAGGCCAACGCCAGAGCCCAGATAGAGCAGCCCGGCCAGCAACCATGGGTTCACGTTGTGCAGCAGCAGCTTGGCAAACGGCGTGCCTGCGCCGAATAACAGCGCTGCGCCCAGCGCTGCCGGCACGCCAGTCTGGCGTAGTCCTTCTTTCCAATTCATGACGATTTCTCACTTGCCTGGTAGTTGCCCTGTTATGGGGTAGCCGCGCCGGACGGTCGCCCGCTACAGGTATTTGGTGATCTCTTTGAACTCGCGCAGGGTAGCGTCCGCGCTTTGCTGGCCCTCGCGCACCGCATGTTCCAGGCAGTGCTCGATATGGTCATGCACCAGGATTTTCTTGGCATTGGTGACGGCACTTTCGACGGCCTGAAGCTGCTGGGCGATGTCCAGGCAGCTACGCCCTTCTTCGAGCATGGCAATGATGCTCTTGAGGTGGCCATCGGCGCGCTTGAGCCGCTTGATGATGTCGGGGTGAGAGGTATGTGTACTCATGGCTTAATATCCTATCCAGGGGGATAGGAAAAAACAAGAAAGCAGAGGTCAGACCGCGAAGGCGTTTTTGGTACTACAGGTGACCAGGCTTGTTTCGGCCTCCAGTCCGGTCACAGGCAAATGCATCAACCTGTCGCAAGACTGCTAGGGCCGAATTGCACGCGTTGGCTGCCCGGCAGGTACAGGAGCACCACTCGACTGCAAGCGCCATTTATCTTGATGTACCGACAGGATGGTTTGCGTTAGCGGCGCAATATCGAGTTGCCAATAGGCTTGGTTGGGGGCTCGCAGCACATGCAGGATGACTGCTTTGATTACACTGGCGTGGGTGATGATCAGCGTATGTCCAGGTGCCCAGCCATAGTGCTCGAGCCATTGGCTGATCCGCTCGATTGCACTGTTTAAGGACTCCCCGCCGTGTGAATCCAGTTTCGGGTCGGATAACCACGAGGCAATCTCAAGCGGCTCCGATACAGCGACCTCCTTGAGTGAAAGCCCAGCCCAGCGCCCGTAGTTCACTTCGCGTAAAGCGGGCTCAATCGTGGGCACGAGTCCCAATGCCCTGGCCGTGTGCTGAGCACAGCGCGCCGGGCTGCACAGTACCTGGTCTGAGCGGCTGAAGACATGGGCCAAGCCTGCAATGCTTTCGGCTTGTTCGAGATCCAGTGGCTCATCCGCCGGAAACCGCCCGGCACGCAGGGCCGAGGTCGCCGGCAGGCACAGCAAGGTAATGCGCGTCGTCATTCTGTTACCACTCTTTCAATCGCCAAAGTTCTTTGACATGTCGGTGTGCCCCTCTAGAATGCACAGCACCTCGATGGGAAGAAGCTGGTGAGAATCCGGCACGGTCGCGCCACTGTGTATCAACCTGATGCGTCGTTTCGACGAATAAGGCTGAAAAGTCAGACCTTCACATTGAAGCATTCATCCGTTTCAGGACGCGTCATCCTCAAGGAGATACATCATGCACGCAAGCATCACCATCACACCGACCATTCAACCGGTATCCATCCCTGTTCGCGAACTGCTGCCATGGGCGATTTTCGGCAGCATGCTCATGCTTTTGGCCATCTACTTCGTTGGTATTGAAGAAGGGGCTGCCGCCATCTTCAACAACATGTATGTGCACGAGTTTGCCCATGATGGGCGTCACTTGCTCGGCTTCCCTTGCCACTAAAGCGGGGCCATCATGGTAAGGAGTCTTCTGATCCGCGGCATGATCGCGGGCTTTCTGGCGAGCCTGTTGGCGTTTGGTTTTGCCAAGGTCGTCGGTGAACCGCAGGTGGATCGTGCAATTGCCTTTGAAATGCAAATGGAGCAGGCAAAAAGCGGCGCACATGAGCATGACGCCGCACCAGAACTAGTCAGCCGCGAGGTGCAGTCCGGCATTGGCCTGTTCATTGGTGTAGGGGTATTTGGCACCGCTGTCGGTGGTCTGTTTGCGCTGGTATTCGCCTTTGTTTATGGCCGTATTGGCGCGTTGTATGCCCGTGCTACGTCAATGCTGATGGCCCTGTTCGGCTTCATCGCGTTTGTACTCGTCCCCTTCCTCAAGTACCCGCCCAATCCGCCGGCGGTGGGCGACCCTGGCACCATCGGCTCACGTACGGCGCTGTTTTTCACGATGATCGGCCTGTCGTTGGCAGCGCTGGCGATTGCGTTGTTTGTCGCTCGAAAACTCGCCGCACGCTTTGGAACCTGGAACGCCACGCTGAGCGCAAGTGCGGTGTTCTTGGGCTTGGTACTGCTGGCTCAATGGCTATTACCCGAGGTGAACGAGATTCCGGATCAGTTCTCGGCCGTGCTGTTGTGGCGCTTTCGGATGGCCTCGTTTGGTATCCAGGCAGTACTGTGGACCGGCCTGGGCGTGTTGTTCGGTAGCTTGGTAGAACGACTGCTGGAAGAGCGGCACAGCGCTTATCGTATTAGCTGAGTTCGGAGTCTGCCCCTTCGCCAAAGAACCCCGCTAGCGGGGTTCTTCTTTTTCCCCCCTCCAGAAAGACGGTTTTGGTCGGGGGGACGCCCCCTGCTGCTGAGGAAAGCAGCCATTCAGACAGCGCGTATCGCCACGGGCAGCTAGCTACCAGGTTGCTGACGTTGTGCAGGGTACAGACCAGTGGCCGCTAAGGCCGAGGACCTGTCGATGACCAGTTCGACAGTACTTTGTTAACTGTTATTCAAGCTGCTCGGGTGCGAAGGCCTGCAACGGGTCGAGAGTGAGTGTTCTTAAGCCAGAAAGCCGACCTTCGGCTTCAGTGCAGCTACCTGCCCCAGCTCATACAAACGCGTCGTAAGAAGCTCGGACCAAACCTATGCTAGACAAGGGTCTGATGCTGTTTACGACTTTAATAGGCAGGAACAGCATGGATCCGCCACGGCAGGTAAAAAAACACTAGACCGACCGGTCTAATTGTTATACATTGCAAGCATGACACGAGACCGACAGCAACCCGACACCCGCGAACACATCCTGGCCACCGGCGAGGAGCTGATTCACGGCCGCAGCTTTACCGCGCTGGGGCTGACCGAACTGTTGTCGGAAGCCGGCGTGCCCAAGGGCTCGTTCTATCACTACTTCAAGTCCAAGGAAGACTTCGGGGTGGCGATGCTGATGCGCTACTTCAGCAGCTACCGCGAACGCGTGGGCGGGCTGCTTACCGATGCAAGCGTGGGCAATGGCCGCGAGCGGCTGCTGTGCTACTTCCAGCAATGGCTGGACAACCACGCGCGCTGCGAGGCGCAGAGCTGCCTGGCGGTGAAGCTGGCGGCGGAGGTTTCCGACCTGTCGGAGCCGATGCGCGTGGCGCTGGACGACGGCATGCTGGCCATCGTGCAAAGGTTGGCCGCATGCATCCGCGCCGGCCAGGCCGATGGCTCCATCAAGCCGCAGCTGCCGCCGGACGATACCGCCTATGCGCTGTACAGCCTGTGGCTGGGCGCGGCGCTGATGTACAAGACCCAGCACAGCCTGCAGCCCCTGCAGGCGGCGATGATTCATACCCGGGGCCTGCTGCAGCCCTGTAATGCAGCGTAGAACAGGCACCGTTTGCGATGGCAGACGGTTTTTTTGGCAATGTTACTAGACGACCGGTCTAATCAAATCAACCCAGCCAGAGGACATCTCATGCAAGCCGACAAACTGCTTACCCCGCTGCACCTTGGCGCCATTACCCTGAACAACCGCGTGCTGATGGCACCGCTGACTCGCCTGCGCAACACCGAGCCGGGCGACGTACCCACCCAGCTTGCCACCGAGTACTACCGCCAGCGCGCCGGTGCCGGCCTGATCATCAACGAAGGCACCCACATCTCCCCCACCGCCAAGGGCTACGCCGGCGCTCCCGGCATCTACAGCGAGGAGCAGGTACGCGCCTGGCGCGAGGTAACCGACGCGGTGCATGCCGAAGGCGGCAAGATCGCCATCCAGCTGTGGCACACCGGCCGCATCTCGCACACCAGCCTGCAGCCGGGCGGCGAGGCGCCGCTGGCACCGTCTGCCATCAAGGCCGACAGCAACACCAATATCCGTGACGAAAACGGCCAGCTGGTGCGCGCCCCCACTTCCACCCCGCGCGCACTGGAAACCGCCGAGATCGAAGACCTGATCGAAGACTACCGCCGCGCCACCGACAACGCGCGCCGCGCCGGCTTCGACCTGGTGGAAATCCACGGCGCCCACGGCTACCTGCTGGACCAGTTCCTGTCGCCTGCGGCCAACCAGCGCAGCGACCAGTACGGCGGCAGCGTGGCAAACCGCGCCCGCATCGTGCTGGAAGTGCTGGATGCGGTGATCGCCGAATGGGATGCCGCCCACGTGGGTATCCGCCTGTCGCCGCTGGGCGTGTTCAACGGCCTGTCCGAGACCGACCAGCAGGAAATGGCGCTGTACCTGATCGGCGAGATCGCCAAGCGCAACATCGCCTTCCTGCACCTGTCCGAGCCGGACTGGGCCGGCGGCCCGAAATGGCCGGACGAGTTCCGCCGCGCCGTGCGCGCCGCCTACCCGCACCCCATCGTGGCGGCAGGCGGCTACAGCGTGGACAAGGCGGAGCAGCTGATCGGCGCCGGGCTGATCGACGCGGTGGCCTTCGGCCGCCCCTTCATCGCCAACCCGGACCTGCCGGCCCGCTTCGCCCGCGGCGCCGAGCTGAACCCGACGCGCCCGGAAAGCTTCTACGGCGGCGGTGCCGAAGGCTACACCGACTACCCGGCGCTGGCCGACTGAGCTTAGGCGCAAAGCCTGCCCGCATGCGGCCAGGCTGCCCGTCACCGCGCTGCACGAATGCCGCTCACGACACGTGGGCGGCATTTTGTTTGTGCCACGCTTGCGGCCAACCTTGTAGCGCACCAGGGCGGCCCCGCCTGAAGCGCCACTCGCCAGGCGCGCTGGCGCGGCCGCCACAGCAAGCGGCTGCCATTGCCTATCAACAGCGTGTGCGCCACACCTGATAAAAAAAGCGGCCTGACCTGGCCGCTTCGGGACTGACTCTCAAGAACACGGCCTCGCCAGCCAAAAGGCCGGCGTGTCGCCACGGTTTATTTTCCCACCCCGTAGGTCAGCAGCACAAAGCTGTCCGGCTGGAAAAAGTTGGGGTAGAAAAAGGATGGTGCACGATTCACCTTCTTGCCGGGATCCTGCACGCCTTCTGCCGTTACCAGATAGATTTTCTTGGTTCTGGGGTCCATCGCCATGGTGCGTGCACTGGGACGTGTCATCACCGACTGCGCCATCTCGTAGTTGTCCGCATCCTTCTGCCGGTACACCACCAGATTGCTCTCGACGCCGTTGCTGGCGAACAGCTGCTTGCCCTCCGCGTCGTAGATCACCTCATCGACCCCGCGCCCCAGCGGCAGCGTCGCCACTTGATGGCCATCCTTGCCGTCCAGCACCAGCAGCACCGGCTTTTCGCCACGGCAGCCGACGAAAATACGGTCATTGCCTTTATCGATGGCCACGCTGTTGGACTGGACGCAGGCTACCGGCCATTCGTCCCTGACCATCATCTTGTCCATATCCAGGCGGATGACACGGTTCTTGTCGCGCAGTGCAAACACGATATTGCCCTTGCCGTCTGCTACCGGGCGTTCAAGCTTTTCCCCATCCACCTTGACGCGTCCCAGCTCGCTGCCATCGCGGGCGTTCAGGATCAGCACCGTAGCATCGTCGCCCATCATGAAGGCGACGCGGTGAGTGACCGGGTCATACGCATTGCCGTCCGCATTGCTGCCAAACTTGATACGTTTGACCAGGGAAAGGTCAGACAGCTTGAACAGGGTGGTGGAGCCATCCTCATTGCTGGTGAAACCCAGGCCTTCCGCACTCGCCAGAGCAGTGTCGCCGGCATGCTCGGTGCCGGCGATCTTCGGTTTCACCACTTCCATGCGCTTGACGTCTACAACGCTGACACCATCTTCGTGGCGGTTGATGAACAGGTACTGCCGGCTGGCATCAAAAGTCAGATAGTCCCAGCTCGGTTGCGCCGCGCTGAGTTTCAGCGTTGACTGCAACTGGTAATAGCCGTTGCCCTCCCCGGCCATGGCTGCCGGGCTTAGAGCGGCACACATCGCTACCAGCCCTGCGAGTTTCCACAGCGTCTTCTTGCTCTCCATCCTGAATCTCCTCCAGTTTTCATCGTCGTTGCCAGTACCTTGCCGGTACATGGTCAGAGCAGTCTGAAACCGACAGCCGCAGCGTCGCTATTGGGGATTTCCCACCGCCAGCCGCGGGCGAACCTGCCGCCAATCCGGGGCCTGACAGGAGCCGGCGCAATCCGGCAGCCGCATCCCGCTGGCGCGGCAACAGGAGCCCGACAGGCTTGCCCCGCCTGCACTATGCTGCTGTTACAGGCCAGCCGGGGTTGGCCGCAAGCTGCCACGCCAGAACACAGGGGGAGACACCATGAAGCATGTGCTGTTCGTGCTCACCAGCCACGACACGCTGGGCAACACCGGCCACAAGACCGGTTTCTGGGTGGAAGAATTCGCCGCCCCCTACTACCTGCTGGCCGATGCCGGCGTGCAGATCACCCTGGCCTCGCCCAAGGGCGGGCATCCGCCCATCGACCCGAAAAGCGCCGACCCGGATTTCGCCACCCCGGCCACCCGGCGCTTTGATAACGATGCCGCGCTGCAGGCCAAGCTCACGCAGACGCTGCCGCTGGCCGGCGTCAACGCCCGGGATTTCGATGCCGTGTTCTACCCCGGCGGCCACGGCCCGCTGTGGGACCTGGCCAACGATGCCTATTCGCTGGCGCTGATCGCCGCCACCATCAACGCCGGCAAGCCGCTGGCGGCGGTGTGCCATGCACCGGCAGTGCTGGTGCGCTCGCTGACCGCGGATGGCACGCCGCTGGTGGCCGGCAAGCATGTCACCGGCTTCAGCAACAGCGAGGAAGCCGCGGTGGGCCTGAGCGAGGTGGTGCCGCTGCTGGTGGAGGACGGCCTGAAGGCCAAGGGCGCGCTTTACCAGAAAGGGCCGGACTGGGCGGAGCACGTGGTGGAAGACGGCCTGCTGATCACCGGCCAGAACCCGGCATCATCGGAGGGCGTGGCGCGGGCGCTGCTCGCGCGGCTGCAGCCTGCCCGCCATCTGTAGCCCGACAGGCAGGGCGGGTTGGCCGCAAGGCCATGGCCGCGCGGGTATGCACCTCCGGTTCAAGCCACCCTGGCAACCACATATGCCAGGGCGGATGCCCAAAGGGTGATCCGCCGGCTTGCGGCCAACGTCACATCTGCAGGGCGGATCGCCCCGTCGGGGCATCCGCCCTGCTGCACAACCCTAGCGCCCGCCGTGGATGGCCAGCTGCAGGCCGTTCACCGCGGCGCTGAGCTGGTCCTGGTAGCCGGCCTCGGCCTGCTGGCTGCCGTAGACGTCCTCCAGCCCTTCACGCACCAGTGCCAGCAGCGCCTCCTCCTGCCGCTCGGTCAGTGCCAGCCCCACCAGCGATTGCTCCAGCCGCATCAGCACGCCGTTGAGCACGGTCAGTGCATCGGCCCGGCCCTGGCGCTGCTTGTGGTCGATGTCGGACAGCACCTGGGTAAGCGTTTCGATGGTGCCGCTGATGGCGTCGCCGCGGCTGCTGGCCAGCCGGGCGCTGCTGATCGCCGCCAGTCGCGCCTCGGCCGCCTCCAGCAGCATGGCCAGGTGGTCGCGCAGGCGGCCGCAGCGGTCCGGGTCGTCCAGCGGCAGGTTCACCACCACCAGCCGTGCATGCGGGTAGCTGATCGACAGCCGGCTCTTGTACTGGGTGATGCGGTCCATAGCGGCCATGTGCTGCAACACCGAGATTTCCAGTTCGCTGGCCGGGCCGCGACTGTTGAGCGCAATGTTGTCGCCGTCGGCCAGCAGCAGTTCCACCGGGCCATCCACGCCGAACAGCGCCAGCGATTCCTGCAGCGCCTGCGCCAGCTCGCGCGCCTCGCCGCACTGGTTGAAGCGCTTCATCACCTCCAGCAGCAGGCCGGTTTCGCTCATGCTGGTCATCGCGGTCATGGCGGTGGTGGTAGCGTACTGCGCCTGCGACTTTAGCTGATGCCGCTCCTGCTGCAGCGCCAGCACGCGGGCGACCTTGGCCTGCAGGATGCGCGGGTTCACCGGCTTGGTGACGAAGTCCTCGCCGCCCACCTCGAAGCCGCGCAGGCGGTCTTCGATGCCGTCCAGCGCCGACAGGAACAGCACCGGCGTGTCGCTGATGTCCCAGTCGTCCTTCACCTCGCGGCACAGCGCATAGCCGTCCATGTCCGGCATCTGCACGTCCACCAGCATCAGCGCCGGCGGCTGCTGTCGCGCCAGTTCCAGCGCTTCCGCGCCACTGCCGGCGCAGCGCACCGCGTACAGCCCGCCCAGGCTGTCGGCAATGAAATCCTGCATGAAGCGGTCGTCGTCCACCACCAGCAGTGCTGCCCTATCGTCGTCGCTCATCGTGCTTTTTCCCCTGTCGGTAGTCGGTCACCGGCCCTGGTGTGTGCCGGCATGCCTGTGCGCTGTACTAACGGTCGCTGGTCAGCAGCCGCTCATGCCGCTGCTGCCACTGCTGCAGCCAGACGACAAAATCGCCGGCCGCCATCGGCCTGGCGATGAAATAACCCTGCACCGCCTGGCAGCCTGCGGCCACCACCAGGTCCAGGTCTTCCTGGGTTTCCACCCCTTCTGCCACCAGCTTCAGCGCGAAACGCCGCCCCAGGCTGACGCTTTCTTCCAGGATGGTGCGCGCCCACGGGTCGCGGCTGGCGCCGGTAACGAAGGCGCGGTCTATTTTCAGCTCGGTGAACGGTGTGCGCATCAGGTGTTCCATGGTGGAAAAGCCGGTGCCGAAATCGTCGATGGACAGGCCGAAGCCCTTGATGCGCAGCCGGGTGAGGATGTCCAGGCACATCACGTGGTCGCGCCCCAGCCGGGTTTCGGTGATTTCCAGCATGATGTCGCCCGGCGCCACGCCATGCTGCTGCGCCAGTTCGGCAAACTGTTCCGGCAGCTCCAGCCGCGACAGGTTGTCCATCGACACATTCACCGCCAGCTGCAGGTCCAGCCCCTGCTGTTGCCAGCGCTGCTGCTGCTGCATGGCCAGCTGCAGCACGATGAAGGTCATTTCGTCGATCAGCCCCAGCGATTCCATCATCGGCACGAACAGCCCCGGCCCCAGCAAGCCCAGTTGCGGGTGGTGCCAGCGCGCCAGGCATTCGGCGCCATGCACCTGCCAGCTGGCGGTATCCACCTTGGGCTGGTAGTACAGTTCGATCGCCCCGTGCTGCAGGCCGCGGCGCAGTTCGGCCTCGTCCAGCTGCGGCTCGCTCATGCTGCGGCTTGGCCGCACGGTGCGCCCGCCGGCCTGCTGCGCCAGCAGGGTGCGCAGCGCGTCGCGGCTTACCGGCTTGGCCAGCGCCCCCTGGAAATCCAGGCCGAAGGAGCGCGCCAGCCGCTCGGTGGCTTTCAGTACGTGGCTGTCCATGCCGGACAGGATCACCACCCGCCCCGGGTAGTGCAGTTCACCCAGCAGGCGCAGGAAGGCGATGCCGTCCATGTCCGGCATCTGCAGGTCGCAGACCAGCCAGTCCGGCGGCGCATGGCCGTCCAGCCGCGCCAGCGCGGCCTGGGCGCTGTTGCAGGCCACCACCTGGCCAACGGGCAGCTCCAGCAGCTGCTGTTGCAGGTAGTCCAGGGTAAAGGCGTCGTCATCGACGAGCATCAGCCGCATGCCCTCGCCGGCAGCGGTATCGGCGGCTTCCGTCGCCGTGGCCGCCGCCGGGTCGGCGGTCAGCAGCTGGCGCTGCTGCAGCTCGGCGCAGGTGGCGGCAAAGCATTGCCGTACCGCCTCCAGCCCGCGCGGCAGCTCGCTGGTGCCACGCTGCTGCGGCCATTTTTCCAGCTCGGCCAGCGCCTCGCCCAGTGCCATCGCCCCCACGGTGCGCGCCACCGATTTCAGGCGGTGGCTTTCGCGCGCCACGGCATCGCTGTCCAGCTGCGTCACTGCCAGCTGCAATGCGGCCAACCCTTCGCGCAGCCACTGCGCGAACTTGTCGCAGTAGTGGCGCTGCTTGTCCGCGTCATCGCCCAGCATGGTGTGCAGCACCTGGCAGTCCAGCAGCGGCGCGGCGGCTACTGTAGCCGCAGGTTCGGCGGCAGCGGGCTCGGGCGGCTGCTGCGCCAGGCTGTCGTTCAGCCAGTAGGCCAGGGTGTGGTACAGCTTGTCGGGCTGCACCGGCTTGCCGATAAAGTCGTTCATGCCGGCATGCAGGCAACGCTGTCTGTCCTCGGTGCTGACGTTGGCGGTCATGGCGATGATGGGCACCTGGTCGAAGGCCGGCTCGCGCCGCAGCTGGCGGGTGGCTTCCACGCCGTCCAGCTCCGGCATCTGCATGTCCATCAGCACCACGTCGAAAGTCTGCCGAGCCGCCAGCTGCAGCGCCTGCAGGCCGTCGCCGGCAACGCTCACCTGCATGCCCACCGCCTGCAGCAGTTCCGTCGCCACCTGCTGGTTGAACGGGTGATCGTCCGCCAGCAGCACGCGCTTGCCACCCAGCTGACGGCGGTAGTCGGCCACCGGGCGCGCCACCGCTGCCGGTGGCGGCGCATGCCGCACCACCGGCAGGTGCAGTTCGAAGCTGAATTCGCTGCCCTGCCCCTGCTGGCTGGCCACCTGCAGGCTGCCGCCCATCAGCTGTACCAGCTGGTAGCTGATGGCCAGCCCCAGCCCGGTGCCGCCGTATTTGCGCGAGGTGGAGCTGTCGGCCTGCTCGAAGCTCTGGAACAGCCGCGTCTGCACGTCCGCACTCATGCCGATGCCGCTATCGCGCACACTGAAGCGGATGCCGTCGTCCGGCTGCGACACTACCAGCAGGCGCACCATGCCCTGCTCGGTGAACTTGATGGCATTGCTCAGCAGGTTCAGCAGCACCTGGCGCAGCCGCAGCACGTCGCCATGCAGGTAGCGCGGTACCTGCGGCTCCAGCTGGATGTCCAGCTGCAGCCGTTTTTCCGCGGCCTTTTGCGCCACCACGTCGCGCAGTTCGTCCAGCACGGTGCGCAGGTCGAAATCGGTTTCGTCCAGCTCCAGCTTGCCGGCTTCGATCTTGGAAAAATCCAGGATATCGTTGATCAGCGCCAGCAGATGCTGGCCGGAAATGGCGATCTTGTTCAGGTAGTCGCGCTGCTTGTCGTCCAGCGCCGTCTGCTGCGCCAGGTGCGCCATGCCCAGCACGTTGTTGAGCGGGGTGCGGATCTCGTGGCTCATATTGGCAAGGAAGCTGCTCTTGGCGCGGTTGGCGCTTTCCGCCACTTCGCGGGCGGCCTGCAGCTCGCTGGTGCGTTCCTGCACGCGGTATTCCAGCGTGGTGGCCAGCTGCAGCAGTTCCTCTTCCGCCGCCTTGCGCTCGGTAATGTCGCGCACCATGGCGGTGTAGATCGGCTCGCCGCCGTTGTCGGCATAGGAAATCGACACTTCCACCGGGAACTGGCTGCCATCGGCGCGCCGCCCCAGCAACGGGCGGGCGCTGCGACTGGTCATGCCGCCGCTGAGTTTCGCCTCGTCGGCAAAGCCCAGCATCAGCTCGCGGTGCCGCTCTGCCCTGCCCGTCGGCAGCAGGCAGTCCAGCGGCTGGCCTATCATGTTGGCCGCAGACACGCCGAACATGCGCTCCGCCGCCGGGTTGAACACCACGATATCGAGCCTGGCATCGGTGGTGATGATGCCGTCCATCGCGGTATCGATCATGGTGGACAGCCGCAGCTGGTTGGCTTTCAGCGCCAGCTCGGTGGCCTTGCTGTGGCTGATGTCGGTGAAGGTGCCGATCATGCGCAGCGGGTGGCCGTCGCGGTCGCGGCCTATCACCATGCCGCGCCCCAGCACCCATATATAGCTACCGTCCTTGCACAGCACGCGGTGCTCGGCAATGAAGGTATTGTCCGGCCCGTTCAGCGGCGGCTGCAGGCTGTCCTCCACCTGCTGGCGATCATCCGGGTGCACGCGCATGCGCCAGTCGTTCTCGTCGCAGGAAAGCTCCTGTTCCTCGTAACCCAGCATGCGCGCCAGCAGGGCCGAGCCCACCACCTGGCGGGTGGCCACGCTCCAGTCCCACACGCCGTGGCCGGCGCCCTCGATGGCGAACTTCCAGCGCTCCTCGGCCTGCCGCAGCGCCTCGCTGGCCTGGCGGTATTCGTTGCGGCTGCGGGTGGCGCTGATGACCTGGCCATAGGTCACCAGCAGCGGCTGCAGCAGCGCCAGCAGGGCTTCGTCGTAGCCGCCGGCACGGTTGGCCACGCCCACCAGGCCCACCATTTCCTCGCCGTGCATCACCGGCAGCGCCATGAAATTGTCCAGCGCCGGGTGACCTGCCGGCTGGCCGCCTGAGCGCTCGTCCCCGGCCGGGTGGTGGGTGATCAGCGGCTGGCAGGTGCGCAGCGTGTGCCCCAGCAGGGTATCCTGGCGGCGGAATTCCAGCCCGTTGATGCGCCGGCTGGCATAGGCGGCGCGCGAGGCGGCATCCCAGCTGATGTCGGTGAGCGCATGCACGCGCAGGAACGGCTCGCCGTCGGCGTCGTGCAGCACCTCGCCCACCAGGCCGTAGGCACTGCCGGTCAGCTGCAGCAGCTGCGCCAGGATGGTTTCGTAGGTGTGCTGCTCGTCATGGTTCTCGATGTAGTCGCCCTGGATGCTGGCCACCGCCTGCAGCTCGGCAGACGACAACGCCAGCTGCTGCTGCGCCTGGCGGCTGTGGGAGATGTCCTGCTGCGACACCAGCCACACCATGCCGTCGCGCGGGTGGCGGAACAGCGAGATGCCGGTGCGGGTCCAGAAACGGCTGCCGTCCAGCCGGTAGCACTGCCATTCCGCCTGCCAGTACGCCTGCTCCTGCAGTGCCGGCTGCAGCGAGGCCGGCAGCGTCTGTCCATCCGGCGACAGCAGGCGTGCCAGCGGCAGCCCGCTCATGCTGCCCTGCGGGTAGCCGTACATGGTCAGCAGCCGCGGGTTGGCGTACAGAATGTGCTGCCCGCCGGCGCCAACCAGGCACACGCCCTCCAGCATGCTGTCCAATATCTGTGCATGCAGGCGCAGGTCTGCCTCCAGGCCGTTGACGCGGCGCTGCAGCGCCTGCGGGCTGTGCCACTGCGCCCGGGCGCGGATGATGCGGCCCTCGGCATCGCGCACCGCACTGATATCCAGCACCACCGGCAGCGCGTCGCCGTCGCTGGCCAGCACTTCCAGCGGCACGCCACGCACGTCCTCGCCGAGCAGCAGTGCCGGTAGCACCTGCCGCTCCAGTTGCCGGCTGCTGGCCGGGGTATGGAATTCGAAAACGGGGTGGCCGACCAGGTTTTCCCGCTGGTAGCCCAGCACGTCCAGCAGGGTGCGGTTGCAGTTGAGCACCAGGCCGCTGTAGGGGTCGAGCGACAGCAGCAGTTCCGGCGCGTTGTCGTAGGCTTCCTGCAGCGCCGGCTGGCGCACTGCCTTGCCAGCGTGGTGGTGGCTGATATCGGACAGAAAGCCCTGCACGTAGACCAGCTGCCCGGCGGCGTCGTACACGCCATGGCAGGCGTCCTCCACCCATTTCACGCTGCCATCCGCCGCCACCAGCCGGTACTCCAGGTGGCACGGCAGGCGGTTGGCCAGCTGCTGGTGGTATTGCTGCTGCACGGTGGCGGCGTCTTCGGCATGCAGCAGCGCCGTCAGGCCGTATTCCGGCCGCCCCAGCATGGTGGCGACCGGCAGCCCGGTAATGGCCTGGCAGCCTCCGCTGCAGTATTCCAGGGTGCGCGCCGCATCGCCGCGGCAGCGATACACCATATAAGGCAGGCTGGCGCCCAATGCTTCGCCGCGCGGCGCGGCCGGCACCACGCCGGCCTGCAGGCTGGCCACGCCATCCTGCACCTGCAGCAGCACTTCCTGGCTGCCGCCCGGCAGCTGCAGCCGGCACTGGTAGACCAGCGGCTCGCCATTGGCCTGCGCCTGCTGCCATGCGGCCAACAGCAGCGGGCGCTCGCCAGCGGCGATGCGGCACAGCCAGCCCTCGCCGGCGGCTTCGGCAGCCGACAGCGCCAGCAGTGCGCAGCAGGCCGCGTTGGCATGCATCAACCTGCCCGGCTCCCCGGCACGGAAGGCCGGCAGCGGCAGGGCATCCAGCGCGGTATCGATAGACAACGGGCTTGGCCTGACTTTACTCATGCGGGGGATCCGTCCTCGGCATGGAATGGGGGGCAAACGGCAACATGCCGTGCGCGCGGGCCATCGTCTGTCGGTCATCCACCTACGCAACTGGCATGTTCCTCCACTCTAGGAGAAATTCTTTCGATAGACCAGCGCCATAATGCGGGCACCTGGCAAGCTGGCCACACAGGGGTTTTCTGGCCGGCAGGTAGTCATACGACTACACCACACTCATGACTACCGGATAACGGATTTTCACTTTTTCCTGTTACCGGTCATTGACAGCCCGCGTTGGCCGCATAGAATCACAACGAAAATAAAAACAACAAAATAAAAACAAAAATAAACCTGAAAACAAACATAAAACAATCACAACCAAAGACATGGCCATAGGGCCTGTTCAAAGTCTTTTCGCTAGTGCGCCGGGCCATACCCGGCGGACGATGCCGGTCCTGGTGATTCCAGGGCCAGGCCGGCCAACACCGCAGCAGACTGTTTGCCGGCCAGCCCTTCGGGGCCGCGAAAAGGTTTTGAACAGGCTCTTAAGCCCAAGGAGACTTTTCAATGCAAGACCAGTACATCCTGGCATTCGACCAGGGCACTACCAGTTCGCGCGCCATCCTGTTCGACCGTGGTGGCAATATCGTTTCCGCTGCGCAGAAGGAATTCCGCCAGATCTATCCGCAGGCCGGCTGGGTGGAGCACGACCCGCTGGAAATCTGGGCCGGCCAGGTGGGCGTCGCCGCCGAGGCGCTGGCGCGCGCCGGCATTCCGGGCAGCCAGGTCGCTGCCATCGGCATTACCAACCAGCGCGAAACCACCGTGGTGTGGGACCGTGAAACCGGCCTGCCGGTGTACAACGCCATCGTGTGGCAGGACCGCCGCACCGCGGCGTTCTGCGACGAGATTCGCGCCCGCGGCCTGGCCGACAGCATCCGCGACAAGACCGGCCTGCTGGTGGACGCCTACTTCTCCGCCACCAAGGTGCGCTGGATCCTGGAAAACGTGCCCGGCGCCCGCGCCCGTGCCGAGGCCGGCAAGCTCGCCTTCGGTACCATCGACAGCTGGCTGATCTGGCAACTCACCCACGGCCAGGTGCACGTGACCGACGTATCCAACGCCTCGCGCACCATGCTGTACAACATCCACACCCTGCAGTGGGATGCGGCGCTGCTGGACATCTTCGGCATTCCGGCCAGCATGCTGCCGGCGGTGAAAAGCTCCAGCGAGGTGTACGGCCACACCCACGCCGCCCACCTGGGCGTGGCGGTGCCCATTGCCGGCGTGGCCGGTGACCAGCAGGCCGCGCTGTTCGGCCAGCAGTGCACCCGCCCCGGCATGGTGAAGAACACCTACGGCACCGGCTGCTTCATGATGATGAACACCGGCGACACGCCGATCGCCTCGCACAACCAGCTGCTGACCACCATTGCCTGGCAGCTGGACGGCAAGGTGCAGTACGCGCTGGAAGGCAGCATCTTCATCGGCGGCTCGGTGGTGAAATGGCTGCGCGACGGCCTGGGCATCATCAAGCAGTCCAGCGACGTGGGCCCGCTGGCCGCCCAGGTGGCGGACAGCGACGGCGTCTACCTGGTACCGGCCTTCGCCGGCCTGGGCGCGCCGCACTGGAACGCCAATGCGCGCGGCACGCTGGTGGGCATGACCCAGGGCACCGGCGCGGCGCACATCGCCCGCGCGGCGCTGGACAGCATCGCCTTCCAGACCATGGACGTGCTGGGCGCAATGCAGGCCGATGCCGGCATCACCATCGCCGAGCTGCGCGTGGACGGCGGCGCCAGCGTCAACAACGTGCTGATGCAGTTCCAGAGCGACATCCTGGGCACCAATGTGGCGCGGCCGAAGATCACCGAGACCACCGCGCTGGGTGCGGCCTACCTCGCCGGCCTCGCCGTGGGCTACTGGCAGGGCACCGACGACATCCAGGGCCAGTGGCAGCTCGACACCCGCTTCGAGCCGGCCTTGCCGCAGGAGACGGTGCAGCGCTACGTAGCCGGCTGGCAGCGCGCCACCCGCTCCGCCATCAACTGGGCCAACGACAAGGCCTGACCCCCTGACTGACTGCCCCGCCCCGCCGTCGTGGCCACACGCCGGCGCGGGCAGCGCATTGCCAGCCCGCAAGGTTGGCCGCAAGGCGGGCGGGGCCTAGGAGATAGATATGCATGCATTGTTTGGAGAATTCATCGGTACCGCACTCTTGGTGCTGCTGGGCAACGGCGTAGTGGCCAACGTGCTGCTCAAGGGCACCAAGGGCCATAACAGCGGCCTGATCGTGGTGGCCTTCGGCTGGGCGATGGCGGTGTTCGTCGGCGTGTTCAGCGTGGCCGCCATCAGCGGCGCGCACATCAACCCGGCCGTCACCGTGGCGCTGGCGGTGGCCGGCAAGTTCGCCTGGGCCGACGTGCCCGGCTACGTTGCCGCGCAGATGGCCGGCGGCATGGCCGGCGCGCTGCTGGTGTGGCTGATCTACCGCGACCACTTCGACAGCACCGAATGCGCCGACAACAAACTGGCCACCTTCTGCACCGGCCCGGCCATCCGCAGCCTGCCGGCCAACCTGCTGTCCGAGGTGCTGGCCACCTTCGTGCTGGTGTACGCCATTCTCAGCATGGTGGCGCCCAAGGTATCGCTGGGCGCCATGGACGCGCTGCCGGTAGCGCTGCTGGTGCTGGGCATCGGCGTGTCGCTGGGCGGTACCACCGGCTATGCCATGAGCCCGGCGCGCGACCTGGCGCCGCGCATCATGCACGCGCTGTTGCCGATTCGCGGCAAGCGCGACAGCGACTGGGGCTATGCCTGGGTGCCGGTGATCGGCTCCCTGCTGGGCGCCAGCCTGGCCGCGGTGGCACACGGCATTGCCTGATTTGCTTGTTGCTCTCCCTTGCGGGCGCCTGGTGCGCCCGTTTTTTTCGCCTCAATACAACATATATCGAACATTTATTTTCGTTTTATGTTGTTTTTACGTTTCCATTTTCGTATCTTCTATCATCAAGATGAACACCGGCGCCGCAGCGCCGGTCTGCAAAGGACTGCATCGTGGAAAGTTTTGACCTGCTCGTGATCGGTGGCGGCATCAATGGCGCCGGCATTGCCCGGGACGCCGCCGGCCGCGGCCTGAAAGTGCTGTTGTGCGAAAAGGACGACCTGGCCGCACACACCTCCTCCGCCAGCACCAAGCTGATCCACGGCGGCCTGCGCTACCTGGAATATTACGAATTCGGCCTGGTGCGCAAAGCGCTGCAGGAACGCGAACTGCTGCTGGATGCCGCGCCGCACATCATGTGGCCGCTGCGCTTCGTGATGCCGCACGACGCCGAACAGCGCCCGGCCTGGCTGATCCGCTGCGGGCTGTTCCTGTACGACCACCTGGCCCGCCGCAAGCGCCTGGCCGGCAGCCAGCGCATCCGCTTCGACCGCCACCCGGCCGGCGCCCCGCTGCAGGGCCGCTACCAGCAGGGCTTTGTCTACTCCGACGGCTGGGTGAACGATGCACGGCTGGTGGTGCTGAACGCCATGGACGCCGCCGAGCACGGCGCCAGCATCCGCACCCGCACCGCCTGCGTGGCGGCACGGCGCAGCGGCGAGCAGTGGCTCTGCACGCTGCAGGACGAACACGGCCAGCGCGAAGTGAGCGCCCGCGCGGTGGTGAACGCCGCCGGGCCATGGGTGCAGCAGCTGCTGGGCGGCGTGATCCACGCCCCGGCCAGCAAGGCCATCCGCCTGGTGAAGGGCAGCCACATCATCGTGAAAAAGCTGTTCGACCACCCGTATGCCTACATCTTCCAGAACCCGGATCAGCGCATCATCTTCGCCATTCCCTACGAGCAGGATTTCACCCTGATCGGCACCACCGACGTGGACTTCCACGGCGATGCCAACCAGGTGGCGATAGACGGCGACGAGATCGCCTACCTGTGCGCGATGAGCAACCGCTACTTCGAACGCCAGATCAGCCCGGCCGACGTGGTGGCCACCTACTCCGGCGTGCGCCCGCTGCTGGACGACGAACACAGCAGCGCCAGCGGCGTTACCCGCGACTACGCGCTGGAGCTGGATACCGACGGCGCGCCGCTGCTGTCGGTGTTCGGCGGCAAGATCACCACCTACCGCAAACTGGCGGAACAGGTAATGGACCAGCTGGCGCCGCTGCTGGGCAACAACCGCCCCGGCTGGACCGCCGGCAGCGCCCTGCCCGGCGGCGATCTGCCGGACGCGAACTTCGACGCCTTCCTGGCCAAACTGCAGCAAGCCAAGCCGTGGCTGCCGGCAACGTTGGCCGCACGACTGGCGCGCGCCTACGGCAGCCGCGTGCATGCGCTGCTGGGCGACGCCAGCAGCCTGGCGGCGCTGGGGCGCGAGATCCAGCCCGGCCTGTACGAAGCCGAGCTGCACTACCTGGTGGAAAAGGAATGGGCGCACAGCGCCGATGACATCCTGTGGCGGCGCAGCAAGCTGCGCCTGCATCTGCCGGCCGGTGCCGATGCGGCGGTGGAGGCCTGGCTGGCCGAATACCGCGCCCGCCAGGGCAGCGACAAGCTGCTGCTGCGCGCCGGTTAGCCCGGCAGCAGGGCCGCTATCCGCGCCTGCAATGCCGGCAGCACCTCGGTGGCAAACCACGGGTGCTGCGCCAGCCAGCGCTGGTTGCGCGGGCTGGGATGCGGCAAGGCCAGCACGCCGCGCGGCAACGTGGCCTGCCAGTCGGCTACCGCCTCGCTTACCGTGGCGTACTGCGGCAGATGCCAGGCCAGCGCGTACTGCCCCAACACCAGCGTCAGCTGCAATTGCGGCAGTTGCGCCAGCAGCGCATCACGCCAGGCCGGCGCGCATTCCGGCCGCGGCGGCAGGTCGCCGGACTTGCCGCTGCCGGGGTAGCACAGCCCCATAGGCAGAATGGCAATGCGTTCTGCATCGTAGAAACAGGCGCGATCCACACCCAGCCACTGCCGCAGGCGCTCGCCGCTGGCGTCGTCGAACGGCACGCCGCTTTCATGCGCCTTGCGCCCCGGTGCCTGGCCGGCAATCAGGATGCGCGCCGACGGCGCCAGCTGCAGCAAGGGCCGCGGCCCCAGCGGAAGGTTGGCCGCACACAGCCGGCAGCCGCGGACATCGGCCAGCAGCTGCCGGTAGTCACTCATGGCGACCCCGCCACCACCAGCCGGGTACCGGAGCGCGCCAGCACTTCCTGCATGTCGGCGCCGAGCGGACGGTCGGTAAACAGCGCATCCACCTGCGACAGATGCCCCAGCTCCACCATAGCCGGGCGGTCGAACTTGGAGTGGTCGGCCACCAGCCACACCTGGCGCGACTGCTGCATGATGGCCTGGCTGGTGAGCACCTCGCGGTAGTCGAAATCGCGCAGCGTGCCGTCCGCCTCGATGCTGGAAATGCCGATGATGCCGTAGTCCACCTTGAACTGGCGGATGAACTGCACCGTGGCTTCGCCGGTGAGGCCGCGGTCGCGCTTGCGCAGGCTGCCGCCGGCCACCAGCACTTCGCAGTCCGGGTAGTCGCACATCAGGTTGGCGATGTGGAAGTTGTTGGTGATCACCCGCAGGCCGCGGTGCTGCGCCAGCGCGCGCGCCACTTCCTCGGTGGTGGTGCCCAGGTTGATGAACAGCGAGGCGTTGTCGGGAATCTCCGCCGCCAGCGCCTGGGCAATGCGGCGTTTTTCGTCCGCCATCAGCACCTGGCGCGCGTCGTAGGCCACGTTCTCCACGCTGGAGAGCACGCTGGCGCCGCCGTGGTAGCGCTGCAGCAGGCGGTTTTCCGCCAGCAGGGTGATGTCGCGACGTATGGTCTGGGTGGTGACCTGGAATTGCGCGGCCAGCCGGTCCACCGACACGTAGCCCTCGCGTTTTACCCAGGCAAGCAGGTCTTTCTGGCGTTGATTGAGGATCAGCATGCGGCAGCCGCGGCAAAAGTGATGATGGGGCATTGTAACCGAGCCGCCGAGGTTGGCCGCAAGCGCCCGCCATGCAGACAGTATTGCCGCGCCACGCCAGATATCGATAATGGCAGCATTGCCATCACCCGCCACCGACATGACGCCGCTTCCCCGCATCGTTTTCATCGTGCACGGCCGCCACAACCCCCGTGGCCTGGCCGAATCGCAGCTGGCGCCGCTGCGCGGCAGCTTCGACATCGACGTGCTGCTCACCAGCTCCGCTGACAGCGCCACCCGCTTCGCCCGCGAGGCGGCGCTGTCCGGCGCGCGCTGGGTGATCGCCGTCGGCGGCGACGGCACCGTGCACGAAGTGGTGAACGGGCTGATGAGCGCCCCGCCGGAGCTGCGCCGCAACACCGTGCTGGGTGTACTGCCCACCGGCACCGGCAACGACTTCGCCCGCAGCCTGGATACCGGCGACAGCCTGCAGCACCTGCTGGCGCTGATCGCCGCCGGCCACATCCGCGCGCTGGACCTGATACGCGTCAGCCATGCCGACGGCAGCGTGAGCTGGTGCAACAACATCGGCTCCATCGGCATCAGCAGCGACATCGTGCGCCGGGTCAAGCGCATGAGCCCGCGGCTGCCGGCCAGCGTGGCGTTCTACAGCGCGGTGTGCGCGGCGCTGCTGGCATGGCAGCCGCAGCCGATGCGCCTGCTGCTGGACGGCGAGGAAATCAGCGGCGAATTCACCTGCGTCTCCGCTGCCAACGGCCGCTATTTCGGCAGCGGGCTCGGCATTGCGCCGGAGGCACGCTGCGACGACGGCCTGCTGGACGTGGTGCTGATCCGCAATGCCAGCAGCCTGGACTTCATGCACCTGCTGCCGCAGCTGCGCCGCGCCCGGCGGCTGGACGACGCGCGCATCAGCTACCTGCGCGGCCGCTCGCTGACGGTGGAAGGCGTGGCGGCGGAATGCGCGCTGGAGCTGGATGGCGAGCTGTACGGCAGCACGCCGGTGCGCTTCGACATCGTGCCGGCGGCGCTGAACTGCCTGGCGGGCTGGTAAATACAGTAGGGCGGAAGCCCGCAGGGCGTTCCGCCCTTACTGTGCAAGGTTGGCCGCATGGTGGCGGAACGCCCCTGCGGGGCTTCCGCCCTACGCAACGACCATGGCCGCAGCGCAAAAAACCCCGTCAACTCAAGGCTATAGTGCGGTAAAATACCCGGTTCGCCGCGCCGGGTGAGACCGATCCCGTGCGCGCACCTTTTCCACTCGACTGTATTTCGACGGAATCATGCCAAACAACACCCGTAAAGCCCTGGTCGTGCTCTCTGGCGGCCAGGACTCCACTACCTGCCTGTACTGGGCGCTGCGCGAATTCGGTGCGGCCAACGTAGAAGCCGTTACCTTCGACTACGGCCAGCGCCACCGCGTGGAGCTGGACGCCGCACGCAAGGTGGCCGCCATGGCCGGCGTGCGCCAGACCGTGCTGCCCATCGACACCTTCGCCGCCATCGGCGGCAATGCGCTCACCGACGACGCCATCACCCCGGAAGCCGGGGCTCGCGACGACGGCGATGCCGCGCTGCCCAACACCTTCGTGCCGGGCCGCAACCTGGTATTCCTCAGCTTTGCCGCCGCCTTTGCCTACACCCGCGGCATCGAGCACGTGGTGACCGGCGTGGCGCAGACCGACTACTCCGGCTACCCCGACTGCCGCGAGAACACGCTGAAGGCGCTGGAGCTGACGCTGCGCCTGGGCATGGACAGCCGCGTCACCCTGCACACCCCGCTGATGTTCATGAGCAAGGCAGAAACCGTGCACCTGGCGCAGCAGGTAGGCGCCATGGAAGCGCTGGCCTGGAGCCACACCTGCTACAACGGCGAAGTGCCGCCGTGCGGCCACTGCGCCTCCTGCGAGCTGCGCGCCAAGGGCTTCGACGAAGCCGGCGTGATCGACCCGCTGCTGCTGCGCAGCCAGGGAGCCTGAGCATGAACAGCCACAACCAGCTGGCCGCGGCCGGTTTCGAGGCCGCGCGCACCCTGCCCGGCGTCGGCGAGCACGGCCACAGCTTCCGCGTGCTGGCGCGCGCCAATGCCGTACCCGGCCAGCTCACCCTGGCCGCCGAACTGCAGCGCGCCGCCGCCGCGCTCGACTACAGCCACCTCAACCACAAGCTGGAACACTGCAGCGACCTGGCGCTGGCGCAGCACCTGGCGGCGCAATGCAGCCTGCCGGTGGACCTGCACCTGGCCAGCGCGCCGGATCGCGGCGTGCTGCTGGGTGAAAACGGCGATGCCTACGTCTACCTGGATACCCGCTTCGAAGCCGCGCACCACCTGCCGCACGTGCCGCCCGGCCACAAGTGCGGCCGCCTGCACGGCCACGGCTTTGGCGTGCGCATCGTTGCCGCCGCCGACAAGGCCGGCGTGAACGACATCCTGCTCAAGGCCTGGCCGCCGCTGTTCGCGCGGCTGAACCACCGCTACCTGAACGACATCCCCGGCCTTGGCAACCCCACCAGCGAAGTGCTGGCCGCCTGGCTGTACCACGAGCTGCAGCCGGCACTGGCCGGCCTTGCCTGGGTGGAAGTGCGCGAGACGCATACCGCCGGCAGCCAGTTCGATGGCCAGAACTTCCGCATCTGGAAGGAGCAGCACTTTGAAAGCGCGGTGCCGTTCAACGACGAAGGCATGTACACCGGCCACAGCTACCTGATCCGCCTGATGCTGCAGGGCAAACTCGACCAGGTGATGGGCTGGGTGCTGGACTTCGGCGACGTGAAAGAGCGCTTCAAGCCCATCTACCGCCAGCTGGACCACAACCCGCTGGACAAGCTGCCGGACATCCAGGGCCACGACGCCGCCAGCGTCGCCGAATGGGTACACGGCCAGCTCAAGGGCCGCGTGCCGGAGCTGGCGCGCATCGACCTGATGAGCACGCCGCAGCACGGCGCCTCGCTGACCTGGCACGGCGACATGCGCTGGCCGCTGCTGTTTGGCCATTAAGGGAGCGCTGGCCATGTATACCGTGAAGGAAATCTTCTACACCCTGCAGGGCGAAGGCCGCCAGGCCGGCCGCGCGGCGGTGTTCTGCCGCTTCAGCGGCTGCAACCTGTGGTCCGGCCGCGAGGAAGACCGCAGCAAGGCCATCTGCCAGTTCTGCGATACCGACTTTGTCGGCACCGGAGAGGACGGCGGCAAGTTCCCCACCGCGGCAGAGTTGGCCGCACGCATCGCTGCCGAATGGCAGGGCGCCGGCGGCCAACCCTACGTGGTGTTCACCGGTGGCGAGCCGCTGCTGCAGCTGGATGCGGCGCTGGTGGATGCCATGCATGCGGTGGGCTTCGAAGTGGCGGTGGAAACCAACGGCAGCCTGCCGGCCCCGGCCGGCATCGACTGGATCTGCGTCAGCCCCAAGGCCGGCGCCGACTGGGTGCAGCGCAGCGGCAACGAGCTGAAGCTGGTCTACCCGCAGCCCACGCTGCTGCCGTCGGAACTGCCGGCCGATCTCGATTTCGAGCACCGCTACCTGCAGCCGATGGACAGCCCGCTGCAACGCCAGAACACCCGCGAGGCGATTGCCTGGTGCATGGCGCACCCCGAGTGGCGGCTGTCGGTGCAGACCCACAAGGTGGTAAACATCCGCTGAGTTTGTCTCTGCGCCAGCACAAGGCCGCCCTCCGGGCGGCCTTGTTATTTGCCAACAGCGTAAATGCAGCTACTGCCTTTACCCACCTGTACGCAGGCTGCCAACTTGCCAACCCGCAGAACCATAGCGACGTGCCCCAAACCCGTTGGCGCGAGCCGGGCAAAATGGTGCGCCCCAGGTTTTAAGACGCCGATCTGTCTGAGTCCCGAGCCGTTAGCGAGGGACGAGTTCGGCGGCGCCTGGGGCGTGCCTTTTTGCACGGGGTTTCGAGCAGCCCCGGGGAGCCGGGGATCGCTAAGGGGGCCGCGGTGGCCCCCTTAGCCTGCTCGCCGGGCGGAACCGGCGACTTCAAACATCATCCGCGCAGCGGATACAAGACCAGGCATAGCCAAGGCAATAACGCGGTAAACGTCGGGCTTCGCTGCGCGGGGCCCAACCTACAAGCTGGGCTTAGGCACCTCCCCCTGCCCCCGCAAAAAAATTTTGCGACTTGCTGTAATCTCCCGCCCTGTACCGCGACTAAAGCCCGGAACGCGATATTTACCGCGTTTGCCAACCTCACCTACACAGGAGATTCATCATGTCCGCAACTACCCGCACCCTGATCGCATCCGCCCTCACCGCCATGGTAGCCATGAGCGTAGCCGCCCCGGCCACCGCCGCCGAGAAGGAAAAATGCTTTGGCGTGGCCACCGCCGGCCACAACGACTGCGCCGCCTCCGGCCACAGCTGCGCCGGCCAGGCCAAGGTGGACAAAGACCCGATGGACTGGAAATACGTGGCCAAGGGCAGCTGCAGCCAGATGGGCGGCAAACTGGACATGATGCAACAGTAAGCCCCCGCCTCACCGCCGGCGGCACAGGCTGCAGACAAAGTACCCATTTGCACTCAGCCGGACCCGGCAAAGCCGGGCCGCTTCTGCTAAGTCTTTGAGCCGGCAGCCTTTCTGTTTGCAAAACAAAGTCCTTTCGCTAAGCGAAAAGACTTTGCCAACACTCACCGCCGGCGGCTCAGGCCGCCGGCTCACTGACACCCGCCCGGTCCGCATCATGTACACCACCCTGCCCGTCTGCGCCGGCATCGGCCTGCGCCACCCGCACTACCGCCAGGTGCTGAGCGAACAGCCCGAGCTTGGCTGGCTGGAGCTGCACAGCGAGAACTTCTTTGCCGGCGGCCAGCCGCTGGCCATGCTGCAGACGCTGGCCGAGCGCTACCCGCTGTCGCTGCACGGCGTCGGCCTGGGGCTGGGCTCCGCCGCCACGCCCGATGCCGCACACCTGGCCGCGCTGCGCCGGCTGCTGGCTGCCGTGCCGGCCGCGGCGGTATCCGAGCACCTTTCCTGCAACCACGATGCCGGCGGCCACTACGCCAACGACCTGCTGCCCATCGCCTACACCAGCGACATGCTGACGCGGGTTGCGGCCAACGTACAGCAGGTGCAGGACGCCATCGGCCGCCCGCTGCTGCTGGAAAACCTGTCCGCCTACCTGCAGTACCCGCACAACGACATGAGCGAGGCCGAATTCCTGGCCGAGCTGGTGCGCCGCACCGGCTGCGGCCTGCTGCTCGACGTCAACAACCTCTACGTCAACCAGCAGAACCTGGGCACCGACGTGGCCGCCTTTCTGGAAGCACTGCCCGGCGACGCCATTGCCGAAATCCACCTGGCCGGCTACAGCACGCGACAGTTCGACGACGGCAGCACGCTGCTGGTGGATACCCACAGCCAGCCGGTGTACCCGGCAGTGTGGGCGCTGTACCGCCAGGTGATCGCCCGCTTCGGGCCGCGGCCAACGCTGATCGAATGGGACATCGACATCCCGCCGCTGGATACGCTGCAGGCCGAAGCCGCACAGGCGCAGCGCATCCTGCAGGAGCACGCAGCATGAGCGCCGCCGCAGAGTGGCAGGCGGCGCTGCTGGCCGCCATCCGCGACCCGCACACCCCGCCGCAGCCCGGCTTTCCCGCTGCCGCGCTGGCGGTATACCGCAACAATTACCGCGTGGGGCTGATGGCGCTGCTGGAGCAGGTCTACCCGATCTGCCGGCAGTTGCTGGGCGAGGAATTCTTCGAAGCGCTGGCGCGCGAATACGTGCGCGACACGCCCTCTGCCAGCGGCAACCTGCACGACTACGGCGCCACGCTGGCCGATTTCATCGCCGCCTTCCCGCATTGTGCCGAGCTGCCCTACCTGCCGGATGTAGCGCGGCTGGAGTGGGCGCTGCACCGCGGCTACTACGCGCCGGATGCGCCGTGCATCGAGCTGGCCACGCTGGCCGGCATGCCGCCGCAGCAATGGGGCACGCTGCGCTTTGGCCCCCACCCGGCCTGCCATGTGCTGGATACGCGCTGGCCGCTGGCCGCCATTCACGCCTGGCACCAGCCGGGCGGCGAACGCACCGTGGTGGACATGCAGCAGGCGCAGCCGCTGCTGCTGTACCGCGACCACGTTGGCCGCATGCAGCTGACAGCACTGGATGCCGCCGGCTACCGCTTTGCCAGCCTGCTGTTGCAGGGCAAGGCGCTGGAGGCCGCCACCGACGCGGCCCTGGCACTGAACCCGGCGTTCGACCTGCAGGCGGCGCTGCTGCAATTGCTGCAGCACGGCTGCCTGTCCACCGTGGAGGAACCATCATGCTGAAACCCGCCATCCTGAAACCAGCCATGCTGCAACGCATCGTACTGTGCGGCCAACGTGCCGCCACCATGCTGGAGCGCTGGCTGCTGCCGCTGGCACTGCTGGCCATGCGCCTGTACCTGGCGCAGGTGTTCATCAAGTCCGGGCTGACCAAGCTCGAGGACTGGGACACCACCCTGCTGCTGTTCACCGAGGAATACCACGTGCCGCTGCTGCCCCCGGCGCTGGCGGCGGTGATGGGCGCCGGCGGCGAGCTGCTGCTGCCGCCGCTGCTGGTGGCCGGGCTGTTTGGCCGTTTTGCCGCGCTGGGGCTCACCGTGCTCAACCTCATGGCGGTGATCAGCTACTGGCACGGGCTGGATGCGCGTGCGCTGGAATTCCACCTGGTGTGGGGCATGATGCTGGCCCTGCTGCTGGCCGGCGGCCCCGGCCGGTTGGCGCTGGACCAGCTGATCAAACAACGGTTTGGCTGAGGCAGCGCCACGCGTGGCATAATCGGCGGCAATTCCTAGCCAACCCTATCGATTTGCCACGCCATGAGCGCCAACCAGATTCTCGTTCTGCAGTCCCCACGCCTCGATCCCACCCGCGTTACCGAACTGTCCATCCTGGCCGGTGCGGCCAACGTGCCCGCCATCCACGACGGCGTAGCCCGCGTGTCCGGCTGTAACCCGGCGCGGCGCGAGGTGGTGCTGGAGCGCGCCGCTGCGCTGGGCGTGGATGCCAACTTTGTCGACCCCGAGCGCCGGTTCGCCGATTTCGGCCTGGTGGTCTCCGACATGGATTCCACGCTGATCACCATCGAGTGCATCGACGAAGTCGCCGACATGCAGGGCCTCAAGCCGCAGGTGGCGGCCATCACCGAACGCTCCATGCGCGGCGAGCTGGACTTCACCCAGTCGCTGCGCGAGCGCGTGGCGCTGCTGGCCGGCCTGCCGGAAGCCGCGCTGGCCCAGGTGTACGAACAGCGCCTGCAACTGATGCCCGGCGCGCGCGAACTGCTGGCCGACTGCCGCGAATACGGCGTGAAGTTCATGCTGGTCTCCGGCGGCTTCACCTACTTTACCGAGCGCCTGAAAGCCGAGCTGAATCTCGACTACACTGCAGCCAACCAGCTGGAAGTGGTCGATGGCAAACTCACCGGCCGCGTGCTGGGCGATATCGTGGACGGCGAAGCCAAGCGCCGGCTGCTGATCGCCAAGCGCGAGGAACTGGGCCTGCGCCCGGATCAGGTGATCGCCGTGGGCGATGGCGCCAACGACCTGAACATGCTGGCCGAGGCCGGCGTGGGCATTGCCGCCCATGCCAAGCCGGTGGTGCGCGCCCAGGCGGCCTATCGCCTGAACGTCTGCGGCCTGGACGCCATTCGCAAACTGTTCCTGTAAACGGCCAACCCGTGAACCTGCCCCAGCTCGATACCGCCAGCTTCGATGCGCAGCTGCCCCTGCTGCTGAGCAGCGCCGACGCGCAGCAGACCGCGCGCGCGCTGCTGGAAACCCGGCTGGCGCTGGCCGTCCTCGCCGCCCCCGGCGATGCCGGCGACGGCAGCGCGCAACTGCAGCGGCTGGAGGCCAAGCTCGACCTGTCGCTGGAACTGGCGCTGCGCGCCCGCCCGGCGCCGGCGCTGACGCTGCGCGACTGCCGCATCGGGCTGGAAAGCCTGGCCTGGTGGCAGGACAGCGCGCTGCCGGTGGGCAGCCAGTGGCTGCTGAGCCTGCAGACCGGGCTGGATTCGGCCATGACCCTGCACCTGCCGGTGAGCATCCGCCAGTGCAACGCTCAGGATGCGGGCTTCGTGCTCACCGCCGACTGGGCCGCGGTACCGGAAGCGGTACAGCAGGGCTGGGAGCGCTGGGTGTTCCGCTGCCATCGCCAGCAGGTGGGCAAGCGCCGATGATCAGCAATATGCCCACACCGATAGACCAGCGCGACTCCCGCCTGCGCTGGATGGATAGCCTGATCACCGCGCTGTTCCTGATCCTGCTGTGGTGGCTGGTGGCCGAGATCCTGTACGAGCGCGCCAGCAGCCTGAACCAGCGCCAGGAGCTGCGCCAGCAGGCCTGGCTGCAGCAGGCCACCCGCTCGGTGGATACCCGGCTGGACACGCTCAAGCGCGAACTGCAGCTGTTCGGCCAGGTGGATGCCGGCCTCGCCGGCCAGGCGGTAAGCCTGTACCCGCTGGAAGGCGGCCAACTGTGGCTGCTGGAAAACGAGCAGCTCAGCCAGCCGCTGGGCCCGCCGCAATCGCTGTCGCCGGCTGCGCGCGATACCTTGCTGCAACTGCAGGCGCAGCACCCGGACATCGACAAGCTGCTGCTGCTGCCGGCCAGCACCCCGGACAACCCGGACCGGCTGCAGGTGAGCATGTCGGTGTGCCCCGAGCTGAAGCAGGAGTGCTCGCGCATCATCACCGGCTTTGTCACCCTCACCTCGCTGCTGGACCCGGAGCTGCTGCTGCCGCGCCCCTATTTCGCCCTGCTGGACTTGCAGGGCAACCGCCTTGCCACCCGCAACAGCGCGCACGACAACGGCCTGCTGCTGCACACCCACAGCGAGCACCGCAGCCTGAACACCGTGCCGCTGCAGCTGTCGGTGCAGTTCAACCCGCGCGAGGACCTGCGGCCCTTCATGCTGTTCGCGCTGTTCCTGGTGGGCGGCGCGGTGCTGCTCAGCCTGCTGTTGCTGTTGCTGGTGGTGCGCGTCAACCGCAAGCTCGGCTATGCCATCCGCCACAGCGTGGAAGTGACCCAGGCCACCCACCTGCTCACCCTCACCAACAACAGCCTGCGCGAGCGCCTGCTGAAGCTGGTGGACGAGCAGCGCGACCAGCAGACGCTGATCGACACCGTGCAGGTGGGCGTGCTGATGCTGGATGCCGAACAGCAAACACTGCTGACCGTGAACGAAGCGGCGCTGCGCATGCTGGGCTACCAGCGCCAGGCGCTGTTCCGCCATGAGCTGGAGCAGCTGTTTGCCGACCCGGCGCAGTACCGGCAACTGCTGCAACAGCTCAAGGAACAGCAGCCGGTAAGCGAGCGCGAGGTAGAGCTGATCACCCGCGGTGAGGAACGGCTGTGGACGGTGCTGTCGATGCGCCAGCTGCTGTTCCGCGAGCGGCGCGCCATCGTGCTGAGCTTCGTCGACATTACCGAACGCCTGCTGCACGCCCAGCGCCTGGAGCTGGAAAAGCAGACCACCGAGCGCACCCTGGTGCAGCTGCAATCCACCCAGCACGAGCTGTACCAGCGCGCCACCCGCGACGACCTGACCGGCATCGCCAACCGCCGCCATTTCCTCAGCAATGCCGGCAAGGCGCTGGAGCAGGCGCGGCGCGAACAGCAGCCGTTTGCGGTGGCGGTGCTGGACGTGGACCGCTTCAAGTCCATCAACGACCACTACGGCCACGCGGTAGGCGACAGCGTGCTGCGCCAGAGCGCCGCCACCATCGTGGCGCTGCTACCGGAGGTGGCGCTGTTCGGCCGCCTGGGTGGCGAGGAATTCGCCATCGCCCTGCCCGGCTTCAACCTGCTGGAAGCGCATGCACTGCTGGACAAGGTGCGCGACAGCCTGGCGGCACAGCCGCAGCTGGTGGACGAGCACCTGCTGCTGGTGACCTTCTCCGCCGGCGTGGCCGAGCGCCAGTTGAGCGGCGACCAGCTGTCCAACCTGCTGAAAGAGGCCGACCACGCCATGTACCGCGCCAAGCGCAACGGCCGCAACCGGGTGGAAAGCGCACGCGGCGACAATTCGTAGACAGCAGTTAGTAGCGGCAAAATGACAATGCCCGGCAGCGCCGGGCATTGTCGTTTCCGTAGGACGGATGCCCCGCAGGGGCGATCCGCCATCGAGCATGCAAGCGTGTCAGCCCGCCAGCGCCGTCAGCAGCTTGCCGTGGATGCCGCCGAAGCCACCGTTACTCATCACCAGCACCTGGTCGCCGTCGCGCGCCTCGGCCACGATGGCGGCCACCAGCGCATCGATATCGTCAAAGCACTGCGCCTTGTCGCCCAGCGGCGCCAGCGCCTCGTCCACGCTCCAGCCCAGGTTGGCCGCACCGTAGCAGAACACCTCGTCGGCATCGGCCAGCGAACCCGGCAGCGCTGCCTTCATGGTGCCCAGCTTCATGGTGTTGGAGCGCGGCTCCAGCACCGCCAGGATGCGCTGCTTGCGGCCAACCTTGTGGCGCAGGCCGGCAATAGTGGTGGTGATGGCGGTGGGGTGATGGGCAAAGTCGTCGTACACGGTGACGCCGCGCACACTGCCCTTCACCTCCATGCGCCGTTTCACGCTCTTGAAGCGCGACAGCGCCTCGATGGCCAGCGCCGGGGTAACGCCCACGTGGCGCGCGGCGGCGATGGCCGCCACGGCGTTGAGCCGGTTGTGCTCGCCCGGCACGTCCCACACCACGCGGCCCAGCTTCTCGCCGTGCAGCAGCACGTCGAAGCTGCCGTCGGCATCCGCTTCGCCCGCCTGCCAGCCGGCAGCCGTTCCGAACTGCTCCACCGGGCTCCAGCAGCCGCGCTCCAGCACGCGCTGCAGGCTCTGCTCGCGGCCGTTGGCCACGATCAGGCCATTGCCCGGCACGGTACGCACCAGGTGATGGAACTGGGTTTCGATGGCCGCCAGGTCGGCAAAGATGTCGGCGTGGTCGAACTCCAGGTTGTTCAGCACCGCGGTGCGCGGATGGTAGTGCACGAACTTGCTGCGCTTGTCGAAGAAGGCGGTGTCGTACTCGTCGGCCTCGATCACGAAGAAGGGGCTGGTGCTGGCCGCATCCTGGCGCGGCGCGCCCGGCAGGCGCGCGGAGATGCCGAAGTTTTCCGGGATGCCGCCGATCAGGAAGCCCGGCTCCAGGCCGGCATCCTGCAGGATCCACGCCAGCATCGAGGTGGTGGTGGTCTTGCCGTGGGTACCGGCCACCGCCAGCACCCATTTGTCGTGCAGCACGTTCTCCGCCAGCCACTGCGGGCCGGAGATGTACGGCAGGCCGCGGTTCATGATTTCTTCCATCAGCGGCTTGCCGCGGGTCACCACGTTGCCGATCACGAACACGTCGGCGCCGATGTCCGCCTGTTCGGCGCCAAAGCCCTGCATCAGCTCGATGCCCATGGCTTCCAGCTGGGTGCTCATCGGCGGGTAGACGTTGGCGTCGCAGCCGGTCACCTTGTGACCCGCCGCCTTGGCGATGGCAGCGATGCCGCCCATGAAGGTGCCGCAGATGCCGAGAATGTGGATATGCATGATGGTGAAGCGAAGAATTCGGGAAAGGGGCAAGCATACCGCAAAGCGGCAGGCTTGGCCGCATGCGGCCAACCCTGGGTGGTGGCGCGTCCGCTGTCGCCGGGCCCTGCCCTGCTCACGTAGCAGCGTGCAGGTTGGGTTGAGCGTAGCCACGTAGGTTGGGTTGAGCGTAGCGAAGCCCAACGTTTACCGCGTCGCGTTGTTGGTGTTATCGGGTGTGGAATCCGCTGCGCGGATAATGGTTTGAAGTCGCCGGTTCCGCCCGGCGGACGGGCCAGGGGGCGTACCGCCGCCCCCTCGCGACCCCGCTCGCCCCAATGGTCCGCGAAACCCCGCCAAAAACGGCACCCGCAAGGCGCGGCCGAACTCGCCGCGCGCTACCGTCGCGCGGCTCAAACAAAGCGGCCGCTTAAAACCTTGCGGATACCGTTTTTGCCGGCGCTCCCCGTGGGGCAGCTCTGGCGCTACACAACGTTGGCCGCATTCTTTGTGCGTGCTTATGCGGCCAACGTTTTTGTTCCATATCTACGGGTGGCGCCGCCAACGGTAGGGCGGGTTGAACCAAGGGTTCATACCCGCGCAAACCACCAACCTCGCGCGGGTATGGCCTGCGGCCAACCCGCCCTACAGCTGCCGGGGTGAACCACACCTCAGAAAAACACCCACCCCAGCAGCAGGAACAGCGGCAGCAGGATCGCCCCGGACCACAGCAGGTAGCCGAAGAAGCCGGGCATGGCGATGCCGCGTTGTTCGGCGATGGCCTTCACCATGAAGTTGGGCGCATTGCCTATGTAGCTGAGCGCACCCATGAACACCGCCCCGCAGGAAATGGCCAGCAGCGTGTGCGCCAGCGGGCCCATCAGCTGCGCCGCATCGCCGGAGGCCAGGTTGAAGAACACCAGGTAGGTGGGCGCGTTATCCAGAAACGCCGACAGCAGGCCGGTCATCCAGAAGTACATGCCGTTGGCCGGTGCGCCGTCAGCCGCACTCACCAGCTGTACCAGCGGCGCCAGCTGGCCGTGTGCGCCAGCCTGCAGAATGGCGATTACCGGCGCGATGGTGACGAAGATGCCGGCAAACAGCTTGCCCACTTCCAGCATCGGCGCCCAGTTGAACTCGTTGCCGGCGCGCACCTGGCGCGGGGTGATGCGCAGCGATATGGCGGCAATCAGCAGCAGCAGCACATCGCGCACCAGGTTCTGTAGCGCCAGCGGCGTACCCAGGATGTCGAAGCTCACGCCCGGCTGCCAGAAGCCGGACAGCAGCACTGCGCCGATGATGGCCAGCAGCAGCGGCACATTGCGCAGCCCGTACAGCTTCAGCGCCTCCGGTGCCTGCTCGTGTGGCAGCGGGCCTTCCTTGCGGAAGTAATAGCTGTCCAGCGCATAGAACAGCGCCAGCAGCACCGCCACCAGCAGCAGCACCGGCAGCGCCATGGCGCGCAGGGTCCAGAAGAAATCCACCCCTTTCAGGAAGCCGAGGAACAGCGGCGGGTCGCCCAGCGGCGTCAACCCGCCGCCGATATTGGCCACCAGGAAGATGAAGAACACCACCACGTGCACATTGTGGCGGCGCCGGGCATTGGCCTTGAGGATGGGGCGGATCAGCAGCATGGCGGCGCCGGTGGTGCCCATGATCGACGCCAGCAGCGCGCCCAGTGCCAGCAGGCCGGTATTCAGCGCCGGCGAGCCGCGCAGCGTGCCCCACACCAGGATGCCGCCGGACACGGTGTACAGCGCGAACAGCAGCACCAGGAAGGGGATGAACTCGGCCAGTAGCGCATGCACCACCAGCGCGGCAGTGCTGCCGGCGCCAAAGCCGGCGGCGAACGGCAGCAGGAACAGCGCAGTCCAGGCGGCGGTGATCTTGCCGAAGTGATGGTGCCAGATGCCGGGCGCAACAATCGGGAACAGCGCGATGGACAGCAGGATGCCGGCAAACGGCAGCCCCCAGGCCAGGCTCAGGCTGGCGCCATCCAGCGTGGCAGCCTGCGCCAGCGCGGGCATGGCCAGCAGTGCCAGGCAGCAAAGCAGTCGGTTCATGGGTTTTCCTTGTTATTACGGTAGCGCCGCGCATGCCGGCTTCATGATGATAGGGCGTGTGGCGCGGCGGGCAAAGTCATCCGGGCCTCGCCGGCGGCCGGAACTCCCCACCCTGGCCATCATGGCGGCAGCAAAAACAAAACCCCGGCAATGCCGGGGTTGGAAGCGCTTGCGGCCAACGTTGGCGGCGGGCGCTTAATGGCTGCCCTTCTGGATGAACTCGATCTTGTAGCCGTCCGGGTCCTCGACGAAGGCGATTACCGTGGTGCCATGCTTCATCGGGCCGGCCTCGCGTACCACCTTGCCGCCCTTGGCGCGCACCGCTTCACAGGTGGCGTAGGCATCGTCCACTTCCACCGCCAGGTGGCCGAAGGCATTGCCCAGCTCGTAGCTGTCGGTATCCCAGTTGTGGGTCAGCTCGATCACGCTGTTGCTATCCTCTTCGCCATAGCCGACAAAGGCCAGGGTAAAGCGGCCGTCCGGGTAGTTTTGCTTGCGCAGCAGCTTCATGCCCAGCACTTCGGTGTAAAACGCCAGCGAATGTTCAAGGTTGCCGACACGGATCATGGTGTGCAGAAGGCGCATGGATTTCTCCGCAAAAGGTTGGCCGCACGCAGCGGCAGTTCAGTCACAACAGTAGATGGGGGCACCCGGCGCGGCGGCAAGCCGTGACGGCGAAAACACTCGGTTCAGCCGTGGTGGAACAGGCTTTCGCCATGCTGTTTCAGCCACTGGCGCGCCCCCTGCCAGCCGGGGTACAGCCGTTCCACTTCGGCCCAGAAAGCCTTGGAATGGTTCATGTGCAGCAGGTGTGCCAGCTCATGGGCGATCACGTAATCGAGGATGGCCGGCGGCGCCTGCACCAGCCGCCAGTTGAGGCGCACCACGCCGCGGCCGGAGCAGCTGCCCCAGCGGCTGCGCGCGCCGGACAGCGCCCAGCCGGACAGCGGCCGCGCCGCACGTGGCAGCCACAGCTGCAGGCGCTCGGCAAAGCGCCGCTTGGCTTCGCGCTGCAGCCAGGACACCAGCGCCGCCTGCCGGCGCGCCGGCAGTTCCAGCTGCGGCCCGGCCAGGTGCAGCGCGCTGCCTTCCACCCGCGCGCTGATGCGCTGCGCGGCATGGCAGTGCAGCTGCAGGTTCTCGCCGGCGAACAGCACCATGTCGGGATGAGCCACCTGCTGGCCAGCGCTGTCGCGGTGCCGCGCCAGGTGGCCGGCGATCCAGTCGCGCTTTTTCGCCAGCACTTCCTGCAGATAGGCCAGGCTGACGCCGGGCGGCGCGATGACTTCCACCTCGCCGCGCTGGATGCGTATGCCCACGCTCTGCCGCTGGCGTCGCGTCAGGCGTACCGCTACCGGGCCGTCAGGCAGCGTGAGAGTGAGCGCGCCGTGCCTTGCGTTCATCGGGATGAGCAAACGGGCCGACGCCGCCGATCTCGCGCTGACGCGCTTCGATCCACTCCTCGGCGGCGCGGGTCATGGCTTCGGGACCGGCGTAGTCCTGCGGACGGATGGCCGGGCCGATCACCACGGTGATCTCGCCCGGATGCTTCAGGAAGGCATTGCGCGGCCAGAATTCGCCGGCATTGTGCGCCACCGGCACCAGCGGCATGTCCAGCTGGCGCGCCATGCGCGCAGCCCCCATCTTGTACTTGCCGCGCAGGCCCGGGCGCACGCGGGTGCCTTCCGGAAACACGCTGATCCAGAAGCCGTGCTTCTTGCGGTTCAGGCCCTGCTTGAGCATGCGGTTATTGGCATTGCTGCGGTCGGAGCGGTTGATGGTGATCGGGTTCATCAGCGCCAGGCCCCAGCCGAAGAACGGAATCCACAGCAGTTCCTGCTTGGCGACGAAGATCTGTGCCGGAAAGATCTTCTGCAGCGACAGCGTTTCCCAGCCGGACTGGTGCTTGGCGCAGATGATGGCCGGCTCGGAGAGGATGTTTTCCTCGCCGATTACCCGGTAGCGCAGGCCGACGATATGCCACAGCGCCCAGGTGAGCAGCCGCGCCCAGCTCTGGCCGAATACGTGGCGGGTGCGGCGCGGCAGCGGCGCGGACAGCAGCAGCAGGCCGAAGAAGATCGGGGTGGATACGGCAACCAGCAGCCAGTACAGCAGGTTTCGAACAAGCAGCATGCGATGTCAGTCTTCGAGGTTGATCAGGTAGTCGGCGGCATCGAACAGGTCGTCGAATACCAGGGTGCCTTCCGGCAAACCGCCCTTTTCCAGCGTGCGCAGGCCCTTGCCGCTGCGCACCAGGATGGGCAGGCCGCCCACCGCGGCCACCGCCTGCAGGTCGCGCAGGCTGTCGCCGATCAGCGGCAGGCCCTCGCCGCGCACGTTGAAGCGCTCCATGATCTCTTCCACCATGCCCGGCTCCGGCTTGCGGCAGCGGCAGTTGTCGTCGGCCACATGCGGGCAGAACACCACCGCGTCGATGCGCCCGCCGGCCTGGTTCACCAGCCGGTGCATCTTCTCGTGCATGGCGTTGAGCGAATGCATGTCGAACAGCCCGCGGCCGATGCCGGACTGGTTGGTGGCCACCACCACGTGCCAGCCCGCCTGGGTGAGGTTGGCGATGGCGTCGCAGCTGCGCGGCAGCGGCAGCCATTCCATGGTGTTCTTGACGAAATCGTCGCGATCTTCGTTGATCACGCCGTCACGGTCGAGGATGACGAGTTTCATGGTTCCCTTTTAACCAAATTCCTGCCTCCCGCGCCACGCCAGTCCCAGAAGGCACTGCCATGGCACAGGAGGCAAACCGGCTTTATTCCGCCAGCAGCGAGATGTCCGCCACGCGGTTGAACAATGCGGCCAACCTTGCCAGCAGTGCGATGCGGTTGCCGCGCACGGCCAGGTCGTCGGCCATCACCATCACGCCATCGAAGAAGGCATCCACCGGCGCACGCAGCGAAGCCAGCTGGGTCAGCGCACCGGCAAAGTCGTGGGCGGCGAACTGGGCGTCCACTGCCGGCGCCAGTGTTTCCACCGCGGCGAACAGCGCGCGCTCGGCATCCTCGGCAAACAGCGCCGGGCTGACGGCGGCAATCTCGCCCTCGGCCTTTTTCAGGATGTTCTTCACCCGCTTGTTGGCCGCAGCCAGTGCGGCGGCTTCCGGCAGCGCCTTGAACGCGGCCACTGCGGCCAGCACCGCCGGCACTTCGTTCAGCACGCTCGGCGCCTGCGCCAGCACGGCGTCGATCTCGTCGGACTTGTAGTCGGCGGCCAGGTAGTTCTTCAGGCGTTCCAGGCAGAAGGTATGCACTTCGTCCACCACGCTGGCGGACAGCAGGCCGGCCGGGAAGGCGGCAGCGGTGGTGTTCAGCAGCGCTTTCAGGTCCAGCGGCGCTTCCAGCACCATGCGCAGCACGCCAAGTGCGGCGCGGCGCAGCGCGAACGGGTCCTTGTCGCCGGTCGGAATCAGGCCGATGCCCCAGATGCCGACGATGGTTTCCAGCTTGTCGGCCAGTGCTACGGCGGTGGCGATGGCGCCCTGCGGCAGGCTGTCACCGGCAAAGCGCGGGTGGTAGTGGCCTTCGATGGCATCGGCCACCACGTCGTCCTCGCCATCCAGGCGCGCGTAGTAGCGGCCCATGATGCCCTGCAGCTCGGGGAATTCGCCCACCATGTCGGTCACCAGGTCGGCCTTGGCGAGATAACCGGCGCGGCCGGCCAGCGAGCTGTCGGCGCCCAGCGCATGGGCAATGCCGGCGGCAATGCTGGACAGGCGGGTAACGCGCTCCAGCTGGTTGCCGATCTTGTTGTGGTAGACCACGTGTTCCAGGCGCGGCAGGCGGCTGTCCAGGCGCTGCTTCTGATCCTGCTCGTAGAAGAACTTGGCGTCGGACAGGCGCGCGCGCAGTACGCGCTCGTTGCCGCCCACGATGTAGCGCGGGTCGGCGGTTTCAAGGTTGGACACCAGCAGGAAGCGGTTGATCAGCTTGCCCTGCGCGTCCAGCAGCGGGAAGTATTTCTGGTTCTGCTGCATGGTCAGGATCAGGCATTCCTGCGGCACGCCCAGGAATTCGGCCTCGAAGCCGGCTTCCAGCACCACCGGCCATTCCACCAGTGCGGTCACCTCATCGAACAGCGCATCCGGCGCGGCGATGGTGGCGCCCAGGCGGGCAGCGGCTTCGGCCAGTTTGTGGCCGATCAGCTCGCGGCGGGCGCTGAAGCTGGCAATCACCTTGCCCTCTTCCGCCAGGGTGCGGGCGTAGGCATCGGCGTTGGCAATGGCAACGTCACCGCTGGACAGGAAGCGGTGGCCGCGGGTGATGGTGCGGCTCTGCAGCCCCAGCACCTCGCCGTCGATCTGCGCGTCGCCATGCAGCATCACCAGGCCGTGCACCGGGCGCACGAACTGCACGTCCAGGTCGCCCCAGCGCATCAGCTTGGGCGCCGGCAGCTTTTTCAGCGCGGTGGTCACGATGCCGGCCAGCACCGCGCCCAGGCTTTCGCCTGCCTTGGTGGATTCGTAGGCGTATACGTCCTGCTTGCCGTCGTGCGCGGTGGTGAGCTGGCTCACTTCCACGCCGCAGGAGCGGGCGAAACCGGCCAGTGCCGGGGTGGGCTGGCCGTCCTTCATGCCGGCGGCCACGGCCGGGCCGCGGCGCACGATGTGCTGGTCCGGCTGGATGCCGGCCACGGCCGGAATCTGCACCGCCAGCCGGCGCGGGCTGGCGTAGACGTTGGCCGCAACATCGGCAGCCACGAACTGCAGTTTTTTCAGTTCGTCGGTAATGGTATCGGCAAAGCTGGCCGCCAGTTTTTCCAGCGCCTTCGGCGGCAGTTCTTCGGTCAGCAGTTCAATCAGCAGGGTCGCGGTTTGGGTCATGATCATTCAATGTTCTGTCGGGGCGCTTCGGGAGCCATGCGGCAGACGATCTGCAGCATGGTGTCGGCAATGGAATCCGGTTCCACCGGGACGAAGGTCCAGTTGAATCGCTGCAACTGGAACATCTGGGTGTAGATGTGCTTGCCTTCGGCACTCCAGTAGGAGGTGTTCACGAAGGCGTATTGCCTGGTCTTGCAGTCGGCGCGGCCTTCCAGGCGGCGAACCTGGTAGCTGATGCCAAGACCGGGCTCCTGCTTGGTGGCCGCAAAGCGCTCCTGGTTGACGAAACGGACAAACCCTTCGTTGACATTGGCAATGGCGTCCAGGTCCAGCGACAGCTCCAGCTTGTCGCTGGACTGGTAAACCTGGAACTTGCCCTTTTGCTCGGGGTTGCGGTCCCAGCTCTGCCAGTACCAGCTCATCACGCCCAGCAGCACCAGGATGACGAAGAGGCTTGCCCACGTCTTCATGCAATCAGGCTTTCTTGCACATCGGGAAGCCCAGCGCTTCGCGGGCGTCGTAGTAGGCTTGCGCCACGCCACGCGCCAGGTTGCGGATGCGGCCGATGTAGGCGGCACGCTCGGTCACCGAAATGGCGCCGCGGGCGTCCAGCAGGTTGAAGCTGTGGCCAGCCTTGAGGATCATCTCGTAGCCCGGCAGCGGCAGGCCGGCTTCCAGCATGCGCTTGGCTTCGGCTTCGTAGTCGGTGAACTGCTTGAACAGCAGCTCGACATTGCTTTCCTCGAAGGCGAACCTGGACTGTTCGAACTCGTTCTGGAAGAACACGTCGCCATAGGTCACCGGGGTGCCGTCCGGCAGGTAGGTCCACACCAGCTGGTACACGTTCTCGATGTCCTGCAGGTACATCGCCAGGCGCTCCAGGCCGTAGGTGATCTCGCCCAGCACCGGCTTGCAATCCAGGCCGCCCACCTGCTGGAAGTAGGTGAACTGCGTCACTTCCATGCCGTTGAGCCACACTTCCCAGCCCAGGCCCCAGGCGCCCAGGGTCGGGTTTTCCCAGTCGTCTTCCACGAAGCGGATGTCATGCACCGCCGGGTCGATGCCCAGTTCCTTCAGCGAACCCAGGTACAGCTCCTGGATATTGGACGGCGACGGCTTGAGCACGACCTGGAACTGGTGATGCTGGAACAGGCGGTTCGGGTTCTCGCCGTAGCGGCCGTCCTTGGGGCGGCGGCTGGGCTGCACGTAGGCAGCACTCCACGGTTCCGGGCCCAGCGCGCGCAGGAAGGTGGCGGTATGCGAGGTGCCTGCGCCCACTTCGGTATCGTACGGCTGGAGCAGGATGCAGCCCTGACGGTTCCAGTAGTGCTGCAGGGTAAGGATGATTTCCTGAAAAGTGAGCATGTGGCGAAACGATTGATGGATTGAGAGACAGAAAGGGATTCTAACCGTTTACGCAATCACGGGAAAACCGTTTGCGGTTGGCCGCACCGCCCGGCGGCCCCGGCAGCCACTTCATGACATTTCCGATACAAAAGACACATTTATCTACATGCCATGATCATTGTCAGCTTCACAGCGTTTGCGCTCATGGTAAAGTGCTCCGCTTCCAACCGGACCAGAGCCGATGAATCCGATCCAGACCATACTTGTCGTCGATGACGTCGAGATCAATCTGCATCTGCTGCAGGGATTGCTGCAGCCGGATCATCGCGTGCTTACCGCCGACAATGGCCAGGATGCATTGCGCCTGGCGCTGGAGCAGCAGCCGGACCTGATCCTGCTGGACGTGATCCTGCCCGGCCTCGACGGCTACGCGGTACTGCAGCGCCTGCAGGCCGACGTGCGCACCAAGCACATCCCGGTGATGTTCGTCACCGCGCTCAACAGCGCCGAGGACGAGGCGCGCGGCCTGGAATTCGGCGCCGTCGACTACATCACCAAGCCGCTCAACCCGATCACCGTCAGGGCGCGCGTCGCCACCCATCTCAAGCTGGAACGCCAGCGCCGCATGCTGGAAGCACTGGCCAATATCGACGGCCTGACCGAGCTGCCCAACCGCCGCCAGCTGGACAGCACGCTGCAGGCGGAATGGGATCACGCGGTACGCGGCGGCAGCGAGCTGTCGGTAGCGGTGATCGACGTGGACTGCTTCAAACAGTACAACGACTGCCTGGGCCACGCCCGTGGCGACAACGTGCTGCGCCAGGTGGCGCGCACCATCTCCACCAGCCTGCAGCGCAGCACCGACTTTGCCGCCCGCTACGGCGGCGAGGAATTCGTGGTGCTGCTGCCGGCCACCCCGGCGGACGGCGCCTGGCTGCTGATGGAAACCCTGCGCCGCAATATCGAGCGGCTGGCGATCCCACACCCCGGCTCCAGCGTATCCGGCTTCGTCACAATCAGCGTCGGCGTGGCCGGTTGCAGCCCGCTGCCGCAACAACAGGCTGCCAGCCTGCTGCAGAAAGCCGACCAGCGGCTGTACCACGCCAAGCGCAGCGGTCGCAATTGCGTGGTGGGCGACGGCCTGCACAGCGCCTTCAACAGCGGCGCGGTATTCAGCCCCGACCTGCCGCTGGATTTCCCCGGCCAGTAAGCTCCTGCCGTAGGCACAGCCTGCGGCCTCCCCCTGCCTGAACATGACGGAACACCGCTTTGCGCCCCCTACCTATCGCGCATGAAAAATGGTGCCCACCTTGCCGGGTGAACACCATTGCGGGATGAGCCTGCGGCCAACGTTGGCCGCATGACGCTTACTGCCAGTTGAGAATCACCTTGCCACTCTGACCGGACAGCATGGCGGCAAAGCCCTGCTCGAAGTCATCCACCTTGAAGTGGTGGGTGATGATGGGGGTGATGTCGAGGCCGGACTGGATCAGCGCCACCATCTTGTACCAGGTCTCGAACATCTCGCGGCCGTAGATGCCCTTGATTTCCAGGCCCTTGAAGATCACGTGGTTCCAGTCGATGGCGGTGTTGGCCGGCGGAATGCCCAGCAGCGCCACCTTGCCGCCGTGGTTCATCACTTCCAGCATCTGGCGGAAGGCTTGCGGGTTGCCGGACATTTCCAGGCCCACGTCGAAGCCTTCGGTCATGTGCAGCTCCTGCATCACCGTCTTCAGGTCCTGTCTGGCCACGTTCACTGCGCGGGTGGCGCCCATCTTCTGCGCCAGCTCCAGCCGGTAGTCGTTTACATCGGTAATGACCACGTGACGCGCGCCCACATGCTTGGCAATGGCCACCGCCATGATGCCGATCGGGCCGGCGCCGGTGATCAGCACGTCCTCGCCCACCAGGTTGAACGACAGCGCGGTGTGCACCGCATTGCCGAACGGGTCGAAGATGGATGCCAGGTCGTCGGAGATGTCATCCGGAATCGGGAAGGCGTTGAAGGCCGGAATCACCAGGTATTCGGCAAACGAGCCTTCGCGGTTCACACCCACGCCGGTGGTGTTGCGGCACAGGTGGCGGCGACCGGCGCGGCAGTTGCGGCAGTGGCCGCAGGTGATGTGGCCTTCGCCGGACACGCGCTGGCCGATCTTGAAGCCCTGCACTTCCGAGCCCATGCCGGCCACCACGCCCACGTACTCGTGGCCCACGTGCATCGGTACCGGAATGGTCTTCTGCGCCCACTCGTCCCAGTTCCAGATATGGATGTCGGTGCCGCAGATGGCGGTCTTGTTGATCTTGATCAGCAGATCGTTATGGCCGACTTCCGGCATCGGCACATCGGTCATGGAAAGGCCGGGAGCGGCCCGCAGTTTGGCAAGTGCCTTCATATTGGAATCCTCTTGATTGCCTACTCGGAGTCTGTGCACGATCTGCTGCGCTTCGTGCGATACGGCGTTAAAAACAACGTCAAAATGCGCATTTACTCGATGTAAATTCCGCTTTCTCCGTCGTTTTTGCCTTGTCTCGCGCGAGCTTGCTAGATCGTGAACATGCTCACGCTCTCAGATCACACCCAGCTCGCGGCCAACCTTGATGAAGGCCGCCACGGCGCGTTGTACCTGCTCCGGGGTGTGGCCGGCGGACATCTGGGTGCGGATGCGCGCCTTGCCCTTGGGCACCACCGGGTAGGAAAAGCCGATCACGTATACGCCTTCGGCCAGCAGCGCCGCCGCCATTTCCGCCGCCAGGCGGGCATCGCCCAGCATCACCGGGATGATGGGATGCTGCCCCGGCACCAGGGTGAAGCCGGCTTCGCTCATGCCCTGGCGGAAGATGTCGGCATTGCGCTTGAGGTTGGCACGCAGTGTAGCGCCTTCCGCACCCTTGAGGATATCGAACACCTGCAGGCTGGCTGCGGCAATGGCCGGCGCCAGGGTGTTGGAGAACAGGTAGGGGCGCGAACGCTGGCGCAGCAGGTCGACGATAGGCTGGCGGGCGGACACGTAGCCGCCGGAAGCGCCGCCCAGCGCCTTGCCCAGCGTGCCGGTGTAGATGTCCACGCGGTCGCCCACGCCGCACAGTTCCGGCGTGCCGGCGCCGGTTTCGCCGATGAAGCCCACCGCGTGCGAATCATCCACCATCACCAGCGCGCCGTAACGGTCGGCCAGGTCGCAGATGGCTTTCAGGTCGGCGATGATGCCGTCCATGGAGAACACGCCGTCGGTAACGATGAGCTTGAAGCGCGCACCGGCAGCCTCGGCCGCCTGCAGCTGGGCTTCCAGGTCGGCCATGTCGTTGTTCTGGTAACGGAAGCGCTTGGCCTTGCACAGCCGCACGCCGTCGATGATGGAGGCGTGGTTGAGCGCGTCGGAGATCACCGCGTCTTCTTCGCCCAGCAGGGTTTCGAACACGCCGCCGTTGGCATCGAAGCAGCTGGAGTACAGGATGGTGTCGTCACTGCCGAGGAAGGCGGAAATGGCGGCTTCCAGGTCCTTGTGTACCTGCTGGGTGCCGCAGATGAAGCGCACCGAGGCACAGCCGTAACCGTAGTCGTCCATGCCCTGCTTGGCGGCATCGATCAGGCGCTGGTCATCAGCCAGGCCGAGGTAGTTGTTGGCGCAGAAGTTCAGCACATGCTGGCCGCCGGCCAGGTTGATGTCGGCGCGCTGCGGCGAGGCGATCACCCGTTCCGGTTTCTCGTAGCCTTCGGCGCGGATCTGCGCCAGGGTGGCCTGCAGGTGGGCAAGGTAGGTGTGGTTCATCCTGTGTTCCTTGAAAAGAGCCCCCACCGGATTGCGGCGGGCATGGCTATATTGTCACCATTGTATTCCCCTGTTTTTTAATCGTTCAGATACAGTTTCCGATGATTTTGCGCCTGCCGGTGTTACCGTTGTCCTGCTGCCGGTACACGCTCTTTCTACGTCTCCCAAAGACACGGGACAGGCTCTTACAGCATAGCCGCTGCGGCATGCGACAATGCCGCGTTGCCCCCTGCCTGCCGATTGTGAAAACACCTCCCGCCACCGTGCATTGCCGCTTCTGTCGGCATTACTACATCACCCACGATGCCCGCTTTCCCTACGGCTGCCATGCCATGGATTTCAAAAGCAAGCGCCTGCCGATGATCGATGTGCGCGAAAGCAGCGGCCACGAATGCCAGCTGTTCGAGGCCAAGGCCCGCCATGCCGGGCGGACTGACTGAGCGGCGCACTCCCCATCCCCTGCCGTACACCAGCCTGGCCATTGCCGCAGGCTGGCCCGAAAACAAAAACCCCTGCCAATGGGCAGGGGTCGGGAAGTCTTGCAATAACGTTTCCGCTCCGGTCATTACTGTGCCGACGAAGCAGCTTGCTTCACGGTGTGCTTCTGCACTCGGTGAGCCCGCACAATCTGCTTGTGCGGATGCTTGTGTCGGAAACCGGTTGCGATCGGCGCCGAAGCGGTGGCGACCACAATGTTGACGGGCTTGATTTCGGCAGCCAGACCGACTGCCGAAACAAGCCCCAGCACCACAATAACCGTCGCGGCGAGCTGCGTTTTCATCGCGAGCCAGCCAGCACAAACTTATTTAGCGGCGGAGGCGGCCTTCTTCATGGCCTTGTGATGTTTCTTGGCAGCGTGCTTCTTGTGGTGCATTTTCTTGGCCGGGGCTTTCTGCTCGGCGGCCGGCTTGGAAGCGTCCATTTTCTTGTCGCCAGCGAAGCTGCTTACGGAAGCCAGGGCCAGTACGCTTGCCAGGGTCAGGGCGGTCAGTTTTTTCATGATTCAATCTCCAGTATTCGGTAAGGGGTGGCCGGCGCTAGCCGGCCTACAGCAATCGTTATTAAGCCGGATTCAGCTTATTTGGCAGCGGAAGCAGCCTTCTTCATGGCCTTGTGATGCTTCTTGGCGGCGTGCTTCTTGTGGTGCATTTTCTTGGCCGGGGCTTTCTGCTCGACGGCCGGCTTGGAAGCGTCCATTTTCTTGTCGCCAGCGAAGCTGCTTACGGAAGCCAGGGCCAGTACGCTTGCCAGGGTCAGGGCGGTCAGTTTTTTCATGATTCAATCTCCAGTATTCGGTAAAGGGTGGCCGGCACTGGCCGGCCTACAGCAATCGTTATTAAAACGGGTTCAGCTTAGTAGGCAGCGGAAGCAGCCTTCTTCATGGCCTTGTGATGCTTCTTGGCGGCGTGCTTCTTGTGGTGCATTTTCTTGGCCGGGGCTTTCTGTTCGGCGGCCGGCTTGGAAGCGTCCATTTTCTTGTCGCCAGCGAAGCTGCTTACGGAAACCAGGGCCAGTACGCTTGCCAGGGTCAGAGCGGTCAGTTTGTTCATGTCAGGTATCTCCAAAAATTCTGTTCAGTTGGCCGGCGGCGGCGCCGGCCCGGGATTCAACGCGTCAACTACTTACTTGGCGTGCTTCATGCCTTTGTGGTGATGGTGGCGGTGATGCTTGCCATGCTTCTTGTGCATGGCCTTCTTGTGATGCATTTTCTTGGCCGGGGCCTTCTGCGCCACAGCAGGCTTGGCATCCGCCGGCTTGGGAGCATCAGCGGCAAAACCCGCCATGGAAGTCAGGCCCAGTACGGCGGCTACGGTCAGTGCGGTCAGTTTGTTCATGATGCTCACTCCTGAATTGATTGAGACTTAAGTCCGGGGTCACCCATGCGACTTGCCCTTGACGTCATACTATGACTACCCCGTCACCGTGTATGTAAGCCAGCTGTTTCCGCGTGTTGGCGCATATCGCACCACCGTTACCCGGCGTTACATGACGGGGTCAATCCGGCCATTTGCCGCGGCCAACGTAACAACAGGTTGCAAACGGCAAGAAAAAGGCCGGTTCCCGCAGGAACCGGCCAGGCTGCAAACACAGCCCTTTGTACAAAATCCACCGGACCCGGCAAAGCCGGGCCGCTTCACGCAAGTCTCTGCAGTGGCAGCCTTCCTGTTTCTCAAGACAAAGCCCGTGCGCGATGCGCACGGGCTTTGTAAATACTACGGCCGGCTCCCGCAGGAGCCGGCCAGGCTGCAAACACAGCTCTTTGTACAAAATCCACCGGACCCGGCAAAGCCGGGCCGCTTCACGCAAGTCACTACATTGGCAGCCTTCCTGTTTCTCAAGACAAAGCCCGTACGCGGTGCGCACGGGCTTTGTAAATACTACGGCCGGCTCCCATAGGAGCCGGCCGTGTTAACAGCAGCTGGTTTTACGACTGGCGCAGCAGCCGTGCCGCATCCAGCGCAAAATAGGTGAGGATGCCGTCGGCGCCGGCACGCTTGAACGCCAGCAGGCTTTCCATCATGCATTTGTCCGCATCCAGCCAGCCATTCTGGAACGCCGCCTGCAGCATCGCGTATTCGCCGGACACCTGGTAGGCGTAGGTCGGCACCTTGAAGTGGTCCTTCACGCGGCGGATCACGTCCAGGTAGGGCATGCCCGGCTTGATCATCACCATGTCGGCGCCCTCTTCCAGGTCCATCGCCACTTCGTACAGCGCCTCATCGATATTGGCCGGGTCCATCTGGTAGGTGTACTTGTCGGCCTTGCCAAGGTTGGCCGCAGAGCCGACGGCATCGCGGAACGGGCCGTAGAAACTGGACGCGTACTTGGCGCTGTAGGCCAGGATCTTGGTATGGATGAAGCCTTCGTCTTCCAGCGCGCTGCGGATGGCGCCGATGCGGCCGTCCATCATGTCGGACGGGCCCAGCACGTCGGCGCCGGCGGCGGCGTGGCACAGGCCCTGCTGCACCAGCACCTCGGTGGTTTCATCGTTCAGCACGTAGCCGCTGTCGTCCAGGATGCCGTCCTGGCCGTGCACGGTGTACGGGTCCAGCGCCAGGTCGGTCATGATGCCCAGCTCCGGGAAGCGCTGTTTCAGCGCGCGCACCACGGTGGGCACCAGGCCGTCCGGGTTGTAGGCTTCCTCGCCGGAGTTGTCCTTGCCGGTTTCGATTACCGGGAAGATGGACAGCATCGGAATGCCCAGCTGCAGCGCTTCTTCCGCGGTGTACAGCAGCTTGTCCAGGCTCTGGCGCACCACGCCCGGCATCGAGGCCACCGGCTGTTCGCGGTTGTCGCCTTCCAGTACGAATACCGGGTAGATCAGGTCATTGCTGGTCAGTACGTTCTCGCGCATCAGGCGGCGGGAGAACTCATCGCGGCGCATGCGGCGCATGCGGGTGGCAGGGAAGTAGCGGTTGGTAAACATGGGCGATTCTTTCGGCGGGAAGTGAAAAAAGCGGCAACAAGATAACAAAGCCAGACCGCGGCGCACAGCCTTGGTTCACGCTTTCTTGTTGCGGCGCAAGGTTGGCCGCACGCAGACAAGTGCTAGGGCTTTTTCTGCGGCCAGTCGTCTTCCTCGTCCTCGTCCTGCTTGTCGGTGGCGTAGGTGCCGGGAATCACCCCCGGCGGCAGCTTGATCGGGCCCTGTTTTTTCGACAGCCGCGCCAGCGTGCCCACCACGGTGACGATGGGGCCGGCGATCATCAGCAGCCAGAACCAGGTGGAATGCAGCAAGTCCATGCAAGGGCTCCAGGTTGGCCGCACCGCCAGGCGGCGCGGGTGAACGATACAAACGATTGCGCCGCCCGGGTGGGCGGCGCGATACGCAGGGGCTACCTGCAGTTTAGCCGAAGAAGTCCTTCAGCTTGTCCATGAACGACTTGGTGCGCGGGCTGTGGGTGGCCACATCGCCCTGGCTGATGGCCTCGAACTCGCGCAGCAGTTCCTTCTGCCGCTCGGTCAGCGCCACCGGGGTTTCCACCACCACGTGGCACATCAGGTCGCCGTAGTCGCTGCCACGCACCGACTTCACGCCCTTGCCGCGCACGCGGTAGACGCGGCCGGACTGGGTTTCCGGCGAGATCTTCACCTTTACCATGCCGTCCAGCGTCGGGATTTCCACCTCGCCGCCCAGCGCCGCGGTGGCGAAGCTGATCGGCATTTCGCAATGCAGGTCGCGGCCGTCGCGCTCGAATACGCTGTGCTTCTTGACGTGGGTCACCACGAACAGGTCGCCCGGCGGGCCGCCGTTCTGGCCCGGTTCGCCCTCACCCGCCAGGCGGATGCGGTCGCCCTCGTCCACGCCGGCCGGAATCTTCACGTTCAGCGTCTTGTGGGTCTTCACCTGGCCGGCGCCGTGGCACTTGTGGCACGGGTCGGTGATTTCCTTGCCGCTGCCGTGGCAGGTCGGGCAGGTCTGCTGGATGGAGAAGAAGCCCTGGCTCATGCGCACCTGGCCGTGGCCGCCACAGGTGCGGCAGGTCTTGGGCTGGGTGCCCGGCTTGGCGCCGGTGCCGTGACACACGTCGCAGTTCTCGTGCGACGGGATGCGGATCTGCTTCTCGCAGCCGCGTGCGGCCTCTTCCAGCGTGATCTCCATGTTGTAGCGCAGGTCGGAGCCGCGATACACATTGGAACGACCACCGCCACCACCGCGGGCGCCGCCGCCGAAGATGTCGCTGAAGATGTCGCCGAAATCGAAGCCGCCAAAGCCGGCACCGCCGCCGCCCATGCCGGCCTGCGGGTCCACCCCGGCGTGCCCGTACTGGTCGTAGGCGGCACGCTTCTGGTTGTCGGACAGGATCTCGTAGGCTTCCTTCACCTCCTTGAACTTGTCCTCGGCCTCCTTGCTGTCCGGATTGCGGTCCGGGTGGTACTTCATCGCCAGCTTGCGATAAGCCTTCTTGATGTCGTCTTCCGAGGCGTCACGGTTGATGCCGAGTACCTCGTAGAAATCCTTTTTCGCCATGCTGTATCACCATTGCGCCAACCATGAAAGGTTGGCCGCATATCAAGGAAAAGGCACAGCGCCCCGAAGGGCCTGTGCCAGGCTGCGGACAAAGCGCTATGCCCAGCTTCTACCGGACCCGGCAAAGCCGGACCGCCCCTGATCAGCTGTTGCTTCGGCAGCCTTCCTGTTTTCACGACAAAGCCCCTCCGCTACGCTTCGGGGCTTTATCTGCAATTTTGCACAGCCCCTCGGGGCTGTGCATTGATGCCAGTAAGAAAGCTTACTTCTTCACTTCTTCGAATTCGGCATCGACCACGTTGCCGTCGTCCTTCTTGCCTTCGGCCGGCTGGGCTTCGGCTGCACCTTGCTCGCCCTTGTCGGCGTACATGTGCTCGGCCAGCTTGTGCGAGGCGGTCATCAGTGCCTCTACCTTGGCATCGATGGCTTCCTTGTCGTCGCTCTTGATCACTTCCTCGGCTTCTTTCAGCGCGGCTTCGATCGCGGTCTTCTCGTCGGCGGAGATCTTGTCGCCGAATTCGGTCAGCGATTTCTTCACGCTGTGGATCAGGCCTTCACCCTGGTTGCGGGCCTGTACCAGCTCGTGCAGCTTCTTGTCTTCCTCGGCGTTCAGCTCGGCGTCGCGCACCATCTTCTGGATTTCCTCTTCGGACAGACCGGAGGATGCCTGGATGGTGATGTTGGCCTGCTTGCCGCTGGCCTTGTCCTTGGCGGACACGTGCAGGATGCCGTTGGCGTCGATGTTGAATTCAACCTCGATCTGCGGCACGCCGCGCGGTGCAGCCGGGATGTCGCCCAGGTTGAACTGGCCCAGCGACTTGTTGGCCGCAGCCTTTTCACGCTCGCCCTGCAGCACGTGGATGGTTACCGCGGTCTGGTTGTCGTCGGCGGTGGAGAAGGTCTGCGAGGCCTTGGTCGGGATGGTGGTGTTCTTGGCGATCAGCTTGGTCATCACGCCGCCCAGGGTTTCGATACCCAGCGACAGCGGGGTAACGTCCAGCAGCAGTACGTCCTTGCGGTCGCCGGACAGTACCGAACCCTGGATCGCAGCGCCCACGGCCACGGCTTCGTCCGGGTTCACGTCCTTGCGCGGCTCCTTACCGAAGAAGGCCTTCACGGCTTCCTGTACTTTCGGCATACGGGTCTGACCGCCCACCAGGATCACGTCGGTGATGTCGCCCAGCGATACGCCGGCATCTTTCAGTGCCACGCGGCACGGCTCGATGGAGCGCTCGATCAGGTCATCCACCAGGCTTTCGAACTTGGCGCGGGTGATCTTCATCGCCAGGTGTTTCGGGCCGGTGGCATCCATGGTGATGTACGGCAGGTTCACTTCGGTCTGGGTAGCGGAGGACAGCTCGATCTTGGCCTTTTCCGCGGCTTCCTTCAGACGCTGCAGTGCCATTACGTCGTTCTTCAGATCAACGCCCTGGTCTTTCTTGAACTCGGTAACGATGTAGTCGATCACGCGCTGGTCGAAGTCTTCGCCGCCCAGGAAGGTGTCGCCGTTGGTGGACAGCACTTCGAACTGGTGCTCGCCGTCTACGTCGGCGATTTCGATGATGGACACGTCGAAGGTACCGCCGCCCAGATCGTATACGGCGATCTTGCGGTCACCTTCCTGCTTGGCCAGGCCAAAGGCCAGCGCAGCAGCGGTCGGTTCGTTGATGATGCGCTTCACTTCCAGACCGGCGATACGGCCGGCATCCTTGGTGGCCTGGCGCTGGCTGTCATTGAAGTAGGCCGGCACGGTGATGACCGCTTCGGTCACTTCCTCGCCCAGGTAGTCCTCGGCGGCTTTTTTCATCTTGCGCAGCACTTCGGCGGAAATCTGCGGCGGCGCCATTTCCTTGTCGCGTACCTGTACCCAGGCATCGCCATTGGAGGCTTTCTTGATCTGGAAAGGCATCAGGTCGATGTCTTTCTGTACTTCCTTGTCTTCGAAGCGGCGGCCGATCAGGCGCTTCACCGCGTACAGGGTGTTCTTCGGGTTGGTTACTGCCTGGCGCTTGGCCGGGGCGCCCACCAGGATTTCGCCGTCTTCCATGTAAGCAATGATGGACGGGGTGGTGCGTGCGCCTTCGGCGTTTTCGATTACTTTCGGCTGGCCGCCTTCCACTACTGCCACGCAGGAGTTGGTGGTGCCCAGGTCAATACCGATGATTTTGCCCATGTTGAATCTTCCTATGCTTTTAACTGGTATTTGGCGCTGCGAACGTTGGCCGCAGCCGCCGGTTGAATTGTCAGATATTGGCTATCGCCACAATTTCAAGAGGGACTTGAACCACTCTGGCCTTCAGGCTTTCGGCTTGGCCACCACAACCATGGCCGGGCGCAGGGTGCGGTCGGCCAGCAGGTAACCCTTCTGCATCACGCGCAGCACGGTACCGGCTTCGGCATCGGACTCTTCCTGGCTGATGGCCTGGTGTTTGTGCGGGTCCAGCTTATCGCCCAGCGGGTTGATTTCGCTGATCTGGCCCTTCTCGAAAGCGGACACCAGCTGCTTCAGGGTGAGGTCCACGCCGAACTTGAGGTTTTCGAACTGGCCGGACTGGTCCAAAAGCGCCATTTCCAGGCTGTCTTTTACGGCCAGCAGTTCGGAGGCGAACTTCTGCACCGCAAATTTCTGTGCGTTGACCACATCTTCGGCGGCGCGGCGACGCATGTTTTCGGTTTCGGCCTTGGCGCGCAGGCACTGATCTTTCCATTGCATCACTTCGGCTTCCAGCGCAGCAATATGCTGTTCCGGGGTCTGCTCCACCGCAGTGGCGGCCTCGGCGGCTGCGGCGTCATTCTGTGCAAGCACTTCTTCTGCTTGGGGATTCTGGTTTTCCTGCATGGCGCTTCCATTTGGGTGAAGTCATAAACACCTTCGCCATATAAGGCCATCGCCGGACATTTCAAGCCCTGCACTGCACAAACTAAATGCTCGTTTAATTACATTTTTTTTCGCATTGCACAAAAATCGTCATACGAATTTATTCGTTTTTGCGCACCCATGTTAGCTTTTGAAAACAAAGGATTTTTTTTGTGCTGCACTGCACACAAGCCGATTTTTATGTGATTAAATGACCTCACAACAGCGCTACTGCACGGCCCGCCCAGCCCCTTACCCAGGCGGTTTCCGGCAGTAAAACCTGGCGCAAAACGACAGGTATGGACGCATAGACAAGCCGGCAAGACCGGCATGCAACAGAAAGAATTGGGAGCGCCGGTTCGCCGGCAAAACGAAACTATTAGTGAAGGGTTCATCACCATGACGACTCGTGAACAACGCATCGCAGCCATCCAGAAAGACTGGGACGAAAATCCGCGCTGGAAAGGCATCAAGCGTGGCTATACCGCCGCCGACGTGGAGCGCCTGCGCGGCTCCGTACAGGTAGAGCACACCCTGGCCCGCAATGCAGCCAACAAGCTGTGGCATCTGGTGAACAACGAGCCCTACATCAACTGTCTGGGCGCCCTGACCGGCGGCCAGGCCATGCAGCAGGTAAAGGCCGGCATCAAGGCCATCTACCTGTCCGGCTGGCAGGTTGCCGCCGACAACAACGAATACTCCGCCATGTACCCGGACCAGTCGCTGTACCCGGTTGACTCGGTACCGAAAGTGGTTGAGCGCATCAACAACGCCTTCACCCGTGCCGACGAAATCCAGCACTCCAAGGGTATCGAGCAGGGCGATGCCGGCTACATCGACTACTACGCGCCGATCGTGGCCGACGCAGAAGCCGGTTTCGGCGGCGTACTGAACGCCTACGAACTGATGAAGGCAATGATCCGCGCCGGCGCCGGTGGCGTGCACTTCGAAGACCAGCTGGCTTCCGTGAAGAAGTGCGGCCACATGGGCGGCAAGGTACTGGTTCCGACCCAGGAAGCGGTACAGAAGCTGATCGCCGCGCGTATGGCTGCCGACGTATACGGCGTGCCGACCCTGGTGATCGCCCGTACCGACGCCGAAGCTGCCGACCTGCTGACCAGCGACTGCGACGAGCGTGACCGTCCGTTCCTGACCGGCGAGCGCACTGCCGAAGGCTTCTACAAGACCAAGAAAGGTCTGGAACAGGCCATCAGCCGCGCCGTAGCCTACGCCGAGTACGCCGACCTGGTATGGTGCGAAACCGGCACCCCGGACCTGGAGTTCGCCCGCAAGTTCGCCGAGGCGGTACACGCCAAGCACCCGGGCAAGCTGCTGGCCTACAACTGCTCGCCGTCCTTCAACTGGAAGAAAAACCTGGACGATGCCACCATCGCCAAGTTCCAGCGCGAGCTGGGCGCCATGGGCTACAAGTACCAGTTCATCACCCTGGCTGGCATCCACAACATGTGGTACAACATGTTCGATCTGGCACAAGACTACGTGGCTCGCGGCATGTCCGCCTACGTTGAGAAGGTGCAGGAGCCGGAATTCGCCGCTCGCGATCGTGGCTACACCTTCGTGTCGCACCAGCAGGAAGTGGGCACCGGCTACTTCGACGACATCACCACCGTGATCCAGGGCGGCAAGTCCTCGGTAACCGCGCTGACCGGTTCCACCGAAGAAGAGCAGTTCCACTAAGCCTTTCGACATCAAACGGCGACTCGACCCCGCCGTCTGCGTCAAAAGCAAAACCCCCGTCACCAGACGGGGGTTTTGTCTTTCCGGCATGCGGCCAACGTTGGCCGCATGCATCACGCCTTGTGCAGTAGGCCATCGACAAGGTGTCGCTGGTGGGCACGCTACGCTTTGCCCACCCTACGGGTTGGCAGAACCAAACCGACTCGCCCCAAACCCGTTGGCGCGAGCCGGGCAAAATGGTGCGCCCCAGGTTTTAAGACGCCGATCTGTTTGAGTCCCGAGCCGTTAGCGAGGGACGAGTTCGGCGGCGCCTGGGGCGTGCCTTTTTGCACGGGGTTTCGAGTGGCCGTCGGGTCGCCTTTTCTTCGGATACCTTCTTTTGGCGACGCAAAAGAAGGTATCCCGTACGCCGGGCGGAACCGGCGACTTCAAACAGCATCCGCGTAGCGGATACAAAATCAGCAGCAACATCGCGACATACAGACCCACCAAAGAAAATGCCGCCCACCTTCATAAGGTGAACGGCATTACGCCTCGCAAGCGGAAGATGCCTTTTGCGGCCAACCTTCAATGCAAAGGTTGGCCGCATCACACATCAGGCCTTGTGCAGATGCGAACGCTGGCGCGAGTAGCCGAAGTACACCACCAGGCCGATCACCAGCCACACCACGAAGCACAGCCAGGTCAGGCTGGACAGCTGCGCCATCAGGAACACGCAGAACACCATGGCCAGCGCCGGCACATAGGGCACGCCCGGGCAGTGGAATTTGCGCGGCAGATCCGGCTCGCGCTTGCGCAGCACGATGATGGCGGCGGCAATCAGGGTGAAGGCGGCCAGGGTGCCTATGTTCACCAGTTCGGCCAGGGTGCCCAGCGGCACGAAACCGGCGATCAGTGCGATGATGGTGCCGATCAGCCAGGTGGCCTTGTACGGGGTGCCGTACTTGGGATGCACGTCGGAGAACACCTTGGGCAGCAGGCCGTCGCGCGACATGGCGAACAGGATGCGGGTCTGGCCGTAGGTCATCACCAGGATCACGGTGAGCATGCCGAGAATGGCGCCCAGATCGACGAAACCGGCGAACCAGTCCAGCTTGGCCACCTGCAGCGCCAGCGATACCGGGTGGTCGATACCCTTGAACTGCATGAAGGGCACGATGCCGGTCATGATGGCGGACACGATCACATACAGCACCGAGCAGATTGCCAGCGACCAGATCACCCCTTTCGGAATGTCCTTCTCCGGGTTCTTCACCTCTTCCGCCGCGCAGGTCACTGCATCAAAACCGAGGAAGCTGAAGAACACGATGGCGGCGCCCTGGAACACCCCGCTCATGCCGTAGGGCAGCGCCGGGTTCCAGTTGGCCGGCTTCACGTGCCACACCGCAATGGCGATGAACAGCAGCACCACCGCCACCTTGATCAGCACCACGAAGTTGTTCACCCGCTTCGATTCCTTGATGCCGAAGGCCAGCAGCGTGGTGACCAGCATGGCGATCACGAAGGCCGGCAGGTTGAAGAAGGTTTCCACCCCCGGGCGCGCGCCGGCAGCGGCGGTCAGCGCATCCGGCAGATGGATGCCGAAGCCGGACAGCAGGCTCTGGAAGTAGCCGGACCAGCCCACCGACACCGCGGACGAAGCCAGCAGGTATTCCAGCATCAGGTCCCAGCCGATGATCCAGGCGATGATCTCGCCCAGCGTGGCGTAGGCATAGGTATAGGTGGAGCCGGACACCGGCAGCATGGAGGCAAACTCGGCGTAGCACAGCGCCGCGAAGCCGCAGGCGATGGCGCCGATGATGAAGGACAGCACCAGGCCGGGGCCCGCCACGGTGGCGCCGGTGCCGGTGAGCACGAAGATGCCGGTGCCGATGATGGCGCCGATGCCCAGCATGGTCAGGTCAAAGGCAGATAGTTCCTTGCGCAGCACGGCTGCGCCCTGGGAGGCAGCCAGCATCTGGCGCACATCCTTCTTGCGTAACAAACTCATTGGTCTTGTCCCTATGTACCGGCAGCGGGCGTCTCTTGTGGAGCTGCCTGCCGGCATTGTTGTGATGTATGGCGACGCGCTGGTCAGACGCATCGCGCAGGGGCGCGACTATGCCGCATCGCAACAAGGGGTTCAAGCCGCCAACTGTAACCAGGATTTTGTATCCATCCTGCAATAACCAGGTTTGCGGGGTGGAAATGCCCTCGCATGACAACAGTGACGATACATCGCGCCGCGATATGCCAATTTGCGGCAGATCACTGCAAATATGCCGCCAGCCGCCCACACTGCAGTTTTTCTGCCACGCCAGTCGGCCGCCGCAGCTGGCCGCCGGCAACAGTAGCCACAAAAAAGTAAAAGATGTTGTGGGTTTTGGCCTGTTTTTCTGCCACCGCCATGCAGCTAAACTGACGATCTACAGCCTAGAGTGCGCCCGAGCGCACCTTGCCCGGCCCCGCCCGGACGAATAACCAAGGAGAGACAATGGCACTGCAACTGCCGCCGGGAGTGGAACTACTCGCGCCACTCAAACCCGCGCACCAGGCACTGCTGGGCAGCGAAGCGCTGGCTTTCATCGCCATGCTGCACCGCCAGTTCGAGCCACGCCGCCGCGAACTGCTGGCGCTACGCCAGCAACGCCAGGCAGAGCTGGACGCCGGCAAGCTGCCGGACTTCCTGCCGGAAACCGCCGCCATCCGGCACGGCGACTGGCAGATCGCCCCGCTGCCGGCCGAGTTGCAGGACCGCCGCGTGGAAATCACCGGCCCGGCCGAGCGCAAGATGATGATCAATGCGCTGAACTCCGGCGCCAGCTGCTTCATGGCCGATTTCGAGGATGCCATGAGCCCTTGCTGGCACAACATCGTCCACGGCCACCAGAACATGTGCGACGCCTGGCGCGGCAGCATCAGCCACCACGGCGCGGATGGCCGCCACTACCAGCTGAATGCCGAGACCGCCACGCTGATGCTGCGCCCGCGCGGCTGGCATCTGCCGGAAAAGCACCTGCGCATCGACGGCCAGCCGGTGTCCGCCGCGCTGTTCGACTTCGGCCTCAGCTGGTTCCACAACGCCGTGCTGCTGCACGGCCAGGGCCGCGGCCTCTACTACTACCTGCCCAAGCTGGAAAACCACCTGGAAGCGCGGCTGTGGAATGACATCTTCCTGGCGGCGCAGCAGGCGCTGGCGCTGCCGGTGGGCAGCATCCGCGCCACGGTGCTGATCGAGCACCTGTTGGCCGCATTCGAGATGGACGAGATCCTGTACGAGCTGCGCGAGCACAGCGCCGGGCTCAACGCCGGGCGCTGGGACTACATCTTCAGCTGCATCAAGAGCTTCCGCCAGGTGCGCCATTTCTGCCTGGCCGACCGCGAGCAGATCGGCATGACAGTGCCGTTCATGCGCTCCTACGCGCTGCTGCTGCTCAAGACCTGCCACCGCCGCGGTGCGCCGGCCATTGGCGGCATGTCGGCGCTGACACCGATCAAGCATGATGTTGCGGCCAACGAGCGCGCATTGGCGGCGATCCGCGCCGACAAGGAACGCGAGGCGCGCGATGGCTACGACGGCAGCTGGGTGGCACACCCGGCGCTGGTGCCGCTGGCGTGCGAGGCGTTCCGCAGCGTGATGGGCGATGCGCCCAACCAGCTGCAACGCCAGCGCGAACACGTGGTGGTGACCGCCGCCGACCTGCTGAACTTCCAGCCGGAAACGCCGATTACCGAGGCCGGGCTGCGCAACAATATCAGCGTCGGCCTGCAGTACCTGGGCGCCTGGCTCAGCGGCAACGGCTGCGTGCCCATCCACAACCAGATGGAGGACGCCGCCACCGCCGAGATCGCCCGCGCCCAGCTGTGGCAGTGGCTGCACAGCCCCAAGGGCGTGCTGGCCGATGGCCGCAAGGTCAGCCCGTCGCTGCTGCGCGACCTGGCCACCGACGAACTCAACCGGCTGCAGGCCGAGTACGGCAGCCGCTGGAGCCGGCATTTCGAAGACGCCGCGCAGCTGTTCGACCTGCTGATCACCAGCGAGGATTTCATCGAGTTCTTCACCCTGCCGGGTTACGAATACCTGGACTGATTCGCCGCACCGCAACATGGCATGGTGCGCGCTGTACCGCTGCCACTACACAATTCGCCAGCATCCACCCGCCCGCGCCGCCTGCGCTGGCGGGTTTTTCTTTTCGGGCACCGACATGGGGCAGATCACACCAAATGGATACAATATGTGAAATATTATTGCTTCGCACAATCTGAAACGCCGCAGGCTTTGGAATATGATTGCGCCACATCGCATCGCAACATTCCAAAGGAATACCCATGCACGCCGTATCCCGTCGCGCCCTGCTGGCCATTACCCTTGCCGCCAGCCTGTCCCCGTTTGCCCTGGCCGCCGAACAGAAATCGGTAGCCGTTACCGCCATTGTCGACCACCCGGCGCTGGATGCCGCACGCAAGGGCATCGAGGATGAGCTGAAAGCCGCCGGCTTCGAGCCGGGCAAGCAACTCAAGTACCAGTTCCAGAGCGCACAGGGCAACCCGGCCACCGCGGCGCAGATCGCCCGCAAATTCGTTGGCGATGCACCGGACGTGATCGTGGCCATCGCCACCCCCAGCGCGCAGGCCGCAGTAGCTGCCACCCACTCGATTCCGGTGGTGTTCACCGCGGTAACCGACCCGGTGGCCGCCAAGCTGGTACCGGGCTGGAGCGCGAGCAAAACCAACGTGACCGGCGTATCCGACAAGCTGGCACTGGCACCGCAGATCGAGCTGATCAACAAGGTGAAGCCGGGCACCAAGCGCGTGGGCATGGTGTACAGCCCGGGTGAAGTGAACTCGGTCGTGGTAGCCCGCGAGCTGAAGGCCGAACTGGCCAAGCGCGGCATGAGCCTAGTGGAAGCGCCGGCTCCGCGCACCGTGGATGTCTCCCCGGCCGCCAAGAGCCTGATCGGCAAGGTGGACGCCATCTACACCAGCACCGACAACAATGTGGTTTCCACCTATGAGTCGCTGGTAGCCGTGGCACAGCAGGCCAAGCTGCCGCTGGTAGCCGCCGACACCGACTCGGTGAAGCGTGGCGCCATTGCCGCCCTGGGCCAGAACTACTACGACATCGGCCGCCAGACCGGCAAGCTGGTGGTGCGCATCCTCAAGGGCGAGAAGCCGGGCAACATCGCCCCGCAACTGGGCGAGAAGCTGTCGCTGTCGCTGAACCCGGCCGCCGCGCAGAAACAGGGCGTGACCCTGAGCCCGGCGCTGCTGAAAGAAGCGCAGGAAGCCGTCAAGTAAGCCAGACGTTGGCCGCAAGCCTTGCGGCCAACTGTTTGCCACCGCGCAGCCACGAGCTGCGCGTAGTCATTTTATCGCGAGCAATACCATGACCCTGATCGCCCTGATGGGCGCGCTGGAAATCGGCCTGATCTTTGCGCTGGTGGCGCTGGGCGTGCTGATTTCCTTCCGCATCCTCGATTTTCCCGACCTTACCGCCGACGGCAGCTTCCCGCTGGGCGGCGCCGTGGCCGCCACGCTGATTGCCGGCGGCCATGACCCGTGGCTGGCCTGCGCCGTGGCCACCCTGGCCGGCGCCGCCGCCGGCCTCACCACCGCCTGGCTCAATGTGCGGCTGAACATCCTGCAGCTGCTGGCTTCCATCCTGGTGATGATCGCGCTCTACTCCATCAACCTGCGCATCATGGGCGCGCCGAACATGCCGCTGATCGGCAGCCCCACGGTGTTCAGCCCCTTCATCGGCAGCAATCCGGACAACGCCTGGCAGGTGCAGCCAGCGGTGCTGGCAGTGGTGATCGTGCTGGCCAAGCTGGGCCTGGACCTGTTCTTTGCCTCGCAAAGCGGCCTCGCCATGCGCGCCACCGGCGCCAACGCGCGCATGGCGCGTGCGCAGGGCATCGCCACCGAGCGCATGGTGCTGGCCGGCATGGCACTGTCCAATGCGCTGATCGCGCTGGCCGGCGCGCTGTACGTGCAGACCCAGGGTGGCGCCGACGTATCCATGGGTGTGGGCACCATCGTGGTGGGCCTGGCCGCGGTGATCATCGGCGAAACCCTGCTGCCCTCGCGCAAGCTGTGGGCGATCACCCTCGCCACCGTGCTGGGCGCCCTGCTGTACCGCCTGCTGATCGCGCTGGCGCTGAACGCCGACTTCATCGGCCTGCAGGCGCAGGATCTGAACCTGATCACCGCACTGCTGGTAGGCTTTGCCCTGGTGCTGCCGAAACTGAAAGCCAAATTTGCCCGCAAGGCGGGAGGGAAGCACTGATGCTGCGCGCCGACAATCTGTTCAAGACCTTCAACCCCGGCACGCCGATCGAGAACCCGGTGCTACGCGGCCTGTCGCTGCAGATCGCCAGCGGCCAGTTCGTCACCGTGATCGGCAGCAACGGCGCCGGCAAGTCCACCTTCCTCAATGCGCTGGCCGGCGACGTGATCGTGGACAGCGGCAGCCTGAGTATCGATGGCCAGGACGTGACCCGCACTCCAGGCTGGCAACGCGCCGGCCTGGTGGCACGCGTGTTCCAGGACCCGATGGCCGGCACCTGCGAAAACCTCAGCATCGAGGAAAACATGGCGCTGGCCTATGCCCGCGGCCGCAAGCGCGGCTTTGGCGCCGCGCTGAACCGCGAATTGCGCGAGCTGTTCCGCGAGCGGCTGGCCACCCTGAAACTGGGGCTGGAAAACCGCCTGCCGGACCGCATGGGCCTGCTGTCCGGCGGCCAGCGCCAGGCGGTGAGCCTGCTGATGGCCAGCCTGCAGCCGTCGCGCATCCTGCTGCTGGATGAGCACACCGCGGCGCTGGACCCGAAAACCGCCGCCTTCGTGCTGGAGCTGACCGACCGCATCGTGCACGAGAACAAGCTCACCGCGCTGATGGTGACCCACTCCATGCGCCAGGCGCTGGATCACGGCCACCGCACCGTGATGCTGCACCAGGGCCGCGTGGTGCTGGATGTGGCCGGCGACGAGCGCGCGCGCATGCAGGTGGCCGACCTGTTGGCGATGTTCGAGAAAACCCGCGGCGAAGCCATCGACGACGACGCGCTGCTGCTGGGCTGACGCGCTCGGCACTGCCGGTGCCGCACGCTGCGGCGCCGGCGGTTTTCGCAACCCGCCATGCCCACGGCCTGCGGCCAACCCTGGCCACCTGTCCGGTGCTGCAATAGGCAAACAGCGGGCAAGCAGGTACTCTCCATTTATCGAAATATTCGGCAGCAAGCATGCAACTGCTGGACCCCTTCACGCTTTACTTCCTGCTGACCGCCACCCTGCTACTGCTGTCCCTGCTGCTGTTGCTGATGGGTCACGTGCATCCGCACGAGCGCTCGCTGCGCTTCTGGGGTGTCAGCGGCCTGCTGGGGGTGTCCGGTGTTGCGCTGCTGATGGCACGCGACGTACTCACACCGTGGCTGGGCGTGGTGGCGGCCAATTCACTGCTGTTTGCCAGCTTTGCCGGCACCTGGCTGGGGCTGGCGGAATTCCAGCTGCGACCGCTGCCGTGGCGGCCCGCCGCCACGCTGTGGGGCGGTTTCAGCCTGCTGTGGATAGTGCTGCTGTTCCATGGCGACACGGCGCTGCGCTCGCTGCTGTACGGCCCGATCTACCTGCTGTTTGCCATGCTGACGCTGCATGAGCTGTTCCGCGTGCCAGCGCACCGGCAGCGCGGCAGCTACCGGCTGGTGGGCGGCATCATCCTGCTGCTGGTGGCAAGCTACCTGTACCGTACCTTTTATATGCTGCAGCACCCGGTGCTCAACCCGCTGCGCAACACCGGCCTGCCGCTGCAGCAGCTGCTTGCCAGCATGCTGGAGTTCGCCAAGACGCTTGGGCTGCTCTACCTGGTGTTCGAGCGCATGCAGCAGCGGCTGGAGCAGATGGCGATGCTGGACGCGCTGACCGGCCTGAGCAACCGCCGCGCCTTCGAGCAGCAGGTGAAGGCGCTGTTCAGCCAGCAGCAGCACTGCCGCCATGCGCTGCTGATGATGGACCTGGACCTGTTCAAGCGCATCAACGACAACCATGGCCACCAGGCAGGTGATGCTGCATTGCAACACGTTGCCGCCATCCTCAAAATCGCCCTGCCGGCCGGCAGCATCAGCGCCCGGCTGGGTGGCGAGGAGTTCGCAGTGCTGCTGCACGATGTTGCCGCCGCCCAGGCCTGGCAAGTGGCGGAGGCGGTGCGCAGCCAGTTGGCCGCAAGCTGGATCAGCGCGCCGGGCCAGGCGTCCTTCCAGATCACCACCAGCATCGGCCTGGCCATCCGCCAGAGCCCGGCACAAAGCCTGGATGCGCTCTATCATGACGCGGACATGGCGCTGTATGATGCCAAGCAGCGCGGCCGCAACCTGGTATGCAGCAGCCTGCCGCTGTATCCGGCGGCCACGGTAACTGAACCCGGCAAACCGGTCGCAGTCAGATAGCGCTCGTTCACTATGGGAGTTCCCATGCGTAGCTTTGTCCTCGGCAGCCTGCTGCTCGCCACCCTGACACCCGCCCTGCCGGCACTGGCCGATAGCGGCACACTGCTCAACCTCAGCGCCAATGTGCAGCGCGAACTGCCCAATGACGAAATCAACGCCAGCCTGTACGTGCAGGAGCGCCAGGCCCAGCCGGCCGTGCTGGCCGACCACCTGAACAAGGCGCTGGCCCGCGCGCGCAGCGAATCCGGCGCCTTCAAACAGGTAGAGTTCAGCAGCGGCAACTACAACAGCTGGCCGGACTACAGCCGCGACGGCAAGATCCAGGGCTGGCAGGGCCGCGCGCAGATACACCTCAAGAGCCGCGACTTTACCGCCGCCGCCGAACTGGTGGCGCGACTGCAGAAATTCATGCTGCTGGAAAACGTGCAGTTCGGCGTGGCCGACAGCACCCGTCGCCAGGTGGAAAGCAGCCTGATTCCCGAGGCCATCTCCGCGCTGCAGGCGCAGGCCGCGGCCGCCGGCAAGGCACTGGGCCGCAATAGCCAGCAGGTGCTGGAACTGAATATCGGCAATGTGCAGGCACCGCCGCCCATGCCCATGCTGCGCGCCAAGGCCATGATGGCCGACACCGCGGCAGCGGAAGTCGCCACGCCTGACTGGCAGCCCGGCAACAGCCAGGTGCAGCTGAATGTCAGCGGCCGTATCGAACTGCGCTAGCCGCCGCGAAAAACTCGATACAAATACATTGCCGGCCTGCTCTTTTGATCGGGCCGGCATTACGCTAAATTAGATGGTGGTCCCCCTCACCGCCTACACGTGTCCCACACCATGAAACTGATCGCTTCGCTCACCAGCCCCTACGCCAGGAAAGTCCGCATCGTTCTGGCGGAAAAGAAGATCGACTGCCCGCTGCAGCTGGACATGCCATGGGAAGCCGGCTCGGTCGTAACCGACTTCAACCCGCTGGGCAAGGTGCCGGTGCTGGTAATGGACGACGGCAGCACGCTGTACGACTCGCGCGTGATCGCGGAATACCTGGATGGCAGCACGCCGGTATCGCGCCTGCTGCCGCAGGACAGCAAGCGCCTGCTGATCGAAACCCGGCGCTGGGAAGCACTGGCCGACGGCATCTGCGACGCTGCGGCCAACATCGTGATGGAAAACCGCCGCCCGGCGGCGCAGCAAAGCCAGGACTGGATCGCCCGCCAGCTGGGCAAGGTCAACCGTGGCGTGGAAGCGCTGTCCGGCATGCTGGGCGAGCGCAGCTGGTGCAATGGCGAAGCCTACAGCCTGGCCGACATCGCCACCGGCTGCGCGCTGGGCTACCTGGACTTCCGCTTTCCGCAGCTGGACTGGCGCGGCGAGTACCCCAATCTTGCCGTGCTGGAGGAAAAGCTGGCCGCACGGCCTTCCTTTGCCGAAACCGTGCCGCCCGCGGCCTGACTGACCGAACCCCGAAAAAATGCTGCTTGAATCAAGCAGCATTTTTTACGTGCATTTTTTCTGCACCCGTCTATGCTGAATTCAGGTTAGCCACAAGCAACCATACGCGGGAGCACATATCATGAGACTCGAACACTTCAACCACGTCGCCAATCTGATCGGCCTGAAGAAAAAATCGCGCGAAGCCGTGTGGCTGATGGAAATAGATGGCATGACCGGCTATGCCGCTTCCAAGCAGCTGGACATCAGTCAGTCCACCGTCTCGCGGGCGCATGCGCGCTTTCGCCGCGCACTGAACGAAATCAACGCCCTTTCCCCTTACCTGCCCTTGTAAACCGGCAGCGCGGCAACCCGCCCGCGGGTAGCCGCCTGCCAGCAGTATCGGCAAAGCCCTTGCGTAGCGCGCAAGGGCTTTGTTGTGCACGCCAAGGTACCCGGCTTCAGAACGCGGCACTGCGTACCGTGCCGTCAAAACCCAGGCAATCCTCCACTCGCCGCCGCTGCACCGCCGACAGCTCCACCAGCGCCCAGTAGCGCCATGCCAGGTGCTCGCCGCTCAACTGCAGCCGGGCGGCGGCAGGTAGCTGACAGCGGAAGATGCACACCTGCGACTGGTACTGCGCGTGATAGTAGATGCCGGACAGGTAGTCGATGCCCACCGTCACGCCCAGTTCCTCGCGGCATTCGCGCAGCAGTGCCTGATGGATGGTTTCCCCCGGCTCCAGTGCGCCGCCGGGCAGCCCCCAGCTGCCGTCGCCATAGCTGGCCTGCAACAGCAGCACCTGCCCGGCGGCGTCGGTAATCACCGCGTGGCAGCTCATGCGGAAACGGTCATCAAAGGCCATAACTGCTCCATATCCATCGATATCACGAGGATAATGTCGTATTCCGGCGACTTGGCAAAATTCGGCTGCAGTCTTCACATTTTTTTCATAAAAACTCTTGACGCTAAACGTGGCGATCCGTATAGTTCGCGTCTCTCGCAGGTCAACGACAAACGAGAAACAGCGCACCCGTAGCTCAGTTGGATAGAGTATCTGGCTACGAACCAGAGGGTCGGGCGTTCGAATCGCTCCGGGTGCGCCAGCTGTCCCCATCGTCTAGAGGCCTAGGACACCGCCCTTTCACGGCGATAACCGGGGTTCGAATCCCCGTGGGGACGCCAATACGCACCCGTAGCTCAGTTGGATAGAGTATCTGGCTACGAACCAGAGGGTCGGGCGTTCGAATCGCTCCGGGTGCGCCAGCTGTCCCCATCGTCTAGAGGCCTAGGACACCGCCCTTTCACGGCGATAACCGGGGTTCGAATCCCCGTGGGGACGCCAGGATTCGACGAAAAGACCACCGCAAGGTGGTCTTTTCGTTTTGGTCCGGACCTTTCGCCCAGCGGAAGGGCCGGGCCTTGTAAATAACAAGGCGGCCAAAGCCATACCCCGGCAGGAGCGGCCTGCCCGGATCAGGTAAAGCGCAAGCGAAGTACCATGTCCGCAGCCTCAAGCCACCGCAAGGTGGCTTTTTTGTTTTCCGCCTCCCCGCGCCCTCCCTGCCTTCCTTATAGCTGTCCATCTGTTTTGCTGTGCTTTTTCATAGCATAACGATATATATATTCAGTCTTTCGCATAAGCAACGCTCTCCGGTACATTGCCACTGCCGGTCAATCCGGCGGGCCGCTGCCGGCCTGTACCGAAGTCAACTGATCAAGAAACGAGTGCCACGATGAAAATCAGTCAGGAAAGGCTCACCCACCTCAAGCAACTGGAAGCCGAGTCCATCCACATCATCCGCGAAGTCGCCGCCGAATTCGAAAACCCGGTGATGCTGTACTCCATCGGCAAGGATTCCGCCGTGATGCTGCATCTGGCACAGAAAGCCTTTGCCCCGGGCAAGCCGCCGTTTCCGCTGATGCACGTGGACACCACCTGGAAATTCCAGGACATGATCGCGCTGCGCGACAAGCAGGCGCGCGAGCACGGCTGGGACCTGATCGTGCACGTGAACCAGGAAGGCGTGGACGCCGGCATCAACCCGTTCACTGCCGGTAGTGCCAAACACACCGACGTGATGAAGACCGAGGGCCTGAAGCAGGCGCTCAACAAGTACAAGTTCGACGCTGCCTTTGGCGGCGCGCGCCGCGACGAAGAGAAATCCCGCGCCAAGGAGCGCGTGTACTCCTTCCGCGACAAGAACCACCGCTGGGACCCGAAAAACCAGCGCCCGGAGCTGTGGAACATCTACAACTGCCGCATCAACAAGGGCGAAAGCATCCGCGTGTTCCCGCTGTCCAACTGGACCGAGCTGGACATCTGGCAGTACATCTTCCTGGAAAACATCGAGATCGTGCCGCTGTACTTTGCCGACGAACGCCCGGTGATCGAGCGTGACGGCACGCTGATCATGATCGACGACGACCGCATCCTGCAGTACCTGAGCGAGGAAGAGAAAGCGAAGATCCAGACCAAGCGCGTGCGCTTCCGCACCCTGGGCTGTTACCCGCTGACCGGCGCGGTGGAATCCTCCGCCACCACGCTGCCGGAGATCATCCAGGAAATGCTGCTGACCAAGACCTCCGAACGCCAGGGCCGCGTGATCGACCACGACTCCTCCGGCTCGATGGAGAAGAAGAAGATGGAAGGCTACTTCTAAGCCGCCGTTTCCTTATAAGGCACACTACATTCCAGAGGTTGGCCGCATGCGGCCAACCTTGCTGATGCAAGGCTCTAGCTCATGGCACACCAATCCGACCTGATCGCCAGCGATATCCTGGCCTACCTGAAACAGCACGAAAACAAGGACCTGCTGCGCTTCATCACCTGCGGCAACGTCGACGACGGCAAATCCACGCTGATCGGCCGCCTGCTGCATGACTCCAAGCTGATCTTCGAAGACCAGCTGGCCGCCATCCAGCGCGATTCCAAGAAGTACAACACCACCGACCAGGAAATCGACCTGGCGCTGCTGGTGGACGGCCTGCAAGCCGAGCGCGAGCAAGGCATCACCATCGACGTGGCCTACCGCTACTTCAGCACCGATCGCCGCAAGTTCATCATCGCCGACTGCCCGGGCCACGAGCAGTACACCCGCAACATGGCCACCGGCGCCTCCACCTGCAACCTCGCGGTGATCCTGATCGACGCCCGCTACGGCGTGCAGACCCAGACCCGCCGCCACAGCTACATCGTGAGCCTGCTGGGCATCAAGCACGTGGTAGTGGCCATCAACAAGATGGACCTGGTGGACTTCGACCAGGCGGTATTCGACCGCATCCGCGCCGAGTACACCGCGTTTGCGGCCAACCTGGACATCCCGGACATCCGCTTCGTGCCGATCTCCGCACTGCGCGGCGACAACGTGGTGAACCGTACCGACAGCGCACCGTGGTACGACGGCCAGACGCTGATGGACATCCTGGAAAGCGTGGAGATCGACCACGACGTGAAGCTGCCGGCCTTCCGCCTGCCGGTGCAATACGTGAACCGCCCGAACCTGGACTTCCGCGGCTTCTGCGGCACCGTGGCCGCCGGCGAAATCCGCCCCGGCGACCGCGTGCGTGCACTGCCGTCCGGCAAGGAAAGCACCGTCGAAGCCATCGTGGTGTACGAAGGCGAACTGGCTGCCGCACATACCGGCCAGGCCATCACCCTGACGCTGAGCGACGAGATCGACATCTCGCGCGGCGACACCATCGTGCGCGCCGACGAGCCGCAGCCGCAGGTGAGCCAGGGCGTGGAAGCGCACCTGGTATGGATGGATGAAGCACCGCTGGCAGTGGGCAAGGAATACCTGTTCAAGCTCGCCGGCAAGAGCGTTACCGGTCGCGTGGAGCGCATCGTGCACCGCGTGGATGTGAACACCCTGGACGCCTTCGAAGCCGAAAAACTGCAGCTGAACGAAATCGGCCTGGTGCGCATCAACTTCAATTCCCCGGTAGTGTTCGACCCCTACCGCGACAGCCGCGCTACCGGCAGCCTGATCGTGATCGACCGCCTGAGCAACGCCACCTCCGGCGCCGGCATGATCCGCAGCGCCGCCAGCGTGGCCGGCCCCAACGAGCACGACGAACTGGCACGCTTCAAGGCTTTTGAAGTGGAGCTGAACGCGCTGGTACGCAAATACTTCCCGCACTGGGAAGCAAGAGATATCTCGCGCTTGTTCTAAGACATTAAGACCTCCCGCACAGCCCGCCAATATTATTTGGCGGGCTTTTTCTTTTGCAGGAGCGGCGAGCGGCCCGGCAAATCCTGATATCACACACCTGAAACACATGAGAAGAGACGCTACATTGCCAAGCATTGACAAATAGCACCTCGCCCCCTCCCTAGCGGCCGGTTTTAAGCTGCGTCCACAAGCGGGTCTGCAAACGCATGATTTCAGTTGGCAGCGTTTTGAATGCCCAAAGCTTCTGCATCATTGCTGCGCCAGGATAAACAGCAGGATCATTGAGAATGTCAGCCGGCAGAAACTGCTTCGCTTCCGCGTTGGCAAGCGGGTAATAGATGGTTCTGGTTATGTCAGCGCTCACCTTTGGGTCCATGATGTAATTCAGCCATTTCATGGCATCTGCAGCATGGGCGGCATCTTTGGGAATCGCCATCATCTCGGACCAGATTGGCGCCCCTTCCTTCGGCAGTACATAAGCAATCTTGTAGGGTTTTCCTGCTTCGCGAGCACGCCGCCCGGCCATCCCCACATCTCCCGACCAAGCAACAGCCATACAAATATCATTATTTGCCAGATCATTAATATAGCCTGACGAGTTGAACTGGGTAATATATGGCCGGATTGTTTTAAACAATTGATACGCCGCCTGCCAATCTGCCGGGTTCTTGCTGTTCGGGTCCTTGTGCAGATAAAACAGTGCCAATGGCAGCACATCGGACGGGGAGTCCAGGATAGACACACCACATTTGGAAAGCTTCGAGATATATTCCGGCTTGAACAAAATATCCCAACTATCAAGCGGCACATTGGCCCCCAGTGCAGCCTTTACTGCTGTCAGGTTGAAACCGAACCCGTCGGTCCCCCACGTATAGGGAACGGCATACTTGCTGGCACTCTCCGTACCGGCAGTAAGCGCAGCCACTTGCTTATCAATCTTAGCAAGGTTGGGAATCGCCTTTTGGTCAATCTTCTGAAAAATCCCGGCCTCCACCTCCTTATTAAAATACTGAGTAGAAGGATAAACCACATCATAGCCGGTACGACCGGTCAGCAGCTTGGCGATCAAGGTATCGTCGCCGTCATAGACATCGTACTTTATCTTTATTCCACTTGCTTTTTCAAAACCAGCCACCGTGCCGGTGCCAATATTATCCGACCAGTTATAGATATTAATAGTTGGCTCACTGGCGAGCGCCTGAACAGCGCCGAATACGAGGCACAAAGCCGCCAGTTTGATTCTGCATGAATAAGACATGAAAGCACTCCCTAAGCAGATGGTTATAGCAATTGGAGGAGATAAATGCGGCAACTCCCGAGCGCCCGGCTTACAGCCAGTGTTCTCGCAACAGGCGCAAAGAACAACCCTCAAATAACGCAGGACAAGCAGGTTTGGCTTTGTGGCTTAAGCCCTGTCAGCAAAGGCGCAGTAATGCCGCAAGCACAAAACGACAAAAGCATAAACTGCCGCACTGACTTGTCGGCATGCCTTTTACATTTTGCCCAAGGCGAATGCCTGGATGACTCAGCTGTACACGCCAGCTACCTGCCCAATTAGTAATGACACTGCTTATTCATGCTGTACATTACCCTTGGTAGGTACCCACCCTGGGGGAGTTGGCCGCACGCCCGGCATGAGATAAGGTGCTATCGCCCTCGGGCTTTTCTTGTCACCGGGCGTAATCGCCACACCTGTCCGCCCTGAGCGAAATGCCGGCAATCTCGGCCGCCATGCCCTCAAGAAACGCAGCGGCCCTGCCAACTTCCGCTGGCAGGGCCGTTACATCAGGTAAAATATGCAGTCATGCTTTGCTACTTATGCACCGTGCGCCCCAGAGTCTGGCGCTACCGGTTGGCAGCAGGCCTGATGACCCAGTGACAAGCTGCGCAGCCGGCGGTCCGGGGCACCCACTCACCGCCAAGCGGGCAGTTTCGGAATACCGGAAATTCACTTAGCATTAACACCCATTGTCAGTCTTCCCTCGAAAAGCAATCTCCTTTTCCTGCCGCGCCATGGCAACAGCGCATGAGAAGCATATGGCAAGCGCTTTTCCCAGTAATCGTTACCATTCCAGCCACCTTGCGCAACCCAAGCCATCGTTTAATAAATTGTGGTAGAGTTGCTACTTTGTGGCTAATTTATTAAACGCAAGATCGCGCACGCGCGCTCACACACAGGACTGAAGTGATGAAAAATAAGTTGACCGGTGGCCTGCTGGCCGCTTCTGTCATGGTTGCGGCTCATGCAGAGCCCGTGTTGAACGTCTACAACTGGTCCGACTACATCGCACCGACTACTGTGCCGGCCTTCAGCAAGCAGACCGGGATCAAAGTGCGCTACGACGTGTATGACAGCATGGAAACCCTGAATGCCAAGCTGCTGACTGGTCACTCCGGTTATGACATCACCGTGCCGTCCAACAACGCGCTGGAAGTGGGAATCAAGGCCGGCCTGTTCCAGCCGATCGACAAGAGCAAGATCCCGAACTACAAGGACATTGACCCGGCGCTGCTCAAGCTGATGGAAGCGTCCGATCCGGGCAACAAGTTTGCTGTCCCCTATTTCTGGGGCACGGTTACTCTGGGCATCAATGAAGAGAAGGTAAAGAAGGCGCTGGGTGGCAAGCTGCCGGATAACGCCTGGGATTTGCTGTTCAAGCCCGAATACGTTTCCAAACTGAAATCCTGCGGTGTCAGCGTACTGGACTCCCCGTCCGACTTCCTGCCGGTGGCCATGCGTTATTTTGGCAAGCCCACCAGCAGCAGCAATGAGGCGGACTACAAGGATATCGCCCCCAAGTTGGCCGCCATTCGCGAAAGCATCACCCGCTTCTCCTCCTCCGGCTACATCAATGACATGGCCAGTGGCGACGCCTGCCTGGCCCTCGGCTACGGTGGCGACCTGAACATCGCCAAGCGCCGGGCCGAAGAGGCGAAGCGTGGCGTGAAAATCGTGCCATTGGTACCGAAATCCGGTGTGGGCATCTGGGTTGACAGCATGACCATCCCCAAGGATGCCAAGAACGTCGCCAATGCGCTGGCATGGATCAACTACAACCTGGATGCCAAGGTCGCCGCAGCAAACGCCAATAAGGTTACCTACGCACCAGGCAGCCAGGTTGCCCGCCAGTACGTGGAAAAGAAATACCTGAGCGATCGCAGCATCTTCCCGTCCTCGGAAGATTTGAAGAACGGCTTCATCATTCGCGCCGTCGATCCCAAGATTCTGCGGGCCTACAATCGACTGTGGCAGAACTTCAAACTGAATCGCCCGAGCTGATCCGGTCATCTCTTGCGTAGCAGGATGCACCTGTTACGCAAGACGACCCGGCACTGAAACAGCCTGCACCAAGCGGAACCCACCGGTTCCGCTTTTTTGTTGTCGCCAGACGGGGAAAACGGCCACCTCGCGACATGACCCCAAGGCCCGGATAGCGGGCATGGCAGTAGCGCATGCAGCCAACTCAAAGGTTGGCCGCAAGATGCAACAAGGCCGCCTGACGGCGGCCTTGTCGTTTGTGCGGGTGCTGCTTCAGACGCGGTAGCTGGTACTGGTCATCAGCCTGGCGGTGAGCTTCATCATGCCGCGCACCGGCGCCGGCAGCTTCGCCGCGCCGTACTCGTGCGCCATGTCGGCATGCTTGAGCTCGTCCTGGTGCATCTGCGCCACGATGGCGCGGCTGCGCGCATCCTGCACCGGCAGCTCGCTGAGGTGGCTTTCCAGGTGGGCGCCCACCTGATGCTCGGTTTCCTCCAGGAAACCCAGGTTCCACTTGTCGCCCAGCATGCCGGCGGCCACGCCCAGGGCCAGCGAGCCGGTATACCACAACGGGTTGAACAGACTGGGGCGGCCACCCAGTTCGCGGATGCGCTGCTCGGTCCACGCCAGGTGCTCCACCTCCTCGAAGGCGGCATGGCGCAGCGCCTCGCGCGCCGCCGGGTCACGCGCGGTCAGCGCCTGGCCCTGGTACAGCGCCTGCGCGCATACCTCGCCGCAGTGGTTCACGCGCATCAGCCCCAGCGCGTGCTGCTTCTCGTCGTGGTTCAGATCGGCCTCGGCCACGGCATGGTCGGGATGCGGGCGGGCGCTGTGCGCCGGCGCAAACAGCGTGCGCAGGCCGCGATCGAATTCGGTAATCAGGGTATCTAGCATCATGCACGGTGATGAAGGTCATCAATAGTGGCAATTATACCCTGCCCTGCCTGCTGGTATAATCCCGCGGTTATTTGTTTCCAACACAAGCGGAAAAGGACTCCTCGCATGAACATCGACCTCATCGGCCCGGGCAAAGACATGCCGAACGACTTCAACGTCGTAATCGAAATCTCCGCCAACGCTGCGCCGATCAAGTACGAATTCGACAAGGAAAGCGGCGCCATCATGGTTGACCGCTTCATGGGCACCTCCATGATGTACCCGGCCAACTACGGCTTCGTGCCGCAGACCCTGGCTGGCGATGGCGACCCGGTTGACGTGCTGGTGGTAACCCCGTTCCCGCTGCCGCCGGGCGTGGTGATCCGCGTACGCGCACTGGGCATGATCAAGATGGAAGACGACGGCGGCGTGGACGCCAAGCTGGTAGCCGTGCCGGTGGAAAAGCTGTGCCCGATGTACAAGGACATCCAGAAACTGGAACACCTGCCGCAGCTGCTACGCGACCAGATGGTGCACTTCTTCGAGCACTACAAGGATCTGGAAAAGGGCAAGTGGGTGAAGATCCAGGGCTGGGGCTCGCTGGAAGACGCCACCCGCGAACTGGTGGAAGGCATCGAACGCGCCAAGGCCTGATCGTTGTCAGATACAAAAAAAGCCGGAGCATGCTCCGGCTTTTTGCTGGCTTGCGGCCAACCTTACTTGGCGAAACGGCCGGCAGTCTGGGCCACGCGGGCGCCGAACAGGCGGGCGGATTCCAGGTCGGACGCATCCGGGGTAACCTCGGCCGGCGCATTGTCGGTACGGGTCATCAGGCCCAGCGAGCTGCCGTAGCGGTTGATCTGGCTACCGGTCACACCACCCGGCAGCAGGCCGGTGCCCACCCAGATCATGCTGTGCTGGGCGGCAAACACCGACAGCTGCTGCAAGGTGTTCAGCTTGTCGCCGCTGGGGCTGTTGGAAACGGTGAAACCGGCGGCGATCTTGTCTTTCCAGCCCTGGGTGAACCAGATCTTGGAGCTGGCATCCATGAAGGCCTTGAAGCCGGCAGATGCGCTGCCCATATAGGTCGGTGCGCCGAAGATGATGGCGTCGAAGGCCAGCAGTTCGTCCAAACGCTGGCTGGCGTCCTCGGCGGTAAACAGTGCCACTTCGGCATGGTCGCGAGCGCCGGCAGCCACTTCTTCCGCTACTTTGGCGGTATGGCCATAACCACTGTGATACACCACGGCAAGCTTGGTAGTCATTCAAAAATCCTTATATAACGATAGAACGAAGGCATAGTGACCAGCCGGCTGCAGCAGCAAGCGGCCCGATAAATTCAAAAAAACTGGCGTGCAAGCCTGTTGCCGGCACGCATCAAATCAGGCAACTGCCCTTGATTTGACAAGGCATGGCGCAGTATAAAAACGCCCTGCCTGCAAAAACAGCAGAACATTTTGATTTTTATTTTCAGAAAATCTGACGATGAAATTGACTCTGGATTCACTGATGGTGCTGGATGCCATCGACCGTCGCGGCAGCTTTGCCGCCGCGGCCGAGGAGCTGTACCGCGTCCCCTCTGCCATTACCTACAGCGTGCAAAAGCTGGAACAGGATCTGAATGTGCAGTTGTTCGACCGCAGTGGACACAAGGCCCGGCTGACTTCGGCCGGCGAACTGCTGCTAAAGGAAGGCCGCGCGCTGCTGGATTCGGCCGCCATGGTGGAAAGCCGGGTCAAGACCCACGCCACCGGCTGGGAAGGCCAGCTGCGCATCGCCATGTCCGACCTGCTGCGCTTCGACGACGTGCTGCGCCTGATCAGCGAATTCGATGCGCTTGAGGCGGATACCGAGCTGCGACTGAGCCGCGAGGTGTTCGGCGGCACCTGGGACGCGCTGGTGGACAACCGCGCCGACCTGGTGATCGGCGCCACCGAAAACAGCCAGGGTGGCGTGTTCCACAGCAAGCCGATGGGCAAGGTGCAGTTCGTATTCTGCGTGGCGCCGGATCACCCGCTGGCCAGCGCCGAGGAACCGATTCCACAACACGTGCTGCGCCGCTACCGCGTGGCGGTGGCCGCCGACACCTCGCGCAGCCTGCCGCCGCGCAGCATCTCCATCCAGGAAGGCCAGCCGCGCCTGACGGTAGCCAGCGTGGAAGACAAGATCGCGGTGCAGAAAGCCGGCCTGGGTGTGGGCTTCCTGCCGACCTGCCGCATCCACGACGACCTGACCGCCGGCCGCCTGGTCGTCCGGGAGCTGGAAGAAAAGCGCCCGCTGGTCGGCCTGCACTATGCCTGGAAGGAAAGCCAGCCCGGTCAGGCGCTGAGCTGGTTCATCAAGCGCCTGCAAACCTTCGACTGGCACCTGAACTGACGACATGCCCACGGACCCAGCCTACCGGCACGCCCTGCGGCAACGGCTACAGGCCGCGGCGCTGGATGTAACGGAGCAAGCCAGGGCCAACTGCCTGCAATGGCAGCAGCTGCGCATCCACTGCGGTGTGCTGTCACTGGCCAAGCCACCGCGCACCGCCCCCGACCTGGAAATCAACAGCCCGTGGCTGCCGCCGCAGAGCGGCAACGGCTTTGCCCTGCTGGTAGCCGGCCAGCCCGGCGCGCTGGAACAGGCGCGGCCGCTGCTGGATGCTCTGGCACTGCAGCCTGGCGCCTGGCTGTACTGCGGCCCGCTGGGCGCCGCCAGCTTCTGCCGCCGGGCATTCGACCTGCTGTTCTACCTCAGCGGCCCCCTGCTGTTGCAGCAACTGCCCCAACCCGACAGCAAGCTGATCGACTGGCCCACGCTGCTGTTGCAACAGCAGGAATTGCTGCAACAGTTGGCCGCATTGTGCCAGGACTACCTGCAGCAACAGGGCGCCGCCCCCATCACCGAACAGCAACAATGGCAGCTGCTGGACGAGTTTCGCCAGCCGCCCGCCCGCCAGCAGCACTTCGCCCTTAACCTGGCGCGGCTACTGCTGCTGGCCAATGAGCTGGGTGAAAATGCGCGCCAGCTGCTGGACACCGCCCTGGACGGGATGGCCGCCGCGACCGGCGGCAACAGCCCGCCTTAGCCAGCCGCCAGCACGTGCCAAAAAGCAAAAAGCCCGCTATTGCGGGCTTTTTGACAATCGCGGTAAGCGATCAGGCAGACGGGGTAGCGGCCTTGCGCGCGCGGCTAACAGCAGCGGTAGCAGCCTTGGCGGAAGACTGGGCAGCTTCCACGCTGGCTTCGGCGAAATCGCTGCCAACTTTCTTGGCGGTCTTGGACGCGTTTTCGAAAGCGGCGTTGCCGGAGCTCACCAGGTTCTTCAGAACCTGTACGGCGGATTCGGAACCGGCCGGTGCGTGCTTGGCCAGACGGTCCAGCGCTTCCAGCACCTGCTTGTTGGTTTCGGCAACCTGCTCTTCCACGAAGGAAGTCAGCTCGGTCTGGGCAGCCACGGTGGCGTCGTACACTTCACGTGCGGTGGCCAGGGTCTTGTCCAGGTTCGGCTGAACCAGGCCAGCCTGGAATTCGGCCAGCGACTTCGGGTCCTTGATGCCGGTCAGCTGCTTAACGGTTTCGGCGTTTTCGGCCAGAACCTTGCGAGCAATGTCCAGCTGCAGGTTGGAGATGCGTTCGGCACTGGCCAGCATGATGGACGACAGACGAACGGCTTTGTCGAACTGGGCCTGACCGAAAGCGGACAATTCTTGTACGTTGGTAAACATGGAGTAATCCTCTTCGCAGTAATTGAGAACTCAGCAGCAAAACCGTTGGTTCTTATCCTTGTTCTGGTTGTTGCGGTGCAACAATTCACATCATATATTGCACCGCAGCAATGTCAAGTGTATTTGCATAACCGCCGGCGTAAGTGACTATTTTTGCAACAGCTTTCGCAGTTTGCCGCCCGCGGATGACAACGCGATGACAAGCCAGGCATTGCTGCCGTGCACAGCAAGAAAACCACACTGGCATGCCACGGCCGCCACCTGTCCCACCGATACAAGCAAAAGCCACTGCTGCGCGTTGAAAGCAGTAGGGCAAAGCTATACACTCGCCGTCATAAATTAAATCTATCTGTTAGCAAAGTCTCACAATGAGCCACTCGGCCAACCTCTTCGATATCAAATCCGCCAGCCTGGACCTGCTGGCCATCCTGCTGCGCAGCGGCGACTGCACGGCACTGGCTGCCGCGCTGGATACCCGTTTCGGCAACAAGGTGGACGCCAGCCAGAGCGAGGCTTTCCTGCTCGATCTGGACAGCATCGACCAGCCGCAGTCGCTGGACCTGGCGCGCATCTGCACGCTGTTCCGCGCCAAGGGCATCCTCATCATCGCGCTGCGCCACCGCGACCACGCCGTGGCGGCGCTGGCGCGCCAGCACGGCCTGGCCTTCGTCAGCAGCGCCAACACGCCGCGCCAGAGCGAGCTGGCCATGGAAGCACCGGCCCCGGCCCCCGTGGTGGAAGCGGCGCCACAGCCGGCCAACACGCTGGTGATCGACCGCCCGGTGCGCGCCGGCCAGCAGATCTACGCCAAGGGCGGCGACCTGGTGGTACTGGCCATGGTCAACGTGGGCGCGGAAATCATCGCCGACGGCAGCATCCACGTGTACGCGCCGCTGCGCGGCCGTGCGCTGGCCGGCGCCCGCGGCAACACCCAGGCACGCATCTTCGTGCAGAGCATGGAAGCCGAACTGGTTTCCATCGCCGGCGTGTACCGCACCATCGAACAGAGCCTGCCCGACAGCATCCAGGGCAAGCCGGCACAGATTTACCTTGAGAACGAGCGCCTCGTGATGAGCGCGCTCGGTGCATAAGAACTCGCATGAAGGAATCACCATCGTGGCAAAAATCATCGTTGTTACCTCCGGCAAAGGCGGTGTAGGCAAAACCACCACCAGCGCCAGCTTCTCCTCCGGCCTTGCGCTGCGCGGCCACAAGACCGTGGTGATCGACTTCGACGTCGGCCTGCGCAACCTCGACCTGATCATGGGCTGCGAGCGCCGCGTGGTGTACGACCTGATCAATGTGATCAATGGCGAAGCCAGCCTGAACCAGACCCTGATCAAGGACAAGCACTGCGACAACCTGTTCGTGATCCCGGCCTCGCAGACCCGCGACAAGGACTCGCTGAGCGAGGAAGGCGTGGAGAAGGTACTGAAGGAGCTGGGCGACATGGGCTTCGAGTACATCATCTGCGACTCGCCGGCCGGCATTGAAAAGGGCGCGCTGCTGGCGCTGCTGTTCGCCGACGAGGCCATCGTGGTGACCAACCCGGAAGTGTCCTCGGTACGCGACTCCGACCGCATCCTCGGCATCCTGTCCTCCAAGTCGCGCCGTGCCATTGAAGGCCGCGAGCCGGTGAAGGAACACCTGCTGCTGACCCGCTATGCACCGGGCCGCGTGGAAAAAGGCGAAATGCTGTCGGTGGACGACGTGAAGGAAATCCTGCGCGTGAACCTGATCGGCGTGATTCCGGAATCGCAGGCCATCCTGCAGGCGTCCAACTCCGGCACCCCGGTGATCCACCAGAAGGGTACCGATGCCGCCGAGGCCTACAACGACGTAGTGGCGCGCTTCCTGGGCGAAACCCGCCCGATGCGTTTCCTCGAAGCCGAGAAAGTCGGCTTCCTCAAGCGTCTGTTTGGAGGCTAAGCCATGTCGCTGATCGATATGTTGTTCGGCAAACGCCAGAAAACCGCTTCCATCGCCCGCGAGCGCCTGCAGATCATCCTGGCGCACGAGCGCAACGGCCGCAGCGCCCCGGACTACCTGCCGGCGCTGCAGCGCGAGCTGATGGAAGTGATCTCCAAGTACGTGGCCGTGAACCTGGACGACATCAAGGTACAGGTGGAGCGCCAGGACGACTTCGAAGTGCTGGAAGTGAACATCGTGCTGCCGGAACACCAGCGCTGACACCATGACCCTGACCGAACTGCGTTACATCGTGGCTGTGGCGCGCGAGCGCCACTTCGGCCGCGCGGCCCAGAGCTGCTTCGTCAGCCAGCCCACGCTGTCCATCGCCATCAAGAAGCTGGAGGACGAACTGGGGGTGACCCTGTTCGAACGCGGCGGGCAGGAAGTGGCGGTCACCGAGATCGGCGAGCGCATCATCGAGCAGTCGCAGCGCGTGCTGGAAGAAGCCGAACTGGTGAAGCGCCTGGCCGGCGAGCATCAGAACGAGCTGGCCGGGCCGCTGAAGCTGGGGGTGATCTTCACCATCAGCCCCTACCTGCTGCCACGGCTGATTCCGGCGCTGCGCATCCTGGCGCCGGACATGCCGCTGATCCTGGAAGAGAACTACACCGCGCGGCTGGCAGAAATGCTCAAGCGCGGCGAAGTGGACGCCATCATCGTGGCCGACCCGTTCGACGAACCGGGCACCGAAGCCTACCCGCTGTACGACGAGAAATTCGTGGTGGCCACGCCCAAGGGCCACGAGTGGGAAAAGCGCAAGCAGGTGAAGCCGGACGAACTGCACAACCAGAGCGTGCTGCTGCTGGCGCAGGGCAACTGCTTCCGCGACCAGGTGCTGCAGGCCTGCAGCGAGGTGGCCAGCCGCCAGCATCAGTCCGGCAGTCTGGCGTCCATGGTGCAGGGCAGCTCGCTCAACACCATCCGCCACATGGTGGCCAGCGGCATGGGCATCACCGTGCTGCCGCAGACGTCGATCTCGCCCGGCGACGACAACCTGCTGTCGGTGATTCCCTTCGCCGAGCCGGCACCGCAACGCCGCGTGCTGCTGGTGACCCGCCGCCAGTTCTTCCGCAAGAAGGCAATCCAGACCCTGCAACAGGCGGTGTTCCGCTCCGGGCTGGAAGGCGTCAGCATGCTGGAAGACGAGGTGGCACTGGCCTGAATGCCACGCCAACGTTGGCCGCATAAAAACAAAAGCCACCTCGCGGTGGCTTTTTTTGTGTAGGGCGGAGGCCTCGAAGAGGTGTTCCGCCACATGCAGCGCACACCTTGTCGGCGGAACGCCCCGGCAAGCGGGGCTTCCGCCCGACAGGTCAGGCTGCGCGGATCACGCCGGCCAGGCGGGCAATGCCCTCCTCGATGCGCTCCGGCGAAGCATGGCTGAAGTTCAGGCGCAGGTGGCCGAGACCCTGTTCCGGCTTGGCGTAGAACGCTTCACCCGGCATGAAGGCCACGTTGTGCTGCTCCAGCGCCACTTTCAGCAGCGGGCGGGTGTCGCGCGGTTGCTTCAGCGTCAGCCAGAAGAACAGGCCTCCCTGCGGCACCAGCCAGTCGGCGATGTCACCGAAGTGTTTTTCCAGTGCTGCCTGCATCGCGTCGCGGCCAACCTTGTAGCTCTGCTGCAGCTGCTTGAGGTGGTCCTGGTATTCGCCGCTCTGCAGCCAGCGGGTGTTGAACCACTGCCCCAGGCGGTTGGTGTGCAGGTCGGCAGCCTGTTTCAGGCGCACGAAGTACTGGATCAGATCCTTGCTGGCCACCAGGTAGCCGATGCGCAGGCCCGGCGCCAGGGTCTTGGAGAACGAGCCGCAGTACACCCACGGTGCGTTCTTCAGGTGCGTTACCAGCGGCTTGGGCGCGTCGCCGTCGTAGGACAGCGCGCGGTAGGGATCATCCTCGATCACCGGCAGTTTGGCCGCGTCGATCACCGCTGCCAGCTGCTGGCGGGTGGTCTCGTTGTAGCAGGCGCCGGACGGGTTCTGGAAGGTCGGAATCAGGTAGGCCAGCTTGGCCTTGCTGCTGTCGATCGCCTGCTGCAGCGTGGCGGCGGACAGCTGGCCGTCGCTCTGCTGCTGCACGGTGGTGATGTCGGCGCCGAACAGCTTGAACACCTGCAGCGCGGCCAGGTAGGTCGGGCCTTCGGTAATCACCGGTGTACCCGGGTCGATGAACAGCTTGGCCGCCAGATCCAGCGCCTGTTGCGAGCCGGACAGCACCAGCACCTGGGAGGCATCCACGTTCAGGCCGATGCGCGCCAGCTCCTGCACCACGGCAGCGCGGAACTCGGGCTCACCCTCGCTGGTGCCGTACTGCGCCAGCTGCGGCGGCACGCCGTTGAAGTCCAGTTCGGGCAGGCAATCCGCGGCCGGCAGGCCCCCGGCGAAGGAAATCACTTCCGGGCGCTGCGCGGCGGCAAGAATCTCGCGGATCAGCGAGCCGGACAGACGTTCGACGCGTTCGGAAAACATGGTACTCTCCTTGGCTGACAGGTATGTTATAAGTCAATTTGTTTGACCAATCTAACGTCAATTGACGCAAACGTCAATATGCAAACTCCACTCTCCAACACCCTGCTGCGCGACGCGATGAAAGCCTTCTTTCACGCCTATCTCGCCTTTACCGACAAGCCGGACGAAATGCTGGCCAAGCGTGGTCTGGCGCGCGTTCACCACCGCATCCTGTTCTTCGTGGCACTGCATCCGGCGCTGTCGGTGAAGGACCTGCTCGGCTACCTGGACGTGACCAAACAGGCCATCAACATCCCGCTGCGGCAGCTGATGGAAATGGGCCTGATCGTCGCCGGCACCGCCGCGCACGACAAGCGGGTGAAGGAGCTGCGCCTGACCGAGGAAGGCCGCAAGCTGGAAGAAGCGCTGCACCGCGAGCAGGCCAAGCTGCTGATGCAGGCCTTTGCCGAAGCCGGCGAGGACGCCACCCGCGGCTGGCTGGCGGTGAACCAGGCCATGGCACTGCACGCCATCGCGCCCTAGAAAGCATTGCGGCCAACCTTATGGGTTGGCCGTAAGCAACAGCAGTCCGGCTACAAGACGCTATTCAATGCGCTGATAGCGCACCTCCAGCACCTCAATCTCCTCCTCGCCCTGCGGGCCACGGAAGTACACGGTATCGCCCTCGCGCGACTTCAGCAGCGTGCGCGCAATCGGCGAAATCCAGCTGATATGCCCCTTGCCAAGGTCGATCTCGTCCACGCCGACAATCGATAGCAGCTGCTCGCTGCCATCGCCACGCAGGATCAGCACCGTGGCGGAGAAGAACACCTGGTCGGTGGCTTCGCGCAGCTCCGGGTCCACCACCTCGGCGATTTCCAGCCGCTTGGTGAGGAAGCGAATGCGGCGGTCGATCTCGCGCAGGCGGCGCTTGCCGTACAGGTAGTCGCCGTTTTCCGAGCGGTCGCCATTGCTGGCCGCCCAGTTCACCACCTGGGTCATGTGCGGGCGCTCTTCCTTCACCAGGTGATTCAGCTCCTGGCGCAGGCGGTGCCAGCCGGCCGGCGTGATGTAGTTCTTGCTGGCGCTTGGCAGGCGCTGCTCGACGGGCAGGTCGTCGTCCTGCTCGTCGTCGGATTCGCGGGTAAATGCCTTGCTCATGCTGCTTCCTTCCACACCACGGTCTGCCCGCGGTCTACAAACAAAACGCCCCCAGCTTCTATCGTAGCTGGGGGCGTGTAGTGTAACGCTTAGCGGGCGCGCTTGCCGCCGCGAGCCGGCAATTCCTGGCCGGTAGCCGACAAGCCGGCCCATTTCATTACCGCGGCCACTTCCGCCTCGTTCAGCTCGTAGTACTGGCCACGCTTCAGGCGCGGCGGCAGGCCGATGTTGCCGAAGCGCACGCGGATCAGGCGGCTGACGGTGAGGCCGAAGTGTTCGAACATGCGGCGCACTTCGCGATTGCGGCCTTCGCGGATCACCACGTTGTACCAGCGGTTGGCGCCGTCTTCCGCGCCGCCCTTCTCGCTGATGCGCTGGAACACCGCCGGGCCGTCTTCCAGTTCCACGCCCTTGGTCATCTCGGCCATCTGCTCGCGGGTCAGCTCGCCCAGCACGCGCACCGAGTATTCACGGTCGAACTCGAAGCTCGGGTGCATCATGCGGTTGGCCAGCTCGCCGCTGGTGGTGATCAGCAGCAGGCCGGAGGTGTTCACGTCCAGGCGGCCGATGGCCACCCAGCGGCTGGATTTGGCCTGCGGCAGGCGGTCGAACACGGTGACACGACCACCCGGGTCGTCACGGGTAACGATTTCGCCTTCCTGCTTGTGGTACATGATGACGCGCGGCAGGCGGTCGGCCCACTTGAGCTTGATGCTGTCGCCCTTCACCACCACGCGATCGCGCGGGCCTACCTTGTCGCCGATGCTGGCGCGTTTGCCATTGACGGTAACAAAGCCGGCTTCAATCCATTCTTCCATCTCGCGGCGCGAGCCCACGCCGGAGGCAGCCAGGGCCTTCTGCAGGCGTACCGGTTCGATATCGTCGTACTCGACGCGGGTCTCGCGCAGACGCAGCGAGCGGTCCACCACTTTCTGGTTGGGCGCGCGCAACGCCAGTTTCTTGGCACGCGGTACCTTGGCGTGCGGCTTGGCAGTGGCCGGCGCACCGCCGGGAGCACGTCGGGCTTCACCGAATTCGCGGCCGGGCTGTTCGCTGGCGGCAGCCGGCATGGCGGCATTCTTGTTGCCGAAGCGGCGTTCGTGCTGCAGCTGCGCCGGGGCGGTTTCGCCATCGGCACGGCGGCGTTTTGGGGCATGTTGCTGCGGCTGCTCGCGGCCAACGTTGGCCGCAGGCTTGGCACGCGGCGCGGCCGGGGCTGCCGGTGCATTCAGCGGGCTGAGTGCGCGCGGGCCACGCGGGGCCTGCGGTTTGCGGGACTGGCCGGATTCCTGGCCACGGACACGCGCCAGCGGCTGGCGCGAATTGTTGCGTTGTCCTTTAGACATAATGCTTATTGCTTCCTGATGTAGGGGGTGGCGCATGCCGGAAGGCGCTTAGCCTTCTTCTTCCACCCGGGGCGCCTCATCCACGAGGGGCTCTTCGTCGTCACTTGTCGCAGGCGTTTCCGCGATCACCAGCGTGGCCAGTTCCGCCAGCGGCGGCAGGTCGCGCAGGGTGGCAAAGCCCAGATCGTCGAGAAACTTGTGCGTGGTCGCATACAGACCGGGACGGCCGGGCACGTCCTTGTGCCCGATCACTTCGATCCAGCCCCGCTCCAGCAGGGTCTGCATCACACTGGTGGACACCGATACGCCACGTATGGCTTCGATGTCGCCGCGCGTTACCGGCTGTTTATAGGCAATGATGGCCAGCGTTTCCATCACCGCCCGCGAGTAACGCGGCGGTTTTTCCGGGGTCAGCCGGTTGAGGTAGGGGGTGAACTCGGCGCGGGCACGAAAGCGCCAGCCGGAGGCGAGCTTGACCAGCTCGATACCCCTGCCCTTCCAGGCCTGCTGTATCTCGTCCAGGATGTCGTTGATCAGCGCCGCCTTCACGTCCTCGGTGAACAGCTTTTTCAGCTGATGCACGGTCAGCGGCTCCTGCGCGGTAAGCAGCGCGGTTTCCAGCACGATCTTGAGGTAGGCGAGGTCGGTAATGGTGGACATGACAGCCCCGGTACGGGCACAGCAAAACGGAAGGCGCGGATTTTACACGATTTTTTGCCGGCCGGCCTGTGCGCCTCGAAAAGCCCCGGTTTCTAAGCGAGACAAGGCGTGAATGAAAAATGCCGACGCCGCATATGCGTGATATGTAAGGAGGCATTTTTCATGAGCAACGCAGTATCGCGACGAAAGCGGGCGCTTTGCGAGGCGCACAGATCAAGTGCGAGGAGCAAACATGATCACCAGCATGCCGGCCAGACACAGCGCCACGCCGCCAACATCCCACAAGGTTGGCCGCACGCCATCCACCCACCACAGCCACAGCAGCGCCACGCTGACATACACCCCGCCGTAGGCGGCGTAGATGCGGCCGGATGCATCCGGATGCAGGGTGAGCAGCCAGGCGAACAGTGCCAGGCTCGCTGCCGCCGGCAGCAGCAGCCAGGGCGTTCCACCCCGCTTCAGCCACAGCCACGGCAGGTAGCAGCCAAGGATTTCGGCGCAGGCGGTAATGGCGAACAGCAGCAAGGTACGCAGCATGTTCACACCAGCGCCAGCCGCACGTAGATCGGCTGGTAGGGCTCGTCCTGGCTGACGCGGATCATGCCCTCCTTCACCAGCTCCAGCACGGCGATGAAGTTCACCACCAGGTGCGCCACGCCCTTGTGGATGTCGAACAGCTCCTCGAACGCCACGTAATCGCGGCCATCGAGATAGCGCACGATCCAGCTCATCTGCTCGCGCACCGACAGCTCGTCCTTTTCCACCTTGTGGTGGCGGTTGTGCCTGGCGCGCGACAGGATGGCCAGCCAGGCCTGGCGCAGGTCCAGCGGGCTGACTTCCGGCAGCCGCTGCTCCGCCGACTGCTCCACCAGCACCGCCAGCCAGGCGAAATCGCGGTCGGCCTGCGGCAGCTTGTCCAGCTCCAGCGCCGCCAGCTTCATCTGCTCGTACTCCAGCAGCCGGCGCACCAGCTCGGCGCGCGGGTCGTCCGGGTCTTCCGCGCCGTCTTCCAGCGGCGGGCGCGGCAGCAGCAGCCGCGATTTGATCTCGATCAGCAGCGCCGCCATCAGCAGGTATTCCGCCGCCAGCTCCAGCCGCCCGCTGCGCATGGCGTCGATATAGCCCATGTACTGCGCGGTGACCTCGGCCATCGGGATGTTGAGCACGTCCAGGTTTTGCTTGCGGATCAGGTACAGCAGCAGGTCCAGCGGGCCTTCGAAGCTCTCCAGGATCACCTGCAGCGCATCCGGCGGAATGAACAGATCCTGCGGCACTTCCAGCACCGGCTGGCCGAATACGTGCGCAATCGGCACGCCGGCAGGCAGTTCGGGCGGAGTGAGCTGGAAGTCGGGATCGGTCATGGTGTTTCTGAGAAAAGGTTGGCCGCAGAAGAAGCGCCAATTGTACGAGATAGCACCGCTGCCCGATCCACTGTTTACCGCGCCATGGACTGGGCACACAAGTCCAAACAACGGTTAGCCGAACGAACCATCCCGCCGCAGTCAGCCCCAAGCTGCTTTCGATGGGGGACAGCATGCGCCGATACCATATCACTCTGGGAGCGCTCACCAGCGTTGGCGGTCGTGTGGTATCCGCCTCCCACATGATGACAATCGATGGCAGGAATATGGCCCTGGAAGGAGACAAGATCGCCTGCCCCGCCTGCCAGGGGCCGGGCAGCATCATCTGCACCGGGCCTCGCCACATGGAAACACTCAACGGCAGGCATGTCGCACTGGAAGGTGACCTGTGCGCCTGTGCCTGTGTGCCCCTGCCCAGGCTGCTCGCCAATCAGGATCGCCGCTGCCAGCAGCTGGAAAACGCCATGACCTTGCGGCCAACCCTCCCTGCCGCACGTGCCTTAATACCCGCCGCTACCGGAAGTCCACAATTCGACGAGCGCTTCAAACTGGTGGATGCGGAGTCCGGTCAGCCGCTGGTGGATCTTGCGTATGCTATCGAGCGCGAATCGGGGGAAATCGAACACGGGCGCACCGATGCCGACGGCTGCACGCACTTGTTGAGCGCCACGACCATGACCGAAAAAATCAGTCTGTATGTAGAGGGCTAGCATGGTACAGACCCTCACCAGCCCGAATAGCAAGACATTGCGCCTGGTCGCCAGCAGAAAAACCACCTTGCAGACTGATCAGGCTGCCAAACCTGTGCCGGTCAAGTTCGAAGAGGTGGAGATTCTCGTCAGTGATTCACGTCTGGCGTACTGGGGCTCTCAATTCGGCCACACCGCCATAGCGATTGATGGAACAGTGTATGGGCGAGCCCATCCGGCTTGGGACATAAGCAGCCGCGATGTCTATCTGCGCCGACAACGTGAAAAAATGCGAAGAGATACCTGGGGCTACGTACTGCGGGTATCGCCGCAGGAAAAGGCCATCATTCTGAAAGAAATAAAACACCGTGCAATGCGCAATGAGCCCTACTCGCTCAGTAGCAATAGTTGCTCATCCAATATTGCAGAGATATTCGATCTGGCTGGCATTCCGGTTCATGACCCGCGGTGGAACTTCGGCGCCATATCACCCGCCGACCTCATGACAGGCCTGGCGCACTCCCCCAGGCTGAAACTCAGGAAAACCTACCCAAAGCCATGAAAAAACTCGCCGCCCTTGCCGTGCTCCCTCTCATTGCCTGCTCAAAATTTCACGGAGAAACATGGACAGCAACGAAGGATATGCCGGCATTCGAACAGGCAAATGATGACTTGAGAAACCCGGTTTTCACCATCAAGCAGGGAGAGGCATGCACGCCGCTGGATGAGTCGGTACAGAAGGTCTATGCGTACACCAAAGTCAGGTGCAGCAACAAAGAAGGCTGGGTTGTGGACGACGCCTTTCAGAAATAGCAAAAGGGTTGCGGCCAACCCTGGCCACAACCCTTTCATGCACGACAGCTAGCAGATCGCTTAGTAACCCAGCCCCATCGCCTCGCGCACATCGTTCATGGTGGCGCGGGCCACTTTCTCGGCGCGGGCGTTGCCGTCGGCCAGGATGTCCAGCACCAGCTTGGGGTTGGTCAGGTATTTCTCGGCACGTTCGAACATCGGCTGCTGTTCGCGCACCACTGCGTCGATCACCGGCTGCTTGCAGTCCAGGCAACCGATACCGGCGCTGGTACAGCCGGCCTTCACCCATTCCTTGGTCTCGCCGCTGCTGTACACCTCGTGCAGCTGCCATACCGGGCACTTGGCCGGGTTGCCGGCGTCGGTGCGGCGCACGCGCGCCGGGTCGGTGGGCATGCCGCGAATCTTCTTGGACACCGCCTCCGGCGCTTCGCGCATGGTGATGGTGTTGTTGTAGGACTTGGACATCTTCTGACCGTCCAGGCCCGGCATCTTGGAAGCGGCGGTGAGCTTGGCCTCGCACTCCGGCAGGATGGTCTTGCCCTTGTTCTCCAGCCAGCCCATCAGCCGCTCGCGGTCGGCGGCGCCCAGGTTCTGGCTAGCAGCCAGAATCTCGTGCGCCTGCGCCAGTGCCTCGGCGTGGCCATCCTGCAGGTAGGCGGTGCGCAGCTGTTCGAACTGCTTGCCGGCCTTGCCGATCTTCTTCACCGCGGCTTTCGCCAGCTCCTCGAAATTCGGCTCGCGGCCGAACATGTGGTTGAAGCGGCGTGCCACTTCGCGGGTCAGCTCGATGTGCGGCACCTGGTCTTCGCCCACCGGCACCAGGCCGGCCTTGTAGATCAGGATGTCGGCGGCCTGCAGCAGCGGGTAGCCGAGGAAGCCGTAGGTGGTGAGGTCCTTGTGGCTGAGTTTTTCCAGCTGATCCTTGTAGGTGGGCACGCGCTCCAGCCAGCCCAGCGGGGTAACCATGGACAGCGCCAGGTGCAGTTCGGCGTGCTGCGCCACCTTGGACTGCACGAAGATGGTGGATTTTTCCGGGTCCACACCGGAGGCCAGCCAGTCGATCACCATTTCGTTGACGGATTTGCCGATGATGGACACATCGTCGAAATTGGTGGTCAGCGCATGCCAGTCGGCCACCATGAAGAAGCATTCATGGCTGTGCTGCAGTTCTACCCAGTTCTTGATCACGCCGTGGTAGTGGCCAAGGTGCAGGCTGCCGGTGGGGCGCATGCCGGAAAGGATACGGTTGGCAAACATGAAGAAGATTCCGCTTGATGGTTTGGCTCAGAGCATGCGCCCGAGCAGATTGAAAACAAGATTCATGAACGGCCGCAGGATGGGCGACAGGGTATTGGTCATCACCAGCGCCAGCAGTATCCACATGCCGTAGGGTTCCAGTTTGGAAAAGCTGTACGCCTGGCGCGGCGGCAGCAGGCTTTCCACGATGCGGCCGCCGTCCAGCGGCAGGATCGGCATCAGGTTGAGCACCATCAGCACCACGTTGATGCCGATGCCGGCCTGGCTCATCAGTGCCAGCGGCTCGCTGTAGCTGTTGTCCATCACGATGGCGAGCTTGAGCAGCAGCACCCACGCCACTGCCATCAGCAGGTTGGCCGCAGGGCCGGCGGCGGCCACCAGGCGCATGCCGCTGCGCGGTTTGCGCAGGTTGCCGAAGCGCACCGGCACCGGCTTGGCCCAGCCGAACATGAAGCCGCCCAGCACCAGGCTCAACAGCGGCAGCAGGATGGTGCCCACCGGGTCGATGTGGCGCATCGGGTTCAGCGATACGCGGCCCAGGCGCTCGGCAGTATCGTCGCCGCACAGCTTGGCCACGTAGCCGTGCGCCGCTTCGTGCAGGGTGATGGCGAACAGCACCGGCAGTGCGTACACCGAAATTTTCTGAATGATGTTGAGTTCGTCCAAGATCCGTTTCCTTTCACAGCCCGAGTATGGCCGGGTCGCCCTTGCCGCGGCGGATCAGTTCCACGCCGTCGGTCATGTCGATCACGGTGGTGGGCTCGGTACCGCACCAGCCACCATCGATCACCAGATCCACCAGATGTTCCAGCCGCTCGCGGATTTCATACGGGTCGGTCAGCGGCTCCTCGTCGCCCGGCAGCAGCAAGGTGCAGGACAGAATCGGCTCGCCCAGCTCTTCCAGCAGCGCCAGCGTTACCGCGTGCTCCGGCACCCGCAGGCCGATGGTGGCGCGCTTGGGGTGCAGGGTGCGCTTGGGCACCTCGCGGCTGGCTTCCAGGATGAAGGTGAAGCTGCCGGGGGTTGCCGCCTTCAGCTGGCGGAACTGCGCATTATCCACCCGGGCATAGGTGGCCAGCGACGACAGATCGGCGCACACCAGGGTGAGATGGTGCTTGAGGTCGATCTGGCGAATGGCCAGCATGCGCTCCATCGCCTTCTTGTCGCCCAGGTGGCAGCCCAGCGCGTAGCAGGAGTCGGTGGGGTACACCACCACGCCGCCATCGCGGATGATCTTGGCTGCCTCGCGAATCAGCCGCAGCTGCGGCGTTTCCGGGTGGATCATGAAAAACTGCGACATGTATCAGGCTCCGCTGGCCGGCGCGGCGGCCGGTTGATGAATGCGCGCGGCCAACTGCTCCCAGATCGGGCGACAGATCGGCGGCAGGTTCTCGGTGTAGCCGACGTCGCGGCCGCCCTCGCCCGGGGCGTGGAAATCGCTGCCGGCGCTGGCGTACAGGCCGAACTTCTGCGCCACCAGCGCGAACTTCAGCATGTCGTCCAGACTGTGGCTGCCGCTGGACACTTCAATGCCCTCGCCGCCGGCATCGCGGAATTCGGTCACCAGCCGTTCGATCAGCGTGCGGCCCATATCGTAGCGGCCGGGGTGGGCAATCACCGCCATGCCGCCGGCGCCCCGTATCCACGCCACCGCGTCGTGCAGGTCGGCCCAGCGGTGTTTCACGTAACCGGGCTTGCCCTGCGCCAGGTATTTGCGGAACACGCCTTTCACGTCCTTCACTACCCCGCTTTGCACCAGGAAGCGGGCAAAGTGGGTACGGCTGATCATCTCCGGGTTGGCCGCAAACTGCATGGCGCCGTCGAAGGCGCCCTCGATACCCACCTTTTCCAGCGCCGCCGCCATCAGCCGCGCGCGCTCGATGCGGCCTTCGCGGATGCTCTGCAGCCCGGCCACCAGCTCCGGGTTGGCCGGATCCACGCCCAGGCCGACGATGTGCACGGTATGGCGCTCTTCCCAGGTCACCGATACCTCCACCCCGGCCAGGAACGGCACGCCGCAGGCGGAAGCAGTGGCAGCCGCCTCGGCAAAGCCGGCGGTGCAGTCGTGGTCGGTCAGCGCCAGCAGCGTGGCGCCGCGCTCGGCGGCGCGGCGGATCACCTCGGCCGGCGGCAGGCCGCCGTCGGAAGCGGTGGAGTGAAAATGCAGATCTACGGTGGCCATGTCAGCCTTCCTGTCTTGTATGACGCACGGCCTCGCGCGCCTGCCAGTCGGCCAGCTTGCGGCGGTAGTCCTGTACCGCCGCGTTGTAGATGTCCCAGATGCAGGGGTCGCAGCCACTGCCGCAGCACATATCGTCGCTGGGCACTTCCGGCGCTTCCGGCATCGGGTCGAAGTCGTCGTCGCCGACGGGCAGCGGTTCGCTCACGCCGCTACCACGCTGATTTCGAAACCGTCGCCGCTTACCCGCTGGCCGGCGCGGATCTTGTTGGTCTTGCGCAGTTCCACCTGGCCGTCCACCAGCACATTGCCCTCGGCAATGAAGTGCTTGGCCTGGCCGCCGGTATCGCAGACGCCGCAGGTTTTCAGCAGATCGCACAGCGGAATGTAGTCACCCTGCAGGGTGTAGCTTTCTTTCATCACGGTTGTTCACACCTGTTTGCCGGCTGCGGCCAACGTTTTTCACAACGTCTTTTGACAGCCTTGTGAGCCGCTTGTGGACAAGACACACAAGCTGCTGATTCATCGATATTTTTTTCGACTGCCTAAAAAACAGGCAGGCGCTACGGGCTTTCCACATCCGGGCTGGACAGCCTTGTGAGCCGTCTGTGGACAAGTTGTCCAAGTCATTGAGACAGCGTAACAATCCGCCAGTTGCTCAAAAAACAGGCAATTGCGGCAGTAAAACCCGCAGCAACGGCCACACCGCCGCCACCCGCTGCTGCCGGTTGCCGCCTACCACGTGGTAATCCACAGCGGCGGCCTCCAGCGCGGCGTGATACAGCCCGAACAGCCACTCGCGCTGCGCCGGGTGGCTGCGCAGCGGGTCGTACTGCCACGGAATATCCGGCGCCGCCAGCAGCGTCAGCGCGTAATCCTGCGGCCGGTTCAGCTGCAGCAGCGCCTCCTCGGCCTCACCGAACGCCACCTCGGCCCAGATGCGGCAGGTCAGCGCCGTGCTGTCGCACAGCAACAGCGGTGCGGTAGCCGCCAGCGCGTCCTCCGCCGCCAGCTGGCCACGGGCGATCGCCAGCACGTCGGCCGGCGTCGGGCGGTATTCACGGCTGGCGTAGTAATCGCGGGCGTATTCCGCCACCAGCGCCGCCGCCACGCCATGCTGCTGCAAGGCAGCGGCCAGGTCGGCGGCCAGCGTGGTCTTGCCGCAGGACTCCGGGCCGACAATGGCAATGCGCAGACATTGAACAGACTCTGACATAGCCCGCCATTATAGCGTGCCGAACCCCCACCACGGCGCTTGTCCACAACAGAATGCAAAACGCCCACATCCTGTGGGAGCAAGGATGTGGGCGCGTTGTGGAAAAGCAGGCTAAGTCATTGAGCCAGCAGGCGGCAATCGCTGCTGATTATTTTTTGAGCAGCAGCCATTGGATTATCCCGCAGCTTTTTGCATAGTGCTGTGAGCCGCTTGTGGATAAACGCGGCAAGTACCTGATGCCGCAGGACAAACCCGCGCCTGCTTATTTTTTAATCAAACCAGGGTGATTTCACCCACCAGATCGCGCTCGAATGCGGCGCGAATCCCAGCTGTGGACAAACCCTGCGACAGCAGCAGCAGCAGCTTGGCCTGCGCTGCTTCCGGCGTCATGTCGCCGCCGCTTACCGCACCGGCCTGCGCCAGCGGCTGGCTGGCGGCATAGGCGCCCACTTCCACCGCGCCACGCGGGCATTGCGTCAGGTTCACCACCACGCAGCCGGCGGCGCTGGCTGCGCGAATGCCATCCAGCAGCGCCGGCTCTTCCGGGGTGTTGCCGTTGCCGTAGGAGAACAGCAGCGCACCATGCGGCACCTCTGCGGCCAACCAGCGGCCGAACGCCGCCGCCATGCCGCCAGGCAGCAGGAAGCCGCTGCGGATGTCCTGTTCCCGTGGCAGCACGGCGTGGAATTCGCCGCTGCCGCGACGCCACTGGCTGCGATACCAGTGCGCCTCGATGCCGAAGCGCGCCAGCGGCGCGGCGTTGGGGCTATCGAAGCCGGCAAAGCTGGTGGCATCCACCTTGCGTGCGCGGCAACCGCGCAGCAGCACATTATCGAAGGCGATGGCCACTTCATGCAGATCCGGCTGGCAGGCAGCCTCGATGGCCACGCCGACATTGCTCCAGCCATCGCTGCGCGGGTGCACCAGCGGCAACTGCGAGCCGGTGACGATCACTGGCTTTTGCAGGTTCTGCAGCGCAAAGGCCAGCACGCTGGCGGTGTAGGCCATGGTGTCGGTGCCGTGGATCACCACGAAGCCGTCGTACTGCTGATAAGCAGCGGCAATATCGGCCACCAGCTGGTGCCAGTGGCCGATGGTGATGGCGGAAGAGTCGATCAGCTGCGGGTACTCCACCACGTCCCAGCTCACGCCGTCGCGCGCCAGGCGCTCCAGCTGGCGCGGCAGGTAGCCGGATACCGGCGCCAGCCCCTGCGGGGTGTAGTCCATGCCGATGGTGCCACCGGTATACAGGATGAGCAGTTTGCTCATGCATATCTCCTTGCTTTGGGCACGGTAGCCACGAAACGGTACCGGCAAGCGGCGATGCGGTTTCGTGGTGATCGTGGCCCTGGATTGGAACGTTTCCGGCCCTGGAAAGCCTTGATTGCATATGAAATACAATCGGCCAACCATACCATGCGCCAGGCGCCCCACCAAGCGTCCAGCCAGCCTCCCTGCCAGGCAGCCACGTTGCGCAGCCCGGGCTGCATGCGTATACTCGCGCTTCGCCTGATGCGGGTGTAGCTCAATGGTAGAGCAGAAGCTTCCCAAGCTTACGACGAGGGTTCGATTCCCTTCACCCGCTCCACCCCGCCTTATACCGAAGCCTGCCCTGCCTCCGCCGTCATCCGCCGCCATGCTGTCGTTCCGCTGAAGTCACTGGCCGCCATGCCGCGCCTGGGCAAGACGCCAAACTGACGACTACCGGGATGGGTACTGCACAATGAAATGGAATTCCGGCCGCCTGTGGCTGAAAGTATCGGTGTACACCGTACTGCTGTTCGCCACCGTGCTGGCAATGGCACTGACCCTGTTCTTCCTGCGCTTCGACAGCCAGAGCGTGCGCGTGAACCTGCAACGCTCGCTGGACGACACCCAGCGCACCGTCACCATCAACGGCTCGGTCCTGCCGATGGTCTTCCCCTCGCCCGGCCTGTCGCTGGGCGATGTCAGCATCAGCGACCCCGGCAGCAAGAACGAATTTGCCCGCATCGGCAAGATCCAGGCCCGCCTGGCATGGATGCCGCTGCTGTTCGGCGATCTGCAGATCACCCACCTGGAGCTGCATGACAGCACCTTCCACCTGCTGCGCGAAACCGATGGCTCGCTGAACTTTGCCGACCTGCTGCGCCGGCGCAAACCCAGCCGCTTCAAGCTGGACCTCGACACCATGGCGCTGCGCGGCACCACCATCCTGCTGTCCGACCGCGTCAACGGCATCAACAGCAAGCTGGAAGAAGGCAGCCTGGATGTCACCGGCCTGCACAGCGAGGCCAACCTGTCGTTCGGCGGCCGGCTGGCCAGCGGCAACCGCGTCATCAGCCTGGCGATGCAGGCGCCGTTCACCCGCCAGGACGACCAGATCAGCATCGACCAGCTGTCGGCACTGGCAATCAGCAGCACCGACAAGCTGGGCGAAGTGCGACTGAAGGCCGAAGGCAAGCTCAAGCTCAATTTCGGCAACCTGCTGGCCAGCGGCGAAAACCTCAAGCTGACACTGGACACCTCGCAGCCCAAGGGCCATGCCGAGGCGCTGCTGCCGGCAGTGAACGCCAGCCTGTCCGAGCTCACCACCCCGGCAGCCAGCATCAACGGCAGCATCGACTACGCCCGCACCCAGTACCGCTTCAACAGCCAGCTGGCCGATGTGCGCCTGAACCACGACGGCGCCGCCGCCAGCCAGCTGCAGAGCCAGCTCTCCTGGCAGGTGGGTGCGCATTCGCTGAATATGACGCTGCACGCGCCGCTGAGCCTGGCCAACTACAACCTGCTGCGCCTGCAGCCGCTGACACTGAGCACCCAGCTGAAGACCCCGGCGCTGCCGCGCGGCCAACTACAGGCATCGCTCGGCGGCGAGCTGGATGGCGACCTGAACGAAAGCCGCCTCAACCTGCGCGTGAGTGGCCAGCTGGATGGCGCCGCGCTGGCCGCCACCGCCACCCAGTACGGCTTCGTTTCGCCGCGGCATGAGGTCACCCTGTCGGTGGGCAAGCTGGACCTCAACCGCTACTTGCCGGAAAACCAGGGCGCGGAGACCGTGGCGCTGTTCAAGAACGGCACCCCGTTCCACCTGGACTGGATGGACTTCTTCGACCTGAACGGCAAGCTCAATATCGGCGAGCTGTCCATGGGCCGCTTCCGCATCCGCAATATCGGCGCCGATGTCAGCGTGCGCCCGGAAACCCTGGCGCTGGACAACCTCAGCGCCGACATCTACGACGGCTCGCTGAAAGGCTCGCTGCACCTGCTGCGCGACAAGGAGCCGCGGCTGCAGGTATCGCAACAGCTGCTGGGCATGCAGATCCGCCCGCTGATGCAGGACCTGTTCGACTTCAGCCGCGTGGAAGGCGCCGGCAACGGCTGGGTGCAGCTGGATGCGCACGGCAATTCGCTGGCGGCGCTGCGCAACAACCTCAATGGCAAGGTGGCGGTGCGGCTGGAAAAAGGCGCGCTCACCGGCATCGACCTCGCCTCGGCGCTGCGCAACCTGCCAACGGAGCTGAAGGACTGGAACATGACCGCGCGCGCGGACCAGAAAACCACCTTCTCGGCGCTGTCGGCGGCATTCGAGCTGCAAAACGGCGTTGCCCGCAGCCAGGACCTGAAGCTGGCCTCCTCGCTGGTGGATGTCAACGGCGGCGGAAAGATCGACCTGCCGCAGAACATCGTCGATTACACGCTGAACGTGCGCGCCAACCCCAAGGCCTTTACCCGGCTGGGCGGGGTGAACATTCCGCTGAAGATCACTGGCCCGATCAACCAGCCGGTGTACGCGCTGGACTTCAACTCCATCGTCAAGGGCAAGAAGACCCAGGGCGAAAAACAGCAGGCGCTGAAACAGGAGCTGAAGAACCAGATCAATGGCATCCTGCCGTTACCGGGCGACCGCTTTCACCAGAAGTAAACGCAGGCCATGAACGACAAAGCCCTTGCGCAGTGCGCAAGGGCTTTTTGTTTGCCGTAGCGTAGGTTGGCCGCAAGCTGCGGCCCACCTTGTGCCTATATCCGCGCGCCGGCTATTCCCCCTGCAGCAGCAGGCTTTCCGCCTGGGTCAGCGGGGCCGGCTTGCCCAGCAGCACCAGCACATCATCCTCGGCCAGCTCGAAATCGCGCCCCAGCTCGGTGTAGCGCGTACTGCCACGGCGAACCGCCTTGATCTGCACCCCCAGCGTCGGCAGCGGCAGGCTGCCCACGTGCATGCCGATGGCGCTGGCGCCCGGCAGCAGCTGCACGCTCAGCAGGCGTTCCAGCTGCTCATCGTCGATGCCGTCCACCTCGTCGGAAGCGCCGCGGAAGAAGCCCTTGAACAGGTCGTAGCGCTGCTCGCGCACGGTGCGGATGCGGCGCAGCACGCGGTTGAGCGGCACACCCAGCACCATCAGCGCATGCGACGCCAGCATCAGGCTGCCTTCCATCACCTCGGACACCACTTCGTCGGCACCGGCGGCGCGCAGCTGCGCCATATCGGTATCGTCGATGGTGCGCACGATCACCGGCAGGTCACGGCGCAGCTGGCGCACCACGTCGATGATGCGCTCCGAGGCGTGGGTGTCGGCAAAGGTGATCACCACCGCCTTGGCGCGCATCACCCCGGCCGCCATCAGCACCTCGCGCTTGCCGGCATCGCCGAACACCACCGCGTCGCCGGCCTCGCCCGCTTCGCGCACCCGCTCCGGGTCCAGATCCAGCGCAAAGAACGGGATGTCCTCGCTTTGCAGCAGGCGCGCCAGGTACTGGCCGCTACGGCCGTAGCCACACACGATCACGTGTTCGTTCTTCAGCATGCTCTGCACCAGGATCTGGTGCAGATCCAGCGACTGCATGGTCCAGTCCTGCTTGACCAGGCGCTTGGCGATGCGCTCCGCGTTCTGGATCAGGAACGGTGCGGCCAACATGGAGATCAGGATGCCGGCAATGGCCGCCTGCTCCAGCGCCGGCCCGAACAGGTGCAGGTTGCCGGCCAGCGACAGCAGCACGAAGCCGAACTCGCCGCCCTGCGCCAGCGCCAGGGCTGCCTTCAGCGCGTCCTTGCTGCGCTGGCCGAACAGCCGCGCCAGCGCCCATACCACCGCCAGCTTCAGCGGCAGCAGCAGGAACAGCACCAGCAGGATGCTGCCGGATTCGGAGAACAGCACGCTCACGTCCAGCCGCATGCCGACGGTAACGAAGAAAAAGCCCAGCAGGATGTCGCGGAACGGCTTGATGTCCTCTTCCACCTGGAAGCGGTATTCGGTTTCCGAAATCAGCATGCCGGCCACAAACGCCCCCAGCGCCAGCGACAAGCCGGCCAGCTGGGTGATCAGCGCCACCCCCAGGGTAACCAGCAGCACGTTGATCATGAACAGTTCGCCGGAACGCTGCCGCGCCACCAGGTGGAACCAGCGCCGCATCAGCTTCTGGCCGAACACCAGCAGCAGACTCAGCACCAGCACCACCTTCACCAGCGCCAGGCCCAGGTCCTGCCACAGGCTGCTGGAGTTGGCCGCAAACGCCGGCAGCAGGATCAGCAGCGGCACCACGGCGATGTCCTGGAACAGCAGCACGCCCATGGCCAGCTGGCCATGCGGTTGCGGCAGCTCAAGGCGTTCGGACAGCAGCTTGCTGACAATCGCGGTGGACGACATGGTCAACGCCGCGGCAATGGCAAAGCCGGACAGCACGCTGCCGGACAGCAGCGCGATGCCGCTACCCACCAGCAGCATGGTCAGCAGCACCTGCGCCAGCCCCAGGCCGAACACCAGATGGCGCATGGCCTTGAGCTTGGCCAGCGAAAACTCCAGGCCGATGGAGAACATCATGAACACGATGCCGATTTCGCCCAGAAACTCGGTTTCCGGACCCTCCGGCACCAGGTGCATCACACCGGGGCCGGCCAGAAAACCCACTACCAGGTAGCCCAGCATCGGCGGCACATGCAGCCGGCGACAGCCGGTGACGGCCAGTACGGCCACCAGCAACACCATTACTACGGGAAACAAGGAAGAGTGCATTATGTCGGGAAACTCCTGGCGCCAACCGGCGGTCACCTCGTGCACCCCCGTTTTCGTTGCGATACGGCGTTACTCACGAAAAATCCCTCCTTACATATCAAACATATGCTGCGTCGGGATTTTTCATTCGCGCCTTGTCTCGCTTGGAAACCGAGGCTGTCGAGGCGCCCGTTGACGCCCAAGCAAAAATTGCACCTGCGGGACAGGGGCCGATTATAAACTGTTATAATTACCGTCTATGGATAATGCGCTCAAACTACAGCGTCTTGCGCTGGCACGCGAGGTGTTGCACACCGAAGCCGACGCCATCGTCGCCCTCTCCAACCGACTGGGCGACGATTTTCTGGCCGCCCTCGACCTGATCCTGGCATGCCCGGGACGGGTGGTGGTGACCGGCATCGGCAAGTCCGGCCATATCGGCAACAAGATCGCCGCCACGCTGGCCAGCACCGGCACGCCGTCGTTCTTCATGCACCCGGCCGAAGCCGCGCATGGCGACCTGGGCATGCTCACCGAGCAGGACGTGCTGCTGGCGCTGTCCAACTCCGGCGAAAGCGCGGAAGTGGTCGCGCTGCTGCCGGCGGTAAAACGCAAGGGCATTCCCATTATCGCCATGACCGGCCGCCCGCAGTCCACGCTGGGGCGCGAATCCACCGTGCACCTGGATGCCGCGGTGGAAAAGGAAGCCTGCACCCTGGGCCTGGCCCCCACCACCAGCACCACCGCCGCGCTGGCGCTGGGGGACGCGCTGGCGGTGACGCTGCTGGATGCGCGCAACTTCAAGCCGGAAGACTTCGCGCTGTCGCACCCGGGCGGCAGCCTGGGGCGCCGCCTGCTGGTGCACATCAGCGACCTGATGCACAGTGGCGACGCGCTGCCGCGGGTACAAAGCGGCAGCTCGCTGAAAGAAGCACTGCTGGAAATGACGCGCAAGGGCCTGGGCATGACCGCGGTGGTGGACGCTGCCGACAGCCTTATCGGTATCTTTACCGATGGCGATCTGCGCCGCACACTGGACCGCACGCTGGACCTGGCCGGCCTCGCCATCGACGACGTGATGACGCGCCAGCCGCGCACCATTGCGGCCAACCTGCTGGCGGTGGAAGCCGTCAAGGAAATGGAACGCCGCAAGATCAACGGCCTGCTGGTGGTAGACCAGCAGGGGCGCCTTGCCGGCGCACTCAATATGCACGACCTGCTGAAGGCAGGCGTGGTTTAGGACTGCCCATGCAACCGATTACCGAACTGGCAAAACAGGTCAAGCTGCTGATCATGGATGTGGACGGCGTACTCACCGACGGCCGCATCTTCATCACCGCCAGCGGCGAAGAGCTGAAAGCCTTCAACACCCTGGACGGCCACGGCCTGAAAATGCTGCAGTCCACCGGCGTGCAGCTGGCCATCATCACCGGCCGCGCCGCGCCGGGCGTGGCACACCGCGCCCGCGGCCTGGGCATCGACCACTACTACGAAGGCGTGCACGACAAGCGCGCGGTGTTTGCCGAGCTGCTGCAGAAAACTGGCCTCACCGCCAGCCAGTGCGCCTACATCGGCGACGACGTGGTGGACCTGCCGGTGATGTCGCGCGCCGGCTTCGCGGTGGCGGTGCCGGATGCACCCAGCTTCGTGCGCCAGCATGCCCACTTCGTTACCGGCTGCAGTGGCGGCAACGGCGCGGTGCGCGAGCTATGCGAGCTGATCCTGCAGGCGCAGGGCAACTATGAGCGCCTGATGGCGGCCTACCTGGCATGAAGACCCGCGCCGGCAAACTGTTCCCGCTGGCCCTGCTCGTGGGCATGGGCCTGCTCACCTCCTGGCTGGACGTGCTGACCCAGTGGCAGCAGCCGGCGCAGCGCGAGCTCAACCCCAACCAGCCCGAGTACACCATCGAGCAGCTCACCGCCAAGCGCTTCGATGAACAGGGCCGCCCGTGGCAGCAGCTGGTGGCCACCCGCATGTGGAAGCTGCCCAAGGTGGAATCGGTATACTTCACGGCTCCCGACCTGAAACAGTACCAGCAGGGCGCACCGGACCTGCACATCACTGCAGACAGCGGCCGCTACAACCGGCCGCAGGACATCGCCGACTTCAGCGGCAACGTGCACCTGCTGCGCACCGGGCAGGCCGGCAAACCCGACATGACACTGCAGACCCAGGCACTGCGCCTGGACAACCGCAACCAGCTGGCCAGCTCGCATACCGAAGTGCTGATGAACTACGGCAACAGCCGGGTGCGCAGCGTCGGCCTCATCTATAACCATCAAGCCGGGCAGCTCAAACTGCTGTCCCAAGTAAGGATGCACTATGCGCCATAGCCTGATGCTCGCCCTGATTCTGGGCTTGAGCGGTGTTGCGGCCAACGTTTACGCCGAACGGGCCGACAGCAACAAGCCGATCGAACTGGCCGCCGACCGCGGCTCGCTGGACCAGAAGCAGGGAATCAACATCCTGGAAGGCAACGTGGTTGCCACCCAGGGCACGCTGACCCTGCATGCCGACAAGACCATCGTCACCCGCGACACGCAGGGCAACCAGACGCTGCAGGCCTTCGGCAACCCGGCCACCTTCCGCCAGAAAGTGGAAGGCAAGAACGAATACGTGGACGGCCAGGGCAGCCGCGTTGACTACACCAGCGCCAGCAACCAGGTCATCCTCACCGGCAAGGCGCGCGTCAAGCGCGGCCAGGATCTGGTGACCGGCGAGCAGATCACCTACAACACCGTCACCGAAATCTACCAGGTGGCAGGCAACAACCCGACGGCCAGTGGCGCCGCCAAGGGCCGCGTCACCGTGATCCTCCAGCCCAAGGCGCAGGAAAAGCCATGACGCAAAGCCGCCTGACCATCCAGCACCTGAAGAAAACCTTCAAGAAGCGTACCGTGGTGCAGGACGTGTCGATGGACATCGCCAGCGGTGAAGTCATCGGCCTCCTGGGGCCCAATGGCGCCGGCAAGACCACCAGCTTCTACATGGTGGTGGGGCTGATCGCCGCCGACGCCGGCAACATCAGCCTCAACGGCGAAGCCATCACCCACCTGCCCATCCACAAGCGCGCGCGCCTGGGCCTGGGCTACCTGCCGCAGGAAGCCTCCATCTTTCGCAAGATGACGGTGGAAGAGAATATCCAGGCGGTGCTGGAAGTGGCCGGCTACAGCGGCGAACAGCTGGACAAGGAGCTGGAGCTGCTGCTGGACGATCTCAACATCGGCCACCTGCGCGACAGCAATGCCATGGCGCTGTCCGGTGGCGAGCGCCGCCGCGTGGAGATCGCCCGCGTGCTGGCCACCCGCCCGCGCTTCATCCTGCTGGACGAACCGTTTGCCGGCGTGGACCCGATCGCGGTGATCGACATCCAGAAGATCATCTCCTTCCTCAAGGAGCGCGGCATCGGCGTGCTGATCACCGACCACAACGTGCGCGAGACCCTGCGCATCTGCGACCGCGCCTACATCATCTCCGAAGGGCGCGTGCTGGCTTCCGGCCTGCCGGCCGAACTGGTCAGCAACGAACAGGTGCGCCAGGTGTACCTGGGCGAGCACTTCCACTTGTAAAGCGGCATGAAACAGACACTGCAACTCAAAGTCAGCCAGCATCTGACCCTGACCCCGCAATTGCAGCAGTCGATCAAGCTGTTGCAAATGTCCACCCTGGACCTGTCCAGCGAGCTGGAACGCTACCTGCTGGAAAACCCGCTGCTGGAACGCGCCGACGGCGACGGCCCCGCCGAGCATGAGCCGGTGGAAGCCGGCAGCGGCAACGACACCGCCGGCGACAGCGGCGGCGAGGACGCGCCGCAGGAACGCGAACGCGAGCGCGAGGAAATGGACCTCAGCGACTGGGGCAGCGGCAGCGGTTCCGGCAGTGGCAGCCGCGATGACGACGACGAGTTCGACCCCATCCTCAACACCCCCTGCCGCCCTACCCTGCGCGAGCACCTGGCAGCGCAGATCGGCGAGCGGCCACTGAGCCGCCGCGACAGCGCGCTGCTGACGCTGCTGATCGACGAACTGGACGAAGACGGCTACCTCACCACGCCGCTGGATGAATTCGCCGCCAGCCTGCCGCTGGAACTGGACATCGACACCGACGAGCTGGAATACCTACGCAAGCTGCTGCTGCAGTTCGAGCCGGTAGGCATCGGCAGCCGTGATCTGGCCGAATTCCTGCAGCTGCAGTTGGCCGCATTGCCGGCGGCCACCCCGTCACGCGAGCTGGCGTTGACCCTGGTGCGCGAGCACCTGGCACTGCTGGGCAACCGCGACTACGTACGGCTGAAGAAACTGCTTGGCGTGGGCGAAGCCGAACTGCGTGCCGCGCACCAGCTGATCTCCACCCTGCGCCCGCGGCCGACCAGCGGCTTCGATCAGGGCGAAACCCACTACGTGGCGCCGGATATCCATGTGATTCGGCGCAACGGTCGCTGGATGGCCCAGCTCAACCGCGGCGCGCTGCCGAAACTGCAGGTAAATCAACTATATGCCGGCATGCTGCAACAGCGAGACAGCAGCCACAATCTCAGCGGCCAACTGCAGGAGGCGCGCTGGCTGGTGAAAAACATCCAGCAGCGATTTGACACTATTCTGAAAGTGTCGGAAGCTATCGTTGACAGGCAACAGGCGTTCTTTGAACACGGCGAAGTGGCCATGCGACCCCTGATTCTGCGCGACATCGCGGATGAACTCGGGCTGCATGAGTCAACGATTTCCAGGGTCACCACCCAGAAGTATCTGCTGTGCAGCCGAGGCCTGTTCGAGCTCAAATACTTCTTCGGCAATGCCCTGGAAACCGATAGCGGCGGCGAATGCTCCGCCACGGCGATCAAGGCGCATATCCGCCAGATCATCGATGGTGAAGACAACAGGAAACCGCTGTCCGACAGTGCCATCGCCGACCGCCTCACGGCACAGGGCATACAGGTTGCCAGGCGCACCGTAGCCAAGTATCGTGAAGCTATGCAGATACCGCCAGTTAACCTTCGCAAAGCACTTTAAAAGAAAGAGTGCGACGAAAACCCGGTACGGCCAGCCCGACCGTGCCGTCAACAGAAGGAGTCAGGGTATGAACCTCAAAATTACCGGTCTTCACCTCGAAATTACCCCGCCCCTGCGCGAATTCATCGAGAGCAAACTGGAACGCATCACCCGCCATGTCGATAACGTGATCGGCATCACCGTGACGCTGTCCGTGGATAAACTGGTACAAAAAGCGGAGGTCAATGTGCATCTGGCAGGCAAGGACATCCATGTCGAGGCAACCGACGCCGACATGTACGCCGCCATCGATGCCCTGATGGACAAGCTGGACCGTCAGGTTCTGAAATTCAAGGAAAAACAGGGGGAACACCGTAGCGTAACGCCGCAGGCAAACGCTGCCGATGCCGCCCTGTAAATCAGGACGACAGCAAGATGACAACGGGAGCCACAGGCTCCCGTTTTTGCTAGCCGCAACCACTGACCTTGCTATGGAAAACGCCGGACTCAGCGTAGAATGGCCGACGTTTTTCTGCCCCTCACAGATATCATGAGCTTGATCGGCAAGATTCTTCCCCAGTCGCACGTACTGGCCGACCTGGAAATCTCCAGCAAGAAACGGCTGTTCGAACAAATCGGCCTGCTGGTAGAGAACAGCTTCGGCATTGCGCGCAGCGATGTATTCGACAGCCTGTTCGCCCGCGAAAAGCTGGGCTCCACCGGCCTGGGCCAGGGCGTGGCCATTCCGCACGGCCGCCTCAAGAGCCTGAAGGACGCCACCGGCTTCTTCGTGCGCCTGAAAACCCCGATACCGTTCGAGGCGCCGGACGGCAAGCCGGTGAACCTGCTGTTCGTGCTGCTGGTGCCGGAGCAGGCTACCGACCTGCACCTGCAGGTGCTGTCGGAGTTGGCCCAGCTGTTCTCCAGCCGCAGCCTGCGCGAAAAGATGTGTTGCGCCGACAATCTCACCCTGCACGCCATGCTTTGCGAAGACAGCCACCATGCCTAATGTCAGTGTCCGCCGCCTGTTCCAGGACAATCAGCACAAACTCAACCTGAGCTGGATCGCCGGCAAGGCCGGTTCCGACAACCTGATTTCCAACGACGAACAGCGGCCGACACAGGCGCTGGTCGGCCACCTGAACTTCATCCACCCCAACCGGGTGCAGGTGCTGGGCCTGGCCGAGGTGGAATACCTGGACAAGCTGGAGCAGGCAGCGGCGCGCACCGCGCTGGATCAACTGTTCCACAAGACCATGGCGGTGGTGATCGTCGCCAACGGCCAGCCGGTGCCCAAGCTGCTGCAGGACTACTGCCAGAGCGACAGCGTGCCGCTGATGAGCACGCCGCTGGAAAGCCCGTACCTGATGGACGTGCTGCGCATCTACCTGGCGCGCGCACTGGCGGTATCCACCGTGATGCACGGCGTGTTCCTGGACGTGCTGGAAATCGGCGTGCTGATCATGGGCGACTCGGCAATGGGCAAGAGCGAGCTGGCGCTGGAACTGATCTCGCGCGGCCACGGCCTGGTGGCCGACGACGCGGTGGAGCTGTACCGCATCGGCCCGGAAACGCTGGAAGGCCGCTGCCCGCCGCTGTTGCGCGACTTCCTGGAAGTGCGCGGCCTCGGCATCCTCAATATCCGTACCATCTTCGGCGAAACCGCGGTACGGCCGAAGAAGGTGCTGAAGCTGATCATCCAGCTGATCAAGGCCAACGACCAGGCCATGCAGGCACTGGACCGCCTCAACATTCAGTCCGAAACCCAGGACATTCTCGGCGTCACCGTGCGCAAGGTGATCCTGCCGGTGGCCGCCGGCCGCAACCTGGCGGTACTGGTGGAAGCCGCGGTGCGCAACTACATCCTGCAGCTGCGCGGTATCGACAGCACCCGTGAATTCATCGACCGCCACACCAACCTGCTCCGGGACCAGGAACATGCAGCTGATCCTGATTAGCGGCCTGTCCGGCTCCGGCAAATCCGTGGCACTGCGGGTGCTGGAAGACGTCGGCTACTACTGCGTGGACAACCTGCCGGCCACCATGCTGGCCGATGCCATGGCGCTGTACAGCCAGTTCGGCTACCAGCACATCGCCATCAGCGTGGATACCCGCTCGGCACCAACGTTGGCCGCATTGCCGCAGGTGGTGGCCCAGCTGAAAGCCGGCGGCACCGACGTGCGCCTGCTGTACCTGGAAGCCACCAGCGAAGTGCTGGTGAAGCGCTTCTCCGAGACCCGCCGCCGCCACCCGCTGTCCGGCAACCGCCTGACGGTGGAGGAATGCATCCAGCTGGAACGCGAGATGCTGGAGCACATCGTGGATCTGGGCCACCGCATCGACACCAGCAACCTGTCGGCCAATGCGCTGCGCAGCTACGTGAAAGTGCTGGCCGAGGCCGACAGCAGCCGGCTGACCCTGGTGTTCGAATCCTTCGGCTTCAAACACGGCATTCCACTGGATGCCGATTTCGTGTTCGACGTGCGCTGCCTGCCCAACCCCTACTACGACGAAAAACTGCGCCCGCTCACCGGCCGCGACCAGGCAATCTGCGACTTCTTTGCCGGCGAGGCGGAAGTGGCGCAGATGCAGCAGGACATCGCCACCTTCCTGCAGCGCTGGCTGCCGCGCTTCAAGCAGGACAATCGCAGCTACGTCACCGTGGCCATAGGCTGTACCGGCGGCCAGCACCGTTCGGTCTACCTGACCGAAAGGTTGGCCGCAGGCTTTGCCGATGAGCAGGTGCTGCTGCGCCACCGCCAGCTGGATGGCCGCAGCGGCGACAGCCATAAATAAAAGCGGAGCCTCGCAGCGCCGCCAGTCTCTGCCTTGCCCCCGCATCGTCTTGCCTGCTGCCGCAAGACCATACCCAGAATCTGCCGGAGTCCGCCACGGATGAAACCTGACACCGTTACCGTTGCCCTTACCGGCGCCTCCGGCCTGCCCTACGGCTTGCGCCTGATCGACTGCCTGCTCGCCGCCGGCGTGCGGGTGTGGGTGCTGTACTCGCAGGCGGCGCAGGTGGTGGCGCAGCAGGAAATGAACCTCACCCTGCCCTCGCGCCCGGCCGAGCTGCAGCAATGGTTGGCCGCACGCTACCAGCCGGCGGACGGCCAGCTGCGGGTGTTCGGCCGCGAGGAATGGTTCGCGCCGCCGGCCTCCGGCTCCAACCCGGCGGACGCCATGGTGATCTGCCCGTGCTCGATGGGCACCCTGGCGGCGGTGGCACAGGGCATGAGCGACAACCTGATCGAACGCGCCGCCGATGTAACGATCAAGGAAGGCCGCAAGCTGGTGCTGGTGCCGCGCGAGTCGCCGCTGTCCGCCATCCACCTGGAAAACATGCTCAAGCTGGCGCGCCTCGGCGTGTGCATCCTGCCGCCCTCGCCCGGCTTCTACACCCACCCGCAAAGCGTGGACGACATGGTGGACTTCGTGGTCGCCCGCATCCTGGACCAGCTGCGCGTACCGCAGCAGCTGCAGCCCCGCTGGGGCGAGGAGCGCGCATGAACCCGCAAACCGACATGCTGGATCTGCCCGGCCTGCGCCAGCTGGAGCTGGCCGCCGATGCCGCCGGGCTGGCGCTGATGCAGCGCGCCGCCGACAGCATCGCCGCCTGGGTGAGCAAGCACTATCCGCCGGCCAGCCGCATCCTGGCGGCAGTCGGCCCCGGCAACAACGGCGGCGACGCGCTGTTCGCCGCCTGCCGCCTGCAACGCGCCGGCTACCAGGTGGACGTGCTGCTGCCAGCGGAAGGCAACGCCGCGGTACAGGCGGCGCTGGCCGAATGGCGGGCACTGGGCGGCAGCGTGCGGCCAACCTTGTCCGCCAGTGCCAGCGCACCGCCGCCGGAGCTGCTGCTGGACGGCCTGTTCGGCGTGGGGCTGACGCGCCCGCTGCAGGGCGAATGGCGCATGCTGATCGAACAGCTGGAACAGCTGCCCTGCCGCAAGCTGGCCATCGACGTGCCCAGCGGGCTGGATGCCGGCAGCGGCCAGCCGCAGGGCGTGGCACTGCATGCCGATGTCACCCTCAGCTTTCTGTGCCCCAAGCCCGGCCTGTACACCGCCGCCGGCCCAGACTACTGCGGCGAGGTAATCATCGATGACCTGGCCTGCCCGCCCACACTGTACCCGCCCGTTGCCGGCAGCCTGGCGCTGCCCGATGCCGCGCTGCTGCGCCGGCGCCGTGATTCGCACAAGGGCAGCCATGGCGTGCTCAGCATCATCGGCGGCGCGCCGGGCATGACCGGCGCCGCGCTGCTGGCCGGCCGCGCCGCGCTGGCCATGGGCGCCGGCAAGATCTTCGTGCACCCGCTGGACAGCGCGCTGACGCTGGACCCGCTGTGCCCCGAGCTGATGCTGCGCCCCTGGCAGCACAATCTGCTGATTCCGGACAACCACCAGCTGGTGGTGGGCCCGGGGCTGGGGCTCAGCGACCAGGCGCACGCCGCGCTGCAGCGCGCCCTGCTGCACCCCGGCACCCTGCTGCTGGATGCCGACGGCCTGAACCTGCTGGCCGCCGACCACAGCCTGCAGCAGCTGCTGCACCAGCGCAGCGGCGACACCATTCTCACCCCGCACCCGAGCGAGGCCGCTCGCCTGCTGGACAGCGATACCGCCAGCGTGCAGGCCGACCGCGTCGCCGCGGTGCGCGAGCTGTCGCAGCGCTTCGACTGCGTGGTGCTGCTCAAGGGTTGTGGTACCCTGCTGGCCCGCTACGGCCAACCCTACCGCCTGCTGACGCGCGGCAGCCCGTCGCTGGCGGTGGCCGGCCAGGGCGATGTGCTGGCCGGCGCCATTGCCGCGCTGCTGGCACAGGGCATGCCAGCGCTGGATGCCGCCCACCTGGCTGCCGACGTGCACGCCAGCGCCGGCGAGCATTACAGCGAGCAGGCCGGCGGCCCCATCGGCCTCACCAGCCACTGCCTGCTGCCGCTGATGACGCGGGAGCTGAATCACCGCATTTCGCGTTCCGGAGTTCCACCGTTTTGAAGCAACAAAGTAAAGCCTATCTGTTTGGTCTGTCCGCCGTACTTGCCTGGTCCACCGTCGCCACCGCTTTCAAAATCAGCCTGCAGCACCTGAGCCCGGCACAGCTGCTGCTGTACGCCAGCGCATTCTCGCTGCTGGCGCTGCTTACCATCCTCGGCTGGCAGCGCCGCCTGGGCGAGCTGCTGCCGGCGCTGCGCCGCCACTGGCGCCGCTCGCTGCTGCTGGGGGCGGTGAATCCCTTCGTCTACTACCTGATCCTGTTCCAGGCCTATGCGCTGCTGCCGGCGCAGGAGGCGCAGGCGCTGAACTACACCTGGGCGCTGACCATGACCCTGCTGGCGGTGCCGGTGCTGGGGCAGCGGCTGCGCACGCAGGACGCCCTGGCCGCCGTGGTGTGCTACGGCGGCGTGCTCACCATCGCCACCCGCGGCGCGCCGTTTGCGCTGCAGTTCAGCAACCTGCCTGGCGTCGGCTTCGCGCTGCTCTCCACCCTGCTGTGGGCCGGCTACTGGTTATTCAATACCCGCGACGAGCGCGAGCCGGTGATCGGCCTCACCCTCAACTTCCTGCTGTCGCTGCCGCTGACGCTGCTGTGGTGCGCGCTGCGCGGCGAGCTGCAGCCAGTGGCCTGGCAGGGCATCGCCGGCGCCGCCTATGTGGGCATGCTGGAGATGGGCTTTACCTTCGTGCTGTGGCTGTCGGCGATGAAGCTGACACAGAGCACCGCACGCATCGCCAACCTGATCTTCCTGTCGCCGATGCTGTCGCTATTCCTGATCAACCTGCTGCTGGGCGAGCCCATCCTGCCCAGCACGCTGGCCGGGCTGGCGCTGATCCTCGGCGGGCTGCTGCTGCAGAAGCTGCCGGTACGGCGGCCGCTGGAAGCGGTAAGCGAATACTGACGCGACCCATAAAACAATGCGGCCAACCCCGATGACTCAGGGTTGGCCGCATGCTTTCCGGTTGCCGGAGGATCAGGCTGCGCTGCCCGCCTTCGGCTCGCGCAGGCCCGGCGGCAGCGCGAAGGTGATGCTCTCCTCCACGCCTTCCAGCTCGCTGACGTTACCGGCGCCGTAGGCCTTGATCTGCTCGATCACCGCCTGCACCAGCACCTCCGGCGCGCTGGCACCGGCGGTCACGCCCACCTGGCGCTTGTCGGCAAACCATTCCGCCTTCAGCAGGCTGGCGTTGTCCACCATGTAGGCGTCCACGCCGCGCAGCGCCGCCACTTCGCGCAGACGGTTGGAGTTGGAACTGTTGGGCGAGCCCACCACGATGACGATGTCGCACTGGTCGGCCAGCACCTTCACCGCGTCCTGGCGGTTCTGCGTGGCGTAGCAGATATCGTCCTTCTTCGGGCTGTGAATCGCCGGGAAGCGAGCCTTCAGCGCCTCGATGATGTCGCGGGTTTCATCCACCGACAGCGTGGTCTGGCTGACGTAGGACAGCGCATCCGGGTGCTGCACCTGCAGCTTCGCCACGTCGGCCACGGTTTCCACCAGGTACATGTGGTCGTCCACCTGGCCCATGGTGCCTTCCACTTCCGGGTGGCCGGCGTGGCCGATCATGATGATCTCCATGCCGGACTGGTGCATGCGCTTCACTTCCACGTGCACCTTGGTCACCAGCGGGCAGGTGGCGTCGTACACGGTGAGCCCCAGTGCCTCGGCCTCCTGCCGCACCGACAGCGGCACGCCGTGGGCGGAGTAGATCAGCGTGCTGCCGGCCGGCACGTCCTTCAGTTCCTCGATGAACACCGCGCCCTTGGCACGCAGGTTCTCCACCACGAAACGGTTGTGCACCACTTCGTGACGCACGTAGATAGGCGCGCCGTACAGCTCCAGCGCGCGCTCGACGATGGCGATGGCACGGTCCACGCCGGCGCAGAAGCCGCGCGGGTTGGCCAGCATGATGGTTTTCGTCATCGGAATGTCCTTGCAAGAAAAGGTTGGCCGCAAGGCGGCCAACGGGTCAGTGCTGCGGCTTGTGCAGGCTGTCGATCACCATCAGCGCCGCACCGACACAGATGAAGCTGTCGGCCACGTTGAACGCCGGGTAGTACCAGCTCTGCTGCCAGTGCACCAGGATGAAATCGATGACATGACCGTGGATCATGCGGTCGATCACATTGCCCAGCGCGCCGCCGATGATGAACGACGCCGCCAGGTTCATCAGACAGCCGAAGCGGCCCAGCATGATGTTCCAGCCCAGCCAGCCGGACACACCGAAGGCCAGCAGCGTGAAGAAATACTTCTGCCAGCCGCCGGCGCCGGCGAGAAAGCTGAACGCCGCGCCCGGGTTGTACAGCAGGGTGAAGTTCAGCACACCGGGGATGACCTCGCGCTGCTCGCCGAACTGGTAGCTGCCGTTGAAGTAGATCTTGGTGAGCTGATCCAGCACGATCACCAGCAGCGCCAGAGCGAACCAGCGCAGGCTGCGCTTGGCTGCCGGCGAGCCGGCAGCCGCGGGGCTGGCTTTAAGCATGGATACGCGCCTCGCCTGCACCGTCGATATTGTCCACGCAACGGCCGCATACGGTTTCGTGGCCGGCATGCGCGCCCACGTCGGCACGGTAATGCCAGCAGCGCTCGCACTTGGCGTGGCCGGACGGCGATACCGCGATACGGGTCTCGGCGCCCTGGCTCAGCTTCACGCCCGACACGATCAGCACGAACTTGAGATCGTCGCCCAGGCTGGCCAGCTGCTGGTACAGCTCGCCGGAAGCCACCACTTCCAGCTCGGCCTGCAGCGAGGAACCCAGTTGCTCGGCACTGCGCAGTGCCTCGATCTCCTTGTTCACCTCGGCGCGGAAATCGCGGATTGCCTGCCACTTGGCCACCAGGGCGGCTTCGCTGCCGGCGGCCGGGTTCGGGAACTCGTGCCACACGTGGTACAGCGGGGTTTCCTCCTCGCTGCCCAGCAGCACCTGCCAGGCTTCGTCGGCGGTGAAGCACAGTACCGGCGACAGCAGCAGCAGCAGGCTACGGGTGATGTGGTACAGCGCGGTCTGCGCGCTGCGGCGGGCATGGCTGTCGGCCTTGGTGGTGTACAGGCGGTCTTTCAGCACGTCCAGGTAGAAGGCGCCCAGGTCTTCCGAGCAGTAGTTCACGATCTCCTGCATGGCGTGGTGGAAGGCGTAGCGCGGGTACAGCTCGCCGGTTACCTTCTCCTGCATTTCCTTGGCCATCATCAGCGCGTAGCGGTCGATCTCCGCCAGGCGCTCGTACGGCACGGCGTTTTCCATCGGGTCGAAGTCCGACAGGTTGGCCAGCAGGAAGCGGATGGTGTTGCGCAGGCGACGGTAGCTCTCGGTCACGCGCTTGAGGATCTCGTCGGAGATCGCCAGCTCGCCGGAGTAGTCGGTGGAAGCCACCCACAGGCGCAGGATGTCGGCACCCAGGGTGTCGTTTACCTTCTGCGGCGCCACCACGTTGCCCTTGGACTTGGACATCTTCATGCCCTTGCCGTCCACCACGAAACCGTGGGTCAGCAGCTGCTGGTACGGCGCGCGGCCGATGGTGGCGCAGCCGGTGAGCAGCGAGGACTGGAACCAGCCGCGGTGCTGATCGGAGCCTTCCAGGTACAGGTCGGCCGGCCAGGCCAGTTCCGGGCGCTGCTTCAGCACCGCGAAGTGGGTGGAGCCGGAGTCGAACCACACGTCCAGGGTATCGCTGAGCTTGCGGTAGTTGGCCGCATCCTCACCCAGCAGTTCGGCCGCATCCAGGCTGAACCAGGCTTCGATGCCCTGCTGCTCGATGCGCAGCGCCACCTGTTCCAGCAGCGCGGCGGAATCCGGGTGCAGCTCGCCGCTTTCCTTGTGCACGAAGAAGGTCATCGGCACGCCCCAGTTGCGCTGGCGCGATACGCACCAGTCCGGGCGGTTGCCAATCATGGCTTCCAGGCGGGCACGGCCCCAGGCCGGGAAGAATTCGGTGCTGTCCACCGCCTGCCGGGCGCGCTCGCGCAGTACCTGGTCGTCGTTGCCGGCCTTGTCCATGCCGATGAACCACTGCGCGGTGGCGCGGAAGATGATCGGGGTCTTGTGGCGCCAGCAGTGCGGGTAGCTGTGCAGCAGCTTGTCCTGCTGGATCAGCGTGCCCTGCTCGATCAGGGTTTCGATGACTTTCGGGTTGGCTTCCCACACCGACAGGCCGGCGAACAGCTCGGTGTTGCTCTTGTAGCGGCCGTTGTCGGCTACCGGGTTTTCCACCGGCAGGCCGTACTGCTGGCCCACCTGGAAGTCTTCCAGGCCGTGCGCCGGCGCAGTGTGCACCAGGCCGGTACCGGCATCGGTGGTAACGTGGTCGCCACAGATGATCGGTACTTCGCGGCTGTAGAACGGGTGCTGCAGGCGGATCAGATCCAGCTGCTCGCCCACGGTTTCGCCCAGCACGGTCGCACCTTCAAAGCCGTAGCGCTTCAGTGCCGACTCGGCCAGCTCCTTCACCAGGATCAGCTTGCCCTTGGGGGTGTCGATCAGCTGGTAGGTAAGGCTGGCGCTGACCGCTACCGCCTGGTTGGCCGGCAGGGTCCACGGCGTGGTGGTCCAGATCACCGCGTAGGCGTCATCCACGCTGCCTTGCAGGCCGAAGGCTACGGCCAGCTTGTCGCCTTCCAGCACGCGGAAGCCCACGTCGATGGCCGGCGAGGTCTTGTCTTCGTATTCCACCTCGGCCTCGGCCAGCGCGGAGCCGCACTCGATACACCAGTGCACCGGCTTCTCGCCCTTCATCAGGTAGCCGTTTTCGTAGATGGTGCCGAGGGTGCGCACAATGTCGGCCTCGGTCTTGAATGCCATGGTCAGGTAGGGGTTGTCCCAGTCGCCCAGCACGCCCAGACGGATGAAGTCCTTCTTCTGGCGGGCGATCTGCTCGCTGGCGTATTCGCGGCACAGTTCGCGGAACTTGGCAGCCGGGATTTCCTTGCCGTGCAGCTTTTCCACCATCAGCTCGATCGGCAGGCCGTGGCAGTCCCAGCCCGGCACGTAGGGAGCGTCGAAGCCGGATTGGGTCTTGGAGCGGACGATGATGTCCTTCAGTACCTTGTTGACGGCGTGGCCGATATGGATGTCGCCGTTGGCGTACGGCGGGCCGTCGTGCAGGATGAACTTGGGACGACCGGCCGCGATCTGGCGCAGCTTCTGGTAGCGCTGCTGTTCCTGCCAGCTTTTCAGCCAGGCGGGTTCACGTTTGGCCAGATCACCGCGCATGGGAAACGGGGTGTCCAGCAGGTTCACGGTCTTGCGGTAGTCGATGCTCATGCCTGGTCTCGTTGCAAACTGTTCAAATAGGTTCTGGCACTGGCGGCGTCGTGTTCGATCTGCGCCACCAGCTCGTTCAAATCGTTAAAGCGCTGTTCGTCCCGCAGCTTGTGCAGGAAATGCACGGTCAGACGCTGGCCGTACAGATCACCCTGGAAGTCGAACAGGTAGACCTCCAGCTTGTAGTGCTGGCTATCGGTCACGGTAGGATTCTTGCCCAGGCTGGCCACGCCGCCCAGTCGCCCGGCCGGGGTATCCACCTGCACCACGAACACGCCTTCCAGCGGCGGGCGGCGGTGCGGCAAGTGTACGTTGGCGGTGGGGAAACCGATGGTGCGCCCCAGCTTCTGGCCATGCATCACCTTGCCGGACACCTGATAGGGGCGCCCCAGCAGGCGCGCGGCGCTATCCAGGTCGCCTGCGGCCAACCTTTCGCGCACCAGGGTGCTGGAGGCGCGCTCACCGGCCACCAGCACCGACGGCATCGCCTCGATGACGAAGTCGCCGCACGACTGCAGCAAGGCAAAGTCGCCCCTGCGGTCTGCGCCGAACTGGAAATCGTCACCGATCAGCAGGTAGCGGGTTTTCAGCTCCTGCAGCAGCACCTGCTGCACGAAGTCTTCCGCTGCCATGCGCGAGAACGCATGGTTGAAGCGGTAGATAAAAACGTAGTCAACCAGATCGCCCTGGGCGAGGAACTGCAGCTTGTCGCGCAGCACGGAAAGACGCGCCGGCGGCTGGCCCTTGGCAAAGAATTCACGTGGATGCGGCTCGAAGGTCAGCAGCGCGGTGGGCAGGCCACGCGCATTCGCTTCCTCGCGCAGCCGAGCCAGCATGCGCTGATGCCCCAGGTGCACGCCATCGAAGTTGCCTATGGTCAAGGCACAGGGCGGCAGGTCGAAACGGCAAGGGCTTCCCAGAAACGCACGCATGGTTGCACTAAAACAAGGTAAAGGGCGATTTTAACCAGCCAACCCCGACAACGCCAGTCAAACGCCCAAACAAAAAGCCCCGGCAGGGCCGGGGCTTTTGCAATGAAGATCAGCGATTTAGCCGATTACTTCACTTGTTCCTGCTTGGCGGTTTCAACAGTTACGTCGAAACGACGGTCGCCGGCCAGGCAAGCGATCAGGTCAGCACGCTTCTTGAACTTCTTGGCGGTGCATTCTGCGGTCAGCTTGGCTTCGGACTCGCCCTTGCCGATGGCAGTGATCTTGTCGGACGGTACACCAGCGGATACGAAGTAGTCCTTAACAGCGTTGGCACGCTTCTCGGACAGGGCCTGGTTGTACTTGGCGGAACCCAGGTAGTCGGTGTGGCCGGTGATGGTCACGGACTTCAGCTGGTTGTCGGACTTCAGGCTGTTGGCCAGGTCGTTCAGCTGCTGGTTGCCTTCGATGATCTTGGCGCTGTTGAACTGGAACAGGCCTTCAGCGGACAGGCTTACGTTCTTGGTCACGTACTGCGGAGCAGCCGGAGCCGGAGCCGGGGCCGGAGCCGGGGCCGGAGCAGCAACTACCGGCTTCGGTGCTTCGCGATCGCCACACTCAACCAGACCGTCACGGGCCTTGTCGTAGGTGGTCGGCAGACGCCAGCATTCGCCGTATGCGTTCTTGATAACGTTGGTGTTCTGGCCATCAACGGAATAGCCTTGGTTTGCTGCAGCCATCGCAGCAGTAGACACCAGCAGGGAGGCAAGCAGGGCGCTCAGTTTGATCGATTTTTTCATGTTGGATCCTCTAAGTTGATGCAAGCATCACGGTGTGAAACCTGTTCTTTAAAATGAGCTTTTTAAAGGGAACAGTCTGATTCCAGCTATCACGCTTGCGTCTGGAAGGTAAAACAAACGCATCCTGCGTGACTATAGAAAACCAATAACCATCATGTCAATGTCGCATTTTTAAAAAATCATAAAAAAAGCAACACTTTGGCATGCGGATGTATTGATATTATCCATATAAGTTGCCGGAAAGACACACCTCAATTCGAAACACGCCGTTTAAGCAACGGTACCGGTTTGAGTACGGTCCCCTGGTACTGTTCACTAAAATCGGCCAAGCCGTCCAGCGCCTCTGCCGCTGAGCGATCCTCGCGGATGGCAAAAGCGTCAAAGCCTACCTGCGCCATATACGACAGCTGATCGCGCAAGACATCGCCAACTGCGCGGAGTTCCCCGCCATAGCCCAAACGTTCGCGCAGAATGCGCGCAATGCTGTAGCCACGGCCGTCGGCAAACGCCGGGAAGTCGACGGCGATCAGCTGCAGGCTGGCCAGATGCGGCTGCAGCGCCAGCGGGTCGCTGTCGGGCGACAGCAGCACTGCCAGCCCGCCCTGGTGACCGGCGGCGGCCACCTGCAGAAAACGCGCCAGCGGCAGGATCACGTCATCGCCGGGGGCAAAGCTTGCCTCGGCATCGCGCAGCAGCTGCCAGCTGTCGTCGGCGACCAGGGCGCCCTGCTTAATCAAGTTTTGCATATACACGCTCCTTGAACGGATCCAGGCCGATACGGCGCACGGTCTCGATAAAACGCTCACCTGCGAGACGCTGCTCAAGGTAAAGCTTCATGATTTTTTCAAACGCGGTCGGTACGTCGGCCTGGGCAAACGACGGGCCGATCACCTTGCCGATGGCGGCCTGGTTGCCCTGGCTGCCGCCCAGCGTGATCTGGTACCACTCCTCGCCGTTCTTGTCGACGCCGAGAATGCCGATGTTGCCGATGTGGTGGTGGCCACAGGCGTTCATGCAGCCGGAGAAGTTGCAGTCGATCTCGCCCAGGTCGAACAGGTAGTCCAGGTCGTCGAACTTGCGCTGGATCGCCTCGGCCACCGGAATGGAGCGGGCATTGGCCAGCGAACAGAAGTCGCCGCCCGGGCAGCACACGATGTCGGTGAGCAGGCCGATGTTCGGGGTGGCGAAGCCATGTTCCTTCGCCAGCTGCCACACCTGGTACAGGTCGCTTTCGCGCACATCCGGCAGGATCAGGTTCTGCTCGTGCGCCACGCGCAGTTCGCCAAAGCTGTAGCGGTCGGCCATGTCGGCGGCCACGTCCATCTGCTCGGCGGTGATGTCGCCCGGCGGTACGCCGGTCTTCTTCAGCGACAGCACCACGGAGCGGTAGCCCGACTGCTTGTGGGCGTGGGTATTGCGCTCCAGCCAGCGGGAGAACGCTAGCTCACCCTGCTGTTTGGCCACGAAGTCGGCAGGGTTGGCCGCAAGCGCCTGGTAGGCCGGGTCAGTGAAGAAGGCGGCGTAGTAGGCCACGTCGGCATCGCTGAGGGTGGACGGGCCATCCTTCAGGTGCAGCCATTCGTCTTCCACCTTGGCGGCGAACGCTTCCACGGTCATTGCCTGCACCAGGATCTTGATACGTGCCTTGTACTTGTTGTCGCGGCGGCCGAAGCGGTTGTACACGCGCAACACGGCATCCAGGTAGGTCAGCAGATGGCGGGTCGGCAGGAACTCGCGCACCGCCTTGCCCACCATCGGAGTGCGGCCCAGGCCGCCGCCCACGATCACGCGGAAGCCGACTTCACCGGCTTCGTTGCGTACCACGTGCAGGCCGATATCGTGCACCCAGCTGGCGGCACGGTCTTCCAGGCTGCCGGACACCGCGATCTTGAACTTGCGCGGCAGGTAGGCGAACTCGGGATGCAGCGTGCTCCACTGGCGGATGATCTCGCAGTAGGCGCGCGGGTCGATCAGCTCGTCGGCGGCCACGCCGGCGAAGGCGTCGGTGGTGGTGTTGCGCACACAGTTGCCGGAGGTCTGGATGGCGTGCATTTCCACTTCGGCCAGCTCGCCGAGGATGTCGGGCACGGTTTCCAGCGCCGGCCAGTTGAACTGCATGTTCTGCCGGGTGGTGAAGTGGCCGTAGCCGCGGTCGTAGGTACGGGCGATGTGCGCCAGCTTGCGCAGCTGGGTGCTGTTGAGGTGGCCATAGGGAATGGCGACACGCAGCATCGGCGCATGGCGCTGAACATACAGGCCGTTCATCAGGCGCAGCGGGCGGAATTCGTCCTCGCTCAGCTCGCCGGCCAGGAAACGCCGGGTCTGGTCGCGGAACTGGGCAACCCGCTCACGCACCAGGCGGTGGTCCACTTCATCGTACTTGTACATGCAGAAACTCTCTTGTGCAGGTCTGCCGCAGTATGCGGCAGACCGGGGGTGATTCCGGATTAAGCGGGGCGCTTGAGCGGGCTGGCCTTCACGTGCAGGCCGCACTCCTTGCTGTCGGGGTTTTCCCACCACCAGCGGCCGGCACGGATATCCTCGCCCACCGCGATCGGGCGGGTACAGGGCGCACAGCCGATGGACGGCACGTGCTTGTCGTGCAGGCTGTTGTACGGCACGTCATTGGCGCGGATGTATTCCCACACTTCTTTTTCGGTCCAGTCCAGCAGCGGGTTGAACTTCATCAGGCCGTTGTCGGCGTCGAATTCGGCTTCCGGCAGGTCGACACGGGTCTGCGACTGCTGGCGGCGCAGGCCGGTGATCCAGCCTTCCAGCCCGGACAGCGCACGCTTGAGTGGTTCGATCTTGCGGATGTGGCAGCAGCCCTTGCGCAGCTCCACGCTATTGTAGAAGGCATTGATGCCGTTCTGGTTCACATAGGCTTCCAGCGCGGCGGCATCCGGGTAGTACACACGCACCGGGTTGGCCGGGTAGCGTTCGCCCACCTTCTGCATCAGGTCATAGGTTTCCACCGGCAGGCGGCCGGTGTCCAGGCTGAAGATGCCGATAGGCAGCTGCAGGGTAGCGATCAGGTGCGTCAGCACCATGTCCTCGGCACCAAAACTGTTGGCCAGCGCCACCTTGCCGTGCTTGGCGGCGATTTCTTTCAGCAACGCTTCGGTATGGGCGAGCTTGTCGGCAAGGCTCATCGGGGGCTCCAGGGCATACTTGTAGAGTGTGCGATGGTAGCCAAAGCCTTTAATTCCGAAAAGAATATTGTGTTAGTATTTAATTACTATCAGTTTTAAAGGGGCGCTCATGAAACTCCAGCAACTGCGCTATCTGGTGGAAGTCGCCAAGCAGGGCCTGAACGTATCGGAAGCTGCCGAGAAGCTGCATACCTCGCAGCCCGGCATTTCCAAGCAGATCCGCCTGCTGGAGGACGAACTGGGCATCCAGGTGTTCATCCGCAACGGCAAGCGCGTGGTGGCGGTATCGGAGCCCGGCAAGGAGGTGCTGCGCATCTCGGAGCGCATCCTGCGCGAGGCACAGAACCTCAAGCGCGTGGGCGAGGAGTTTTCGCGCGAGGCGGAAGGTTCGCTGACCATCGCCACCACCCACACCCAGGCACGCTATGCGCTGCCGAAAGTGATCAGCGCCTTCGTGCAGCGCTACCCCAAGGTGCGGCTGTCGATCAAACAGGGCAGCCCTACGCAGATCTGCGACATGGTGGTATCCGGCGAGGCCGACCTGGCCATCGCCACCGAGGGCATCTCGCTGTACAAGGAACTGGCGATGCTGCCCTGCTACCAGTGGAACCGCAGCGTGGTGGCACCGCAGGGGCACCCGCTGTTCTTGCTGGAGCGCGAACTCACCCTGGCCGACATCGCCAGCTACCCCATCATCACCTACGATTTCGCCTTTGCCGGCCGCTCCAAGATCAACCAGTCGTTCCACGACGCCGGCCTCAGCCCCAATGTGGTGCTTACCGCCATCGATACCGACGTGATCAAGACCTATGTGCGCCTGGGACTGGGCATCGGCATCATCGCCAGCATGGCGTTCGAGCCGGCGCAGGATCAAGGGTTGGCCGCACTGGATGCCGGCCACCTGTTCGAATCGTCCACCACCAAGATCGGCCTGCGCAAGGATGCCTACCTGCGCGGCTACGCCTATACCTTCATCGAGCTGTTTGCCCCGCACCTGACACGCAAGGCGGTGGACGGCGCGCTGCATCACAGCGAAGAGGAAGTGTAGGCGCCAGCGCCTAACCCAGACCCGATACCCAGCCGTAGACCTGGGTATGGCGGAAATAGATGCGGATATTGCGCTCCTCCAGCATCTCGCCCTTTTCCGTATCCGGCAGAAAGCCGTACGCCTGCGCCGCATACATCGCCAGCTGCAGATGCTCCAGCCGCTCCCGGTAGGGCGTGGTGCTGGCGGCGTGCAGGTAATCCTGAAAGGCTGCCGGTAGCTTGTCCGCCGCCAGCACCACGCCCTTGCGCAGCATGAAGGGACCGATCTGCCCGCGCAGCCTGGCCGGGTAGTAATCTTCGCTGTCGGCATCGATGGTGCTGGCCAGCTTGAGCACCGCATGCTGGTAATCGTCGGCCGCGCGCACTTCGTAGCTGTAGAACAGCGTATAGCGGTCGTCGTGCGGTTGCTCCATGCGCATCAGCCGGAAGCTGGCGGCATAGGCCACCCCGGCGATATCCTCGTACTGGCTGATCCTGGCCACGGCGGCACGCTCGTCCGGCTGCAGCGTGGAGGAGCACGCCGCCAGCAGCACCGCGAGCAACACGCCCAGCACCGGGCCCAGTAGCAGAAACCAGCGGCGCGCAGACATCATGAGCAGCCCTACAGCGACAGCAGCGAAACAACCCGGTAGCGGCTGATGCCGATCAGCACCGGGGCAATATTGTTGAGCAGCGCATAGCCGGAACCCTGCTGCAGGCTGCTGCTGAAATCACCGGCGAAGGCCTTGGCCCAGGCAGGCTCACCCACCGAGCTGGCAGCGGCAATCAGGCTGTTGGCGCGCGCCAGCGCGGCCTCCACCCGCTCGCGGCTTGCCTGCACCTGCTGAATGGCGGCCACCACCTGCTGCAGGCTGCGGCGCAGCCCGGCAACGTCGTCGCCACTCCAGCTGGCCGGGGTGATGCTGTCGCCTTGCGGGTCCAGCCGCACCCGGTTGGGCTGCCCGCTCGGAAAGCGGATACCGTCGCCCTTCAGCTGCAGGTTGTCGGCCAGTGCCGGCCAGGCGGTTTCCGCCACGCTGAAAGTCAGCTCGCCGTCACTGCCCAAGCTGGCGCTTATCCCTGCTGCGGCCAACCCCTTGTTGAAGCGGCCGACAATCTCGTCGGCCGTCAGGCCGGGATCGATCACCACCGACTGTGACGGCTTGCCCGGCCCGCCGGGGTAGAAACTCAGGGTTTCCGTGCCGCCCTGCTGCAGGCTCTGCAGGCTGATGCCGCGCAGGCGGAATGAGCGCTGCGCCTCGCCCGGCGCCACCAGTTTCAGGCTGGCATCCAGCGAGGCACCGGTGTCGCTTACCCGCTGCGACCAGTTGGCCGCAAAGTCGGCCAGGTGCCGCGCCAGCGCAGCCTGGTCGCCGGGGCGGCCGGCAAGGCGCGCGCCGAGTTCCTGCTTCAGCGCCTGCAGCTGGCTGGCGGTACGGTCGAGAAAGCCCAGCGCCTGCTGGGCGCTGGTGATCTGCGCATTCAGCTGCTGATCGTTGCCCAGCGCCTGGCTGCTGGACAGCCGCAGCCGTGGCAGCCCCGGCGGCGTGCCGCTGTCGGCCGCCGTGGCGGCAGCCGGCAGTATCGCGCCCAGCGCGCTGCTGCCGGCCAGCCGGCCACTGTCCGGCAAGGTGGATTCAAGCTTCATCGCGCAGCCTCCCCTGCCTTACAGTGCGTTGAACAGCGACAGCTGGCTGACGCGGCCGTACACCTTCTGTGTCGCCTGTACCGCGGTGGTGTAGCCATTGAGTTCCACCGACGCCTTCCCGTAGTCCAGCTGCCCCAGGCTCAGCGCCGCCTGCTGGTTGGAAAGACTGACGTTGGCGTGGTTGCCGTCCAGGGTCTGCAGCGTGTTCTGCGCACCGCCCTGCAGCGCGATCTTGGCCGATACCGAGTTCATGGTGCTGTCCACCAGGTTCAGGCTGGCCGTGATATTGGCCTGGGTGGCCGGGTTGCTGATGTTGAGCGCGGGCGACTGCAGCGTGGCGATGGTGCTGTCCAGCTGGTTCAGCAGGGTTGCCATCTCGTCCAGGCTGACGTTGGCCGCCTGGGTCACGCCATTGCCCACCATCACCAGCTGGGCATTGGTATTGCCGCCGAAAGCGTAGCGGCTGCCCGCCGGCGCCACGGCGTTGAAGGTTGCCGCCGGCTGATTGCTGGCGGTGCCGGAAAACAGGTAGTGGCCTTCGTCGTCGCGGCTGTTGGTGCTGTAGTAGAGGCTGTCGCGCAGCGCCACCAGGGTGCTGGCCATGGCCGCCACGTCGGCATTGCTGTTGCCGCCGCTGTCGGACGCCCACACCAGCTGGTCGCGCGCCTGCTGCATGTCCTTCACCATGCCGTCCATCAGTGCCTCGTTCTTGGTGAGGCGGGTCTTCAGCGCGCTGATGTTGTCGCGGTACTGCGACAGCGCCGCATCCTCACGCTCCAGCCGCGCCAGGCGCACGCTGGTTACCGGTTCGTCCGACGGGCGCAGGATGCGCTGCCCGGTGGCCATCTGCTGCATCAGGTCGGCCATACCCGAGCTGGCAAGCTGCAGGGCCTGGTTCATGGTGGCGCTGTACTGTGTGCTGGCGATACGCATGTGCTGTACTCCTTAACCCATCATGGCCAGCGTGCTGTCGAACAGCTGGTTGGCCACGGCAATGACTTTCATGTTGGCCTGGTACATCTGCTGGAACTGCACCAGGTTGGTGGCTTCCTCGTCCTGGCTCACCCCGCTGGTGGACTTCCAGTTTTCTTCCGTCTGATTGCGCACGGTCTGCGCGGTGGTCAGCGCGGTCTGGTTCTGCTGGCTCTGGGTACCCAGGTTGCCCATCAGCTGGGTGTAGGCGTCGCCCAGCGTCACCGGCCCCAGGCCGCTCACCGTCATGGTCGAGCCGCGCAGGCCGATGATCTGCAGCAGGTTGCTGCTGTCGCCTGGCGTGGTGGCGGAGCCGGCAAACGCCAGGTCCTGCGCCTGCAGGCTGGTATCCACGCTCAGCAGATTGCTGCTGCCGGGCACTGCCGGCAGGAACAGCGGCTGGCCCGGGTTGCCGGCCGGGGTGAAGCCTGCGGCCAACTGGTTGTTGACCGCGGTGGCCAGCCCGGAGGCCATATCGCTCAGCGACTGCAGCATGGGCAGCAGCGTCTGCTGCTCCAGCGAACCCAGGCCGCCCATGGCGCCGCCCAGCTGGCTGTCGGGCAGCACGAAGTTTTCCTTGGCGAACTGCAGCGTCAGCACCTGGGCGCCGCTGGGCGAGCTTTGCACCGCCATGACGCCGGCGGTGTTGCCGGCCACCAGCGGCTGGCCGTTGAGCAGCGACACATTGCGCGCGCCATCGGCCTGGTTCACCACCTGCACGCCGACCAGCTTGGCCAGCTGGTCGATGCTCTGGTCGCGCTGGTCGATCAGGCCGGAGGCATTGTCGCCATTGGCCTGCGCCAGGCTGATTTCCTGGTTGTACTTGGCAATGGCGGTGCTGTAGGCGTTGATCTGCGTCACCATGCTGCTGCGCTGCGCATCCACCGAGATGCGCTGGTTGGCCAGCACCTGCGCCATGGTGTTGAAGTTCTGCGCCAGCGCGCCGGCCGAGGTCAGCACCTGCTGGCGCAGCGGGCTGGACGACGGGTCCACGCTGGCGGCGTTCAGCGCCTTGAAAAAGCCGTCCAGCCCCACGTTGATGCTGGCGGTGCTGCTGCCCATCACCTGCTCCAGCTGCGACAGATAGGGCTGCACGGTGTCGCGCGTGCCCAGCTGCGAGTTGGCGCTCCACAGCTGCTGGCTCTTGTAACTGTCGGAGAAGCGCAGCAGGGCGCTGACATTGACACCGCTGCCGGCAGCGGCGACACCGCCCTGCAGCGGCGCCTGCGCCGCCAGCAACACACCCTGGCGGGTATAGCCGGGCGTCATCACGTTGGCGATGTTCTGGCTGCTGGCGTTCAGTGCGGCCTGGGCCGCCACGGCGCCGGACAGCGCGATATTGATCATGCTCATGGGTGCTTACCGTTAAGGTGCTTGTACAGGCAGAGCGACCGGGCCGGGGCGAAACTTAAATCCGCCGCCGGCTCAGCCCTTGCTGCCCGGCAACAGCTGTTTCACGATCAGGTCGGCAATGCCGAAGGCGCGTTGCGATGCCAGACTGTCCGCCACCTGGCCGTCGGCGAAATCCAGCATGTCGCGGTCGCGCTGGTTGCTGAAAATGCTGTCCTTGTCGCTGAACGCCTCGTTGCTCTGCCGCATCTGGTGCAGCAGCTGCTTGACGAACATGCCTTCGAACTTCACCGCGGCGTCCTGCACCTGCTTGCGGTAGGCAGGGTTGGCCGCATCGCTGGCCGGCGCCACTGCGGCATTTGTCTCCGGGTCCTGCTGCGGCAGTGCGGCCGCGGGGAATTGCGGAAAATTCTGTTGCATCAGATCACCACCAGTTCGCCTTCGATGGCGCCCGCTTCGTCCAGCGCCTGCAAGATCGCCATGATGTCGTCCGGCGTGGCGCCGGTACTGTTCACGGTATCGATGATGGTCTGCAGGCTCACGCCGGCCGGCCACTTGAACATGCGGCCAACGCCCTGCTCCACCTTGATGCTGGAAGACGGCGTCACCGTGGTTGTGCCATTGGACAGCGGGCCGGGCTGGCTCACGTTGTAGCCTTCCGAAATCACCACCTTGAGCACACCGTGCGACACCGCCGCCGGGTGCACGCGCACGCCCTCGCCCACCACCACGGTGCCGGTGCGGGTGTTGAAGATCACCTTGGACACATCCGCGCCCACCTCCACGTTCATGGCGTTGAGCTTGGCCACGAAGGCCACGCGCTGGGTAGGGTCGGCCGGCGCCTGCACTTCCACCGAGGTGGCGTCGTGCGCGCTGGCGATGTGGCCGAACTGGCGGTTCAGCGCGTTGACGATATTGGTGGCGGTCTGGAAATTGGGCCGCTTCAGGCTGAGCTTCACCGTGGGCTTGCTGTCGAAATCGGTGGCGATTTCGCGCTCGATGCTGGCGCCGCGCGGAATGCGCCCGGCGGTGGGCAGGTTGACGGTAACGCTGGAGCCGCTATTGCCCTGCGCGGTTACCGCCGGCACCACCAGGTTGCCCTGCGCCAGCGCATACACTTCGCCGTCGGCGCCGCGCAGCGGCGTCAGCAGCAGCGTGCCGCCGCGCAGGCTCTTGGCATCGCCCAGCGAGGACACGGTCACGTCGATGATCTGGCCCTTGCTGTAGCCGGAGGGAAACACCGCGCTCACCATCACCGCCGCGGTGTTCTTGGCGGTAGCCGAGGTGCCCGGCGGCAACTTGAGGCCGAACTGCTGCAGCAGGTTGGTCAGCGACTGGCCCACATACTTGGCCTGGCTGCCATCGCCGCTGCCGGCCAGCCCCACCACCAGGCCGTAACCGATCAGCTGGTTGTCGCGGATGCCTTCCACGCTCACCAGATTGCGCAGCGGCTGCGCCGCCAGCAGCGGTGCCAGCAGCAGGCCGGCCAGCAGCAGGCAGCCGCCTTTCAGGATAGAAATGTTCATCACGCGCTCACGCATTCCTATATAAGGTTGGCCGCAACATCAGAACGGCATCCACGGGCTGTTGAAGAAGCGCGTCAGCCAGCCGGGGTTGCCGGCATCGGCCAGCGCGCCCTTGCCGAAATACTGGATGCGGGCATTGGCCACCCGCAGCGACGACACCTGGTTACTGTTGTCGATATCGTCCGAGCGCACATAGCCGGCCAGGCGGATCACCTCCTCGCCCTGGTTCAGGGTGACGCTCTTCTCGCCCTTCACCAGCATCAGGCCGTTGGGCAGCACCTGCTGCACCACCACGGTAATCGCCCCCTGCAGCGTGTTCTGCTGCGTGCTGGTGCCCTTGCCGTCGAACTTGCGCTGCGCATCCAGCGAAGCATCCAGCTTGATGCTGCTGCCCAGCACCACCGCCGGCTGTACCGAGGTGGAGCTGTTCTTGTCCAGCGTGGTACCGGCCGACTTGCTGGCCTGGGTGGTTTCCTGCAGCAGCACGGTGAGCACGTCGCCCACGCGGTAGGCGCGCTGGTCGGCAATCAGCGACCAGCCGCCGGCGGCGGTATACACCCCGCCGGCCTGGCCGTGCGGCAACGCCATCTTCGGCACCGGCGGGTCGTAGTTACCATCGCCCGGCGGCGGCTGCATGCCGGTGCAGGCAGCCAGCAGCAGCGGCAGGGACAGAACGGACAGCGCGCGCTTCATCGTGCGGCTTGCGACAGGTACTGCAGCATGTTGTCGGAGGCGGACAGTACCTTGGTGTTCATCTCGTACACGCGCTGCGCGGCGATCATGTCCACCATCTCCTCCACCACCTGCACGTTGGAGCCTTCCAGCGCGCCCTGCTTGAGCTTGCCGATGGCGCCATCGCCCGGCGCACCCACGGTAGGCGTGCCGCTGGCGGCGGTTTCCTTGTACAGGTTGTCGCCCAGCGCCAGCAGGCCGGTGGGGTTCACGAAGGTAGCCAGCTGCAGCTTGCCCACTTCGGTGGGGGCGGCATTGCCCGGCTGGGTCACCGACACCACGCCGTCCTCACCGATGGTGATGGCGGTGGCATTGGCCGGAATGGTGATGTCAGGCTGGATGGGCAGGCCCTGCGCGTTCACCAGGCGGCCTTCCGCATTCAGCTGCAGCTGGCCGGCGCGGGTATAGCCGGTTTCGCCATTGGCCATTTCCACCTGCAGGAAGCCGTTGCCGACAATGGCCACGTCCAGCGGCTGGCTGGTGGTCTGCAGATTGCCGGTGGTGAAGATCTTCTGCGTGCCCACCAGGCGGGTACCGTTGCCCAGCTGGGTGCCGGACGGCGAGCTGCTGTTGGCGCCGTTCTGCGCGCCAGGCTGCTGGTCCACCTGGTAGAACAGGTCCTGGAACACCATGCGGTCGCGCTTGAAGCCCACGGTGTTGACGTTGGCCAGGTTGTTGGCGATGGCCTGCAGCCGGGCGTCTTCCGCCTGGATGCCGGTCTTGCTGATCCACATTGCCGGATTCATGTTTATTCCTTAGGAACGAATGAGGCGATTGCCGGTATCGGCCATGCTGTCCGCCGCCTTGAACAGGCGCATCTGCATCTCGAAATCGCGATTGAGGTTCATGGTCTGCAGCATTTCCTCCACTGCCGACACATTGCTGCGTTCCAGGTAGCCGCCCTTCACCTGCACGCTGTCGTCGGCGTCCAGCGTCTGGCCGCTGCGCGACACCAGCAGGCCGGCCTCGTTCTTGTGCATGCTGGCGCCCGGCGGGTTGACCAGCTTGAGGCGATCCACCTGCTGCGCCGCGCCGCCACCGGCCGGCACGATGCTGACGGTACCGTCCTGGCCGATGCTCATGCTCTGGTACGGCGGCAGCACGATGGGGCCGCCATCGCCCATTACCGGGCGGCCGGCCAGGTTCAGCGTGCCCTCGGCATCCACCGAGAAATTGCCGGAACGGGTATAGGCTTCACTGCCGCCGTAGCCCACGGTGAAGTAGCCGGCGCCGCTGATGGCCACGTCCAGGTCACGCCCGGTCTGCACCAGGGTGCCGGCCGCCGAGTTCACGGTATTGGCCTGCAGCAGCGCCAGGTGGCGCGAGTCGTAGCCGTAGCCGGGCACCTGCTGCGCCTGCGCCTGCTCCAGGTCGGCGCGGAAACCGGCGGTTTCCACGTTGGCCAGGTTGTTGGCGTGTACCTGCTGGGCGTGCAGCGCGCGGTCGGCGCCGCTCATCGCGGTGTAGATCAAGGCATCCATTCAGCTGCGCTCCGCTTACATCGCCTGCATCAGCGACTGAACCATCTGGTTCTCCGCCGAAATCACCTTGCTGTTGGCCTGATAGTTGCGCTGCGCGGTCATCAGGCCGACCAGTTCGGAGGTCACGTTGACGTTGGACTGCTCCAGCGCGCCGGTAGCCAGCTTGCCGGTGAGGCCGGTGCCCGGCGACGACAGCAGCGCGGTGCCGGAGGCAGCCGATGCTTCCCAGGCGGTACCGCTGACCTGGGTCAGCGCGCCTTCGTTGGGGAAGGCCGCCAGCGCCAGCATGCCCACGCCCTGCTTCTGGCCGTTGCTGTACTGCGCCAGCAGCGTGCCGTCTTCGGCCAGCGATACGCCGGTGAGCGTGCCGGAGGCATAGCCGTCGCTGCTGTTCACCGAGGTGGTGGTCTGGCCGGCGAACAGCGTGGTGCCGGCATAGTTGAAGTTGACGGTCAGCGGTGCGGCGCCGGTAGGGGTGCCCAGGTTCAGCGCCACCGGGGCGGCCGGAGCGGTGAGCTGGCCATTGGTGCCGAAGGTCAGCGTGGTGGTGGCCGCGTTCGGTGCGCCGTCAACGCTGTAGTTGACGGTGACCTGGCTGGCGCCGCTCTTGACGAAGTACTGGGTGACGGTGTGCTGCGCGCCCAGCGAATCGAACACCGTGGACACCATGGAGCTGTTGAACGACGTCGGGTCGGCGGCATTGAACGGCGCGGTGGCCGGGGTGGTCCAGTCGGCCGACAGGTTGGCCACATACTGCACCGTACCGGTAGCCTTGGCGGCAATCTGCCCCACCGGCACCTTGAGGTCGCCCATGGCGCCCAGCGCGGTGCTGCCCGGCACCACGGCGTAGCCCTGCACGCGCTGGCTGCCGGTATCGGTCAGGTAGCCGTCCTTGTCGACGTTGAAAATGCCGACGCGGCTGTACTGCACGGTGCTGCTGCCCGGGTCGCGCATGATGAAGAAGCCGCGGCCGGCAATGGCCACGTCCAGCGGACGGCCGGTGGACTGGATATTGCCGCCGGTGTTGATCGACTGGGTGATCGAGCCTGCCGCCACACCGTTGGCCTGGCTGCCGGCATACACGGAAGTGAAGTTGGTGCGGCTGGACTTGAAGCCATAGGTGCCGGAGTTGGCAATATTGTTGGTGATGGTGTCGAGTTCGTCCTTGATGGCGTTGATGCCGGACAGTGCGATGTCGAAACTCATGCTGCTTCCTTTCAGCCAGCTTAGGCAGCCGGACGGCCGTTGAATTGGGTGATTGCCGCGGCATCGATGCTGCCGACACCGGAAATATTCAGTACCGCGCTGCCGTTGCTGCCAACGCGCACGCTGTTGATGGTGCCGCCGATCTCCACCGTCGGGCTGGCGCCACTGTCGGTGCGCGCGGCAATGCTGTAGCTGCCGGCCGGCAGGCCCAGCGCAGCGGGGTCGATGTTGAACGACACCGGGCCGGCCACTTGCGGCCCCAGCGCCAACACGTGCGGCTGGCCGTCGCTGCCGGTCAGCGTCAGGTTCAGCTGCGCGGTGTTGTTGTCCAGGTTCACCGCGCCGTGCAGCGGGCTGCTGCCCAGCTCCACATTGCCGGTCTGCACCATCACGCTGGCGCCTACCTGGCCGCCCAGCGCCAGCGTCTGCAGGTTCTGCAGCATGCCGTTGCCGCTGCCGGTCTGGCTGCTCATCTTGTTCAGCGCTTCCACCTGGCTCAGCTGGGTGAGCTGGCTCACGAACTGGCTGGGGTCGGTAGGCGACAGCGGGTCCTGGTTCTGGATCTGCGCCACCAGCAGCTTGGTGAACATATCGGACAGCTGCGCACCGTTGGTGGCGGCCAGAATGGCGTCGGAGCTGCCGCTGCTGCCGCTCTGGGCGGTGTTGTTCAGGGTGGTCTGCATGCTTAGCCTTCTCCCAGCTTCAACAGGTCCTGCTGCATGCCTTTCACGCGCGACAGCACTTCCACATTGGTTTCAAACGCCCGGCTGGCCGACAGCATGTCGGTCATTTCTTCCACCGGGTTCACATTGGGGTAGAACACCATGCCTTCGGCATTGGCCTGCGGATTGTCCGGCTCGTAGGCCTTGCGCAGCGGCGTGGTGGTCTGCACCACGTCCAGCACCTGCACCTTGGCCGCGGAACCGCGCGCGGCAAAATCCTCGCCCGGCAGGAACACGCTGGCGAATACCGGCTTGCGCGCGTGGTAGGTGGCCTGCTCGCTGCCGGCCGCGCTCTGCGCGTTGGCCAGGTTGCTGGCGATGGTGTTCAGGCGGATGTTCTGCGCCGTCATGGCCGAACCGGCGATCTGGGCGATATCACGGAAACTCATGCTTGCTCCCTATGCTCAAGAGGTGCCGTTGATGGCCTTGGCCAGGCCCTTGAGCTTGATGTTCAAGAAGGCGAGGCTGGTCTGGAAGTCGCTGCCGTTCTGCGAGAACGCCGCCTGCTCCACCCCCAGCTCCACGGTATTGCCGTCCTGGCTGGGCTGGTTCGGGCGGCGATAGCCCATTACCGCGCCATCCGTTTCCGCCGACATGCCGTCTTCGCCGCCATCGGCCAGTTGCGCCATGCTGGCCTGAAAGTCGATATCCCGCGCCTGGAAACCCGGCGTCGTGGCGTTGGCGAGGTTCGATGCCAGCACCTTGCTACGCTCGGCGCGCAGCTTGAGGGCATCGACATGCAGCCCCAGCGCCTGATCGAATTGAATTCCCATCTGTGTTTCCTCACTGCCCTGCGTCTGTTTCGACCACCCGGCCAAAGCCGGAACCGTATAATTCCGCCATCGACACCCGTCAGGCTCGCGCCCAACCATGTCCCTGTCTCTCACCCGCTGCGGCGTACTCGCCGCGCTGCTGCTGCCGCTACCGCTGCTGGCAGCCCCCCAGAGCGCCGCCAATGCGCAGACGGAGGAAGCTGCCCGCCGCTACCTGGCCGACTACGCCGGCCGCCAGCACTTCGCCGCACCGCAGATCAGCGTGCAGGCGCTGCCGGCGCAACGCCCGCTGCCGCCTTGCGGCCAACCTTTCGCCGTTACCCCGGCCGACACCCGCAACTGGCAGCGCATGCGCTTCAGCCTGCGCTGCCCGGACAGCACCGCCAGCAGCGAGCTGGTGGTACGCGCCGAGATGGCTGCCAGCGTGCTGGTGGCCCGCCAGGACATCCCCGCCGGCCAGGCCATCGACGCCGCCGCCGTCGGCAGCGAGGTGCGCAATCTGTCCGCCACCCCCGACGCCATCGGCGACATCGCGCTGGCGGCGGAGCGCACCGCGCGCCGTACCATCCGCAGCGGCCAGGTGCTGCAACTGCGCGCGCTGCAACCGCAACTGCTGGTACAACGCGGCCAGACGGTGCAGATCCTCGCCCGCCAGGGCGGCATCGAGGTCAGCGTGCCGGGCGAAGCCCTGCAGGCCGGCGCCCGCGACGAACAGATCCGCGTCCGCAACCTGGCCAGCAAGCGCATCATCAGCGCCGTGGTGCTGGATGCCGGTAGCGTGGCCCCGGTCGATACTGCTATTCCTTAACGCTGCTGCAGGCTGGCAGCCAGCTGCTGCAGCTTGTCGGCATACGCCGGGTCGGTGGCATAGCCACCACGCGCCAGTGCGCCGGCAAAGGCGCGCGCATCGTGGCCCGCGCCCTGTACCGCCGCAAAACGCGGGTTGCCCTGCAACAGGGCAACGTAATCGTTAAAGGCGCTGCGGTAGTCCGGGTAGGCGCGAAAGCGCTCCACCGTCTTTACCGCTTCGCCATGCACATGTTCGGTCGTCAGCACGTCGGCCACCGCGCCATGCCAGTCACGGCCGGCCTTGATGCTGAACAGGTTGTGGCTGTTGCCGTCCGCGCCCATGATCGGGCGCTGGCCCCAGCCGGATTCCAGTGCCGCGTGCGCCATCACCAGCTCCGGCGCCACGCCCAGCTTGGCGCCCGCCTCGCCGGCCCACGGCGCCACCGCGGACAGGAAATCCTGCCGGCCGGCATCGCCTGCCGCCGCAGCCGGGTCGGCGCTGGCCGCACCCTGGGTGCGCAGCCGCCATGCCTGCGCCGCGGCGCTCAGGCCGGGCGCGTCGCCGCCGCTGAAACCATTGGCTACCGTGGCGGCAATGTCGCGCTGCGCATCGGCCACCAGGCGGCCGAAATCCATGCCGCGGCCCCGGCCGCCCAGTGGCAGCGCCACGTCGTCACCACTGAAGGCAGTGCTGCTGCCTGCTTCAACGCGCCACATAGACATCGCTCTCGCCGTGCAGCACGCGCTGCATGATTTCCTGCTGGCTGTGCATCAGCCGGCCGTTGCGTGCGTTCAGTTCCTTGCAGCGGCGCACCGCGTGCTGCAACTCCTCCCACCAGCCGGCCAGTGCCGCCGACGGCACGCCGGGCAGGAAGTCGATCACCGCCTCCATGCTCACCATCTTGTTGCTGCCCAGCAGCCGTGCGGCCAACGTTGGCCGCACGCGGCGATGCGCATCCAGCCGCTCCAGCAGCACTTCGATGCGCTGGTTGATGTCGCTAATGGCCGCGCTGTCATGGCGCAATGCCGCGGCGAACTGGTCTTCCAGCAGCTGCTCCAGCACGCGGTAGTCGTTGCGGTCGCTGGCCACGTCGGCCAGCAGCGTCTTGGCGGTGTCGCGCGGGTTCATCCACGCCCCCCGTGGTAGCGGCGGATCAGCCCGGCCAGCTTGCCGGCGTCAAAATTGATCTTGCCCTCAGCCAGCGCGGTCTTGATCTCGGCCACGCGCTCGGCATCGATTTCCGGCTGCGCATCCAGCGCCGCCTTGGCCGGCTGCAGTACCGCCGACTGCAGCGGCGCAGCCACGGCCGGCGCTGCCGCCGGCGCCTGCGGGCGCGCAGTCACGTTGGCCGCACCGCTCTGGCTGGCCGTGGTATCGCGAACTTCCGGTACACCGCTACTGTTGCTGATCTTCATCGCTTCATCCTTGCCTGTGCGTTAACTGTGTCGTGCCGACACAGCGACGCAAAAGCCGCAATTCTTAAATGCCACTCGCTTGGCCACTCATTTGGCCGGCCCCTGCAAGCGCTGCTGCAGCGCCTGCAATGCCTGGCCGTTCGGCGCCACCGTGTCCACGCCGCGGGTCAGCGGCACCACCTGTTGCGGCATGCCGTACATGGTGGCGATCAGCCTGGCCTGCGCCGGCGTCAACACCAGCAGCTCGATGCGGCGGTTCACCGCCGCCAGCGGCTGCGCGCTATCCAGCGGCGCCCGCTCGGCCATGCCCACCACCTGCAGCACCTTGCCGGCCGGCAGGCCGCCCTGCAGCAGGTTGGCGCGCGCGCTCATGGCGCGGGAGCTGGACAGGCTCCAGTTGGAGAAACCGCTGTTGCCCTGACCGTGGTACTGCGCGGCATCGGTGTGGCCGACAATCACCAGCTGGTTCTCGATGCGCGCGAACACCGGCGCGATACGCAGCAGCAGCGCGCGAAACGGGTCGCTGGGTACTGCGCTGCCGCGCTGGAACATGCCCTGCTTGTCGGTGTCGTGCAGCATCACCCGCAGGCCGTACGGGGTGATCATGGTCTGCAGGTTGCCGGCCAGGCCGGCGGCTTCGCTCATGTCGGCCAGCGCCTGCGCCAGCTCCTGCATGTCGGCGGCGCTGTCGAAACGGGTCTTGCTCAGGTGGATGTCGCCATTGTCGGTATCGCCGGCACTGTGCTTGCCCGGCGCCTTGGCCTCGGCCGCCTGGCCCGGCACCGGCTCGCGCGGAATCAGGCTGCCCGGCGGGTAGCTGATGTGGTCGAGCAGGCTGGGGTTGCCATCCGCCACCACGCTGCCGCCGGAGCTGTTCACCACCGCTTCCAGCTGTTCCTGATTGCGTGCGGCCAACACCCACAGCACCAGGAACAGACACATCAGCGCCAGGCAGAAGTCGGCGAAGGCCACCTTCCAGGCACCGCCGTGCTCGTCTTCCTCGTGCCCGCGGGAGACACGTTTGACGATGGCTTCTTCGTCGTGCTTGTCTTTGACGGCCATGGCTTAGGCGGCTTCCAGTGCGTTGATCCAGGTTTCCAGCTGCGCGAAGCTGGGCTTGATATTCAGCTGCACCAGGCGGCGGCCGGCATCGATGGCCAGCAGCGCCGGCTTGCCGGATACATGGGTCACCAGCACCACCTTCACGCATTCGAAGTCGGACAGCTCGGTGTTCACCAGCTGCTTCATCACGTTGGAGATCGGGTCCAGCACGCCGTAACAGAAGAAAATACCGATGAAGGTACCCACCATGGCGGCAGCCACACGCTCGCTGATCTCGGCGGCGGAGGCGCCGCTGCTCACGGTGTTCATTGCCATCACGATGCCCAGCACCGCGGCCAGAATGCCGAAGCCCGGCATCGCCTCGGCGATCTTGTGCAGCGATTTGGACGGCTGCACCAGCTGTTCGTGAATCGCCTCCAGCTCCTGCTCCAGCACGCCTTCCAGCTCATGCGCGCTGATCTTGCCCATCGCCATCAGGCGGAAGTTGTCCACGATGAAGGCCAGCAGCTTGGGGTTGTGCAGCACCTGCGGGTAACGCTGGAACAGCGAGCTTTCGCGCGGCGCTTCCACGTGTTCGTCCAGCGCCTTCAGGCCGCGGCTGGCGGTCTGCAGCAGTTCGTACATCAACAGCAGCAGCTGGCGCTGGAATTCGGAATCGCGCTTGCGGCGGGTAATCACCTTGCGCAGCTGGCCGCCCATTTCCACCAGCACGTGCTTGGGGTTGCCCAGCACGATGGCGCCCACTGCCGCGCCGACGATGATGATGATTTCAATCGGCTGCCAGATCACGTGGAAGCTGCCGCCGTTCATCACGAAACCGCCGAACACGCAGGCCAGTACGATGAAAATGCCGAATATCTGCTGCATCTGTGCTTACTCTGTATGTAATGTTTCCGTTTCAGGCGTCCGCCAGGACTGCCCGCATTTTCTTCAGCGCCGCCTTGTTGATCTGGCAGACGCGCGCCTCGGTCAACTCCAGCACCGCGGCAATTTCCTTCAGGCTCAGTTCGAACTCGTAATACAGCTGGATCACCCGCTGTTCACGCGCATCCAGCGCCAGCAGTGCCTGCTCCAGGCTGCGGCGGTCCATGTACTGCGCCTCCACGCTGCCACCCACCTGCTGCAGCGCCTCGTCGTGCATCAGCTCGTCGAAGCTGGCCAGCGTTTCGGCGTTTTCCGCCAAGAGGTATTCCTGGTAGGCAGCCACATCCATGCCCAGCGCGGCGCTGGCTTCCGCTTCGTTCGGCTCGCGGCCCAGCTTGCGCGACAGTTCGCGCAGCGCGTCGCGGCTGCGGTGCGCTTCCTGCCGCACCGTGCGCGGCCGCCAGTCCTGGCGGCGCAGCTCGTCGAGAATGGCGCCGCGCACCCGCAGGCCGGCATAGGCACCAAAGCGTTCGTCCGGCACGCCGCCGTAGCGGCGCAGCGCGTCCAGCAGGCCCATCAGGCCGATCTGCTCCATATCCTCGCGGTCCATCGCGCCGCCCACCTGCGACGACAGCTGCCGCACCACGCGCTTCACCAGCGGCGCGTAGTCGCACAGCACCTGGCGTTCGGCCACGGCACCGGCGGGGGGCTGCATGCAGGCGTATTCCATTACCAGGGCCATGGCTTACTCGATGATCAACTTGCCGATCATGGCTTCGGTGAACGGCTTGGGCCGTCCCTCGCGCTGGTAGGCCGCGCTGAACGCCTTGTTCAGCGCCGCGGCGAACTGGTCGATATTCATCAGCCGCGCCTGGTCCATCGGGTAGGCGGACAGTGCGCGCAGCGCGATGCTGCGCAGCAGCGGCAGGTGTTCCTTGGTCATCGCTTCGTCGTCACCGCTGGTGCGGAATACCAGGTCCACCGCCAGGTAATGGTTCAGCGGCGCGCCGGCGTGGTCGCGCAGCATCACGATCACCTTGTCCAGGCTCACGTACTTGTAGTCCTTCACTTCCACCACCGGTGCTTCGTGCCTGGCCGGCCTGGCATCACGCCACTGCAGCCAGAACCAGCTGCCGCCCGCGCCTGCCAGCAGGGCGGTGATTACTGCGGCACCGATGAACAGTTTCTTGTTTGCCATGCTTTAACCAACCGTTTTGTCTTGTCTGGTGTCAGCCCAGCGAAAAGCTGGTCTGTTCATAACCTTGTTCCGCCTCGTGCAGGGCCTGGCCCGGGCGCTGCTGCTCGCGCGGCTGCCGCCCCTGCCCGCCCTGGCTGCCTGCCTGCTGGCGGCTGTCGGCCACCCACACGCTGACATCGCCGTACTGGCGGTTGCCCAGCCCCTGGCGCAGGTTGTCGCTGATGCCGTGCAGCTGGCGCAACAGCTCGTTGTTGCCGGCGGACAATTGCACCTGCAGGCTGCCGCCTTCATGGCGGATGGCGATTTCCAGGCTGCCCAGGTGCGGCGGGTCCAGGCGGATCACCGCGTTCTGGATGCCGTTGGCGGCCTGGACATTGAGGCGTTCGCCCAGCGCCTGCTGCAGCGGCTGCGCCCACTGTGCCGGCTGGGCTGCCGGCAGGCGGATCGGCGCCCACTGCGCCGGTTGCACCTGGGCGGTACTGGCCGGCAGGGTCTGCATCAGCGTGCCTGTCGGCTGCGACACCACCGGCGCGGCGCTGTCGGCAGCGTCGTCCACGCTGGCGGTGGCCTTGAGCACGGCGGCCGGCATGGCGGCCTCCGGCTGTGCCGCCTGGGCCAAAGCACGCTGCGGCGCGGCGGCATCGCTTGCGGCCAACGTTGCGGCGGCCAGTGCTTGTTGCGGGGTGTTGCTCATGGCGGTGGCCGTCGGCAACTGCGTCAGGCCGGCAAGCGGCACACTGCTGTTGCTATTGACGGCCACAGCGGGCTGACGGCTGCCGGCTGCGTCGCTGCTGCCGGTTACGGGAGCCGCGGCCTGGGCGGACAGCAGCAGTACTGCCGGCGGCAGTTGCTGCGCCGGCAGGGTCAGCGCCGGGTTGGCAACGCTGCTATCGCTGGCGGCGGCAGCCGCCTGCTTGCTGTCGTCGCTGTCATCGGTGGCCACGGTGGTGTCAGCCGTGGCAGGCAATACGCTGCCGGCGGCCACGCCGGGCTGCGCGGCATCCGGCAGCGGGTCGGTTTGTGCGCTGGCGTCCTGCGGCTGCGCGGCGGCCGGCAGGCCGGCCTGCAGCAGCTTGCCGAAGCTGGCAGCGCCGGCCTGGGCCGGTGCCGCGTCGGCGGCGGCCGGCTGCGGCGCGGCTGCCAGCGTGCTGGCAGCGCTTGCGCTGCCGGCTGCCGGGCTGTCGCCCTTGGCGCTGGAAACAATGCTGTTCATCTCGGATTACTCCATGTTGGCGGCCAGCGCGTACGCCAGCCAGCCTTCGCGGTTCTGCTGCCAGTCGGCCATGCGGGCCGTCAGCTGCTGCATTTCACTGTCGCAGCGCTGGCAGGCCAGTTGGTGCGCGGCGCGCAGCGGCGGCAGTTGCTGACTCTCGTGGCTGCTCAGCGCGCGGCTGCTCAGCCGGCCGGCCAGCGCCGCCAGCTCGCGGTCGGCGGCGGCCAGCGCCGGCCAGTCGCGGCTGGCGCCGGCCTGGTCCAGGCGCTGGGTCAGCGTGCGCATCAGCGCTGCCTCAGGCATTGGCCGCTTCCACCTTCTGCCAGCCACCCTTGAGGGTGTTCACCAGGCCCTGCACCTCGTCGATGATGGCGGCATCCAGCTTCAGGCCCGCCTCGTTCAGGCGCCAGGCGCAGTAGTCGTACAGCCGCGCCAGGTTGGCCACCACCTCGCCACCGGCTTCCATGTCCAGCGCGCTGGACAGGCCGTTGAGGATGTCGATGCACTTGTTGATGCTGCGGCCCTTGGCTTCGAAGCGCTGCTGCTCGATATGGCCGCGTGCGCGCGCCATTTCGTCCAGCAAGCCGTTCATCAGCACCAGCACCAGCTGCACTGGCGAGGCATTGGCGGTCTGCGCGTCCAGATTGACGGCGTGGTAACTGCGGTAGCCTTCGTAATCCAACTTCTACTCCCTTGAACCGTCGTTAATTGCCCAGCATCGATAGCGAGCTGGTGGTCTGACTCATCTGCGTCTGCAGCGCCTGCAGCTGGCTGAACTGCTGCAGGTAGCGGTTGTAGGCGCTGTCGTAACTGGCGCTCAGTTCGTCCTGGCGGCGGCCCAGCACCTTCTGCAGGGCGGACAGCGAGCTCTGGCGCTGCTGGATCTGGCCGTTTACCGAGCCGAGCCAGGAATTGAGGTAGTTCTGGTAGCCGGTGAGCATGCCGCTGCTGCCGCCCAGCAGCTGGTCCAGCCCGCTGGGGTTGGCCGCAAGCGCGGTTTGCAGCTTGCTGCTGTTCAGCGACAGCGTGCCGTTGCGATCGGCGCTGATGCCGAACTGGAACAGCGTCTGGCCGTTGAAGCTCTGGCGCAGCAGGCTGGCCAGCCGGCTTTGCAGGCTGCGCACGCCGGCATCGTTGGCAAAAGCGGCGGCGCTCTTGTTGTTGGCCGCATCGCCGGTGTCGGTGAGGTTGTCCAGCTGGGTTTTCAGCGCGTTGTAGGCATCGACGAAGCTCTGCACGTTCTTGGCGGTGCCGCTGTTGTCGGCGGCCACGGTCAGCGATACCGGCGCGCTGCCGCTGGTCATGGCCTGGGTGAAGTTGATGCTCACCCCGCTGATGCCGGTGTAGGTATTGCTGGCCTGCTGGATCTTGATGCCGATGTTCTCGGCACCCAGCCACGCGACGGCGTCCTGCGGCGGCACCAGCTGGGTGGGGGCGGCGCCCAGCGCACCTTTCAGTGCGGCATCGCCCACCAGGCTGGCATCCACCGTGATCTTGCTGTTGGCGCCGGTATTGCCGGCCCCCAGCATCAGCTGCGCCTGGCCATTGACCGTCACGATGCTGGCGGACACCTTGCCGCTGTTGCCGGCGGCCTGGTTGATGGCGCGCGCCAGGTCGGCCGGCGCGAAGTTGCCGCCGCTGCCCAGGGTGGACAGGTCCACGTTCAGGCTGGTGCCATCGCCCAGCGAGATGCCCAGCTTGCCGCTGGCGGCGGCGCTGGCCGGCAGGCCCTGGAACAGCACCTGGTTGGCACTGGCCAGCTGCGATACGAAAAAGCTGTAGTTGCCGGCCTGCGCGGTGCCGTTGGCGCTGGCATTGGCCACCGCGGTATTGGAGAAGGTCGCCGTCTGCTGGATCACGGTCTTCTTGCCGGACAGCGTGGTCAGCGCGCTCTGGAAGGTCTGCAGCGCGCTTTGCAGCGTGGTCAGCGCCTTGCCGGTGCTGGTGGCGTCCTGCGTCTGGTTGTTCAGCAGGGTCTGTGCATCCTGCACGTAGCTGGTGGCCAGCTGCTGTGCAATCTGGCTGGGGCTGGTAGTGGAAAAGTCGATTCCTGCCATCATCAATCTCCCGGGTGGCGTGCCAACATGGCTATCACCGCATCAAGGCGACCACCGGACATCAAAACTGAAATCCTCATGCCTGCCCCCGCAGCCACACCTGGGTGGCCAGATCGTCCTGCCGCTTCTGCTCGCTGCGTGCCAGCGCCTGCTGCCACGCCTGCTGCCGCTGGCGGAAGTTGTGTGCCAGCGCCTCGCACTTGCGGGTGAGCTGCAGCAGGCGGCCACGGTTGGCCGCAAGGTCGGCCTCGTGCAGCGCCAGGTCCTGCTGGTGCTGCGCCATCATGGCCAGCACGCCCTGCTTGTAACCGGCGCAGTTGGCCGCCAGCACCGGCGACAGCGCACCACTGCTGCCACTGCCGGCACACAGCGCGGCCATGCGTTCCAGGTTGCGGCGGTAGCGCTGGCGCAGCGCTTCCTGCTGCGCCACGCTGACGCCCAGCTGGTCAACCTCGTCCTGGCGCAGGCGCAGCAGGCGAGCCAGCGCCTGCAGATCTGCCGGAAGTAGCTGCTTGCTCATGCGGCCAGGGCCTCCAGTTGCGCCAGGGCTTGCGCCAGCGGCGCCGCCTCACGGATGTCCTGCTGCAAAAAGGCCTCGATCTGCGGGTACAGCTGTACCGCGCGGTCGGTGGCCGGGTCGGCTCCGGGCACGTAGCCGCCCAGCGGAATCAGTTCGCGCACCTGTGCGTAGCGGGCGGCCAGGTCTTTGAGCTGGCGCGCGGCGCGCAGGTGATTGCCGGCAGCCAGCTGGCTCATGCAGCGGCTTACCGAGGCGGCAATGTCGATGGCCGGGTAGTGGCCGCGCTCGGCCAGCTCGCGCTTGAGCACGATGTGGCCGTCGAGAATCGCCCGCGCGGTGTCCACGATGGGGTCCTGCTGGTCATCGCCTTCGGCCAGCACGGTGTAGATGGCGCTCATGCTGCCGGCGCCTTCGCCGTTGCCGGCGCTTTCCACCAGCTGCGGCAGCAGGCCGAACACCGACGGCGGGTAGCCGCGGGTGGCCGGCGGCTCGCCCAGCGCCAGCGCCACTTCGCGCCGCGCCATGGCGTAACGGGTCAGCGAATCGACCAGCAGCAGCACGTGCTGGCCGCGGTCGCGGAAATGTGCGGCGATGGCATGGCACAGCTCGGTAGCCATCATGCGCATCAGCGGCGATTCATCGGCCGGCGCCACCACCAGGATGGCCTTGGCCAGGCCTTCCGGCCCCAGCGCGTGTTCGACGAACTCGCGCACCTCGCGGCCGCGTTCGCCGATCAGCCCCACCACCACCACGTCGGCGGCGGTCTGGCGGGTAATCATGCCCAGCAGCACGCTCTTGCCCACGCCGCTGCCGGCGAACAGGCCGACACGTTGGCCGCGGCCCAGGGTCAGCACGCCGTTGATGGCGCGCACGCCCACGTCCAGCACGTCGCGCACCGGCTGTTTCTTCAGCGGGTTGACGCGCGGCGGGTGAATATCCAGCGGTGCATCGCCGCCCAGCTTGCCCATGCCATCGATGGGCTCGCCCAGGCCGTTGACGATGCGCCCCAGCCAGGACGGGCCGATCTGCAGGCCGCCCTGCTCGCCGGCCGGCAGCACGCGGGCGCCGGTGGCCAGGCCACGCGCCGGCTTGAACGGCATCAGGTAGGAAATCTCGTCGCGAAAGCCCACCACCTGCGCTTCCAGCCACTTGCCGCCTTCGGTTTCGATCAGGCAGCGCTGGCCGGTAATGAACGGGCAGCCGGTGGCTTCCAGCAGCAGGCCGGCGGCGCCGGTCAGGCGGCCGGTGGGGCGTGCCACCGGCACGGCCCCCAGTTCGAGTTGGCGCAGGGCGGAGGAGATCATGCCGCGTCCTCCGGGCTGGACGGTGTGTCGGCCAGGTGGTCGGCTACCTGCTGCATGCAGGCATCCAGCCGCTGGCGACAGCCGGCATCGGCCTCATGGTTGCCGGCGCGCACGCGGCATTCGCCCGGCGCCAGCCGCGCATCCGGCGTCAGCGTCCAGCGTGCGGCACGCTCCGGCGCCAGTTCGCGGATGCGCTGACATTCTTCGGCATTCAGGTACACGGTGACCTGGTCGTCCTGCACCGGCGGCAGCGCGGCCAGGGTTTCGTCCACCAGCGCCAGCAGTTGCACCGGCTGCAGCGCCAGCTCGCAGCGGATCACCTGGCGCGCCACCTTGGCCACCAGCTCCACCACTTCGCGGCGCAGCGCCTGCTGGTAGTCGGCCTGCAACTGGTGCAGCGCCTGCAGCGCGGCTTCCAGCGGTTGCTCCAGCTGGGCAAAGCGGGCCAGCACCTGCTGCTCGCCCTGCTGCGCCCCCTGGATCAGGCCGTCGGCGTGGCCTGCGGCCAAGCCTTGCTGGCGGCCCTGCTCCACGCCGCTGTCGTAACCTTCGCGAAAGCCGCTTTCCATGCCCTGCTGAAAGCCCTGCGCCAGCTGCGCCTGCTGCTGCGCCGCCTGCGAACCGCTGGCGGCGGGCAGTGCCTGCGACAGTGGCGGAAAACGATAGGGACGGAACGGGGCCATCACTCCACCACATCCTCGGCAAACAGTTGCAGGTCGATCTCGCCGTTGTCGGCCAGCTCGCGCACTGCCTGCATGATTTCCTGGCGCACCTGTTCGACGCGGCTGATCGGCACCGGGCCGGAGCGGCGCATGCTGTCTTCGAACGCCTGCGCCTGGCGGCGCGGCATGGACTGTACGATGGCGTTGCGGATCGCCGGCTCGGCGCCCTTGAGCGCAATCGCCCACTGTTCCAGCGCCACCGATTCCACGATGCGCAGGATCACCTGCTCGCTCTGGCGCGACAGCAGGAAGAAGTCGTACATGCTGTCTTCGATGGCGGTCACCACGCCCGGGTCATGCGCACGCAGCAGTTCCACCATCTGCGCGCGGTCGCCGTTCATGCGGTTGATGATCTCCGCCGCCTGGCGCACGCCTTCCACGCTGGCGTTCTGGCTGCCCAGGCTGTCCAGGCAGCGGTTCACCACCAGTTCCAGTTCCAGCAGCAGCTCGCGGTCGATTTCCTTCAGGCGGGCGATGTTCACCAGCACCTGGTCGCGCTGGTTCACCGGCAGCGCCTCGATCACCTCGCCGGCCTGTGCCGGCGGCAGGAAGGCCAGGAACACCGCCTGCATGCGCACATGCTCGCCGCTGATGCGTTCGGCCAGCCAGCCCGGCTGCACCCACTGCAACCGCGCCATCTTCGGGCGGATGGCATCGCCGTAGATGCTGTTGAGCACGCTGCTGGCAATGTCGTTGCCCAGCGCCATTTCCAGCGAGCGCTGCAGGAAGGAGCGCGAGGCGCCATGCACCCCGCTCTGCTGGCGGTAGTCGTCGAAGAACACCTGCAGGCTGTGACGCACCGCGTCCACCTTGATGCCGCTCATGCGCGACATCACCTGCGTCACTTCCAGCAACTCTTCGCGCGACAGGCAGCGCAGCACGGCGGCGGCCGGTTCTTCACCCATGCTCAGCAGCACGATGGCGGCACGCTCCAGCGGCGACAGTTCTTCGTCCGGCGCTGCATTCAGATTCTGGACATCAGCCACGTTTCTGCACCCACTGTTTGACAACTTCCGCCACGCGCTCCGGCTCCTTGCCGGCCAGGCTCTTCAGGTGATCCACCAGCACGTCGACACTGGAGCCGGCCGGCGGCAGATCGTAGTTTTCCAGCAGCGGCACCATCGGCAGGCGCACGGCGCCGGCCTGCGGTGCGGCCAACGTTGCCGCCTGGGCAGCGGCCTGCGGCTCCAGCACCTGCGGCGCGGCCAGCGCGGCCGGCGTGTTCATGGCCACTTCGTTGAGTTCGATTTCGCTCTGCCGGGTGGCTACCCACTGGCGCAGGATCTTCAGCAGCGGGCGCACCAGCAGCAGCCAGCCCAGCAGCAGCAGCAGCGCGTAGGCGCCGTAGGACACGCCGCTTTCCACCGTGCTGCGCTCCTGCCACCACGGCTGCTCCACGGCATGCGCCGGGAAGCTCAGCGAGGACACCACCAGCTTGTCGCCGCGGGCGGCATCCAGCCCCAGGCCGTTACGCAGGATGCTGTCGAAGCTGGCCAGCTGTTCCGGCGTCCAGCCCTTGGCTGCCGACGGCGCCACGGCGTTGTTGAGGATCACCGCCACGCTCAGGCGCTTGAGCGCGCCACGGGCGTGCTTGACCTGGGTGATGGTGCGGTCGTAGGCGTACTGGCGGGTGGCGGCATTCTTGTGCGAGGCATTCGGTGAGGCACCGGCCGGGGACGAGGCATCGATGGCCACCGGGCGGTTGCTCAGCGAACCGGGTACACCCAGCGCCACCGGCTCCTGATCCTGTTCGTTACGCACCGCCTCGTTGGTGATCTTCGGCGCTTCGCCATAGCGCTCGCGGGTTTCTTCCACCTTGTCGTTGTCCACGTCGGCGGTAACGCTGACCTTGTAGTTGCCATCGCCCAGCGTCGGCGCCAGCAGGTCGCGCACATTGCGCAGTGCGTCGCTGCGGAAACGGTTGGCCGCATCGCTGCCGCCGGCCAGGCCGGCGATGCCTTCCGCCGGGTCGACATGCGCGGACAGGAAGTTGCCGTCCTGGTCCACCACGGTCACCCGCGACGGCTCCAGGCTGGCGACGCTGCCGGATACCAGGTTGATCACCGCCAGCGTCTGTTCGGCGCTCAGCTGCTGGCCCGGCTTGAGGCTCAGCATCACCGAGGCGGAGCTTTTCTCGCCGTCGCTGCTCACAAACGAAGTGCTGCGCGCCAGCGACAGGTGCACGCGGGCATTGGCCACCGGGCCCAGCGCCATAATGCTCTGTGTCAGCTCGCCTTCCAGGCCGCGGCGGAAGCGCACGTCCTGCACGAACTGGCTCACGCCCAGCGGGTCGTTCTTGTCCACCAGCTCCAGGCCTTCCGGCAGCTTGGCCACTACGCCCTTGCCGGCCAGCAGCATGCGCACCTTGCCCAGCTCGTCTTCCGGCACCAGTACCTGGCCGCTGACCGGGTGAATGCGGTACGGCACTTTCTCGGCATCCAGCACCGCCATCATCTCGGCGGCGGGTACGTGTTCCTGGGCACCGAACACCGGTTTGTAGCGGGCATCGTCGTGCCACAGGTACATCATGGCCAGCGCGGTGATGCCGGCGGCCAGCAACAGCATGGGCAGCAGCATGCGCACATTGGCCGGCGACAGCAGGCCGCGCATTCCGGCCATGCGGCCAACCCTGGATTTGAGCGTATTGATCACGGCGTCTCTACCTTGCTTACAGCGACAGCTTGCTCAGCTCGTCCACCGCGCCAACCACCTTGTTGCGCACCTGGGTAAGCATGGAAAACGACAGACTGGCCTGCTGGCTGGCCAGCATGGCGCCCACCAGGTCATCGCTGCGGCCGCTGTCCACCGCTTCCATCCTGCCGGCGGCATCGCGCTCTTTTGCATCCACGCTGCTCACGGCATCGCGCAGGCTGTCGCCGAAGCTGGCTGAGCCGGGTTGCGCACCGATGGCCGGCTGGATCGCCTCGCCGCCCAGCGAGGCCATATCCCCCTGGATGCGCGAGCGGTCGGCAAGAATGAGCTGGATAGATGGTTCGAGCATGACATCCCCTGAAACGGCGCAAACCTCTGAATTTGCACCGACAATTCACATTCAAAAAATCAGAATTACCTTCACGTAATCAAATTGGCGGCCCTGTCACAGACCGTCACACAACGGCCACCCATTCGATACGTCACGGATACATTTTACAGACATTTCGTCCGATATTAAAATAGAACCATCAACTGAAGGACATATTCTTTAGTCCACGATTGATAAAGGCGGCAAAAACCTTACTGAACATAAGCTTAAAGGTGTGACAAAGTTCACACACACGCGTGGCAAGCACTTGCTTGGCCACGCAGTTATTCATCGATTAATACGATTGAAACATTGGAAATCGGGTGAAAGCAGCCAGGCTGCCGCGCCCGAACAGCTTGCGGCCGGCAAAAAAACAACAATGCCCGCTCCGCCAGAACCACTGAACGACGCCCCGGCAAAGCGCCGGAGCACAGATGGAATGAACCACCGCAAGTGAGCAAACGAACGCAAGCAACGAGCAGAGGCAAAAGCAAGCTGCTTACCCCGGACGACGCCGAGCGTTGCCCGGTTCTCGACCCGCGCACGCTGGGAAGACCGTTCCATCAGCTGCAGGACTTCACCACCCGCCTGGGCGAAGCGGTGGACCGCTATTTCGCCCAGCGCTTCAACCGCCGCTACGGCTGTGCCTTCAGCGTGGCCGGCGTCAAGCTGCACGCCGCGCCGCCGCCTGCCGGCAGCCAGTGGTGCAGCTACCGGCTTGGCGACGGGCGCATGGCCGTTGCCCTCAAACGCTCGCTGCTGCTGACGCTGCTGGATTACCGCTACGGCGGTGACGGCAAGCTGCCGCCAGGAGCCGACAGCGAAGCGGAAACCGAAAGCGAGCAGCGCCTGCTGGAGCTGCTGGGCCGCGAGCTGGCCAGCCTGCTGCAACAGTTGATCGCCGGTGATGGCGATGGCGAGCCGCAGCGCCTGCCGGCCACGCCGCTCCCCGCCGGCAGCCAGCTGCTGCAGCTCACCCTGCACGAGAACAGCCGTCAGCTCAGCGGCATGCTGTGGCTGGCGCTGGACGAATACTGGCTGGGCCGCCTGCTGGGCAGCCTGGCGCCGCGCCAGGCCGCTGCTGCCGACAGCGCCGCGCCGCTGCAGCTGGGTAAACAGCTGCAGCTGTCCATCAGCGCGCAGCTGCTGGAGCTGCAGCTGTCGCTGGGCGATCTCCTGACGCTGCGCCCCGGCGACACCCTGCCCATCCGCCCGCCTTCGCTGGCGCGGGTGACGGTGGATGACGCCCATCTGTTTCATGCCGCCGTGGCCGAACACGACGGCAAATTGTGGTTAACCTCTTTTCAAGATGTGGAGTAAGGCATGGAGCCTACCGACGCTTTCGATATCGACGCCATGCTGGCCGACACCGCTGAACCTGCCGTAACGGAAGCCGCCGACAGCGCGCCGCGCCGCGACAATCTGCAGATGCTGCGCAAGATTCCGGTAACGCTGACGCTGGAAGTGGGCAGCGCCAAGGTGTCGCTGCTGGAGCTGATGGGCATCGGCCCCGGCTCGGTGGTGGAGCTGGATCGCCTGGCTGGCGAGCCGCTGCTGATCAAGGTCAACGGCACCACGGTCGGCAAGGCCGAGGTGGTGGTGGCCGGCGACAACTACGGCCTGAAGGTGGTGGAGCTGGCCGCGCTGGACCTGGACACGCTGCAGCCATGATGCGTCGTGCCTGGCGTTACGCCGCCCCGGCAGGCGCGGCGCTGCTGTGCTGCGCCCCGGCCATGGCGGCATCGGTGCCGCTGCTGTCCGGCTCGGCCGGCGGCGCACCGGTGGATTTCACGGTCAAGACCCAGATCCTGATCATCATGACGCTGCTCGGGCTGCTGCCCGTGCTGCTGTTGATGATGACCAGCTTCACCCGCTTCGTCATCGTGCTGTCGCTGCTGCGCCAGGCGCTGGGCCTGCAGCAGGGCCTGCCCAACCGGGTGATTACCGGCGTGGCGCTGGTGCTGACCATTCTGGTGATGCGCCCGGTGGGGCTGGATATCTGGCAGAAGGCGTTCCAGCCCTACGACCAGGAGAAGATCGGCTTCCAGCAGGCGCTGCAGCTGGCCGAGGCGCCGCTGTCGCGCTTCATGCTGGCACAGACAGGCAAGACCGCGCTGGCGCAGGTGGCGCGGCTGTCCGGCGAGGGCAATATCAGCCAGCCGCAGCAGCACAGCTTCCCGGTGAAGTTGGCCGCATTCATGCTGAGCGAGCTGAAAACCGCGTTCCAGATCGGCGCCCTGTTGTTCATTCCCTTCCTGGTGATCGACCTGGTGGTGTCGTCGGTGCTGATGGCGATGGGCATGATGATGCTGTCGCCGCTGGTGATTTCGCTGCCGATGAAGCTGCTGCTGTTCGTGCTGGTGGACGGCTGGACGCTGACCGTCAATACGCTGGTTTCCAGCATCCAGGCCTACTGACATGCTGACTCCGGAAATTGCTGTCGATCTGGTCACCGACTCGCTGCACGTGGTGATGCTGCTGGTGGCGGTGCTGGTGGTACCCGGCATGGTGGTGGGCCTGCTGGTCAGCCTGTTCCAGGCCGCCACCCAGATCAACGAACAGACACTGAGCTTCCTGCCGCGGTTGATGGTCACCCTGCTGGTGATCTGCGTGGCCGGGCACTGGATTACCGAAACGCTGATGGATTTCTGTACCGAGATCTTCCGTCGCGCCGCGCAGCTGGTCGGCTAGGGCATGGAAGCGCTGCTGCTCAAGCTGCCCGGGCTGCTGAATCTTGTCTGGTGGCCGTTCTGCCGCTTCATGGCGGCGCTGTCGATGGCGCCGCTGCTGGGCGACATGCTGGTGCCGGTGCGGGTGCGCCTGATGCTGTCGCTGGTGCTGGCGGTGATCGTACTGCCCGGCCTGCATATCAGCCCGGTGGACCCGTTTTCGCTGCACGGCATCGCCGCCACGCTGGAGCAGGCCATCATCGGCAGTGTGTTCGGCCTGGTGTTCCAGCTCACCATGGCGCTGCCGCTGCTGCTGGGCACGCTGGCTTCATCGCAGATGGGGCTGTCGATGGCGATGATGAACGACCCGGTGAACGGCTCCTCCTCCGACGTGGTGTCCAGCCTGCTGACGGTGCTGTGCATCCTGGTGTTCTTCGCCATCGATGGCCACCTGGTACTGGTCAACGTGGTGTACGCCAGCTTTCGCGTCTGGCCGCTGGGCCACGGCCTGGATTACGGCGTGCTCAAGCTGCTGGCCTACCAGGTGGGCTGGGTGTTTTCCGCCGCGCTGCTGCTGGCGCTGCCCATCATTTTTTCCACCCTGGTGGTGCAGCTGGGGCTGGGCTTTCTCAACCGCGTGGCGCCCGCCCTCAACCTGTTTTCGCTGGGTTTCTCGGTGGTGACGCTGTTCGGGCTGTTCATGCTCGGCCTGCTGGTGCGCACGCTGCCGGAACACTATCTGCAGTTCACCCAGCACATGCTGGGCCTGCTGGACCGCAATCTGGAGCTGGCGCATGGCTGACAACAGCGGCGGCGACAAGACCGAAAAACCCTCGCAACAGAAGCTGCGCAAGGCGCGTGAAGCCGGCCAGGTGGTGCGCTCGCGCGATGTGGCCACCGCCATCGGCATCGTGCTGAGCCTGAAGCTGCTGCTGTTGCTGCTGCCGCTGTGGCTGGACGATTTTCACCGCCTGTTCGCGCTGGCCATGGCCTATGGCAGCGGCGAAGGCGCGCTGGACAATGCGCTGGGCAACGCCTTCCCCTCGGTACTGTGGCTGCTGGCACGCATGCTGGCGCCGCTGGCGCTGATTCCGCTGGCCATCATGGCCGGCTCGCTGTTTCCCGGCGGCTGGGTGTTCAACAGCAGCCACTGGCAGCCCAAGCTGGAGCGGCTGGACCCTGCGGCCAACCTTGGCCGCATGTTCAGCGGCAAGCAGCTGCTGCAGGTGGGCAGCAGCCTGCTCAAGGCCGTGCTGCTGTGCCTGCTGCTGTGGCACCTGGTCAGCAGCAGCCAGCTGGAATACCTGCGCCTGCAATCGCTGCCCTTGTCCGACGCGCTGCTGCAGGGCGCCGGGCTGATGCTGGATGGCACCATGCTGCTGAGCATGGTGTTCGTGCTGTTCGCGGTGATCGACCTGCCGCTGCAGTGGCTGCTGTTCATGCGCAGCCAGCGCATGAGCAAGCAGGAACTCAAGGAAGAACACAAGAGCAATGAAGGCCGCCCCGAAGTGAAGAACCGCATCCGCCAACTGCAGCGCCAGTTCGCCCTGCGCGGGCTGAAGAAAGCCGTGCCGCAGGCCGACGTGGTGATCGTCAACCCGACCCACTACGCGGTGGCGCTGAAATACGACGAAGACCGCGCCGAAGCGCCGTTCGTGCTGGCCAAGGGCCTGGACGAGATGGCGCTGAGCATCCGCCAGCTGGCCGGCGAACACCATATCGAGGTGCTGGAGCTGCCGCCGCTGGCGCGTGCCATCTACCACACCAGCCAGGTCAACCAGCAGATTCCCGCCGCGCTGTACCAGGCGGTGGCACAGGTGCTGACCTATGTGCTGCAGCTCAAGGCATTCCGCAGCGGCCGCCGCCGCCGTGAGCCGGAGCTGCCGCACAATTTCGACATTCCGCAAGAACTTACCGAACCCCGCTGACCATGACTGCCTTCAATCGCCTGCTTGCCACCCTGCGCCGCCACAAGTTCGCCACGCCGATATTCCTGATGGCGGTACTGGCCATGGTGATCCTGCCGCTGTCGCCGGCGGTGCTGGACGCGCTGTTCACCTTCAACATCGTGCTGGCCATCGTGGTGATCCTGGTCAGCGTCAACGTGAAGCGGCCGCTGGATTTCTCGGTGTTCCCCACCATTATCCTGGCCACCACCCTGCTGCGGCTGACGCTGAACGTGGCCTCCACCCGCGTGGTGCTGCTGCACGGCCATGAAGGCACCCACGCCGCCGGCCGGGTGATCGAAGCCTTCGGCCAGGTGGTGATAGGCGGCAACTTCGTGGTGGGCCTGGTGGTGTTCGTCATCCTGATGATCATCAACTTCGTGGTGGTCACCAAGGGTGCCGAACGTATCTCCGAGGTATCGGCGCGCTTCACGCTGGATGCGCTGCCCGGCAAGCAGATGGCCATCGATGCCGACCTCAACGCCGGCCTGATCAACCAGGAAAAAGCCCAGCAGCGCCGCAAGGACGTGGCGATGGAAGCCGACTTCTACGGCGCCATGGACGGTGCCTCCAAGTTCGTGCGCGGCGATGCCATCGCCGGCATCCTGGTGCTGCTGATCAATATGCTGGGCGGCCTGGCCATCGGCGTGGCCATGCACGACCTGAGCTTTGCCGACGCCTTCAAGCAATACGCGCTGATGACCATCGGCGACGGCCTGGTGGCGCAGATTCCGGCGCTGCTGCTATCCGCCGCCGCCGCCATCATCGTGACCCGCATCAGCGATTCCGGCGACTTCGAGCAGCAGGTCAGCTCGCAGCTGCTGGCCTCGCCCAGCGTGCTGTACAGCGCCGCCGGCGTGATGTTCGTGCTGGCCATCATCCCCGGCATGCCGTGGTTCAGCTTCCTCGCCTTCTCCGCGCTGCTGGCCTATGTAGGCTGGCGGGTGGGCAGCCGCGCGCCGCAGATCGCCGACAGCGAGCAGGAAGCCATCGGCAAGGCGCTGCTGGCGGAAAGCCACAGCGAGCTGGACTGGCACAGCCTGCCGTTCGTGGAGCTGCTGTCGGTGCAGCTGGGTTACAAGCTGGTGGGCATGATAGACCCGGCGCAGGGCGCGCCGCTGGTGAAGCGCATCAAGGGCATGCGCCAGAGCCAGAGCGAGGCGCTGGGCCTGCTGCTGCCGGCCATTCCGGTGCGCGACGACCTGGGCCTGCGCCCCACGCAGTACACCATCCAGCTCGGCGGCACCGTGGTGGCCGAGGCGGAGATTCCGGCCGACAAGCTGATGGCCATCCCCTCGCCCCATGTTTATGGCGAGCTGGACGGCACGCCCGGTGTGGACCCGGCCTACCGCATGCCGGTGACCTGGATCGACAGCGAAAACAAGGCGCATGCGCTGGGCCTGGGCTACCAGGTGGTGGATGGCGCCAGCGTGATCGCCACCCATGTGTCGCGCACCCTGCGCGACTACCTGCCGGAGCTGTTCCGCCACGACGATGTGGCCGCCTGGATGGACCGCCTCACCGCGCAGGCGCCCAAGTTGGCCGCAGCGCTGGACAAGGCGCTGAATCACAGCCAGCTGCTGAAGGTATTCCGCGCGCTGCTCACCGAGCACGTGGCGCTGAAGGACGTGGTGCCGATTGCCAGCACGCTGCTGGAGAACGCCGAAGCCACCAAGGACGCCATCCTGCTGGCGGCGGAAGTGCGCTGCACCCTGCGCCGGCAGATCGTGGCCGCGCTGATCGGCCCGCGCCAGGAGATGCGCGCCTTCAACCTGGGCGGCGAGCTGGAAAACATGCTGCTGGGCGCGCTGAGCCAGGCGCAGCAGAGCGGCAAGGTGATACTGGACAACTACCCGGTGGAGCCCAACATCCTGGCTCAGCTGCAGCAGAACATGCCGGTGATCCGCGAGCAGATGAAGCAGCAGCAGGCGGCACCGATGCTGCTGGTGATGCCGCAGATCCGCCCGCTGTTGGCACGCTACGCGCGGCTGTTCGCCCCGGGCCTGTCGGTGCTGTCCTACAACGAGATTCCGGAAAACCGCGACGTCAGCATCATCGGTACGCTGGGTTGATGGCGGGCTAATGCCGGCAGCGTGTAGCTTGGGTCGAGCGTAGCGAGGCCCAACATTTACCGTGTTGCGTTGATGTGTTGTCAGGCATGGAATCCGCTACGCGGATGATGTTTTTGGCGCCGGTTTCGCCCGGCGAACGAGGAAGGGGCCGACCGCCGGCCCCTTTCCAATCCCCGGCTCCGGCTTTTTATTCTATTGGCGCTGCTCGAAACCCCGGGCAAAACGGCACGCCCCAGGCGCCGCCGAACTCGTCCCTCGCTAACGGCTCGGGACTCAGACAGATCGGCGTCTTAAAACCTGGGGCGCACCATTTTGCCCGGCTCGCGCCAACGGGTTCAGGTCAAGTCGCTACCGTTCTATCGCCAGAACCGTAGGTGAAGTTTCTTAAGTAAACACCGTTGAGGTTGGGCTTGACCAAAGGTTGGCCGCATCAATCCAGCCGCTGGATGGCGGCCAGTTCGGCCAGGCTGGCACGCAGCACCGCTGCACTCTGCTCGCTCATGGTGCGGAAGCGGCAGCCCACGTGCAGCTGCTCGCCCAGCAGGCGGGAATGGAAGCTGCGGCACAGCCTTACCTCCAGCTCCGCCACCACCGTGCGCCCCGGCCCCAGCTCCAGGCTGGCCTTGGGAATCTGCCGCCCTGGGCGCAGCTCCGGTAGGTCGCGCGGCGATGCGTACAGCCCCACGCCCCCCAGTGACAGATCATAGATATTGGCCTGATACGCCTCGCCCAGCAGGGTGAACGCGGCGCTGAAACGCCGCCCCAGCGGTGCATCCAGCCGCAGGAAGGCGCGGCGCTGCCAGCGGGTGAGCTGCTGCGGGTAGGCACAGCTGCACTGCCCGCCCAGCAGCTGCAACGGCGGCAGTTCCGCCTGCACGATGCAGTCGCCCACCATGGCCACCATGCGCCAGCCAGCCGGGTTGGCCTGCAGCAGCGGCCAGGCCTCCAGCGCCGGGTACAGCTGCAGGTGATTGCCCACTGCCGTCTGCGCCGGCAACGTGCCTTCCACCGCCGCCTCGCTGCCCGGCGGGTACAGGTACACCGCCGCCCCCTGCTGTTGCAGTTCGGCCATCAGCATGGCGATCTCGATTGCATCCTGCAGCAGCTGCGGCCGGGTATCGCCGGCCGGCGACAATGCCACCGATGCAACCGCCTGTTCGCTCACCTCAGTCATTACGCGCCACCTCTCGTGGTGATGGCGGACAATCGCCCGCCGACATGTTCTGTTCTGCCGCGGCCTGCAGCAACAACACCATCCTCGCCGCCAGCCGGAACTGGGTGGCCAGCGGCAGATTGGCCCCGGGCAGCAGCCGGCGCGGCGTCAGCTGGCTGACCGCGGCCAGGCACAGCTGCAGCTCCACCACCATCAGGCCGGCGCTCAGCAGTGCCTGCCGCCATTCTTCCAGCAGTGGCTGCCAGTCTGCCAGTACCTGCGGCCGTTCGCTGCCCAGTTGCAACAGCGGCCCGGCACTGCTGGCGGCCAGCCGCAGCCAGATGTCGCCCCACGGCGGCAGCTGCAATTTCAGCAGCAAGGCCGGCTCCGCAAGGTTGGCCGCATGCGCCTGTTCCTCCACCGCCAGGTGCAGCACCTGCCCCGGCCAGCCGTGTGCCAGGTGCCAGCCCTGCTCCGCCAGCCGGCGGGCCAGCAGCAGCGGATCGGTCTCCGGCCGCAAGCCGGCCAGCAGCCACGGCTGGCTGGCCAGCTCGCCAGCGGCGGCCGGCAGCAGCGCCGCCTGCAGCACGCCGCGCCAGCCTGCGGCCAACTGTTCCGCCCCCGGCTTCACCAGCGTCCAGCGTGGCGGCAACACCAGCGGCTCGGCGGCTAGCGCTGCGGGTGCCTCCCGCTGCGGCGCGGGCGCGCTGCTTTCGTCCAGCCGCGCCAGTTGCAGCCGCGGCTCGGTGGCCACCACTTTCATCAATAGCTGGCTGCCGGCCTGCAAGCCGGCTTCGGCCAGCCCCGGCAGCAGCAGCGTCAAGCCTTCTGCCGTGGCTACCCGCACGCCCTGCTGCTCCACCGCCAGCACCGACAAGGTGAGCGTGCTGCCCACCAGTGGCAACAGGTCGGGCATGCCTGGCGGCAGTTCGGCGCCACGCAGCAGCGGGCTGGTCAGGGCGGGGTCCAGCAGCATGTCCGGCTCCGGCAGCAGTCAAATGGAAAAAGCCAGCTGCAGGGCAGCTGGCATCAAACAGCAAGGTGAGGACGAGACAACAATTACTGCAGCAGGGACATGGCCATGGAGGACATGCCGTTGCTCTGCTTGAGCATGGCGGTGCTGGCCTGCATCAGCATCTGCTTGGTGGTCATGTTGGCGCTTTCGGACGCGTAGTCGGTGTCCATGATGCGGCCCTTGGCCTGAGTCACGTTGTTGCTCATGTTGCTCAGGTTATTGTTCACGTGGTCCAGACGGTTGGCCGCAGCACCCATGGCGGAACGCAGCGCGCCCACGGAGTCCAGCGCGTTGGACAGCAGGCCGATGGTGGCGTTGGCAGCACCGGTCAGCTCGGTACCGGCACCGGCCATACCCGGGGTCTTGTATGCCGCGCTGGCGGAACCGATGTCGAAGTCGGCCTGGCCCAGTTGGGTCGCGGCGTTGAAGCTCATGGTTTCGGTGGAGGAGGAACCGATCTGGAAGTTGATGGCGGCACCGAACTTGCCACCGCCAGCGGCCAGGGCAGTTGCCGTGGCAGCGGTGGTACCGGTCTTGGCACCTGCCAGCAGCGCCTGGCCGCCAAACGAGGTGTTGGTCATGATGTTGTTCAGTTCGCGGCCCAGCGCATCGTATTCAGCCTGCATGGCAGTCTGGTCATTGGCGCTGGAGGAGGCATCGGCGGACTGGGTGGCCAGGTCCTTCATGCGGGTCAGGATGCTGGTGGCTTCGTTCAGCGCGCCTTCACCGGTCTGCAGCATGGAGATGTCATTCTGGGTGTTGCGCATGGCCACTTTCATGCCGCTTACCTGGGCGTTCAGGCGGGTAGCAATCTGCAGGCCGGCGGCATCGTCCATGGCGGAGTTGATGCGGTAGCCGGTACCCAGGCGCTGCATGGAAGTGGACAGGTCCTTCTGGGTGCTGGACATCGCGGACTGGGTAGAGAGCGAAGCGGCATTGGTGTACAGGCTGAGCATGACAGGGCTCCTGATGATTGTCGGGGTTGGACATGCGATGCATGCCGTCATCCGTACAAAGCGACCAATCCCTGCCGGCACTTAAATCGTTAATGGATATTTTTTGCATGCTGCCCGGCCGGAATGCAAAAAAGCCAGCTGCAGGCAGCTGGCTTTTGATGATGACGGGCGGCAGTGATTACTGCAGCAGGGACATGGCCATGGAGGACATGCCATTGCTCTGCTTGAGCATGGCGGTGCTGGCCTGCATCAGCATCTGCTTGGTGGTCATGTTGGCGCTTTCGGACGCGTAGTCGGTGTCCATGATGCGGCCCTTGGCTTGAGACACGTTGTTGCTCATGTTGCTCAAGTTGTTATACACGTGGTCCAGGCGGTTGGCCGCAGCACCCATGGCGGAACGCAGCGCGCCAACGTTGTCCAGTGCGGTGGACAGGTTGCCGATGGCGGTGGTTGCGCCGCCGGCAGCGGTCAGTTCGGTGCCCACGGTAGCCGCGGCAGGCGTTTTGTAGGTAGCGCTGACGCTCTGCAGGCCGGTATCCATGGTGTTCAGCTGGGTCGATGCGTTGAACGACATGGTTTCGCTGGCGCTGGAGCCGATCTGGAAGGAAACCGCAGCGGAGAAAGTGGAACCCGCGGCAGTACCGGAACCGGTACCGGTACCCATCAGCAGCTTCTGGCCACCGAAGGAGGTGTTGCTCATGATGTTGTTCAGTTCGCGGCCCAGCGCATCGTATTCAGCCTGCATGGCAGTCTGGTCGTTGGCGCTGGAGGAGGCATCCGCTGCCTGGGTAGCCAGGTCTTTCATGCGGGTCAGGATGTTGGTGGCTTCGTTCAGCGCGCCTTCACCGGTCTGCAGCATGGAGATGTCGTTCTGGGTGTTGCGCATGGCCACTTTCATGCCGCTTACCTGGGCGTTCAGGCGGGTAGCGATCTGCAGGCCGGCGGCATCGTCCATGGCGGAGTTGATGCGGTAGCCGGTACCCAGGCGCTGCATGGAGGTGGACAGGTCTTTCTGGGTGCTGGACATCGCAGACTGGGTAGAGAGCGAAGCGGCATTGGTGTACAGGCTGAGCATGGCAGAACTCCTGGAACGTTGTCGGATTCGGGCAGCTTTGCTTGCCCTCACTGACACTAGGCGACAGCCCTGCGCGCAGACTTAAATCGGAATTTGAAAATTTTTCCACCAGTAGAAAGACAAGCCAGCAAATCCGGCGCCGCACAATAGAAAACGGGGCGCCAGGCGCCCCGTTGCGTGCTTGCGGCCAACCTTACAGCGTCAGGCCACCGGTTACTTCGATGGCGGCGCCGTTGATGTAGCTTGCTTCGTCGGAAGCCAGCCAGGCGTACACGTTGGCGATTTCTTCCGGTTGCGCCATACGCTTCATCGGCACCTTGTCTTCCATGGCCTGGATCACTTTTTCCGGCATGGACTTCAGGATCGGGGTGGCCACGAAGCCCGGGCATACCGCGTTGGCGCGAATGCCCTTCTTGCCCAGTTCCTTGGCCCAGGTCTTCACGAAGCCGATCACGCCGAACTTGGAAGCCGCGTAGTTGGTCTGGCCGAAGTTGCCGTACACACCCACCACGGAGGAGGCGTTCAGGATCACGCCGGCGCCCTGCTCGATCATGGTGTCCACCACTGCCTTGGTGCAGTTGTAGACGCCCTTCAGGTTGATGTCGATTACCTTGTCGAACTGGTCATCGTTCATCTTGATCAGCTGGGCATCCATGACGATACCGGCGTTGTTGACCAGCACGTCAATGCGGCCGAACTGGCTTTTCAGCGCGCCAACCATGTCGGCAATCTGGGCCTTGTCGGTTACGTCAACCTTGTAGCCTACTGCCTCGGCACCGCTGGCCTTCAGTTCTTCCACCACGGCATTCACCGCATCCAGATTGATATCGCACACTGCGACAATCGCGCCTTCCTTGGCGAATTTTTCAGCAGTGGCCTTACCGATACCACTGGCACCACCGGTAATGATGGAGACTTTCCCTTTCAAGCGCATAATTCTTCCTTTGCTGATTTGCAGGCGACCCGTTAGTCGACCGGCCTATCCTCCACCACCGACCTTCGAGATAACTATCCCGGTTCGTATCTGTCTTTTTATTTGTTATGCTGGTTGACTAGCGCAATTTATTGCACCGCACAACCTATCGTGCGGTGCAATATAGCGCATGGTTGCCGCGAAGGTAAAGTAATCGCTCCAGCCACTTTACCGGCACTGTCAGTGGTGTGGTAAGCAAGGCGCAACATGCAAAAAGGGTGGCTTTCGCCACCCTTTTTGCATACCGCATGAAGACTTATTCCAGGCCCTTGCTGGCCAGGTAGTCCTCGTAGTTGCCGGTGTAGTAGTCGTAACCGCCCTTGCCATCCAGTTCGATGATGTGGGTGGCCAGCGAGCTGACGAACTGACGATCGTGCGACACGAACAGCAAGGTGCCCTTGTACTTCTCCAGCGCCATGTTCAGTGCTTCGATGGATTCCATGTCCATGTGGTTGGTCGGTTCATCCATGATCATCACGTTCGGCTTCTGCAGGATCAGCTTGCCGTACAGCATGCGGCCCTTCTCGCCACCGGACAGTACGCGCACGGCCTTGTCCACATCGTTGCTGCCGAACAGCAGGCGGCCCAGCGTGCCGCGGATCACCTGCTCGTCGTCGCCTTCCTGGCCCCACTCGCGCATCCACTCGGTCAGCGTGCTGTCGCTATCGAAGTCGGCTTCGTGATCCTGGGCAAAGTAGCCTACCTGCGCCTTTTCCGCCCACTTGATGCTGCCGCGATCGGCGGTCACGCCTTCGGCGAACGGCGCTTCGAATGCGCCGGCCAGCAGTTTCACCAGCGTGGATTTACCGGCACCGTTGGGGCCGATGATGGCCAGGCGTGCGCCGGCTTCCAGGATGAAATTCACATTCTTGAACAGCACCTTGTCGCCATAGCCCTTGTCCACGCCGGCCACGTCCACCGCCTGGCGGTGCAGCTTCATCTTGTCGTCCACTTCGAAGCGCACGAACGGGCTCTGACGGCTGGACGGCTTCACTTCCACCATGTCGGCCTTCAGCTTGTCCACCTGCTTCAGACGACTGGTGGCCTGGCGGGCCTTGGACTTGTTGGCCGAGAAGCGAGCCACGAATTCCTGCAGTTCCTGGATGCGTTCCTTGGCCTTGGCGTTGGAGCTGAGCTGACGTTCACGCGCCTGGGTGGAGGCGATCATGTAGTCGTCGTAGTTACCCGGGTAGATGCGGATGGTGTTGTAGTCCAGATCCGCCATGTGGGTGCACACTTCGTTCAGGAAGTGGCGATCGTGCGAAATGATGATCATGGTGGAGTTGCGCTCGTTCAGCACATGCTCCAGCCAGCGGATGGTGTTGATGTCCAGGTTGTTGGTCGGTTCGTCCAGCAGCAGGATGTCCGGGTTGGAGAACAGCGCCTGCGCCAGCAGTACGCGCAGTTTCCAGCCGGGAGCCACTTCGCTCATCGGGCCGAAGTGCTGCTCCACCGGAATGCCCACGCCCATCAGCAGTTCGCCGGCACGCGCCTCGGCAGTGTAGCCGTCGTACTCGGCGAACTTGGCTTCCAGTTCGGCGGCACGCATGTAATCGTCTTCGGTGGCTTCCAGGTTGGCGTAGATCGCATCGCGCTCGCTCATCGCCGCCCACATTTCCACGTGACCCTGCAGCACCACGTCGAGTACGCGCTGGTCTTCGTAGGCAAACTGGTCCTGGCGCAGCTTACCCAGGCGCAGGCCGCTTTCGATCGCGACTTCACCGCTGGTCTGCTCCAGGTCGCCACCCAGGATTTTCATGAAGGTCGATTTGCCGGAACCGTTGGCGCCGATCAGGCCATAGCGGTTGCCCTCGCCGAATTTCACGGAAACCTTGTCGAAAAGCGGCTTGGCGCCGAACTGCATGGTAATGTTGCTTGTCGTAATCACGCTGCTAATTCCTTATACCAGTCTCTAGTTGTGTACCGGAAAACCGTGCATTTTAGCACAAAGCACCCAACTATCAGAGGCTTGCGTGCGTTACGTATTGCTTGCGCCCGGTAAGCGGAATTCCGCTACAATCAGCCATCTCCATTCAACTTTATCCAGATAGGCAGACCCATGCTCACCGGCAGCCTTGTTGCACTGGTCACCCCGATGTTCGAGGACGGCCAGGTCGATTACCAATCGCTCAATCGTCTCGTAGATTTCCACATTGCCAACGGTACCGACGGTATCGTGGCAGTCGGCACCACCGGCGAATCCGCCACCCTGGGCGTGGAAGAGCACATCAAGGTCGTCGAGGCCGTGGTGAAACATGCGGCTGGCCGCGTGGCAGTAGTGGCCGGCACCGGCGGCAACTCCACCGCCGAAGCCATCGAACTGGCCCGCCTGGCCAAGGGTGCCGGCGCCAGCCACACCCTGTCGGTAGTCCCCTACTACAACAAGCCGACCCAGGAAGGCATCTACCAGCACTTCCGCGCCATCGCCGAAGCGGTGGACATTCCGGTGATCCTGTACAACGTACCGGGCCGTACCGTGGCCGATATGAGCAACGACACCGCCCTGCGCCTGGCACAGATCGACAACATCGTTGGCCTCAAGGATGCCACCGGTGACATCGGCCGCGCCTGCGACCTGGTGCTGCGCGCACCGGCCGACTTCGCGCTGTACTCCGGCGACGACGCCACCGGCATGGCCTTCATGCTGTGCGGCGGCCATGGCGTGATCTCGGTGACTGCCAACGTTGCCCCGCGCCTGATGAGCGACCTGTGCAAGGCCGCCCGCGCCGGCGAAACCCAGACCGCCCGCAAGCTCAACGACAAGCTGCAAGGCCTGCACAAGCAGCTGTTCGTGGAGCCGAACCCGATTCCGGCCAAGTGGGCCATGCATCGCATGGGCCTGATGCCAGCAGGCCTGCGCCTGCCACTGACCCCGCTGGGCACCGGTTCCGTGCCCGTTGTAGAAGCCGCCATGCGTCAGGCTGGCGTTCTGTAACCAGTTGAACATGCCAATGAACAAGACCCTGATTACCGGCCTGCTGTGTGCGGGCCTGCTGTCCGCCTGCGCCAGCAGCACGCCGGACAACAAGTACGAATTCAAATCCGAGAACCCGAAAGCCAAGTCCGGCCTGGAAGTACCGCCGGATCTGACCCAACCCAGTCAGCAGGATCGCTACCCGCTGCCGACCAGCACCAGCGCCCTGGCGCAACAGCAGGCAGCAACCGTTATGGCAGGCAAGACCGCCGGCCAGCAGATGCAGCCATCCAATGCCACGCTCGAACGCGCCGGCAGCCAGCGCTGGGTAAGCGTCAGCGGCAAATCTCCGGCCGAACTGTGGCCGCTGCTGAAGGCCTTCTGGCAGGACAACGGCTTCGTTATCCAGTCCGAAGACCCGGAAATCGGCTACATGGAAACCGACTGGGCGGAAAACCGCGCCAAGCTCGGCACCAGCACGCTGCGCAACCTGCTGGAAAACATCGGCATCGGCTCGGCCATGTCCACCCCGGAACGCGACCGTTTCCGTATCCGCGTAGAAAAAACCGCCAACGGCACCGATGTGTTCTTCACCCATCGCGGCATGTACGAGATCTACATCGACGAGCGGAAGGATGAAACCCGCTGGCAGCCGCGTCCGGCCGACCCGGAACTGGAAGCCGTGTTCCTGGAACGCTTCCTGGTTCGCCTGGGTATCGATGAAAAAGTCGCCGCCCAGAGCACCGCCGCGCTTGCCACCACCCCACAGGTGGGCAGCAAGGCCCACCTGGAAAACGGCAGCATCCTGCTGGATGACAGCTTCGACCGCGCCTGGCGCCGTGTCGGCCTGGCACTGGAGCACAACGGCCTGGCCATTACTGATCGTGACCGCTCCACTGGCGTCTACTTTGTCACCCCGGCCGCCGACGATGCCGCCAAGGCCAATGAAAAGCCTGGCTTCTGGAGCAGCCTGTGGGGCAGCAACAAGACCAGCAGCGGCAACAATCGTCCGACCCTGCGCGTACAGCTGACCGCCCAGGGCGACAGCAAGGTGAAGGTTGACCTGCAAGGCGATGGCAACAGCCAATTACCGAGCAAGGACAAAGACCAACTGCTGAAAAAGATGGCTGCCGAACTCAACTGAGCCAGGTTCCCGCCATAAAAAAAGCCCGCAGCTGCGGGCTTTTTTTCATGCTGCTGACAAAGAGCCTGATCCACACCCTGGCCGGCCGGCAAAATCGGGACATGCCCGCCAGGCAATTGAATCGACAGCCATTCCATTTACACAGCAAAACTCTCTCACGATACGGAAGGGCTTTGCCAACACGCAAAAAAGCCCGCAACAGCGGGCTTTTTTACATCGCAACGACTTGCCGGCAACTCGTTGCGGCAAAAGAAAAACCGGCCCGTGGGCCGGTTTTTCCTGCAATCACAAAAGTGATTACTGAGCAGCGGAAGCAGCCGGAGCGGAAGCAGCAGCCGGAGCGGAAGCTTCAGCAGCCGGAGCGGAAGCCGGAGCGGCTGCCGGAGCGGAGGCTTCAACGGCCGGAGCGGAAGCTTCTACCGGAGCTTCTTGTTTTTTGCCGCAAGCGGACAGAGCAACGGCCAGCAGGGCAGCAACGATAAGCGACTGTTTCATTTGTTTATTACCTTTGAAAGTAAGTTGAACAAGACGTCTGGTTCACTATCTTCTCAGCAAAAGCGCTTACTGAAGAAAGCAGTGGAGATACTGTCAGTGGGCGAGATTGTAGCACGAATAAAATTGCTGAAAAGGGGGTGAGAAGTAATTTATTGCAGATATTTCGTGTCCAAATGTTGCATCGCAATAAACAGACACCGTGCAGCTACTCGCCCCGCCTCGCCTTCTTCGCTTTCGATCCCGCGAAATTATTGGCATGTTACCCCAATCCACCCGCCATTGGTAGCGGATGCCACCAGCCGGTGAGGTAGCCTTCATAGAGTGTGGGCAACATCGTGTCGGTAAGCTCGCTTGCAGGCAGCTTGCGTGCATTAGCGAAATGTTGCCATGCCGCCAGGTCTTTCGGTTCACATTCCAACACACTTCCGTTGCAGTACAGCATGTCATTGTAATAAAGAATCTGACTCTTCAGATCCAGCATCACGCCATGTTGTTGTACCAGTTCAACAAACTCGTCCTCGTCCAGTTCCTCTTCCGGCGCATCGTAAAATACGTGCGGCTTGGGCTCGGTCAGGTAGTGGCCAAGAAAATCGGCCACTGCGCTGTCGTCCCAGCGGATCTCGCGCAGGATGCGGCCAACCTGTTGCACCATTTCTTCACCGATACGCGCCGGGTCCTGCTGGCGCAGCAGGTCCGGGTCGGCATATCTGCCTTCCATGCAAATCCTGTCCTGCAGGTAAACCAGGAATTCCGTCGTCAGTTCCTGCGCTGTCGGCGCCCTGAAGCCGATGGAATAAGTCATGCCCGGCTCCAGCGCCACGCCGTGGTGCGCGCAGCGGGGCGGCAGGTACAGCATGTCGCCATGCTCCAGGATGAATTCCTGCTCCGGCTGGAAATCCTGCAGCACCTTGATGGGCGCATCCTCGATGAAACGCTCGTCCTGCTGGGTGGATATCTGCCAGCGCTTGCGCCCGCCCACCTGTAGCAGGAATACATCATAGGAATCGAAATGCGGGCCGACGGTACCGCCGGGCGGCGCGTAGCTGATCATCAGGTCGTCCAGCCGCGCATAGGGAATAAAGTCGAAACGCCACAGGATGTCGGCGATATGCGGCAGGTGGTGGTTGACGTTCTGCACCAGGATGGTCCAGTCGCTCGCCGGCAGGCGCTTGAAGCGCGATGGGCGGAACGGCCCCCGCTCCAGCTTCCACTGCCCGTTGCGGTATTCGATCAGGCGTGACTCCACGTCCTCCTGGCAGGCAAGGTCGGACAGCACGGCAAAGTCGGCCAGTTCGCCCACATCTTGCAGGGCACCGCGAATCAGCAACGGCTGTTTGTGCCAGTAGTCGCGCAGGAAGGTTTGGGCACTCATGCCGCCCAGCAGGTCAATCGGTTTCATGGCAATTTCTCGTTGTGCCATCAGGCAATGGTTTACAATATCAGCAGCATTTTCGCAGGAGTCTGCCGCATCTGCCGCCCTGGCGGTCTGTGATGCCGCAAACTTCCCTTCATTTTTTCTTACGACGGTACAGCCTCATGCAAATCGTTAAAAACTCGGTCGTAACCCTCCATTACGAGATGTACGACGCCGATAACAACCTGCTCGACAAGACTGAAGAGCCGATCGCCTACCTGCATGGCGGCTACGATGGCATCTTCCCGATGGTGGAAGAGGCGCTGCACGGCAAGGCCGTTGGCGAGTCCGTTACCGTAACCATGAGCCCGGACGATGCCTTCGGCGAGCCGGAAGAAGAGCTGATCCGCGTTGAGCCGCTGGACGCGCTGCCGGAAGATGCCCAGGTTGGCATGATGTTCGAAGCCGACGATCCGGAAACCGGCGACATCATCCTGTTCCGCGTCACCGACGTGGCTGACGGCAAAGCCGTGCTGGATGGCAACCATCCGCTGGCCGGCCTGACCATCCGCTTCGTGGCCACCGTGGCCGAAGTACGCGCGGCTACCCAGGACGAAATCACCCACGGCCATGCCCACGGCGAGCACGGCCACCACCACTAAGCCGCAAGGCTGGTGAATAGAACGGGGCTCAGGCCCCGTTTTTGTTTTGTCGCCACGCCCGTGCGGCCAACAGCAGCACCAGCAGGTTGTAGCCAGCATAAGCCTCATTGGGCACCCGCAGGCACAGCCGCCATGCTGCCAGCGCGGCAGACAACAGCAGCAAAGCATTCAGCAACGTGTGCAGCCCCGGCAGAGCCCGCTCCGGCACACGTCCGGCAAGCGCCGCCACTGCATAACCCACCGCCGCACCGGCCAGCACATCCAGCGGCCAATGTACGCCGATAGCCAAGCGCGACAGGCATACCAGCGCCACCAGGGCTAGCCCGCCCCAAGACCAGCCACGCCCACCCTGCGGCCACAGCCCTGCCAGCAGCGCCACCGCGATGGCATGGCCGGACGGAAACGAGCCATTACCCGGCAGCACATCCAGCAAATGCACACTGCCAGCCGGCAGCACCAGCGGTGGCCGCGGCATCGCAAACGCTGCCTTCAGCATGATGGCCGCGGCGATCCCCAGCAGTACCGCCAGCGTGTAACGCGGCAGGCGCGCCGGTTCTCTCGTCACCAGCCACAGCAGCACGGCAATCACCAGCGGCCATTCGCCAAACATGCTGAGGCCGCGCCACACCACGCCCGGCAGCAGCTGTGCCGCATGATGCACGGCCAGAAACAGCACCTGATTTTGCCCGCTTGCGGCCAACAGCAGGGCCAGCAGCCCCCACAGCAGCGCCATGCGGCTTGCGCTCACGCCAGCTGCCCCAGGGTAACGCGGTCATTGCCTGCCAGATCCGGCAACGTTGCCACCTGCACAAAACCGGCATACACCAGCAAGGCGCGGCAAGCTGCACCCTGATCGTAGCCATGTTCCAGCAGCAGCCAGCCGCCAGGCAGCAACCTTGCCGGCGCCGCGGCGACGATGGCGCGCAGGCAATCCAGGCCGTCGTTTTCGTCGGTCAGCGCCATGCGCGGCTCGAAGCGTACATCGCCTTCGTCCAGGTGGTGATCGTGCTGCTCAATATACGGCGGGTTGCTGACGATGGCGTCGAATCGCTCCCCAGCCGGCAACGGCGCCAGCCAGCTGCCGTGATGGAACGCAACCTGCGCGCCAAGCCTGGCGGCGTTGCCGCGCGCTACCTGTAGCGCATCGGCGGAAAGGTCAACGGCGGCCACCTGCCACTGCGGTGCTTCCAGCGCCAGGGTGCAGGCAATGATGCCGCTGCCGGTGCCCAGGTCCACCACCCGCGCCGGGCGCATGCGGCCAACCTTGGCTAGCGTGGCCTCCACCAGGTGCTCGGTTTCCGGGCGCGGGATCAGTACCGCCGGCGTCACCGCGAACTCGCGGCCGTAGAACTCGCGCGCTCCCAGCAGGTAGGCTACCGGCTCGCCGGCCAGGCGCCGTGCGGCCAAGGCGCTGAACGCCTGCCATTGCTCGGCACTCAGCTCATCATGCGCGGCGGACACCATGGCGGCATGGCTCAGCCCGGTTACCTGCGCCAGTAGCAGCCGCGCCTCCAGGCGCGGCAGATCGAAATGGCGCAGGGCCTGATTGATGCTCGGCATGGTTTACAACAGGAACAGGCTGGCCAGGCCAAGGAAAATGAAAAAGCCGCCGGAATCGGTGCAGGCGGTGATCAGCACGCTGGAGCCCACCGCCGGGTCACGCCCGAAGCGTTCCATGGTGATAGGAATCAGCACCCCCATGGTGGCTGCCAGCATCAGGTTCAGCGTGGTGGCCGCCATCATCACCAGCCCCAGGGCGAAGTTGCGGTACAGCATCCAGGCCAGCAGGCCGAGCATGCCGCCCCACAACATACCGTTGATCACGCTGACGCCCAGCTCCTTGCGCCACAGGCGGCGCGCCTGCCCGGGCTGCAGCTGCCCTACCGCCAGCGCACGCACGATCATGGTAATGGTCTGGTTGCCGGAGTTACCGCCGATGCCGGCCACGATGGGCATCAATGCGGCCAACGCCACCAGCCTGGCGATGGAGCCTTCGAAGGCGCCGATCACGCGGCTGGCCACGAAGGCGGTGCACAGGTTGATGGCCAGCCACGACCAGCGGTTCTTCAGCGAATCGACCACCGGTGCGAACAGGTCTTCCTGCTCTTTCAGGCCGGCGAGGTTCAGTGCCTCGGTGTCGGACTCCTCGCGGATCACGTCCACCATCTCGTCCACGGTCAGGCGGCCGATCAGCACGCCCTTGTCGTCCACCACCGGCGCGGTCACCAGGTCGTAGCGCTCGAAGGCCAGTGCCGCATCGGCAGCTTCTTCTTCCGGGCTGAAGGTCACCACTTCGGTTGCCATGATGTCGGCCACCTTGGCTTCCGGGTCGGACACCAGCAGTTTGCGCACCGGCAGCACACCCATCAGCGCGCCCTGCTCGTCCACCACGAAAATCTTGTCGGTCTGGTGCGGCAGCTCGTCGAAGCGGCGCAGGTAGCGCAGCACCACCTCGCAGCTCACGTCGGCGCGGATCTTCACCAGGTCGAAGTCCATCAGCGCCCCAACCTGGCTTTCCTGGTAGGACAGCGCCGACTGCAGCTGCTGGCGTTCTTCCTCGTCGAGGCCGCCCATCACCTCGTACACCACCTGGCGCGGCAGGTCGGCGGCAAGGTCGGCCAGCTCGTCGGCATCCAGCTGCTCTGCCGCGGCCACCAGCTCGTGCTGCTCCATCGCCTCGATCAGCGATTCGCGCACCGCATCGGACACCTCCAGCAGGATATCGCCCTCGTCCTCGCTGGCCACCAGGTCCCACACCATCAGGCGTTCGTCCAGCGGCAGTGCTTCCAGGATGTAGGCGATATCGGCCGGGTGCAGCGCCCGCAGCTTGTGCTCCAGCTCGGACAGGTTCTGCTTGTGTACCAGCGATTCCACCAGGTCGTGCCGCGGCATCTCCTGGCGATGGACGAGATCTTCCACCAGGTGCTGGCGCTCGATCAGGCGCTGCACCTGTAGCAGGTTTTCCTGCAGACGATCGGTAGGTTGCTTCTTGTCGACAACCGTCATGCACGTCTCCTTCCGCCCCAGGCGGAAAGCGCGACAGCACTCCGGCAAAAGGCGGGGTTATTGGTCAGCCAGACTGGCTGTTAAAAAGTCGGAATAGTGAAAACTGGGTAAGTCCATGAGTTCAACCGCGCTCCTTGCGCAGCCATCACGAAAAGTGGCCGGATTGTATCACGGCGTAGGGGCCGCTCGCTTAATGATTGATGACAAAAAGACGCCACCGGCATGCCGGTGGCGTCGGGATTCCTGCCGTGCTGATGACGCCGCGCTTACGGTGTATCGGCAAACGACATGCGCCGCTGGATGATGCGCGTCTTGCGCGCCAGCCCCGGTGCATTGCGGTGCTCGTCGTAGAAGCGCGGGTTGGGCACCATGGCGGCCAGCTTGGCAGCCTGCGATGCCGACAGCCGGGCGGCACTGCTGCGGTAGTAGTAGCGCGAGGCGGCTTCGGCGCCGAACACGCCATTACCCCACTCGATCACGTTGAGGTAGATCTCGAAGATGCGGCGCTTGTCCAGCACCTTCTCCAGCATCACCGTGATGGCGGCCTCCTCCAGCTTGCGCCACGGCGTTTTCCTGCTGGACAGGAACAGGTTCTTCGCCAGTTGCTGGCTGATGGTGGAACCACCGGCCACGATGCGCCCCTGCTTGATGTTCTTGTCGAAGGCCGCCTCGATGCCGTCCCAGTCGAAGCCTTCGTGATCGACGAACTTGGCATCCTCGGCGGCAATCAGCGCCCGCTTGAGGTTGCCGGAGATGTGTTCGTACGGCACCCACTTGTGGCGCAACTCGGCATTGGGGTCATCTTCCTGCAGCTTGGCCAGCTGTTCGTTCATGAACGCACTGGCCGACGGGTTGTGATCACGCCAGTAGACGATGTGCCCGAGGATCCACAGGTTGTACAGAAAAAGGGCGGCCAACAGCACCGCCCCGATACGGAATACCCAGCGCAGCACGTTAAGCCAGGACCTCGCGCAGCATATTGGTTACCTTGCGGGTATCCGGTTGCACGCCGCGCCAGATGCGGAAAGATTCCGCCGCCTGCTCTACCAGCATGCCCAGGCCATCGGCCAGCATGCCGCTGTGCTCGGCCTGCGCCCGGCGCAGGAAGGGGGTGAGACCGCGGCTGTACACCATGTCGTACGCCAGCGAACGGCCGCTGAAGATGCCGGCCGGAATCGGTGGCAGCTCGCCGGACAGGCTGGTGGAGGTACCGTTGATCACGATATCGAACTGCTGGCCGGCCAGTGCCTCGTAACCGCAGGCCACGATCTGGCCCAGTTCGCGGAACTGGTGCGCCAGCGCATCGGCCTTGATCACGGTGCGGTTGGCAATGGTCACGCTAGCCGGCTTTTCCGCCAGGATGGCCGGCAGCACGCCACGCACGGCACCGCCGGCGCCCAGCAGCAATACACGCTGGCCGGCAATGGGCACATCCAGGTTTTCCACGATGTCGCGCACTAGGCCAACGCCGTCGGTGTTGTCGCCATACACCTTGCCATCACGGAAGCTCAGCGTGTTCACCGCCTCGGCCAGACGCGCGTTTTCGGATACCTCATCGGCAAAACGGAAAGCGTCGCCCTTGAACGGCAGGGTAACGTTGAGGCCCTTGCCATCGGCGGCAACGAAGGCGGATACCACCTCGTCGAACTTGCCCAGGTCGGCAAACAGCTTCTCGTACTGCAGCACCTGGCCGGTGGCATTGGCGAATTCGGTATGAATGAACGGAGACTGGCTGTGCGAGACAGGATTTCCGATGACGGCGTAACGATCGTTCATGCTTAACATCTTCCGATAAGGGTAATTGGGCAAGCCGGTGGCAGCCGCTTGGCCGAAGGCACACTTTGCCTTGTCGGCCAGGAAACTGCAACCGTTGCCCGGCCTTGATCTCAGCCCTGCATCCAGGGCAGGCCGCCCGCCTTCCAGCCGTTGACCTTGCCGCGATGCTGCTCGCTGTCGCGATCGCCCTCGAAGCCTTCCAGAATGTTGTACACCTCGCGGTAGCCGGCGGCTGCGGCCAACTTGGCGGCTTCGTCGCTGCGCGCGCCGGAACGGCAGATGAACATCACGGTGGCATCCTTGGCCACCTGCACCTCCAGCTGCGGTACGAACTGGGCATTGGGCACCATGCCGGGGAAGGTGCGCAGCTCCACGCGCACCGCTTCCGGCACCACGCCGACGAACTGCCACTCGGCTGCGCTGCGCACATCGACAATCACGCAGTTGGGCAGCCCCTGGCGCACCGCCCAGGCCTCGGCCGGCAGCAGGGCGCCACTATAGGTAAGGCCAAGCTGGGCGCCGCGTTCGTGCGCCTTGGCCAGCAGGTTTTCTACGCTCATGTTGCATTCCTTATAACGCGACCGGCACTGCCGGTATGTGGGTGGGCTGTCATCGGGACATCACAGTGCTACCTGCATGATAATGTCTGTCGTCATGGTGCGTGCAACTGCTGCTGCGCCCGTGCCAATGCACCAACATGGCGCACAACTTATACGCCACGCTTTAATTTGGTGCAGCATAATGGTGCCAAGGCCGGCAAGCCGGCAAAAACGCCCGTAAACAGTACTGTCACAATCTGGCACGCTTCATGCTTTAGACCAGGCACACCTGTATCGAGTGCCTCAAATTTGATCCACGGCACATTGCTTTCTCACTAGGAGACATCCATGGCGGTTGCAGACGTAGTCAAGCTGATCCAAGACAACGACGTTAAATTCGTAGACCTGCGCTTTACCGACACAATGGGTAAAGAACAGCACGTAACCATTCCGGCACACGTTCTGCTGGAAGATGCCGACGAATGGTTCGAGCGCGGCCACGCCTTCGATGGCTCCTCCATCGGCGGCTGGAAAGGCATTCAGGCCTCCGACATGCTGCTGATGGCCGATGCGGCCACCGCCAAGATCGACCCGTTCTTCGACGAGCCGACCGTATTCATGAGCTGCGACGTGATCGACCCGGCCGATGGCAAGGGTTACGACCGCTGCCCGCGCTCGGTTGCCAAGCGCGCCGAAGCCTACCTGAAGGCATCCGGCATTGGTGACACCGCCTTCTTTGGTCCGGAACCGGAATTCTTCGTGTTCGACAGCGTGACCTGGGGCACCGACATGTCCGGCACCTTCGTGAAGATCAAGTCCGAAGAAGCTGCCTGGGCCTCCGCCGAAGAATTCGAAGGTGGCAACACCGGTCACCGTCCGGGCGTCAAGGGCGGCTACTTCCCGGTACCGCCGGTAGATTCCGGCCAGGATCTGCGCTCCGCCATGGTGCTGCTGCTGGAAGAACTGGGCGTACCGGTTGAAGTGCACCACCACGAAGTGGCTACCGCCGGCCAGATGGAAATCGGCACCAAGTTCAGCACCCTGACCCAGCGCGCTGACTGGACCCAGGTTCTGAAGTACGTGATCCACAACGTGGCCCACAGCTACGGCAAGACCGCCACCTTCATGCCGAAACCCATCGTTGGCGACAACGGCTCCGGCATGCACGTACACCAGTCGATCTGGAAAGACGGCAAGAACCTGTTCGCCGGTGACGGCTACGCCGGCCTGTCCGATACCGCCCTGTACTACATCGGCGGCATCATCAAGCACGCCAAGGCACTGAACGCCATCACCAACCCGGGCACCAACTCCTACAAGCGTCTGGTTCCGCACTACGAAGCACCGGTGAAACTGGCCTACTCCGCCAAGAACCGTTCCGCTTCCATCCGCATCCCGCACGTGGCCAACCCGAAAGGCCGTCGTATCGAGGCGCGCTTCCCGGATCCGCTGGCCAACCCGTACCTGTGCTTCTCCGCACTGCTGATGGCCGGCCTCGACGGTATCCAGAACAAGATCCACCCGGGCGATGCAGCCGACAAGAACCTGTACGACCTGCCGCCGGAAGAAGACAAGCTGATCCCGACCGTGTGCGCGTCGCTGGATGAAGCCCTGGCTGCGCTGGACGCAGACCGCGAGTTCCTGACCCGCGGCGGTGTGTTCTCCAACGAGTGGATCGACGCCTACATCGAACTGAAGATGAAGGAAGTGAACCTGACCCGCATGACCACCCACCCGGTGGAATTCGCGATGTACTACTCGCTGTAAAAGCGTACTCACGATCCAGCGAGCAAAGGTGAGACAAGGCGAAAACGGCTGAGGAAGCGGAGTTGACATGCAGTCAATGAGCATTCCGAAGCCGGTTTCAACGCGGTATCGCCGACGCGCAGCAGATCGTGAACCGATGCCAAGCGACTCGACCCCGCTTTGCAGCTTGATCAGACCCGCACCGGCAACGGTGCGGGTTTTTTCATGCCGCTGCGGCCAACATGACGCCGCACGGCCGATTGACTATCATCGCAGCAGAACCTATCCGTTTGCCGCTCATGCCACGTCTTCTTTCCGCCCTGCTGTTGGCCGCACTGTGCGGCCCCGCTGCCGCCGACACCATCTACAAGTACGTCGATGCGGACGGGCACGTCACCTTCACCAACGTGCCGCGCCCCGGCGCCAAGGTACTGATGCTGTCGCCCAACGGCAGCAGCAGCCGTCCGCGCAAGAAAAACGCCAGCGCCGGCACCTCCTCCGACAATGCCGGCATTCCGGCCATCGACCCGGGCACCCAGAAACAGCGCGACGTGGGCCGCCGCCGCATCCTGGAGAACGAACTGGCCAATGAGCGCAAGGCGTTGGCCCAGGCGCGCACCGCCTTGCAGGATGCGCAGCAGAAAACCGGCACCAGGCCGGAGCAGCTGCAACGCTTCAGGGACGAAGTCACCGACCGCGAGCGCAATATTGACGCACTGAACAAGGAACTCGGCGGCTAGATGCACTAAAATAGTGCACATAAGGCCGTCGCACCGTTTTGCGGCAGCCCGTGGGCAGGCTTGCTTCTTGCTAGGAGCCGCTAACAAAACCTCGCAGTGAACCTGAGCCAAGGCGCGCCGACGCAGACAGTACCAGTCGTACCGCAAGGAGGCGCCACGCAGGATCAGGGGTTTTGTTAGCGGCTCTAACAGCCTGTCACACCAACATCGGGCATCTGTCACATGACAACACATCCCTATTCCGGGCTGGAACTGCTCGACACGCCGGTGCTGATCGTCGAGCGCGGCGGCCAGCTGTATTACGCCAACCCGGCGTGCGAAAACCTGCTGGGCATCAGTCACAAGGAGCTGAAGAAGCTCACGCTGTACGAACGCTTCCACAACAACAAGGCACTGCGCAATGCGGTGCAGATGGCGCTGGATCATGCCGGCAGCTTCATCGAACACGACCTGGAACTGCAGACCGAAAGCGGCGAGCCCATCCACGTCGGCCTCACCGTCACCCCCATCGACAGCCCGCCGCGGCTGGCACTGCTGGAAATCCGCCCCATCGACCAGCAGCTGCGCATCGTCAACGAAGAGCGCCACCTGCTGCAGCTGCAGGCCAACCGCGAGCTGATCCGCAATCTGGCGCATGAAATCAAGAACCCGCTGGGCGGCATCCGCGGCGCAGCGCAGCTGCTGGAACACGAAATTGCCGACCGCCCGGAGCTGCTGGAATACACCGGCGTGATCCGCGAGGAGGCGCTGCGCCTGCAGCACCTGGTGGATCGCCTGCTGGCACCGCACCGCCGCCACGTGGCCAGCGACGTGAACATCCACGAAGTGCTGGAGCGGGTGCGCAGCATCCTGCTGGCCGAGTACCCGCAAGGGCTGGACATCCGCCGCGACTACGACATCAGCCTGCCACTGTTGGCCGCAGACAAGGAACAGCTGATCCAGGTGGTGCTGAACATCGGCAAGAACGCGGTGCAGGCGATGAAGGGCCATGGCGAGATCATTCTGCGCAGCCGGGTGGCGCGCCAGGTCACGCTGGCACGCAAGCGACATAACCTGGCACTGAAATTGCAAATCATCGATAACGGCCCCGGCATTCCGGAGGAAATCCGCGAACACGTGTTCTACCCGCTGATCACCGGACGCGCCGAGGGCACCGGCCTGGGGCTGACCCTGGCACAGACCTTCGTGCACCAGCACGGCGGCACCATCGAATTCGACTCCCGCCCCGGCAACACCTGCTTCACCGTGCTGCTGCCGTTCGGCCCGGATCAATAAACCAAAGGCAAACGCATGACGCAAACTGTCTGGATCATCGACGACGACAAAGCCATCCGCTGGGTACTGGAAAAGTCCCTGGCGCGCAGCGGCATTGCCTATACCAGCTTCCCCACCGCCGACGACGCGCTGAACGCGCTGTATGACATCACCCCCAGCGTCATCATCAGCGACATCCGCATGCCGGGCACCGACGGGCTGAAATTCCTCGCCAAGGTCAAGCAGGAGCACCCGGATCTGCCGGTGATCGTGATGACCGCGCATTCCGATCTCGATTCTGCGGTAGCGGCGTTCCAGGGCGGCGCCTTCGAGTACCTGCCCAAGCCGTTCGACGTGGATCAGGCAGTGGCACTGATCGAGCGCGCGCTGGCGGAAAGCCGCAGCGCCGACAACGGCGACGAAGCGGCGGTGGACATGCCCACCCTGCTGGGCCAGGCGCCGGCGATGCAGGATGTGTTCCGCGCCATCGGCCGCCTTAGCCAATCCAGCGTCACCGTGCTGATTACCGGCGAATCCGGCTCCGGCAAGGAGCGGGTGGCCGAGGCGCTGCACCGCCATTCGGTGCGCGCCGGCAAACCCTTCATCGCGCTGAACACCGCCGCCATTCCCAAGGATCTGCTGGAATCGGAGCTGTTCGGCCACGAAAAAGGCGCCTTCACCGGCGCGCTGGGCACCCGCCGCGGCCGCTTCGAAGAGGCCGAGGGCGGCACGCTGTTCCTCGATGAAATCGGCGACATGCCTACCGAGCTGCAGACCCGCCTGCTGCGCGTGCTGTCCGACGGCCATTTCTACCGCGTGGGCGGCCACACCCCGATCAAGGCCAATGTGCGCGTGATCGCCGCCACCCACCAGAACCTGGAGGAACACGTCAAACAGGGCAAATTCCGCGAGGACCTGTACCACCGCCTGAACGTGATCCGCCTGCGCCTGCCGCCGCTGCGCGAGCGCAGCGAGGACATTCCCCTGCTCACCCGTCACTTCCTAGCGCGCAGTGCGGCCAACCTTGGCGTGGAGCCCAAACGCCTGACCGACGCCTCGATGGAGCTGGTGCGCCACTACCCCTTCCCCGGCAACGTGCGGCAGCTGGAAAACCTATGCCAGTGGATCACGGTGATGGCGCCGGGGCAGACGGTGGAAGTCTCCGACCTGCCGCCGGAATTCCGCAGCGACGCCGCCAGCCCGGTTACCGACAGCCCGACCCTGGCCGCAGCGCTGGGTGGCAGCCCGCTGCCGCTGGCAACACCGGCCAGCCTGCCGGCAGGCGACTGGATGCAGCTGCTGGCGCTCGAAGTCAGCCAGCGCCTGGCCGCCGGCGAAACCGGCATCATCGACGACCTCACCGCGCGCTTCGAAAGCACCTGCATCAAGAGCGGCCTGGCCCACACCGGCGGGCGCAAGGTGGAAGCGGCACAGCTCCTGGGCTGGGGCCGCAACACTCTCACCCGCAAGATCCAGGAACTGGGCCTGGAGCACGGAGCGGAATGATGCGCATCCTGGAACTGCAGCAGATCGACGCCGACCAGCTGGCACAGCTGGTGGCACTGCTGCGGGACTGCGTGCACGGCGGCGCCTCGGTGGGCTTCCTCGCGCCACTGTCCGGCAAGGAAGCCAGCCGCTACTGGCAGCAGCTGGCGCGCGAGCTGCATCTGGACAGCCTGCGCTGCTGGGTGGCGCTGTACGACGGCCAGATCGTCGGCAGCGTACAGCTGTCGCTGTGCGGCAAGGCCAACGGCCGCCACCGTGGCGAAATCCAGAAGCTGCTGGTGCACAGCGCACATCGCGGCCGCGGCATTGCCGGCCGCCTGATGCAGGCGGCGGAACAGGCCGCGCGCAACGTTGGCCGCACGCTGCTGGTGCTGGACACCGACAGCGAATCGGTGGCGGCCAGCCTCTACCCGCGGCTGGGCTGGCTACCGGCCGGCGACATCCCGCACTACGCCGCCAGCCCGGACGGCCAGCTGCACGCAACGCGCTACTTCTACAAACAGCTCGGTTAAAAAAACCTCGCGAGACAAGGCGACAGCGTGAGGGTGCGGAATTGACGTGCAGTCGATGCGCATCACCAGGTCGGATGCAACGCCGTATCGCCGAGCAGATCGCAAGTGCTCAACCGGCCAGCACACTCAGGCCCGGCAAGTTGGCAAAGCTCTGCTCACCCACGGTGCGCAGAAAATCCTGCATATACCCCAGCGCCGCATCGTCGCTGCGTAGCGCGGCATACAGCTCGCTCTGCAGCCCGGCCTCGCCGATACGCGCGCTGCGCACGTAGCCGCGCTCCAGGTAGGGCTGCACCGCCCAGTACGGCAGCGCCGCCACGCCGCGCCGGCTGGCCACCAGCTGGATGATGGCGATGGTCAGCTCCGAACTGCGCCGCGCCGGGTTCACCCCCGCCGGCTTCAGCACCTTGCGCATCAGCTCCAGCATCGTATCCGGCACCGGATACTGGATCAGCGTTTCGCTAGCGAAATCCTCGGCCTGCCACACCGGTTTGCCGGCCAGCGGGTGGTCATTGGCCATGATCAGTACCATCTCGTAGGCGAACAACGGCTGATAGCTCACGCCATCCAGCGGCTCCGCCTCCGAGGTAATCGCCAGATCGGCGCGCCGCGTCAGCAGCAGCCCCACCGGGTCGGCGTGGAAGCCGGAGACGATGTCCAGCTCCACCTCTGGCCAGTGGCGGCGGAAGGCGTCCATCGCCGGCATCAGCCAGTCGAAACAGGTATGGCACTCCACTGCGATGCGCAACTCACCGGCCTCGCCCTCGCGCAAGCGCACAATGTCGCGCTCCGCCGCGGCAATGCGCGCCGCCACCTCACGCGCCAGCGTCAGCAGGCGCTCGCCGGCCGGGGTGAAGCGCAGCGGCTGCGTCTTGCGCTCGAACAGCGCCAGCCCATAGTGCTCCTCCAGCGCCTTCAGCTGATGAGACAGCGCCGACTGGGTAAGAAACACCCGCTTGGCCGCCTGCGACACGCTGCCGGTTTCCGCCAGCGCCAGCAGGGTTTTCAGATGGCGCAGCTCCAGCAAGGTTTGCGACATGAATCATCCTCATGTTGAATCATAAAATAATGAAATTGCCTCATGATTTTAAGTATCGCATGCTGGATGCACAACATTAATCAAACAAGGCATTCCACATGAGCCACATTCACCTTTTGGGTTTTCCCCGCATCGGCGCCAGGCGCGAATTGAAATTCCTGGTCGAGAAATTCTGGAACAACAAAATCGATGACGCTGCGCTGCAGGCTGGTGCACGCGAGCTGCGCCAGAAGCACTGGCTGCTGCAAAAAGGCGCCGGCCTCGACATCAGCCCGGTAGGCGACTTCTCGCTGTACGACCAGGTGCTGGACGCGCAGCTGCTGGTGGGTGCCATTCCGCGCCGCTTCGGCTTTGACGCCGCCACGTTGAGCAGTGCGCAGTACTTCCAGCTGGCACGCGGCAACCAGCAACAGCACGCGCTGGAAATGACCAAGTGGTTCGATACCAACTACCACTACCTGGTGCCGGAATGGCATGCCGACACCACCTTTGCGGCCAACCCCGCCCCGCTGCTGGCCCAGATAGCCGAGGCACGGGCGCTGGGCATCCAGGCCAAGCCGGTGCTGCTGGGCCCGCTGACCCTGCTGTGGCAGGGCAAGGCCAAGCAGACCGGCTTCGACCGCCTAGCGCTGCTGCCGGCGCTGCTGGCCACTTATCAACAACTGCTGGCCGCGCTGCACACCGCCGGAGTGCAGTGGGTGCAGATCGATGAGCCGATCCTGAGCCTGGATCTGCCGCAAGCCTGGTTGGACGCACTAGCCGACAGCTACCGCCAGCTGGCGCAAAGCCCGCTCAAGCTGCTGCTGGCCACCTACTTCGGCGATGTTTCCGCGCATGCCGCGCTGCTGAAGGCGCTGCCGGTGGCCGGCCTGCACCTGGACCTGGTGCGCGCACCGCAGCAGCTGGCCGCCTTCCTGCAGGGTTGGCCGCAAGACAAGGTGCTGTCCGCCGGCCTGATCGACGGCCGCAATATCTGGCGGGCGGATCTCGAAGCCGTACTGCAGCAAGCCGAAGCGCTACGCGCCCGGCTGGGCGAGCAGCTGTGGCTGGCGCCCAGCTGCTCGCTGCTGCACAGCCCGTTCGATCTGGCGCAGGAGATCAAACTGGATGTGGACCTGAAAAGCTGGCTGGCCTTCGCGGTACAGAAGGTCAACGAACTGAAACTGCTCAAACGCGGCCTGATGCAGGGGCGCGCCAGCATCGACAACGAACTGACCGCCAGCAACTTCGCCCGCGAGCAGCGTCGCAGCAACCCGCGCATCCACCGCGCCGCCGTGGCCAGCCGCCTGGCCAGCCTGCCGCCGCACAGCGATCGCCGCGCCAGCCCCTACTCGGTGCGCGCCGCGGCACAGGCCAGCTGGCTCAAGCTGCCGCTGCTGCCCACCACCACCATCGGCTCCTTCCCGCAGACCGCGGACATCCGCGCCGCACGCGCCGCCTTCAAACGAGGTGAAATCGATGCGGCCAACTATGAAACGGCAATGAAGGCGGAAATCGAACTGGTGATCCGCAAGCAGGAGGCACTGGATATCGACGTGCTGGTGCACGGCGAAGCCGAGCGCAACGACATGGTGGAATATTTCGGCGAGCAGCTGGACGGCTTCGCCTTCACCGAATACGGCTGGGTGCAAAGTTATGGCAGCCGCTGCGTGAAGCCACCCGTCATCTACGGCGATGTGGCGCGCCCGCAGCCGATGACCGTCCACTGGGCCGTGTACGCGCAAAGCCTCACCAGCCGCCCGGTAAAAGGAATGCTCACCGGCCCGGTGACCATTCTGCAATGGAGCTTCGTGCGCAACGACCTGCCGCGCAGCGAGGTATGCCGCCAGATTGCGCTGGCCATCAACGACGAAGTACTGGATCTGGAAAACGCCGGCATCAAGGTGATCCAGATCGACGAGCCGGCGGTGCGCGAGGGGCTGCCGCTGAAGCGTGGCGACCGGGACGCCTACCTCGCCTGGGCCGGCGAAGCCTTCCGCCTGTCCTGCGCCGGCGTGGATGACAGCACCCAGATCCACACCCATATGTGCTACTCAGCGTTCGGCGACATTCTGCCGGCCATCGCCGCGCTGGATGCCGACGTGATCACCATCGAAACCTCGCGTTCCGACATGGAACTGCTGCGCGACTTCGGCAGCTTCCACTACCCGAACGAGATCGGCCCCGGCGTGTACGACATCCACAGCCCGCGCCTCCCCGGCGAAAACGAGCTGGAAAAACTGCTGGCCAAGGCGCTGGACGTGATCCCGGCCCGCCGCCTGTGGGTGAACCCGGACTGCGGCCTGAAAACCCGCGGCTGGCCGGAGGTGGAAACCGCGCTGCAAACCATGGTCAACGTTACCAAGCGCCTACGGCAGCAACTCACCACCAGCGTCTGATCCTCCCGCTGACAAGCCAAACGCCCGCCTGCCTCGCAGCGGGCGTTTTCGCATGCCCATTCGCGCGGTAGAATCCGCGGCAAGCAACTCACCGCCAGGACCCATTTCATGACTAGCGAACTGCAAATCGAAGACATCGTGCCAGGCGACGGCAAGGCCGTGGTCAAGGGCGCGCTGATCACCACCCACTACACCGGCTACCTGGAAGACGGCAGCAAGTTCGACTCCTCCCACGACCGCGGCAAGGCGTTCCAGTGCGTAATCGGCACCGGGCGAGTGATCAAGGGCTGGGATATCGGCATGATGGGCATGCAGGTAGGCGGCAAGCGCAAACTGTACGTGCCGGCCCACCTCGCCTACGGCGATCGCCAGATCGGCGCCCACATCAAGCCGGGCAGCAACCTGATATTCGAGATCGAACTGCTGGAAGTGCTGACCCGCGACGATTGACGGGTTCTACCCGATCGAAACGACAAAGCCCGCATACGCGGGCTTTTTGTTTGATTGATGCGAGTCCGCGGCCAACGTTGGCCGCAAGGGTCGCGGGGGTGGTGTCGTCAGGCTGGGAGTGCGGGCGGTGCGGTGGAGCTGGCCCCACGCCGCAAAGCACAAAGCCCAGCTTGATTTCTCAAGCTGGGCTTTCTGTGGGGGAGTCTGGCGGTGTCCTACTTTCACACGGGTATCCGCACTATCATCGGCGCTGAGGCGTTTCACGGTCCTGTTCGGAATGGGAAGGCGTGGGACCACCTCGCTATGGCCACCAGACATAAACTGTCATCAAACTGTCGAAGCCTTACCAAGCTGTCTTTCTTTAGCTTGGCCGGTAGAATCTTGTATCTCGCACACACCCTATTTGTTGTCACTTCGCTTGCGCAAAGCACCTCAAATGATAGAGTCAAGCCTCACGA